>JBMTQO010000014.1:0-48867 GCA_049446275.1 Paracoccaceae bacterium | reverse complement strand
AATTACCCCTTGGAATTATGAATTCAAATTCAAGAGGTGAGTTGATTAGTTTCGAAATAACAATCCTGAAGGAACCAACGTTAGACGGCTTCATAATGATTTTTTACAAGATTTAGGTCTTGGTAGTAAAGCCGCGTCCCAAAAAACTCGACTTCCTTTTTAGACGCAACCTCAATTACTCTTCTAACTTGGCCCTTGGAGCCATTTTTTTGAACTTGTGACAAAACTAGGCTTGCTTAACGGAAATCACTTCGCTAAACGCCGCCCTACTTTCGGGACCGATCCCAACCCCAAGTGTCTTTGGGGGGGGCGCTAAGGGACCGACTGGACTTGCTAATCTACTGGAACGAAGGGGAGAGCTATGAATGACGCCAACCTCTTCCAACTGGGGATAGGTCTGGAGACAGGCGCCCATGAGGAAGACACCACCCGCGGTACGACCGCGATATCTGTTGCCAATCGTGATGTTTTCGATGAAACGCGCGACGATCACTTTATCCGCCGTGACGGAAAAGTGTTCGCGGGCACCCATCTTATTATCGAAGTCTGTAATGGCCATGGATTGGATGACGAAGATCGGATCCAACAGGCCTTTCGCGATTGCGTGGAAGAATGTGATGCAACGCTCTTGCACATTCACACCCACAAATTCAGCCCCCAAGGCGTGAGTGGCGTTGCGATTTTGGCCGAAAGCCATATCAGCGTGCATACTTGGCCCGAAATCGGATATGGCGCATTTGATGTCTTCATGTGCGGTGATGCAAAACCACTGAAGGCGGTTGGCGTCTTATCACGCGCATTTGGCACGACGGATGTACGGGTCAAGGAATTGTTGCGCGGCGATGGCGTGGTTTTGGACGCAGGAGTGGCCGCATGACACAATGGATGCGTGAACCGCTACACAAACACTATGCCCAATCGCTAAGTGTTGATGTTTTGCTGTATGACAGCGAAACAGACCATCAGTGCATCAAAGTGTTCGAAAACGGAACCTTCGGGCGCATCCTAACGCTGGATGATGTGGTACAAACGACTGAAGGCGATAACTTCGTCTATCACGAAATGTTGATCCACGTGCCGATTTTGGCCCATGGCGCGGCCAAACGCGTGCTGATCATTGGTGGTGGTGACGGAGGCATGGCACAAGAGGTTCTGCGTCATAGCTCCGTTGAACACGTGACCATGGTGGAAATTGATGCAGGCGTTGTTGAATTTTCCAAAGAATATCTACCCACCCTATCCCAAGGGGCCTTTAATGATACACGTTTGGAATTGGTTATCAATGATGGCGCGGTTTTCATGCGCGAAACAGACCAAACCTATGATGTAATTATCGTGGACAGCACGGATCCAATCGGACCGGGGGAGGTGTTGTTTACAGACACGTTTTACGGCCATGCACAGCGGGCACTGACAGAGAACGGGATCCTTGTGACACAAAACGGCGTACCGTTTATGCAGGGTGACGAACTGACCAATACCCTGCGTGCATTTAAGGCCATGTTTCAGGATTGGGGATGTTACACCGCAACGGTTCCCACCTATGCAGGCGGACCAATGGCGTTTGGGTGGGGTACAAACGGTGTAGCACGCGATGTTACAGTAGAAACCTTGGAACAACGCTATGAGGATGCAGGGCTGAGTTGTGACTACTATACACCTGCGGTTCACAAAGGTGCCTTTGCTCTACCGGGTTACATCCTGAAACTTCTTCCTTAACGTATAAGCGCCGCGCTTGATTTGACGCGGCGCAAAAAATCCCTACGAAGGCTTCCTTAAATTAAGAATCCAATTCCGTATCCCAATATAGGAAATCCATCCAGCTTTCATGCAGGTGGTTGGGTGGGAAACGGCGGCCCAGATTACGCAATTCTTCGGCCCCTGGTTGGCGAGGTTGTTGGCGTAGCGATAGGCCCGAATGGCGCAGCGCCTTGGACCCCTTTTTCAAGTTACATTTGGAACAGGCAGCGACCACATTTTCCCAACTGGTCACACCCCCAGATTTGCGCGGAACCACGTGATCGAAGGTCAAATCACCCTTGGACCCGCAATATTGGCATTGGAATCCATCCCGCAAAAATAAATTAAAGCGCGTGAAGGCCACGCGCTTTTGCGGTTTTACGTAATCGCGCAGAACAACCACAGAAGGAATGCGAATTTCGGTCGTCGGACTGCGCACGATGGTGTCATATTCCGCCACGATATCGACCCGATCCATATAGGCCGCTTTAACCGCATCCTGCCAGGACCATAGCGACAGTGGATAATAGGAAAGTGGCCTATAATCCGCATTCAACACTAGTGCGGGATGATGATTTGATCCAACTGGTTGCCTTACAAATTCTGTCCTAAATTCGCCGTCCATTGGGGGGCCCCCTGCTTGTTCACTACTCACTCATTAGATATCTTTGAAGCCACTATATATCGTGATCCAATTCGATCAAGCCCCTTGATCTAGCAATATCTTAGTCAGAATAGTAACAGGCCTATGACGATCAGAACCCTAATTGATCGCGGATAAAGGCCATTGCAACACTTAATCCATCTGGCGCAATGCCATGAGCCGTACCCTTCATTACATGCGCGTAGACATCACTAAAACCCGCGTTTTGTAACGCCTCTGCCGCTTGCGGTAGGGATTGAACGGGCACAACATCGTCCTGATCTCCATGAACAAGCAGGATCGGCATGCGCGATTGCACCTCATCTGCCAGTAATTCAGGCTCAAGCAGGCGACCCGAAAATGCAACAATCCCGGCAACAGGATCTTCGCGGCGGGGGGCCACATGGAGCGACATCATTGTGCCTTGGGAGAACCCAAACAAGCACACCTGTTCAGGCAACAAATCCTCGTCCACCATCAGCGCATCCAGAAAAGCATTAAGATCTTCTACCGCCTGCTGCATGCCGCGGCTGCTTTCCTCTTCACTCGATCCATCAATCCAAGGGATCGGGAACCATTGATACCCAAACGGGCTGCCCGCACAGTTTTCAGGAGCATCGGGAGCAACAAATAATGTGTCAGGCAAATGGTCCGCCAACGGATCGGCCAATCCCAACAGATCAGCACCATTTGCGCCATAGCCGTGCAAAAACACAACGGCAGAGCGTGTGTCACCAGAATGGGGTTCCTTGCGTCCTGCGGTTAAAACTCGTGTCATCGCACTCCCTCGCGTTCATTGATGTGCTTGTAATAGGCCCATAACAGACGCGCTGCAACCGATCTCCATGGACGCCACTGATCGGCCATATCGCGCATCACTTTTGGCGTTGGGCGTTTATCCAGATCAAACAAATGCCGCGCAGCCTCTTGCAATGCCAAATCCGCATGCGCGAAAACATCGGCGCGATGCAAACTAAACATTGCATAAATTTCAGCCGTCCAAACACCAATGCCTGACACGACTGTTAATTCAGCGATAACATCCTCCAAAGATTTTCCAGGTAAGGCATCAAAATCAATCCCAGCGCCCGCTAGTGCACGTGCATATCCAATTTTTTGCCGACTAAGGCCGAGGGCGCGCAAATCCTCATCGCTACTGTTATAAATGGCCTCTGGTGTCGTTACACCTGCCTTCTCCACCCGTGCCCAAATTGCAGCGGCGGCGGAAACACTCAGTTGTTGGGACACGATGGCCGAGAGCAATTGATGAAATCCCCCCTCGCGCAAGCGCAACGGTAAGGGACCCGTTAATGACAACGCATCGGCAAAATGTGGATCATGCGCGGCGAGCCATGCGGCCCCTTCGGCAATGCAAGGATCCCCCAAGATAAGGCGTTCATTCAACATGTGCTTAGCCATTGCAAAGCCTGATCAACGGTTTCCACGCTGGGCGTCACTAGACTTGGTCGGTCAATCATTGCGACAGGCACCCCCAAATTTCGCGCGGCAATCAATTTTGACATGCTTCTTTCCCCCCCTGCATTGCGCAAGACCAACCAATCGATTTGAAGGCGTTTAAATAATGCCATCTCATCCTCGACACTAAAAGGAGGATGACCCACAACGTATTCGCCATTTGAAAAAGGAAAAGCATCAGGAGCAACATCAATTTGACGACAATACAAATAACAGTGATTCAAATTGGAAAATTCGGACAACCGCATGCGCCCCGTTGCTAGAAACACCCGTGCAGGGTCGGTGATCACCGTTGCAACATCCGCCTCACTGGCCAGGATGTGCCACTTGTCCCCTGCCCCTGCGCACCAGCCAGACCGCGTGATATTCAAAAATTTCACATCAAGCACGCGACACCACTGTTGCGTTTGCACCGATATCTGTGAGTCATTTGGATGGCTTGCGTCAAAAACATGTGTAATTTTGTTTTTGCCAAGGAAGTCCTTGAATTCAGCCTGTGTTGCAAAGCCACCATAATGAACAGGTACTGCGAACGAAAGGCGCACACGTGCATCACCCGCGATGGATGCAATTATGTTCACTTGCTTTTCCTGTAACTGTTGGATCAAATCCACCCCTTCACGGGTACCGGATAGAACCAAAACTTTCTCGTCGCCTTGCATTTGGCTAGACTACGCGTTTTGGTTGAATGCGCAATGTTGCATGTGACGTGACGCGGGCTTAGAACTTTTCGCTTGCAGGGATGTGCTCAGGCTCCTAAGGGGTGCGGATGACAAATGATGATTATAGCACGGATGCTGGGGCGCATAAACGCGCAAAATTTAACGTATCAGTTTTGGTTTTGGCGCAGGCGATCCTTGGATCGCAAATGCCCATGATCTTTACGATTGGGGGATTGGCGGGACAGACGCTTGCACCGAACCCATGCTATGCAACTTTGCCGATTTCCTTAATTGTCCTGGGTTCTATGCTCGCGGCCAATCCACTTTCAATGATTATGCAGAGATATGGCAGACGTATTGGCTTTTTTGTTGGGGCTTTGGGCGGGGCCTTGGGTGGTGCTGTTGGCGCCTATGGGCTTTACCTAGATTCATTTGAGATATTTATGATCGGTTCCTTGCTGACAGGGATATATATGTCGGCACAAGGGTTTTATCGATTTGCCGCAGCTGACACAGCGAGCGAGGCATTCCGCCCCAAGGCGATTTCCTATGTGATGGCGGGCGGACTGGCCTCTGCTTTGATCGGACCACAGTTGGTTAAAGTTACAGCACAATCCATGGTTGTTCCGTTTATGGGAACCTATTTAACAATCATCGCGATTAATGTGTTGGGATCTGCATTGTTTTTAGCCCTAAACATTCCAAAACCCGAACAGCGTAGCGCAGATGCTCCAATTGGGCGCAGCCGTTGGGAAATTATGAAAACACCAACTGTGGCGGTGGCCATGATCTGTGCGATGGTTTCATATGCATTGATGAACCTTGTTATGACATCAACGCCACTGGCGGTGGTTGGATGCGGATTTGAACAAAACACAGCCGCCGATGTTGTGTCAGCCCACGTATTGGCAATGTTCGTTCCATCGTTTTTCACAGGGCATTTGATTGCACGTTTTGGGACGACCAAGATTGTTGGGGCAGGCCTAGTTATTCTTGCCAGCGCGGGCGCTGTGGCGTTACAGGGGGTCAATGTTGAAAACTTCTTCCTCGCTTTAATCCTGCTAGGTGTTGGGTGGAACTTTGGTTTTATTGGTGCAACCACAATGCTGGCATCTGCACATAACCCGGAAGAAAAGGGAATTGTTCAGGGCATGAACGACTTTTTCGTCTTTGGCGGTGTAACGGTTGCTTCGCTGTCTTCAGGTGGATTGATGAATTGTTCTGGTGGCTCTCCTGTGGAAGGATGGACCGCCGTTAACATTGCGATGGTTCCGTTTTTAACACTCGCAGGCGGGGCTTTAATCTGGCTCGCTATGCAGAAACGTCGCGCCTAAGTCTATTTCGCGCGGCGTGTTCCAACGCCGATTTTATCCAAAACTGCCTCGATCCCAGCAGGGGCAGAGGGCCTTGTGACCTGAGCCTTGAGCGCATCAAATCAAATATGCAGAGCGGCCTTTTCTGTGTCATCCAAATCATTCCACGACCGCCCCTGCAACCCCATGACCAAGGCATAATAGGCAATGAAATGGGGCCGCGACCCTGATTGCAACAGACGTAGGTACCCAGCATCCGCGCCCATTTCACGCAACTCTTCAGCGCTCATAATCCCAGCGCGAGCAAAGCTATCTTCTACCACAGGTCCCAGATTGCGGATCGAGGATATGGGGTCAACCATGCATCAAACTTTCGGCAAATTCGCATAACCCGCGCAGGGCATCGCCAAAACGATCATCTGCAATTGTCATTGCCACGCGAATATGACCTGCCGCGGATTGTCCAAAACTTTCCCCCGGCATCACCGCAATCGATCGTTCATCCAGCAAGCGATTTGCAAATTCAATCCCACTTAGCCCCGTTATGCGCATATCCAACATCAGATACATTCCCCCACGCGGCGCAATCATCGGAATGTTTGGAAATCCTTGCAAAATATCCAGCGCAATTTCGCGCCGCCGTTTAAATGGTGCCGCAACTTCATCTTCAAAGGCTTCTCCTTGGGACAAAGCGAACAGGGCAGCATCCTGAACAAAGCCCGCAACGCCATAGGTCGTGTTGGTCGCCAGATCGATCATGTTTTCAATCGCCTCTTCTGGAGCGATGACCCAACCAATGCGACTGCCTGTCATTGCATGGCTTTTGGACATGGAACCGATCACAATCGTGCGTTCGGCCATGTTGGGTAAGGCCCGTGGTGAAACATGCGCACCTGACCAAATTTGCGTGTCATAAACCTCATCAGAAATTAGCGTCAGATCATTGCGCTGAACATATTCAGAGATTGCCTTCATCGTTGCGGCGGAATAGACTGTTCCGGTTGGGTTATTGGGCGAATTCATCAGGAATGCGCGCGCACCATCACGGCAGGTAGCCAAATCACCAGCACTGGGTTGAAAATCATTTTCAGGGCCCGTTTTAATCGGCATTGGCACACAACTGGCCGCGCGGATTGAGGTGGGATAGGTTGCGTAATAGGGATCCAGATGCACAACACCGTCCCCCGGGTCGGTGGCACATAGGATCGCGGCAAACAAACCCGCCTGTCCCCCGGGGGTGATCAGCACATTCTTATGACAGGTCGGAACACCCGTGCGTTCCTGAACACGCGCCCCAACAGCACGACGCAAGTCGGGTGTGCCAGGTACGCTGGCGTATCCCGTGTGTCCAGCAAGCGCCGATTGATGCATCGCCGCCAAAATCTTGGGGTCTGTGCGAATGTCGTGTTCCCCAATCGTCAATTCCAATACGTCCTGTCCCTTGGCGATCATCGTACGGGATTTATAGAGAATCTCCCACCCATCGGACCCATCTGTTGTGATTTGTTGAATGCGTTTTGAAAGCTGCATCTAACACCCCTTGCCTATTCCTCCCGAATGGGCCACGGGGGGTTAGAAAAGTCAAACTGGAATTGTGTTGAATTTCCCAAGGTCGTCTGATACCCACCGTTCCATGGTGAGCATCGACACAAACATTATTTGCTGTTGCTAATTCAATCTCTCTAGCTTGGATTTAAGGTTGTTTACATTCCCTAAATGAAATTGCTAAGTCCCGCCTAACCCTGCGTATGCCCATGGCAAAGGACACCTAAATGACAACGATCAAATTGCACAATTCAATGAGCCGCGCAAAAGTGGTTTTTGCGCCAATTGATCCGAACAATGTGCGCATGTATTTGTGTGGGCCCACGGTGTACGACCGCGCCCATATTGGAAATGCGCGTAACGTGATAATGTTCGATGTGCTATTCCGCCTGTTGCGGCAGGTGTATGGTACTGATCATGTGACCTATGTCCGTAATTTCACGGATGTGGACGACAAAATCAACGCACGCGCCGCATCCAGTGGACGGGACATTTCAGAGATCACGGCAGAAACAACGCATTGGTATTTGGATGATATGGGTGCGCTTGGCAATCTGTTGCCAACACATATGCCGCGTGCAACGCAATATATCGATCAGATGGTTGCGATGATTGAACAGTTGATCTCTGGCGGCCATGCCTATGCCGCAGAAGGACATGTTTTGTTTTCTGTCTCCTCCTACAAGGATTACGGAAAACTATCTGGTCGATCACTGGATGATATGATCGCAGGCGCACGGGTCGAGGTGGCACCCTATAAACGCGATCCAATGGATTTTGTCCTTTGGAAACCCTCTGCCGATGAACTGCCAGGTTGGGAAAGCCCGTGGGGCCGTGGTCGCCCTGGGTGGCATATTGAATGTTCTGCCATGTCTTATGAACTGCTAGGGGCATCGTTTGACATTCATGGTGGCGGCAACGATTTGATGTTTCCGCATCATGAAAACGAAATCGCCCAAAGCTGCTGCGCTCATCCCGATGCGGGATTTGCAAACATCTGGCTACACAATGAAATGCTTCAGGTCGAAGGTAAAAAAATGTCAAAATCCCTTGGCAATTTCTTTACCGTGCGCGACCTGTTGGATCAGGGATATGCGGGCGAAGTGATCCGTTTTGTGTTCCTGTCAACGCACTATGGCAAACCCATGGATTGGACCGATGCCAAGGCGAAAGAGGCAGAAAAAACTCTGCGCAAATGGCGTGGATTGGTTGCGGATCATGCGGTGGGCACGCTGCCCCAATCTATTTTGGACACGCTGGGTGATGATTTGAACACGGCCGGTGTGATTGCAGAGCTGCACAAATTGGCAAACGCGGGTGATGTTGCAGGGCTGCGTGGGGGTGCTGAGATTCTTGGACTGCTGACGCCTGATATGGGCGCTTGGGCAGAGGCCGTGGATTTATCCGCACACGAGGCGTATCTGTTTGCGGCCCGTCAAGCCGCCATGGACACCAAAGATTTCAACGAAGTCGACAGACTTAAATCCGCGTATCAGGCCGCAGGGCTTGAGGTGCGGATAAGCAAGGCAGGTGTCGAACTTGTCCCATCCGCAGGATTTGACATTGCCGCATTGGACCGGATCATGTAGCCCATAGGTCAACGGGCCAAGAAAAGTAGGAACCGCCGTGAGTAAAGAGCGTTTATACATCTACGACACTACCCTGCGCGATGGACAACAAACCCAAGGGGTGCAGTTTTCCACCGACGAAAAACAAACACTCGCGCGGGCGTTGGATGATCTTGGCATAGATTACATCGAAGGCGGCTGGCCCGGCGCAAACCCCACCGACAGCGCATTTTTTGAGGCACGTCTAGACACAAACGCCCAGTTCACCGCATTTGGCATGACAAAACGTGCGGGCAGGTCCGCCGAAAATGACGATGTGTTGGCCGCGGTTTTGAACGCGGGCACACCCGCGGTGTGTTTGGTGGGAAAAACTCATGATTTTCACGTGACCACGGCCTTGGGCATCACGCTGGATGAAAACGTCGAAACGATTTCCACCTCAATTACACATTGTGTTTCCCAAGGGCGCGAGGCGCTGTTTGACGCGGAACATTTTTTCGATGGCTATAAGGCGAACCCAAATTATGCCATCACCTGCCTAAAGGCCACGTTCGACGCGGGGGCGCGTTGGATTGTTTTGTGCGACACAAACGGCGGTGCCCTGCCTAGCGAGGTGAAAGACATCGTCACCGATGTTATCGCCAAGGGGATTCCCGGAGATCGTCTGGGCATTCACACCCATAATGACACAGAAAATGCTGTTGCAAATTCACTGGCCGCGGTCGAGGCAGGCGCGCGCCAAATTCAGGGGACATTGAACGGACTGGGCGAACGGTGTGGGAACGCCAACCTGACATCCCTGATCCCCACGCTGTTGCTAAAAGAGCCCTATGCCTCCCAATTCGAAATTGGGGTCAGCAAAGATGCGTTGAAAACGCTGACACGCACATCACGCCTGTTGGACGATATTTTAAACCGCGTTCCGTCGCGTCAGGCTCCTTACGTGGGTAGTGCTGCCTTTGCGCATAAAGCGGGCTTACATGCCAGCGCGATCCTAAAGGATCCCAGCACCTATGAACACATTGATCCCAGCGATGTTGGAAATGCGCGCATCATTCCCATGTCCAATCAAGCGGGTCAAAGCAACCTGATCAAACGTTTGCGCGATGCGGGCATCACCGTTGAAAAGGGCGATCCAGCCTTGGGTCGTATTCTTGATGTCATCAAATCTCGAGAGGCGGAAGGGTATTCCTATGACACTGCGCAGGCCAGTTTTGAAATCCTTGCGCGGCGCGAATTGGGGCAAATGCCCGACTTTTTCGAAGTGAAACGCTATCGTGTCACGGTAGAGCGGCGCAAAAACAAATATAACAAAATGGTCAGCCTGTCCGAAGCCGTCGTAGTCGTGAAAGTGGGCGATGAAAAACGCCTTTCCGTCAGCGAAAGCATGGATGAAACAGGATCAGATCGCGGCCCTGTCAATGCACTTGCCAAGGCATTGGCCAAGGATTTGGGCCAATATCAGGATATGATCGCCGACATGCGTTTGGTGGATTTTAAGGTCCGCATCACCCAAGGCGGAACCGAGGCCGTCACGCGCGTTGTGATCGACAGTGAGGATGCACAGGGGCGCCGTTGGGCCACGGTTGGTGTGTCGCCCAACATTGTGGACGCAAGTTTTGAGGCCCTAATCGAAGCGATGCAGTGGAAAATCCTGCATGACACGCAAAAGGGTGCCTAGGGCGCATGTATTCCGATGATGTCATCGCCTGTGCGAAATTGGTTGAACGTGGCGATCCTTTGCGGTTTCGCGCGGTTATGGCTGCGCCCCCCGATCTGCGCCCTCCATTGTTCACATTGTTTGCGTTCAACCTAGAGGTCGCACGTGCCCCTTGGGTAACGAAAGAGGCGATGATCGCCGAAATGCGTCTGCAATGGTGGCATGATGCATTGGGCGAAATCGCAAATGGTGATGTTGTGCGCCGCCATGAGGTCGTGACTCCACTTGCCTATTGCATCACCCCTGTTCAGGCGCGGCTGTTACAGGATTTGGTGGATGCGCGGCGGTGGGATATTTATGCCGATCCGTTTGCGGATAAAGATGCGTTTGATAGCTATTTATTGCACACATCTGGAAATCTTTATGCGGTTGCCGCAGGCATGCTTGGCCCGTGTGATCTGGATATCGTGAAACGCCTCGGTGCGGCGTTTGGTTTCGCGCAATTCATGCAGGCCATCCCTGCTTTGCAAAACGCGGGCAAAAGACCCTTGGATGACGGACGCGCAAAAACACTCGCCAAGCGCGCGGCCGAGGTTCAGCGCACCCTTCCACTACGTCGCCAAATTGCAAAATCCGCGAAATGGGCGTTGCTATCTGGCTATCAAGCGGAATGGACCATCAAACAAGTCATCAAACACCCTAAACGCGTGATTGATGGCATTGGCACCCCTTCACCATTGATGGATCGCTATTTGTTGATAAAGGCGCGTTTTTTACATTTTCGTCCCAATCATAGGATTAAATCTATTAGTTAGTGGGCCTTGACCACCTAGAACGAGGGACAGCGCGTGGTTTGGAACAGACGGGCGAAACGCGAGCCTTAGCAGGTTCAAAGCAAAACAAATGACACTTAGGCTTCATCAATTCGCTACAAAAAAGGCGGAGTGCAGCGCACTCCGCCTTGATAACATTGCGAAAATGATCCGAAACCGCTTGGTGATTAACCCACCAATTCTAGGCCAGAGAAGAAATAAGCGATTTCAACAGCTGCTGTTTCCGGTGCGTCTGAACCGTGAACTGAGTTTTCACCGACTGATTGTGCAAACTCTGCGCGGATTGTGCCCGCTTCTGCGTCTGCTGGGTTGGTTGCGCCCATGACTTCACGGTTTTTTGCAATTGCGCCCTCGCCTTCCAGAACCTGAACTACAACGGGAGCTGAAGCCATAAATTCGCATAGTTCATCATAGAATGGACGCTCTGCGTGCACTTCATAGAATTTACCCGCTTGCGCTTTTGTCAATTTAATACGCTTTTGTGCAACGATGCGAAGACCCGCGTCTTCGAATTTCGCGTTGATTTTACCTGTTAGGTTGCGTGCTGTTGCATCTGGTTTGATGATGCTTAGGGTACGTTCGGTCGCCATGATGTTTCCTTTTGCGATGTGCACGATGTGCGTGATTTAAATCTGGGCGCGCAATAGCATGCCCTCTTTCATTTGAAAAGTGTCATTTCCGTGCGTTTGGCACTTGGGCTTTGGCATTTACAAATCTGTCAAAATCGGATCATTGACTATGCAAACAAACCCAGATGCGGATGACACGTCGGATATGATCAAACTCCATGATATCTCTTACTCAGTTGAGGGCCGACCTCTGCTTGAGAATGCATCCGCAACTATTCCTGCAGGGCACAAGGTTGGCTTGATCGGGCGCAATGGGACAGGCAAAACAACACTGTTTCGATTGATCCGTGGGGAACTATCCTTGGAAACAGGGTCGATTGAACTGCCCCGACAGGCCCGCATTGGCGGAGTGGCCCAAGAGGTGCCTGGAAATGACATCTCCCTATTGGAAACGGTACTTGCCGCAGATACCGAACGCGCCGAGTTGCTGGCCGAGGCAGAGCGCGCCGATGATCCAAACCGCATCGCCGAAATTCAAACCCGCCTTGCAGATATTGATGCCTGGTCTGCCGAAGGACGCGCGTCATCTATATTGAAAGGATTGGGGTTTTCACCCGAAAAACAACAGATGCCCTGTTCGGCCTTTTCGGGCGGATGGCGGATGCGCGTGGCCTTGGCCGCCGTTTTGTTTGCACAACCCGATCTGTTATTGCTGGATGAACCGACCAACTATTTGGATCTTGAGGGGGCGATTTGGCTGGAAAGCTATCTGGTGAAATATCCCCACACCGTGATCATCGTCAGCCATGACCGCGGCCTGTTGAACCGCGCCGTTGGATCGATCCTGCATCTTGAGGATCGCAAATTGACCTTCTACCAAGGCGCATATGACACATTCGCCAAAACCCGTGCGGCGCGCCTTGCCAGTGCAGAGGCCGAGGCCAAACGCCAAGATGCGCGGCGCGCACATCTGCAATCATACGTAGATCGTTTCAGATACAAGGCGGACAAGGCAAAACAGGCGCAATCGCGCCTAAAGATGATTGCAAAACTGGAACCAATCACCCGCCCGCAAGAGGCCGCTTTGCGCCGCTTTTCCTTTCCTAAACCAGAAGAGCTGTCGACGCCGATTGTACGCGTTGAAAACGGAAGCGTTGGATATGAGGACAACGCAATCCTGTCCCGCCTTGATTTGCGCATTGATCAGGATGATCGCATCGCCCTTTTGGGGCAAAATGGTGAAGGCAAGTCAACCCTTTCCAAGCTGATCTCAGGTCGCCTGAACCCAATGGCAGGGCGCGTTGTGACCTCGAATAAATTGCGCATCGGGTATTTTGCGCAGCATCAGGTCGATGAACTTTTTATCGATGAAACACCATTGGATCACATTCGCCGCCTGCGCCCCGAAAAAACGCCTGCACAGTTGCGTGCCATTATGGGGGGGTTTGGCATTGGCGCAGAACAAGCCGATACCGAAGTAGGGCGTTTGTCTGGGGGACAAAAAGCACGGCTATCCCTGTTGCTCGCAACGATAGATGCACCGCATTTGTTGATCTTGGATGAACCGACCAACCACCTTGATATCGAAAGCCGCGAGGCATTGGTTGAGGCGCTGACCGCCTATTCTGGGGCTGTGGTACTGGTAAGCCACGATATGCATTTGCTGTCCCTTGTGGCGGATCGGTTATGGTTGGTCAAAGGTGGACGCGTGACCCCCTATGACGATGATTTGGATACCTATCGCAGTCAATTGTTGTCAGGGGACAAACCCACTACCAAGGCAGCAAGTGATAAGCCCAAGGTCAAAAAGGCCAGTCGTGATGAAATCCTGGCCTTGCGCGCCGAGGTACGCAAATGCGAGGATCGTTTAGAAAAACTGATGGAGATGCATGAAAAGCTCTCTGCAAAACTGGCAGATCCTGAATTATATAGTGATAAAAATATCGTAGATCTTGAAGTTTGGAACAAAAAATTTGCAGAAGTCGAGGAGGCGATGTCACGTGCAGAAACCCTATGGGTTACGGCATTGAAAAAATTGGATAAGGCTGAAAACAAAGGTTAGGGATGCCCGTTAAATTCGATGAATATTACAGTGCTCAGGACCACGCGCTTGGCCCTGGGTTCGAAAATATCATTGCCTTTTTCCAAAATCTGGAACTAGGGCAAACTGTGTTGGATGTGGCAACCCGACTGTTGGGCATGTTGTTGGCCGCACTCTCTGTACAATTCATCTTAGAAGGGTTCTTTGCCTTCCTTGCTGCAAACGGAGGCACGGTGTGAGGACTGGGGATTGGGAACAACTGGTCTATTACGGCATCCTTTTGGCCGCACTTCTGGGTGGCTTACTTTTGACGCGTCGGGGCCAGATGGGCAAAACCCTGCGCCAATTTGGTCTTTGGGCGTTGATTTTTGGTGGGATCGTCATGTTCTATGGCATTTGGGAGGATATTTCCCACAACAGCACGGGATCATTCGCACGCATGAATGAACGGGGCAATGTTGTGCTCGAAAAACAACGTGACGGTCACTTCCACGCAACTGTCGTCATTAATGGCACGCCAATTGACACATTGGTAGACACAGGCGCCACCTTAACAGTCCTAACACCCGAGGATGCAACACGCGCAGGGTTTGACATGGACCGTTTGCAGTTTTCGGGTAAGGCGCGCACTGCAAATGGCATTGTCGCAACCGCCCCTGTTAGATTGGACCGCGTTGCCCTCGGCCAATTTGAAGAACGCAATGTCCGCGCAGCCGTAAATGGGGGTAATTTGGATAAATCCTTGTTGGGGATGGAATTTTTGAACCGATTTGGCCGCTTGGAAATAACGCGTGATCAGTTGATTATTTCGAAATAGTTTTCATGGCCCCTGTCGTTGTCATTCAAGGATAGCTTAGAAGTAGCCCACACAATTGCGCGCATATGCCTACCTTTCGGACTTCAATTCCCATTTTCCGCTTTCTTCGGACCAGTATTGCGCAGAACATCCCGCACCTGTAAGGGATTTCCACAGACCCCGTGCCTGTATCAGGGCCTGATCATCATGCCCATCAAATATCAAACAGGCCCGTTCAGCGGCGTTGACTTCCTCCGCGCTCAGTTCCGCCCCATCTACGCAGAGGATGCAGTCATATCCTGATAACGCCTGATCCGTCAGGATCACGGGTGCAGCATCGGCCCCGTCCTGCCCCGCGCGTGCGTGGGGGACAAAGCTTTCTTCGCTATAGGTCCACAGATGGTCGTCTAATTTCGCCAAAGCATCGGCGCGCGTGCCGCGCACCTCTACCCGCCACCCTTGTGCCAAAGAGCGTTCAAGCAACATGGGCAGCGCGTCTTCTAATCGACGACGGGTCAGGTGATAAAAATAGGCCGTGCCCAAATCCTTAATCCTTTTCGCACATATCGTGAATCAATTGGTTCAGCGTCATCACGCCCCAGCCAGATGCACCAACAGGCGCATAGGGTGTGTCGGTCTTTGTCGATGCAACACCTGCGATATCAATGTGCGCCCATGGCGTGTTGTCCTTTACAAACCGCTGAAGAAAGGCGGCCGCCGTAATCGACCCGGCCGCGCGATCACCCACGTTTTTCACATCTGCAATCCGTGATTTCAGTTTTTTATCATAGGCTTCACCCAATGGCATGCGCCATGCGCCTTCGCCCTGAGTCTTGGCCGCCGACAGCAAACCGTCGCAAAGTGCGTCATCGTTGGAAAAAACGCCCGCATTTTCATGACCCAAACCAATGATGATTGCCCCCGTCAATGTGGCCAAATCAATCATCCATGTTGGGTTAAAACGCTCTTGTGCGTACCACATCACATCGCACAGAACCAAGCGCCCCTCAGCATCTGTATTGATGACCTCAATCGTGTCTCCCTTCATCGAGGTGACAACATCGCCTGGACGTTGGGCATTGCCAGATGGCATGTTTTCAACCAATCCAACAAGCGCCACAACATTGGCTGCGGCCTTGCGTTTGGCCAAAGAAAGCATCGTACCCGCAACCACACCCGCACCCCCCATGTCCATGGTCATATCCTCCATGCCACCTGCGGGTTTAAGAGAGATCCCGCCTGTATCAAATACGACGCCCTTCCCGATCAAGGCAAAGGGTTGTGCATTTTCCGCGCCTCCATTCCATTGCATGACGACCACTTTGGACGGGCTATCAGACCCCTGCCCTACACCCAGCAAGGCGCACATGCCCAATTTTTTCAAATCGGCTTCCTCTAACACTTCGACCTCGACACCGTGGTCATTTAATGCGACCAATCGTTTAGCAAATTCCGTAGTTGTCAGGATGTTTGAGGGTTCGTTCGTCAGATCGCGTGTAAAATGCACGCCTTCGACGATTGCCAGTGCGGTTTCACAAGCGTTACGTTGTTCCACAGCCTTTGACATCATAACTGTGACAGCGGCTTCTTTATCCTCGGCATTTTCGGTTTTGTGATCCAAAAATTCATAGGCGCGCAAGGCATAGCCCTGCACCAAATCCACCGCATTCTTAAGCGAACCTGCAAGGATCAGCGCGTCTTTTGAGCCAATCGATTTAGCAAGTGTAACGCCCGCCTTACGACACATAAGCGCATCTGCGCGGCGGTCCAGTTTAACGATATCTATCGCACTCGCCGCCATTCCCGCAGGATAATTAAGTGATATAACCTGGCCTAATGACGCCTTTTCAAACGCATCACTTTCAATCGCACGTGCCACGGCGCCACGGGTCAATTTGTTTACCCGACGCCCCAATTGATCAATTTTGGCATCACTGCTGACAATCACGACAATATGCCCTTCATGCACCGCAATCGCGTCAAGTTTAGGTTCAACAAATTTCCAAGTTAAATTAATTGCCATTTTTCGCTCCAATACATTCACTTAATCATGTTCTAATCTTTCAAGTCACAGTTGCAAACACAATCGCCTTTCGGAAAGTGATCAGCATTTTACAAATCCATCTTCCTGCCGAAATTTACGCAAATCATTGCCGTAAGACCCCAGCTTAGCTAGACTTTCGTGAAACTTCGTTTAATCAATAAACAGGGGTAACATTGCTGCAGGAAAACGCGCTGTCTTATGTCGCATTTGGATCGATATGTTTTTAAACAATGCCTGTTGGTATTTGCGTTTTTTACATTGGTCTTTGCGCTTGTGGTGTGGATCAATCGGGCCGTTACGCTATTTGACGAGTTGGTCACGGATGGTCATTCCGCGAAAGTGTTTTTAGAATTTTTCATACTTGCGTTACCTACGGTGCTGTCCAGGGTTCTCCCCGTTTCCGCATTTGCTGCAACCGTATATGTGACCTCACGCCTTAGTAACGAAAGCGAATTGGCAGTCATTCAAGCCACAGGAATGAGCCCATGGCGATTGGCCAGGCCGGTGTTCATGTTTGGATTATTAGTCTGTTTACTGATGTTCTCACTGACTGCCTTTCTGATTCCCAAAACAGGCACGCTAACCAAAGATCGAGAATTTGAATTGTCACAAAGCCTTGGCACAAAATTTTTACGTGAAGGGGCGTTTCAACACCCTGTAAAGGGCATAACATTTTTTATAAGAGAGATCACACCAGAGAGCGAGTTAAGAGATGTATTTCTCTCTGATCGACGCGAAAAAGGCGCAAGCTATACCTATACATCGGAACGCGCATTTTTGCTCCAGACTGAGAAGCAAATCATCTTTGTTATGCAAAACGGACTGATGCAGTCACACGATCGTGCGAAGGGCACGCTGTCGTTGACCCAATTTGATGAACTAGCATACGATTTAACAGGCACCTTTGATACCTCACGCAAGGCGCGGCCGCATATTAATGACTTGCCCACAGTGCTGCTGTGGCAAAATCCACAATTGGCTGCGGACCTGACGGGACAACCTCTTTCGCGCGTGTTTGAGGATAAGCATCAGCGCATTCAATTTGCGCTCTTGTGTTTGATATCAAGCCTGATTGGTTTCGCAGCATTATACGCAGCGGGGTTTAGCAGGTTTGGCTCAGGACGCTTTATTGCGCTGGCGATTTTCCTGCTTGTGATTGTGAAACTGGTGGAAATTCTTGTCACTGAACCTACACGCACAGACATCGATTTCTGGTATTTAGTTTATGCGCCTTCTGTCGTTGGTTTGTTTATGTTCTGGGGATTGATGTATCTGTCGATCAATTCAAATGCATTGCGCAAAGTAAACAAATTATCGGAACGAAATTTATGATTTTACATCACTATTTTGCCCATCGATTTTTGGTGATTTTCCTAAGTGTTACCGCCATTTTTACGCTGTTCATCGGGCTAATCGCCTATGTTGAACAGTTGCGCCAAGTGGGTGATCGCGCCGACGTCGCGCAGGTGGCCATTTTGACATTGTTCAATCTGCCAACAGAACTTTACGAAATCTTTCCGCTGATAGCGATCTTGGCCTCTCTTTGGTTCTTCCTGTCCCTTGCGCGATCAAGTGAGTTGGTGATTTCACGAGCAGCTGGACGTTCAATCTTTCAAACACTGATTGCCCCCGCGATTGCTATGTTGTTTTTGGGCAGTGTCATTGTTGGTTTGGGCAATCCCATCGTTGCCAGTACTAAGAAGCAATATGTCGATTTGCGCGAAATATATTTCGATGGTAGGCGTGCAAATTTCTCTATTGGTCCCGAAGGCCTGTGGTTAAGACAAGGCGACGACTTGGGTCAAACAGTTATTCGTGCGGCGCGGTCAAATTTAGATGGTACTGTTTTGTTTGATGTAACGCTGATTTCATATGCACAAACAGGCGGACCCAATCGACGGATTGAGGCGGATACAGCACGATTGGAAACAGGACGTTGGGTTTTGCGAAATGCATTAATTTGGCCAATCAATTCAGGTGAGAACCCCCAAAACTCCGCACAAAACGTGAGCCAATTTGATGTACCCTCAAACCTGACGCTGGAACAAATCCGCGATAAAATTGGCAATCCGGCCTCTATTCCTATCTGGGATTTGCCCGCCTATATCACGCAACTTGAAACCGCAGGATTTTCAGCAAGGCGGCATTCTGTTTGGTTTCATATGGAGATTGCACGTCCCCTGTTTTTGGTTGGTATGTTGTTAATCGGCGCCAGCTTTACGATGCGGCACGTTCGTTTTGGAGGCACGGGACAGGCATTGATTGTATCTGTCATTTTTGGATTTGGGCTTTTTTACGTTCGTAACTTTGCGCAAATTTTGGGGGAAACTGGACAAATCCCCATCCTTTTCGCAGCCTACGCGCCGCCGCTTGCCACAATCCTATTGGCCATGGGGATCATTTTACATATGGAAGACGGATGACACGCCTTCTAATCTTAGTTTCGTTTTTGCTTGCCTCTGCGAGCATCGCCATGGCTCAGGACCAAGGCGGCCATGTACGCATGATCGCAGATCAAATTGAGATTGCATCAGATGGAGATTTGGTTGCCCGCGGTAACATTGAAATTTTCCATAGAGCTGAAAACCTCACCGCGGAAGAAATCAGATATGACATTGAAACAGAAACGTTAAACGTCATTGGTCCTTTCCTGTACACTGACGAAAGCGGTGACACGATTGAGGCAGAGTTTGCAGAACTGAGTCGTGATTTACAAAACGGTTTGCTGAAATCTGCTCGCATCATGTTGGAAAACCAGTTAGAATTGCAGGCCGTTGAAATGGAGCGAATTGAAGGGGTCACCGCAGAATTGCGTGGGGTTGCTGCGACATCTTGCATATCCTGTGAAGCGCGTCCACCCATTTGGCAGATCAGGGCGAGTGCCGTGCGCCATGATGTGGTAAAACGGACTGTCCATTTCAAAAATGCGCAGGTTCGTGTTGCGGATATTCCCATTCTATACCTGCCCCGCCTGCGCATTCCTGATCCCAGCCTGAAACGTACCTCAGGATTTTTGGTGCCAAGCATTCGATCAACCTCTCGTCTCGGGACAGGGGTTGTTGTGCCATATTTTCTTCCGATCGGCACGGACAAAGACTTTACGATTACACCCTATATATCGGCCAAAACACGCACGCTTGAGGTGCGCTACAGACAAGTCGTTAACAATGGATCCTTCACATTTGACGGTGCGATTTCAGATGACGAAATTGAAAACGCATCGCTGCGTGCCTACGGACGGATTATTGGCAAATTAAGTGTGCTAGACGGCTATAAACTTGGATTTACTTTGCAATCTGTGTCCGATGACGCCTATGTGGGGGACTATCAATTAGATACTAGCGAAACCATGGAATCGCGTGTCATGCTTGAGCGTACAAAAGAGGATCAACACCAGGAAATTAGCCTTTCGGGCTATAGATCTCTGTACGATAGCGAAGGCACTCCCCTGTTTCTAACCTCGTTTGGTCAAATCGAACAACGTTTACCATTGATGCACATTGGCGGTACGCTATCCATTCGAGGTGAATTTTGGGGGGCTGCGCGCAGTTCGAATGCGAATGCCAAAGGACGGGATTCTATGCGCGCCAATACAAGCGTTCGCTACAAACAGGTTTGGGATTTAGCCGCAGGCACGCAAGCATCTTTTGAACATGAAAGTCGGCTGGATCACTTTGTAATTGTGCAGGACGATGCCTATCACAATCACAACACTGCCAGCACGCATTCCAATGCTCTCACTCTACGATGGCCCCTCATTGGCCGAAGTGAAAGAGGCGCACATTTTGTGGAGCCGATTTACCAAATTGCAAGCCTAGATAGGTCAAAAGACATTGTGGTTCCCGCAGAAGAAAGCACGCATGCTGAATTTGATCAGGGCAACTTGCTTGCTCTGTCTCGCTTTCCCGCGGCGGATCGCGTTGAGCCAGGGCAACGCAAAGCGTTAGGCGTAAACTACAACTATCGTGGGTCAGCGGGATATGCATTGGGACTTTCGCTTGGGCAAATTGAGTGGGCGAGACTGCCATCTCATTTTTCCATGACATCGGGGTTAGATGGAACCAAGTCTGATCTATTGTTGGCCGCACAAATGGAAACAACATTTGGATTAAAGTTCTTTGCACGCACACTTTTGGACGCAAAAGGAAAAGCAGGCAAATCCGAAGTAATTTCAAAATTTAAATTCAAAAAATATTCAGTTGACGGGCGATATTCATTTTTACCCGCCGATGAGGTTGAACAGCGCACGGTTGATATCGCTGAATGGACGTTTAATCAATCCTATCAGATGGGCGACAACTGGCATCTTTCAAACAGTTTGCGCTATGACTTGCAGGCAGGTTCATTGGCGACGGCAGGGCTTGGCGTAAAATGGGACGGACAATGTTCAAGTGTTGTTTTTTCCGCTGATCGTCGATTTACTGATCTTGGCACTTCGCCGCCACAAACAACTTATGGCTTTTTTATTGCGTTAAAAGGCTTTAGCACTGGGGGCGCAAGTCGCGCGGTCATGACATCATGTGGAACAAGCAGATGAATATTAAAACCTTAATTCGCACAAGCTTTATGGCCTTGAGCGTGGCAGTTGCACCAATGGTCGTTGGAGCGCAAAATTTGTTCTCAGCCGCGATCTTGGTGAATGACCAAGCGATCACAAACTACGAATTAAATCAACGCACAATGTTTTTGGAAGCCTTGCGTTTTCCAGGCGTTCCTGATGAGCTTGCGCCCAAACAGTTGATCGAAGAGCGTCTGAAAAAGGCAGCCGCAGATCAACTGGGCATTCGCGTCAGCGAAGAAGAGTTACAATTAGAACTCGAGTCCTTTGCTCAGCGGTTCAATGTGACCTTTGAGGAATTTGCCGCCGAGTTAGAGCGCCTGGGGATTTCTGTTGATACGCCGCGTGCATTCATCGCCAACAAAATGCTGTGGCGAGAGGTCGTGCGCACACGCTTTGGCGCACAGGCCAATGTTGATGAGGCGCAGGTTGAACGCAGCGCAAATGCCGAAAAATCAGGCAGCAGCATCGAAGTTCTGCTAACAGAAATTATCATGGCCATGCAACCTGGCCAAGAGCAAGAGGTGCGCAAACGTGCACGCGAATTGTCAAAAATCCGATCCTTTGACGCATTTTCCGATGCGGCACGTGAATTTTCTGACGCCCCGACCCGCGAATTTGGTGGACGCGTGACTTGGCAAAAATTGGACACATTGCCGGGTGTGTTGCAACCTTTGATCTTTGGCCTTGCCCCAGGCGAGGTCACGGACCCACTTAGCATTCCAAATGCGCTGGCTTTGTTCCAACTGCGCGGCATTCGTGAAACCGCATATCGTCGTCCCCTGCCCGACAGCCTTGATTATTTGCGCTATGCCTTGCCCAGGTCAGAACTTGAAAATATCAACGCAATCAGCACAAACATCAATCATTGCGATGATCTATACGGATGGGCAAAGGGCAATCCCAATCACGTTTTAAAACGTGAAACTGTAAAACGTGCGGAAATTGATGGACCCACGCGCAATATCCTCACGAACTTGGATGAAAACGAATATGTGATCTCGACGCAGGGACCGACAACCACGTTGATCATGATGTGTAGCCGCAGCCAGATCCTTGATTTAGAAGAACAAGACCTCGCGCAGATCCGTAACGGCTTATTGAATCAGCGTCTGGGCAGCTATGCGGATAGCTATTTGGAAAATCTGCGCGATGATGCGCGAATTGTCTATAAATGATTGATAGGCCAATCATAGTCACCTGTGGTGATCCTGCGGGCATCGGACCAGAGGCGGTGCAAAAGGCGTGGAATGAACTGCGGGACACCGTCCCCATGTGCATGATCGCCGATCCGCGTTTTCTGCCACTTGACCTCCCTTATGTGGTTATTAATGACCCTACCGAGGCGAAGAACCACTTCGCGACTGCGCTGCCGATCCTGACCCATCCGTTCAGCGAGGCTGTAGAATTAGGACACCCCAGTCTGTCGAACGCACACGATGTGGTGCAGGTTTTGGAACGCGCTGTGAAACTGGTCCAGCAGGGATTGGGGCATGCTCTGTGTACCGCGCCCGTCGCAAAATCGGTTTTGCAAAAAGGGGCGGATTTCAAACACCCCGGACACACGGAGTTTTTGGCGCATTTAGATCAAAAAACGAACGTGGTCATGATGCTGGCCTCGCCCGATTTACGCGTTGTGCCGACAACAATTCATATCCCACTTGAACAGGTGCCAAATGCCCTAACACCCGAATTGTTAGAAACAACAATTCGCATCACCCATCATTCGCTAACCACACAATTTGGTATCGCCGAACCGCGCATTGCGATCACAGGACTGAACCCGCATGCGGGTGAAGATGGGCACATGGGCACAGAAGATGATGCCATCATCCGTCCCGTGATTAAAAAACTATGGGCTGAGGGCATGCTACTCACTGGGCCACATCCCGCAGACACCCTGTTTCACGCACGCTCACGCGCCAAATATGATGCGGCCATTGCCATGTATCATGATCAGGCCTTGATCCCGATCAAAACCTTGGACTTTGATAGCGGCGTGAATGTGACATTGGGCCTTAGCTTTGTGCGCACCTCCCCTGATCATGGGACGGCGTTTGACATTGCTGGGAAAAATGTCGCAAATCCCTCCTCAATGATTGCTGCGTTGAAATTAGCAGCAGAAATGGGCCAAAGATGAGTGCGATTGATCAGCTTCCCCCATTGCGAGATGTAATTGCGACCCACGGGTTAAGTGCGCGAAAAGCACTAGGACAAAACTTTCTGTTGGATTTGAACCTAACCGCGAAAATCGCACGTGTTGCAGGTGATCTCAGTGAATGTGATGTGCTGGAAATTGGGCCGGGCCCAGGTGGCTTGACGAGAGGGTTGTTATCCGAAGGCGCGCGCCGCGTGCTCGCAATTGAAAAGGACCGTCGATGCATTCCAGCGCTTGAAGAAATACGTGCAGCCTATCCCGATCGCCTACACATCATCGAAGGTGACGCGCTTGAGATTGATCCGCTGACCCATTTAACACCGCCTATTCGCGTGGCTGCGAACCTTCCCTACAATATAGGCACAGAATTGTTAGTGCGTTGGTTAACCCCGCCCAAATGGCCCCCATTTTGGAAATCCCTGACATTGATGTTCCAAAAAGAAGTCGCTGAACGCATCGTTGCGAAACCAGGGAGCAAAGCCTACGGCCGTTTGGCTATCCTTACCTCGTGGCGCGCGAATGCGCGGATTGCGGTGAATTTGCCACCAGGCGCCTTTACGCCACCGCCCAAAGTATCAAGTGCCGTAGTACATCTGATGGCACTGGAACGTCCCCGCTTTGATGCAGATGCAAAGGTTTTAGAACGTGTGGTTGCCGCCGCATTTAACCAACGCCGCAAAATGTTGCGCGCGTCCTTAAAAGGTATAACATCTGATATCGAAGATCGACTTGTCGCCGCGGGGATCAAACCCACCGATCGAGCCGAACAAATTCCGCTTGAAGGGTTTTGTTCTTTGGCCCGCGAGATTGCAAAAAAATAAGGCCGCATAATGCGGCCCGTTTTTATTCTGCTGCTTCGCTTGGTGACGATGATTGATCTTCCCCCTCACCCACGTCCGCAGTTTTTTTCTGTCGAGGCACGCGCGGTTTGCGCGGTTTTTTGGGTTTCTCTGAATTACCGTCAGCTAGATCTGAGTCTGAAGACACAGGCATTTTGTCGTCCAGTATAGGCATCGCATCGACAATTGGTTGATCCCCACTGGCGAAATCATCAGACGCACCAAATGCATCATCCGTTGCCACCATTGCATCACCCGCTTCTTCGCGGACTTGGCGTTCGCGGTCACGCTGGGCCTGCCGTTCGCGGTTATCACGTTCCTGTTGTTCGCGGCGCGCATCCATTTCTCGCTGCGCTTCGCTTAACAGGCGCAGATAATGTTCGGCGTGTTGCTGGAAATTCTCAGCAGCAACTCGGTCATTCGCCAATTGTGCATCACGTGCCAGTTGATTATATTTTTCGATGATCTGTTGCGGAGTACCGCGCACTTTCCCCTCTGGGCCAGAGCTGTCAAACACACGGTTGATAACATTGCCCACGGAACGGTTATTGCGGTTCTGCTTTGAGCGCGAACGCGATTTTGAGGATCTCATTTAAGCTTTCCAGCCCTAGTCAATTTGAGTTCATGGCGCGGTTCACGATGCAGTCGTAACGAACCAGCGATTTATGGTAAATGTTAGCATGGTGCTGCAATGCACATCTGTCTACTAACCCGTACGTGATAACCTTGTTTAACAGAGTGATACAAGGGGCAAATGCAATTTTCGTTAAAATTTCCTACATTTTCCGACATAAAACCGTTTAAACAGCGCGTTTTGCCACAATCACGCGATCTTTACCGTCCAAATCTTGCAGAACCTGCACGCTGACAAATCCCGCATTGAGGAAAAGGTTTTGAACGTCATTTCCCTGCAAATACCCTATTTCTAAGATCACCCGCCCATTTTCACTCAAATAATTCTGGGCCTGGCCCGCAATAATTCGATAGGGTGCCAACCCGTCTCCACCAGGTGTCAGGGCGATCTTTGGATCGAAGTTGATCACATCTCGCTCCAATGCGTCCATTTCGTTTTCGGCAATATAGGGTGGATTTGAAATGATCAGGTCAAATTTTCCATGCAAACTGTCAAACCAATCTGACTCAATAAATTTAATCCGATCTTCGACGTGGTGCCGTTTTGCATTGTTTTTCGCAACTAACAAGGCCGCTTTGGAAATATCAGTGACCACCACAAAGGCATCCAATCGTTCCGCAGCAAGGGTGATACCCAAAATGCCACTTCCTGTTCCCAAATCCAAAATTCGTTTTGCAGAGGTCTTAAGCGCCTCCGCAATCAAAGTTTCTGTGTCGCCTCGTGGGTCCAGAACATCATCTGTAATCTGAAAATTGCGGCCCCAAAATTCCCGCACCCCAATAATGCGCGACACTGGACGGTGGTTTAGGCGTTGCGTGATCGCGTCGTCAAATCGCGCGATCGCCGCCTCCGACACCTCGTCCATTTCAAACAAAGTCACTCGCGATGGATCAATATCACAGACATGTGCCGCCAATAGGCGGGCGTCCCGCGCTGCATTTGGAATACCCCCTTGATACAACGCGGATTTGCCACGTACGATCAATGCGCGCAATATCATCCGTTTAATTCGGCCAACATCGCCGCCTGCGCATCCGCCGTCAGTGCATCCACGGTTTCATCCAAATCACCAGCCAGGATCTGATCCAAGCGATAAAGAGTTAGATTAATACGGTGATCCGTCATGCGGCCTTGGGGAAAATTATAGGTGCGAATGCGTTCAGACCGATCCCCTGACCCAACCTGTGATTTCCGATCCGCCGAACGTTCATCATGCACACGTTGTCGTTCCATATCATAGAGGCGCGTTTTCAGAACCTGCATCGCGATTTCACGATTTCGGTGTTGTGATTTTTCTGAACTGGTCACAACCAACCCTGTCGGAAGGTGGGTGATCCGCACCGCCGAATCTGTGGTGTTCACGTGCTGCCCCCCTGCACCCGAGGAACGCATTGTATCAATCCGCAAATCATTTGCATCAATGTGTATGTCCACATCCTCTGCCTCTGGCAGAACCGCAACCGTTGCAGCAGAGGTATGAACACGCCCCCCGCTTTCGGTTTCGGGAACGCGTTGCACGCGGTGAACACCGCTTTCGTATTTCATGCGGGCAAAGACTCCTTCGCCCTTGATGTGCACAACAACTTCTTTGATACCGCCGATTTCACTTTGTTGTTCTTCGATCACATCGAACGTCCAACCACGCGTTTCGCAATAGCGTTGATACATACGTAGCAGATCACCTGCGAATAATGCGGCCTCTTCCCCGCCTGTACCGGGGCGAATTTCCAACATTGCGGGACGCGCATCGGCAGCATCCTTGGGCAATAGGGCCAATTGCAGTGCATGTTCCACTTCGGGAATACGCGCCTTGATTGTTGGCAATTCTTCTGAGGCCAAATCCTTCATATCGGGATCATCCAGCATCAGTTGCGCCTCTTCCAGATCGGAGAGCAGCGTTTGATATTCACCGATTTGTTCCACCACTGGGCGCAGCTCTGAATATTCTTTTGCCAGCTTGGCGATATCTTCGCCTGCCGCGCCATCGTTCATTTTCGCTTCAAGAAACTCAAAGCGTTGTTTGATTTGTTCTAATTTGTCTATCGGTACCATGGCGCTAATGTCGCGATTGGTGCGCGAAGGTCAAGTGGCATTCGCGCGTTTATTACAACACCAAAGTGCGATTAATTCCATTGCCACATGTGCCCCTGCAACCGCGGTGGCCCCAGTTGGGTCAAAGGGTGGCGATACTTCAACAATATCACCGCCGATTAGGTTTATACCTGCAATATCGCGCAAAATGATGGCCGCCTGTCCCGAACTTAGCCCTCCCCAAACAGGCGTCCCCGTGCCGGGAGCAAAGGCGGGGTCCAGACAATCAATGTCAAATGTCAGATAAGTGGGGTGATCCCCAAGGATACCTTTGATCTTTTGGGCGATATCGCTTGGTTTGCTTTCATGCACTTGGCGAGCGTCAATTACGTGAAACCCCATGTCTAAGTCGTTATGCGTGCGAATGCCCACTTGGACGGATCGTGATGGATCAACCAATCCTTTTTTCACGGCCTTATACATCATGGTTCCATGATCTATGCGATCGTGGTCATCATCAGGCCAAGTGTCCGAATGGGCATCAAATTGCAAAACGGACAAGGGTGCGCCAAATTTTTCAGCATAGGCCTCTAGGATGGGAAGCGTTATATAATGATCCCCACCCAAGGTGATAGCTGATACATCTTGGGACAGGATCTGTTTGATATGCGTGGCTAGCGTTGCTGGGAATTCGGACACCTTTGCGTAGTCAAATGCCAAATCCCCATAATCCACGATGGCAAATTCACCCAGCGGATCAAATCCCCAACCATAGGGCGGATCATAGGGTTGTAAGGTGCTCGCCTCGCGCAATGCGCGCGGTCCCAAACGAGTGCCCGTGCGATTGGTCACCGCCTGATCAAAGGGGACGCCAGTGATGGCCAAATCAACACCGCTTAGGTCTTTGGTGTATTTACGGCGTAGGAATGAAACCGCCCCCGCAAAGGCGTTTTCATAACTTAGTCCGCGCGCATCTTCGCGGATAAAGGCGTGGTCGATTTGTGTTTTTGCATCTTCTAATGCCATATCAAATGCCCTTTTTAGTGGCAGGGGTAAGTAGGTGCGCTGACCCAGAAAAGGGCATCAGCGGAGCGGCAATGCACGTTCCGCAAGGCGTGCAAAAAAGGATGCTCCATGCGGCAAGGCTTCGTCATTAAAATCATAATGCGTGTTATGCAGTCCAGCCGCATTGCCAATCCCCATGAATAAATAGGCGCCCGGGCGGCTTTCTAACATGTAACTGAAATCTTCGGCCCCCATTTCCACGCCTGTATTCCCGTCAACGGCTGCATCCCCCGCCACGTCACGCGCAACATCCGTGGCAAATGCAGCCTGATCGGCATGGTTGATCGTGGGCGGATATCCTTCGCGATATTTGTAATCCACCTCGACTCCCATGGCCGTGGAAAGCCCCGCGCAAATTTCCCCCATGCGCGTCTTCACCATGTCTTGCACGTCTGGATTAAAATGGCGTACGGTTCCGTTCATATACGCCGTCTCTGGGATCACATTGTCGACAGTTCCTGTGTGGATTTGGGTTACAGAAATCACCAGTTTATCAATGGGATGTAAATTACGTGTCACAATCGTTTGAAAGGCTTGGGCAATCTGGACCGCGGCCATCACTGGATCGCGTGTTTCATGGGGATAGGCGCCATGTCCTCCACAGCCCTTGATATTAATATGAAACGTATCCGCCCCTGCCATCAAGGGACCAGGCGTTGTGAAAAAATGTCCTATCGGATGGTTGGGCACATTGTGAATGCCATAAACTTCTTTAATATCAAACCGCTCCATCATGCCCTCTTCCACCATGATGCGCCCACCACCTTCGTTTTCTTCAGCAGGTTGAAAAATCAGTGCAATACGCCCTGCAAAACGCCGTGTTTCACACATGTATTTTGCGGCACCCAACAACATAGTAGTGTGTCCATCGTGGCCACATGCATGCATCAAACCGTCCCGTTTTGACGCCCAGTCTGCTCTTGTTTCTTCGGTCATGGGCAAGGCATCCATGTCCGCGCGCATACCAATAGTTGGCCCAGCTCCTTGACCATTGATAATAGCAACGACACCTGATGTCGCAATCCCTGAGTGCACCTCATCAACGCCAAATTCCTGTAGACGCTCTACCACAAAGGCTGCGGTTTCATGGCATTCCAAGCCCAACTCTGGGTTTTCATGCAAATAACGGCGCCAGCCTGTCATGTCCTTTTGATATTCTGCAATCCGATTGATGATTGGCATCGTTTCGTTACCCTGATAAGTCCGTATCTATGCATCTGACCCAAGTTTGAGAGGAAACGCAATGGCCTACGATGAGGATTTGATCAAAAACCCCAAAGGGGGGATGCCTCGCCTCATCGAAATTATGCGCGCTCTGCGCGATCCAAATGCAGGCTGTCCTTGGGACATCGAGCAATCATTTGAAACGATCGCGCCCTACACCATTGAAGAGGCCTATGAAGTCGCCGATGCGATCGAACGTAAAAATTGGTCCGAATTGCGTGGTGAATTGGGGGATTTGCTTCTGCAGTCGGTTTATCACACGCAAATGGCATCCGAGGCAGGCCTCTTTGATTTTGATGATGTCACAAATGATATCAGCGACAAAATGGTTGCGCGGCACCCGCATGTGTTTGGTGATGAAAGCCGTGATAAATCCGCAGCTCAACAAACACAAGATTGGGAAAAAATCAAAGAAGCAGAGCGCACCGCAAAAATGCGCGGTGGTGTTTTGGATGATGTTGCCCTTGGCCTGCCTGCCTTAATGCGTGCGGTAAAGTTGCAAAAACGCGCGGCACGTGTTGGCTTTGATTGGCCTGATATTTCGATGGTCATCGACAAAATCGTCGAAGAAGCGCGCGAACTAAGCGAGGCACAACAGGCAAATGATCACGCACATCTAGCCGAAGAATACGGTGATATGCTGTTTGTGATCGCCAATCTAGGTCGTCATCTGAATATCGATCCAGAAGAGGCATTACGCAGCGCAAATAGCAAATTTACTCGACGGTTTCGTTTCATCGAGACAGAGCTTAAAAAGCGTGGAAAATCGCCCGAACAATCAGATTTAAATGAAATGGACGCCTTATGGGACGCAGCGAAGGAACAGGAAAAATCCAAGGCTTAATGACGATTACATTTACGCCCCTTGCGCCCATCTGCTTTAACTGCGATCCCGTAGTGGTATAAACTAAGGAAAAGACATGGCACCGCGTAAAATAATCATTGATACAGATCCTGGTCAGGATGATGCCGTTGCAATCCTACTGGCATTGGCCAGTCCGGAGGATGTGCATGTTTTGGGCATAACAGCCGTTGCGGGAAATGTCCCACTAGACTTGACACAAAAAAATGCGCGCATCATTTGTGAGTTGGCTCAAAAGCCAGATGTACGTGTGTTTGCGGGCGCGAAACGACCGCTGAAACGTTCGCTTGTCACCGCAGAACATGTACATGGGAAAACAGGGTTGGACGGGCCCTCATTGCCCGACCCCGAGATGCCCATTCAGGAGCAGCATGCGGTTGATTTCATCATTGAAACCCTTCGTGCGGAACCCGCGGGTACCGTCACATTGTGCCCGTTGGGACCACTAACAAACATCGCAGCTGCCTTTAATCAGGCCCCTGATATCATTGAAAGCGTTCAAGAGGTTGTTTTGATGGGGGGTGCCTATTTCGAGGTGGGAAACATCACCCCAACGGCAGAATTTAACATTTACGTCGATCCAGAAGCTGCTGAAATTGTGCTCAAATCAGGCGCCAATATCACAATGATGCCGCTGGATGTGACGCATAAGGTCTTGGTAACCCAAGACCGCAATGATCGCTTTCGTGCACTTGGAACCCCGGTTGGAATCGCCGTCGCGGACATGACTGATTTCTTTGAACGGTTTGATCGTGAAAAATATGGATCAGACGGCGCACCATTACATGATCCGACAGTGATCGCCTATCTGATCAATCCAAAACTATTCACAGGCCGCTATGTAAACGTTGAGGTAGAAACAAAATCGGACCTAACCTTGGGAATGACCGTTGCGGATTGGTGGCGTGTGTCTGATCGCGAACCCAATGCAATGTTTATCGGCGACTTGGATGCCGATGGATTTTTTGATCTGCTGACAACGCGTTTAGGCCGTTTATAACCCCATCGGAAGACAGTAAGCGATCTTGCAAAGACATTGCGGCAAAACCATTATTTTGACTCGGGTTTGGAAAACTACGAAATTATGGATATATATCGCTGACACATTAGGTATGCACAGATGCACATCCCATTCGACAACACCTATGCAAATTTACCGGCTCATTTTCATCACATGCAGGCGGCAGAACCCGTTAGTAATCCTAACCTAGTCGCATGGAACAGTGATTTGGCTCATGAACTGAGCATTATGGCGCAAGATGAAACTGATATTGCGGACATCTTTTCTGGCAATCGGAATGCAAACGGCTCTGCTCCGCTGGCACAGGCTTATTCTGGGCACCAATTTGGATACTTTAATCCCCAACTCGGGGATGGACGTGCCCTATTGCTGGGTGAAGTGATTGATCAATCGGGCGTGCGTCGGGATATTCAGTTAAAGGGATCAGGGCGTACCCCATTTTCACGCCGTGGGGATGGACGCGCCTGGTTGGGTCCAGTACTCCGAGAATATTTGATTTCTGAGGCGATGCACGCCATGGGTGTCCCCACAACACGCGCCCTCGCAGCAGTTAGCAGCGGTGATCCCGTTTATCGTGAAACCATTCTGCCTGGTGCGGTTCTCACTCGCATCGCGAAAAGTCATCTGCGCGTTGGAACGTTCCAATACTTTGCCCATCGGCGGGACATAGAGGGGTTACGAACCCTCTTCACCTACGCCCGAGATCGCCATTATCCCGATGCCGAAACACCCGTGGATTTCCTAAACTGCGTGATGGCTGCACAGGCGCACTTGATTGCAAAATGGATGGGGGTTGGGTTTATTCATGGTGTGATGAATACAGACAATTGTTCCATTTCGGGCGAAACCATTGATTATGGGCCTTGCGCCTTTATGGATGCCTTTCATCCGATGTGCGTCTTTTCCTCAATCGATCAACATGCACGATATGCCTATGCCAATCAGCCTGACATTGTAGTGTGGAATATGGCGCAGCTAGCAACATCATTGGTGCCCTTGATGCCTGACCAAGAAGATGCAGTTCGGGTATTTAAAGAGGCCATTCATGCCATGCCCCATATGATTCAAAAAGAATGGACCGCTGTGTTTGCTAGGAAATTAGGAGTTGCCGAGCCTACCGAAACAGACTCGCAACTGGTGCGTGATCTACTAAGTCTAATGCAAAATCATCATATGGATTTTACCATTTTATTTCATTCACTTATATCAAAATATGAAAGTAATATTGGAACTGAAAATAGTGACCTTGATAAGTGGCTGAATCGCTGGCATGCGCAAACCGCAGGGCGCCGTGATCAAACCATAATCCGCCAATCAAACCCAGCTGTGATCCCGCGCAATCATCAGGTTGAGGCTGTGATCGCCGCAGCCGTGAATGGTGATTTTGCCCCGTTTCATGATATGCTAGGTGCAGTCACCCAACCGTTTGAAAAGAATGCTGAATACATGGCTGCACCCAAAGCGCATGAGGTCGTGCAGGCAACCTTTTGTGGCACTTAATCCCTCAGTACGATTTCACGACCGTTTGACAGATGAAAAACAACGCCTTGTCCGCCAACTTGAACCGCCAACTGTTCAAATGACAGGTCAAGGTATAATCCGCGCAAAACAAATCCAACCATCCCATGCGTGATTATAACCGTTGGTTTGTTAAGCGTCGTTAAAAATTCCAGTAAGCGTCTTTTGAACACCTTATATCTCTCTCCATTCGGAGATGCGAAATAAGCGCTAAGCCATTCAACTGTATAGGGTTTAGACATTCTGGGGTCATCATCAATGATGTCTGATATATGAAGTCCCGCCCAATCGCCTGTATCGACCTCTCGCAATGCATCATGTAGGTCAGCGGTTCGGTTCGTCCCTGCTAATGCAATTTCAGCAGTCTTTTTGGCCCTTCCCTGCGGACTGGAGTAGATATCTACCAAAGACCAATCCGAGATCACGCGATCCAGAATTTTACCCTGATGCGCCGCCTGTTCGCGCCCCATGGCAGTCAGCGGTGAATCGTGCATACCCTGAAATATGCCTTCGCGGTTCCACTCGGTTTCGCCATGGCGCAGGATATATAGGTCAGGATAGTGGGTCATGCGCGTTTCCGATTGATCAGGATCAATCCAATCGACACAAAGATCAACGCACCCCATGTACCTGTACCGATGCGTTCATCCAAGATCCCCCAGCCCATGAAAACCGCAAAAACGGGTGACAGAAAGCTGAATGAGGCGACACCAGATGCGGTATATTTCGCGACCAAATAAAACCACAACAAAAACCCAGCAAAGGCCACGATCACCGTTTGATAAATTATCCCAGCCCAATGCAGCGTGGTGGGTTCAGTGATCGGCTGGCCCACCCGCAATCCAAAACCAATCAGGATTGGAGCCGCAACTAGTTGTTGGACAAAAAGTTGTGTTTCAGGCGTTTCCTCGCGCAAGCGTGACAAACGCACCGTCAAAGCTATCGCCGCCCATGACAGCGCGGCAATAATGGCCAAGACATCACCCAACATGCTTCCTTCTGTCGCAGGATCACGTTCTAACACAGCCCAAGTGACCCCGGTCATTGACAAAACTAAACCCAGCGCACGTGCAGTCGTTAATTGCTCTCCCGGCAACAGAAAATGCGCAAATATGCCCAACCAAACTGGCATCGAATAAAACAAAATGCTGACCCGTGCGACCGATGTTAAATCGAGCGCGGTAAACAGGCATATGAATTCAGCAGCAAACAAGAAACCAGCCCATGCACCAACGAGCCAAAGGCGTCGTGGCAAGCGCACGGGTTGGGTTTTCCACCTCATCCATGCCCAAATCAAAAAAATCGCACCCAAAGAGCGCATTCCCGCCTGAAACGCAGGTTGAAAGCCATCATTGCTCACCTTAATCACAACTTGATTAAAGGCCAGCACAACAGTAAAACCAATCAACAACGATGCGCCTGTGATATCTATAGTATGTTGTTGTTTCATGCGCCGACAGGACGCCAAGACACAACAAGGGTCAAGAGGCTTTTCACGCTTTTTTCACAATAAATTCTCTGTTAACCGATAAGGACAATGAAGGTGTCATAACAAAAAAATTTGTAGATTACGTCGGTATTAATCGTCATTGCCACAGCGTTTGGGGCTATTAACTGACTGTTTTTTATATAGCATGGCGCAATTGGCATCTTGGTGGTGTTTCTGCTCGCCTCACTTGTAGCCGTCGTAATTGATGCCGCTCCAAAAAATGGGCATGTTAGCATTATCACCGATGCGTTGAACCTATTTGTACACTAGGCTGTTGTCGGTGCCGTGATTGGTCTGTTCTTGAGTTGGTTAGTGTTTCGTGTCATTTGCCAAATCGATGATTAACCGCGTGAGTTGCTGCTAACACTGGAACTGGCGTTTGGGGGATACCCACAGCTTGCTTGATTGCATGTTACGGCCCCAATCATAGTGGTTTGTGAGGGTCCGTTGATTTAGTTCTTTTGATGACTGAAGCCCTTTCAATTGGTTTGGCGCTACGGTCCTGTTTTGCTGCCGTTTTCATGCCCATTTTACTGCTTACTCATCGCCAAGAATTTTCAAATGGTATTTTCCCGATTCTGACTTGGAGAGGACCAAAGGATAGGATGTTTGTTGCTCTTGCGCTGTCCCTGCCCGATAGCGAATGGATACCTATGATCTTGGCCGCGACCTACATCGTTATCATATTCTCAATCATTGTTCAGGGTATAAAAATCGCGCCATTGTCGAAACGTTTGGGACGCGAAACTGATCTGCTACAAGGCCAAAATGCGATTGACGGCAGGGATGAGATAAGAGATATCCAAATCATGGGAACGATTTTGACACGATGCGACGAACATGGGGTGCGGATGACTAATCAGCGCCGCGTAATTGCATCCGTATTGGAACAGGCCGATGATCATCCCGATGTTGAAGAACTCTACGCGCGCGTGTCGCTTGAAGACAGTTCAATTTCAATCGCGACAGTTTATCGAACAGTTAAATTGTTCGAAGAAGCGGGCATTTTGGACAAACATGAATTTGGGGATGGTCGTGCCCGTTACGAAGATGCAGATCGCGATCACCATGATCATTTGATAGACCTCAGTACAGGCGAAGTCATTGAATTCATGGACGAAGAGATTGAAGCTTTACAGGAAAAGATTGCGCAGAAATTGGGCTACACCCTGAAAGGGCATCGCATGGAACTTTATGGGGTTCCATTGAATAAGAAAGCCAAAACGTGAGAAACGACAATATCCGTGGAATCGCCATGATGATTGCATCAATGGCGTTTTTCGCGATCGAGGATTTGTTTCTGAAATTTCTGGGGCCTGTGATGCCCCCGCATCAAATCTTGTTTCTAGTGGGCTATGGCGGTGCGCTAGCCTTTGCGATTTGGGCGCTGACGATCCGCACGCTTTTGTTCAACGCACAGACCTGGGATCGTTTGGTTTTGATCCGCATTCTTTGTGATTTCTTTGGGGCTGCCTTTTTCATTCTGGCAATTGTGAGCATTCCTCTATCCAGCCTTGCCGCCATTATTCAGGCCATACCACTGTTTGTGACATTGGGCGCGGTTTTGTTTTTGAACGAACGCGTCGGTATACGCAGGTGGGCCGCCATCTTAATTGGTTTTGGCGGTGTTTTGCTGATCGTGCGCCCCGGTACTGCGGATTTTCAGATTGGCATGGTCTATGCGGTCATCTCGGTTGCAATGCTGGCGCTCCGCGACATGTTAATGCGGGTTATCAAAACGACATTGCATTCTGCCTCTTTCGGGTTTTACGGATTTTTTGCGATGGGATCAGCGGGGGTTTTGATTTGGCCATTCTCTGAGCACATGGTCCAACCGAACGCGGTTGAATGGGTTTACATTTTTGTCGCAATCATCACAGCCGTTCTGGGATATTTTGCAATCATCATTTCAACACGCATAGCAGAAGCCTCAACCGTAGCCCCCTATCGCTATACCCGTTTGATATTCTCAACCCTGTTGGCAATGGCCTTCTTGGGGGAACGCCCTGATCTACTGACATGGGTCGGTAGCGCAATTGTGATCACCTCTGGACTTTACACATTCTGGCGTGAACGGGTGCGTGCGAATGGTGAAATTTCCTAAAGTGACATGTATGCGCAATTTATCGTTATCTTTCCCGTTACCGCTAACAGAATGCATTCACTTTGTGAAAAGAACCTGCTAAAGCCCCCGCAACATTGTTAACAAAAGGTACCGACATGAGCATGATTATCGATATTCACGCCAGAGAGATTTTGGACAGCCGCGGCAATCCAACAGTGGAGGTGGACATCACATTAGAAGATGGAACGATGGGTCGTGCGGCGGTTCCTTCTGGTGCGTCAACAGGTGCGCACGAGGCGGTGGAAAAACGCGATGGCGATAAATCGCGTTACATGGGCAAAGGTGTTCTAGAAGCGGTAAATGCCGTGAACGGTGAAATCGCGGATGCATTGGTAGGCTTTGAAGCAGTCGAGCAAGAGGCGATTGACGCCGCGATGATCGAATTAGACGGAACCCCAAACAAAGGACGTTTGGGCGCAAACGCGATTTTAGGTGTATCCATGGCAACCGCCAAGGCCGCGGCGGATTTCACTGGCCAACCGCTTTATCGCTATATCGGCGGTACGTCTGCGCGCGTTTTGCCTGTTCCAATGATGAACATCATCAATGGTGGTGAGCATGCGGACAACCCCATTGATATCCAAGAATTCATGATCATGCCCGTCAGCGCGTCCAACATCCGCGAAGCCGTGCGCATGGGTTCAGAAGTGTTCCACACCTTGAAAAAGGAACTTTCTGCCGCTGGTCTGTCCACGGGGATCGGCGACGAAGGCGGATTTGCCCCAAACCTAAGTTCGACCCGTGATGCGTTGGATTTCGTTTTGAAATCGATTGAAAAGGCGGGATATGCACCGGGCGAAGATATCTATCTGGCCCTAGATTGCGCCTCGACCGAATATTACAAAGACGGCAAATACGTACTAGCAGGTGAAAACAAAACGCTAAGTTCGGATGAAAACGTGGCCTATCTAGAAGCGCTTGTGAATGACTATCCCATCATCTCAATCGAAGATGGCATGGCAGAAGATGATTGGGCAGGTTGGAAATCATTGACCGATGCAATTGGGGATCGTGTGCAGTTGGTCGGCGACGATCTGTTTGTTACTAACCCCGAGCGCCTGTCCCAAGGGATTGCAGATGGCTGCGCGAATTCCATGTTGGTCAAGGTAAACCAAATCGGGTCCCTGTCTGAAACAATGCGCGCTGTGGAAATGGCGCATCGCGCCCGTTACACAAACGTGATGTCCCACCGTTCGGGTGAGACAGAGGATGCCACAATCGCGGATCTTGCCGTTGCAACAAACTGTGGTCAGATTAAAACAGGATCCTTGGCGCGTTCAGATCGGTTGGCAAAGTATAATCAGTTGATCCGTATAGAGGAAATGTTGGACGAAACGGGAATCTATGCGGGTCGCTCGATCCTGCGCAGCTAAGTTGCCTTGGCGCGGTCCACGGACTGCGCCACACAATCCAAACGGGTATTTCATAGACCAGCTTTCACCTTTTGATCCTAACGCAGATAGAAAACTCAACCTTAAATTGAGCTTTCTAATTGGATACCCATTTGCGATCCCAATCCCCGCATTCAAGATTTTTAACGCAGTTGGCACACTAATATCGACACTCTTGAGAGATCTGTGTCATGTCAGACGATCGAGTTACGCAAACGACTCTGCGCGCACCGCGCGAGGATCAGGATCAGGCGATCGCAACCAATCAATCTGGTACGCATCTGCTGAACTATGCTTGTCCCGCGCAGCATTTAGGGAATACAACAATCGACGCCCTACTGCCCGATTACACAGGATTAAGTAGGTGTAACACCGCAGGCGTAGGCACAATCATTTCCCGTAGCTTTATGGATGCGAACCTGCATTATCTCGACAATGCGTCCTACGCCGATGCGACGAATGCCACAACGCAGGGCGTTTATGATGCAGAAATTTTAGAGCTGAGCGAAGAGCAGAAGCCCCTAATCCGCAATCGCCTTGGCAAATCGTGGTAAACGCGCCTTTTTGAAAAGGGCACGTTTTGTCCATCCGCCCTCCTGAAGGGTGTTCGCAACCTGCAAAATGTCCTCTGCTAGCTGTGCAGTTGGCTCAGTATGCTCCAGAAATGTTTGCATCAACAGGGCATCTGGATCAATGCGATCCAACCCCTCTTCACGCAAATACCCTCTGGGAAAATCACGTGCGTTTAGCGTCACGATCATATCCGCAGACCCCGAAATCGCCGCCGCCAAAACATGGCGATCATTTTCATCTGGCAGCCACACTTGGCGTTCCATTTCGGCGGGCCAGCTGACAATTGCATTGGGCCAGTCGGCCTTAAGCAATGCGATTTCGCCATACGCTTGCATCTCACCCTCTGGGCCCAGTTTTCGCGCCGAATGGGCCCATTCCTCAAGAATGCGCTCTGACCAAAGTGGCGTCCAACCTTGGATTTTGCAGGCCCCGAGTAAGGCATACCGCATCACTGTCGGGAACAAAACACAGGTATCAATCAGCAGCTTCATAGGCGGAAGAACAGGGATTTTAGGTAACCGCTTTCGGCCAATTGCGGATGCAGCGGATGGTCCGGTCCGGCAAAACCTGTGTGGATCAACGCGGATTTCCGCCCTGCCCGTCCAATCCCGCGGATTGACGCCGCACGGAATTTTGCCAAATCCGCCGCATGTGAACAGGAACACAGGCCAAGGTATCCACCATCAACCACCAACTGCGCGGCTAGTCGCGCCACACGTTCATAGGCACGCAACCCCGCCTCTAACGCGGGTTTTGATGATGCAAATGCGGGGGGGTCACAAATAACGACGTCAAATTGCGCGCTCTCTTCCGCCAATCGGGTCATCACATCAAAGGCGTCTCCGCGGAGGGTTTCGAACATATCCTTAACCCCCATCGCAGCCGCCCCCTGCATCGCCAGATCAAGCGCCGCAGCCGAGCCATCAACCGCCACTGCATGATCCGCCCCTGCCGCAAATGCCGCCAATGAAAACCCACCCACATGGGAAAAGACATCCAAAACACGTGCGCCATTGGACAGGCTCGCGGCAAAGGCGTGATTGGGACGTTGATCAAAGAATAACCCTGTTTTCTGTCCCACTGCCAAATCCGCCATATAAATGGCCCCATTCATAGGTACCTGCATTGGCGCGCTTGGCATGTCCCCGCGCAAAACCAGTGAGACATCATCCAACCCCTCAAGCCCGCGGGTGCGACCAGAGGCGTTTTTGATAACAACGCGTGCGCCGGTCACGTCCACCAAGGCATCCACCAGTGTATCCAACAAGCAATCTGCCCATGCTGCATTGGGTTGCACAACGAAATGATCGTCAAAGCGGTCAATGATCACACCGGGCAGGCCATCGGATTCCGCATGGATCAATCGATAAAATGGGCGGTCAAACAAACGCGACCGCATGTTCAAAGCACGCTGAAACTTACCCCGAAACCAATCAGCATTGATCATCGTATTGATGTTGCTGTCCAACACCCGCGCAACGATTTTTGAATTTGGATTGATCGCAACCAAACCCAGATCATTTCGATCTGCATCCTGCAGGATGCCCAATGTGCCAGCATCTATTTTGCGACTGCGGCGATCCATGACCAATTCGTTGTCGTAAACCCATGGGAAGCCAAAGCGAATGGCACGTGCGGCCGCGTTTGGACGTAAGCGAATAATTGGAAGTGGTGCTGTATCTGTCATATCCGTCCTTTAAGCCCTTGCCCCCCCAAAGAAAAGAGATATCCATCCCATCACGACGAAAGCATCGCTTGCAGTTTTTAAATCACTCATGTATCACGCACTCGTTAGCGCTAACAATTTGGTCATATTTAGGAGCCAACATGCCCTTAAACCCAACCATCGCCCGCGTCACTGAGCGCATTATTGAAAGATCAGAGGACACGCGTTCCACCTATCTAGAGCGCATGAAAGCCCTGGGGGATCAGGGACCACGGCGCGCGCATTTGACCTGCGGAAATCAGGCGCATGCCTATGCTGCGATGGGGTCCGATCAGGCGACATTGATGGCCGAACGTCAACCAAACCTTGGGATTGTTACCGCTTATAATGATATGCTGTCGGCCCATCAGCCATTCCAACGCTTTCCTGATCTGATCAAGGATGCAGCACGGGACTACGGCGCTACGGCCCAAGTGGCAGGTGGGGTTCCCGCCATGTGTGATGGGGTGACCCAAGGCCAAATGGGTATGGAATTGTCGCTATTTTCGCGTGATGTCATTGCCATGGCTGCGGGCATCGCCCTGTCGCACAACACATTTGACGCCGCTATATATTTGGGTGTCTGCGATAAAATCGTGCCTGGTCTGGTTATGGCCACAGGAGCGTTCGGTTTTTTGCCCAGCATCTTTTTGCCTGCGGGTCCCATGCCCTCTGGCCTGCCAAACGATGAAAAGGCCAAGGTTAGGCAGCAATTCGCAAAAGGTGAAGTGGGTCGCGATGAATTGATGCGGGCCGAAATGGCCAGCTATCACAGCCCGGGGACTTGCACATTTTATGGGACAGCGAATTCAAATCAGATGTTGATGGAGTTCATGGGACTTCACCTGCCTGGTGCATCCTTTGTGCAACCAAACACCGACTTGCGCGATGCATTAACGCGTGAAGGCACCAAACAGATTAGCAAGATCACCGCCCTAGGCGAGCATTACACACCCGCCTATCAGGTGCTGAGCGAACAGGCATTTGTGAACGGGATCGTTGGATTAATGGCGACGGGTGGATCCACAAACTTGGTCTTACACCTGCCCGCCATGGCGCGCGCGGCGGGCATCATGCTTGAGGTTGAGGATTTTGACGAAATTTCCTCGGTAACGCCGCTGATGGCCAAGGTTTATCCAAATGGGTTGGCTGATGTAAACCATTTTCATGCAGCAGGTGGATTGGGTTATATGATCAATGATTTGCTGGATGCAGGACTGTTGCACAATGATGTGACCACCGTCATGGGTCAGGGATTGGACGCCTATCGGCAAGAGCCGAAACTCACGGACAGCGTTATCGCGTTTGTGCCAGGAACAACAGAGAGCCAAAACGACAAAATCCTACGCCCCTCAACTGATCCATTTCAGAAAACGGGCGGCTTGAAACAGCTGTCTGGAAATTTGGGGATAGGCATGATCAAAATTTCCGCCGTTGCCCCAGAACGACATGTGATCGAGGCCCCCGTGCGGGTTTTCCACGATCAGGATTCTGTCAAAAACGCATTTAAGGCAGGTGAATTTACCGATGACACCATCGTGGTCGTACGTTTTCAAGGACCACGTTCCAACGGCATGCCGGAATTGCATGGACTGACGCCCACCTTGGCCGTGTTGCAGGATCGTGGGTTAAAAGTGGCACTTGTGACGGATGGCCGTATGTCTGGCGCATCGGGGAAAGTACCCGCCGCGATCCACATTTCACCCGAGGCTGCATTGGGTGGACCACTGGCCAAACTAATTGATGGGGATGTGGTGCGATTGGATGCAACCAACGGGACGCTCACGGTGCTGGTAGATGATTTTTACGCACGTCCTGTTGCCACAATGGACCTAAGCCAAAATTCCGCAGGTTTAGGGCGCGAATTGTTTGAAGTATTCCGCGAAAACGTTGGGCTTGCCACCAATGGTGCATGCGTCGCCGTTCGCTAAGGAGAAGTGATATGACACCTGAAGCCGCCAGCATAAAAGCAGAAGCGCTGTGCAACCTTGCCCCTGTGATCCCCGTATTGGTTTTAGACAATGTCGCAACGGCGCGTCCCTTGGCCGAAGCGCTGGTGGCAGGTGGACTGCCTGTATTAGAGGTGACATTGCGAACACCAGTTGCCTTGGATGTCATTTCCGAAATGGCAAAGGTAGAGGGTGGCGTTGTTGGTGCGGGCACCCTGCTGACCCCACAGGACGTGAAAAACGCGGTCAACGCGGGCGCGACATTCGGCGTGTCCCCGGGGGCGACCGACACATTACTGGACGCCTGTGAAGCGGCGGATCTGCCTCTGTTACCAGGGGCTGCAACCTCGAGCGAGGTGATGCGCCTGTTAGATCGCGGATACCGCGTGCAGAAATTTTTCCCAGCCGAGGCAAACGGCGGCGCACCCGCATTAAAGGCGATTGGCGCCCCTCTACCACAAGTGAAATTCTGCCCAACAGGGGGCGTATCCCCCGCGAATGCCTCAACATATTTGGGATTATCAAACACGTTATGTGTTGGCGGAAGCTGGGTTGCGCCCAAGGACCTGATCGCAGCGAAAGATTGGTCCGCGATCGAGGCATTGGCCGCCGAGGCCGCGGCCCTACCCCGTTAAACATTGATGCCCCAAAGTTCGGGGTTTAACCAAACAAAGCTGCATCATGTGTCGCGGTTGTATGATCCGTGGAGTAAACACCAACAGAATGCACACTAAGATTTAAAAATTCGTTAATTCAAATCCGTTTGCGTACGATTTCGACTGCGCCAGCCGCCCCGGCGTTTCGGAGCGGAAATCGAGGCCAAACCTTCGTTCAAAACTTCGCTCATAGGATGGCCATCTGCCCCATGGCGATCCAGCAAAACTTGGAGCATCGACTTTTGATCCGCCTCAATCGGAATGCTCAGAGCCCAATCCAGAAAGATGGTTCGACATTCACTTTTCGTGATCCCATCAATGCGATAGGCCTCGAGAATCAATCCCTTTGGATCAAATTCATCCCCTTTCATCGACGTCCTCCTGTGGCTCTGGCAACACCGTTTCGATGATCAAACGCGCCGCCGTTTCGCGCAACATAGTTTTGTTTTGCAATGTATCGAGCTGCTCTGATTTGCTAAGGCCCAGAATAAAACTTTGCCCGCCATCCCCGACAATTTCAGGATCAAATGCGCCGTCACTTAACAACTTGCTGCCCAATTGTAGCGTCCAGAATTGTTCATAGGCAGTTTTTAGTGTGCCACCCTGTGCCTGATCAATTATGCCTAAATCAACCAACCCCGCGATCCCCGCGGCGACACTTTGCTCACTTTTCCCTGCAAGCAAGCTGCCCATCTGCGAAAACAGCTCGATATCTTGAAGGCGACCAGGCCCAATTTTAAAATCCCACGCACTGCGATCTGACTTGACCGAGAAAATCCGTGCACGCATTTTCGACAATGAAGGCGCGACTGTTTCAAAATTGCGTATATCGGCTAAGGCCACGCGAAATGCATCAATATCGCGGATCAGGTCGTCTGGCCCCACTATGGCCGTGGCGCGTGTTAGGGCAAGGTGTTCCCAAATCCATGCCTCATTTCGTTGATAATCCTGAAATGATGTCCAGGAGGTTGCAACAGGACCTTTGTTCCCTGATGGACGCAACCGCATATCCATTTCGTACAAACGCCCCTCGGACATCGGAGCCGTCATCGCGGTGATTAATGCCTGTGTCAGCCGGGAATAATAGGTGCGCGCGGGTAATGGACGACGTCCATCAGATGTTTCCACACCATCTGCATCATAAATAACGATAACATCCAAATCCGAATGTACATGCAGGCGCCCAGCACCCAGCGACCCCATGCCCAAAACAACCGCCCCGCGGCCAGGCAACGAGCCATGTTTGCGCGCAAACTCAGCGCAGACACTGGGCCAAATGCCACCCAGCGTCGCCCGCGCCAAATCGGCATATTCCCGCCCCGCTTGTTCCGCATCAATAAGGCGTCGCAAAACATGCACGCCAATGCGAAAATGCCATTCTTTGCTCCACCGTCGAGACAAATCCAATTGACGTTCATAATCTGTTTCTGCCGCTAAACGCTGAATGAGTTGAGTTCGTAGTTCCACTTCGCCTGGCCAATCATCCCAAAAGCTACCTCCAATCACTGCATCCAAAACTTGTACATTTTGCGAAAGATATTCTGACAGACTTGGCGCGGTGCCAAGAATATCGATCAACAAATCAATCATTTGCGGATTGGCACGGAACAAAGAAAACAATTGAACGCCTGCAGGCAGTTTCGACAGAAAGCGGTCAAACGCCACCAAAGCCTGATCAGGAAAAGACGCGGCACGTAAACGCATCAACAATTCAGGACGCAACTCTTGAAACAGAGTATACGCACGCTCGCTGCGCAATGCGGGGTAACTGGGCCAACTTTGCGTGATTTTTTCCTCATCCGCAGTTTGTTCTGCCCCTGCAGTTTCTGGTGCGTGTGATTTTGCAAAAAAACCCTCAGTAAGATCGTGGACAGCTTCAAACCGATCCTTCAACGCAGTCTTCAATTCTGAGGGCGCTGCATTCATCATCGCCGCCAAACGAGTAAACCCCGCATCAGTTGACGGCAGATCGTGGGTTTGTGCATCATTTACCATTTGCAAGCGATGTTCCAATTTCCGATGATCACGATAATAATGCGAAAGGTCATCGGCTAAATCAACGGTGATCCATCCCTTGGCAGCCAGTTGTTGCAAACCTTCCTTAGTACCTCGCACCCGCAAATCGGGATCGCGTCCTCCTGCGATCAATTGTTGGGTTTGGGTAAAAAATTCAATCTCACGTATTCCACCCAATCCCAATTTTACGTTGTGACCTGAAATAGTGGTTATTCGGCTTTGACCGATTTTTTCACGATACCCTAATCGCATGGCATGGGCATCTTGGATTGCAGCGAAATCCAAATGCTTGCGCCACACAAAGGGATGCATTGATTTTAAGAATGCCTCTCCTGCGAACTGATCACCGGCGCAAACACGCGCCTTGATGTAGGCCGCGCGTTCCCATGTGCGTCCAAGACTTTCGTAATACCGTTCTGCAGCCTCAACCCCCATACAAACGGGTGTGACGGCGGGATCAGGACGCAAACGTAAATCAGTGCGGAACACGTATCCGTCGCTAGTAATATCATTTAACAGGGCCGTCGCGGTACGCGTGGCCTTGATCAAAGCAGCCCGTGCGTCAAAAAAATCGTTCACGGGAAAACGCCCCTCATCAAAGAGGCAAATAAGATCAATATCAGAGGAATAGTTTAATTCACCTGCGCCCATTTTGCCCATGGCCAACACGAACAATCCGGTGTCGCGTGGATGTGCATCCCGCGCCAACCCCGGTAATCTGCCGCGTGCGATTTGTTGTGAAATTGCATAATCAAACGCGCATTGCACCGCACGATCAGCAAAATCCGTCAGCGTGCCGCAAACCTGTTCTACTTGCCAGATGCCAGACAAATCACACAATGCTGTCCATAGGGCCAAACGGCGTTTTGCACGCCGCAAAGCGGCACCAAGGTCATCGGTATTTTCAATTTCGACAGGGTGATCAATTTCGCACGTGTCGAGCCGCCTGCGCAACCATGCATCCTCTTTTCGCACAAGATCAGCCAAAAACGGACTAACACTTGCGACTGCCCCCAAAAGATGTCTCAGATCTGGCTCCACACCTCCAAACTGCAGCTTTATTTCCTCATAGACGTCGTAATCATAAACGTCTGGAGCTTCAGTGATTGCAGTTGCAAAATGCATATGGGTCTTTCAATCTTATTCTTAGGTGAATGAGGGTAGCATGAGCAAAAGTCTAAGACGTGTCAAAGCCGCATTGGCCGAATTAGGCCTAGAGGACACAGTTTGCGAAACTCAGGGTGCAACAATGGCGGAAATGGCGGCAGATGCCGTTGGATGCGAGGTCGACCAAATTGGGAAATCCATTATTTTCAAATTTCTGAAACAGTTCCGTTCATCCTACTGATCACTGCCGGTGGACATTATGTCAATCTTAGAAAATCAGAGGCGATTGTCGAGACAACACTTACTAAGGCGGACGCGGCGTTGATTCGTAGGGCCACGGGATTTTCAATTGGTGGCGTATCTCCCTTGGTTCATAAAACTTCCTGCCCTGTATAGTTAGACGAAATACTGTTGAAATTTAATGTAATTTGGGTTGCTGCGGAAACAGTGAAGCATGTTTTCAGCATCGAACTCACCTTAATTGCACATAAAATTTCTGCACAGGTATCTGATGTCATAAATTAAATACAAAAATGTAAAAATTCGTAACATTTTCCCTTGGGTGCTGCAATGTGAAATAGCTTCATATTCATTTTGATAGCAAAAAATGACGTCAATCGATGAATCTGCTGCAGGGTGTGCGAAATCATCTTGGTTTGAAAGCTCTGGGAGATGGCTTGACCGAAAATGTAAGGGCGCATGGATCGCCACCATGATCTCAGGCTTTATTTTTTTGGCAAGTCGGCCTAGCTCTTTTTGCTTACATAATTTGGAATAAAAAAATGTTTGGAAAATCACAATTCTGTTCACGTTCAACGTATTTCAAGACAATGCGCCCGACAGGCAACCAAGCCTTTAATGAGTATAAGGATGATAAACTGACTCAGTTGGTAAACGAAAAAGAAGAGTTTAAAGCTGTTCTCGAGCGCCTACGCCAAGCCTAACACCGCATAGAATTGGATGACTTTATAAAAGAGTGCAACCGCAAGGCCAAAGCTGACGGAATAGAAAGGGCATAATACAACTGTGCTCCCAACCCTAGGGTCACAGGTTGGATTCCGTCACGTGGATTTTTCACACCATTGGCCTGTATGTGTCCTACGCATTTGTTTTGATTCAACTCTTATAAATCGGTATGATGGCCACGCGAGTTGATCGTAAAAGCCTGAAGGATATGGTAATCGGAACTGTAATGTTGAACCGCAAGCATATCCTATACTAACATTGCACTTCGATTATAACTGGCGCATTGCCAAGTAATCCAAGTCTTGTTAGGCTTCCTGCATGCGCCACACCTTACCCATAGCACCGCAGTTTTACGTAACTGCACCGCAAACCTGCCCGTATCTTGAGGGTCGGCAAGAACGTAAATTATTTACTGCCCTGCATGGTGATCGCGCCCAAGATCTTAATGACACCTTGTCAAAACAGGGATTTCGACGATCACAAAACGTATTATATCGTCCGTCTTGCGTGGAATGCGCGGCCTGTATGTCAGCGCGCATTGATATTTCTAAATTTGAAATAAGCAAATCTCAGAAACGGGTCGATAAGAAGAACATGGATTTGGCACGCCGCACAAATTCACCTTGGGCCACAGAAGAGCAATATGATTTGTTTAGAACATATTTGGAGACACGTCATGCAGATGGCGGAATGGCAGATATGGATGTGTTTGAATTTGCGGCCATGATTGAAGAAACCCCCATCCGCACACGGGTTATAGAATACGAACAGCATGACGAACTAAAGGCCGTGTGTTTGACAGATGTTTTAAACGATGGACTATCAATGGTGTATTCGTTTTTCGACCCAGAACTTTCGGATCGCTCCATCGGCACTTATTTGATTTTGGATCACATCAAAATGGCCCGAGAATTAGACCTTCCCTATGTTTACTTGGGGTATTGGGTGCCAGATAGTCCAAAGATGGGGTATAAGGCAAGGTTTTCTGGATTGGAAATCTATCGCGACACAGTATGGAAAGCCTTAGCCGAATGTGAAAACATTTCATCAAGTTTACATCCATTGAACACCGCACCGATTGCGGAACAGGTGGCCAATCTATCCCTGCCAGGCAGCAACCCCTTGGGTGAATAACTACGCCCTGCCCCTCTGGACGCCGCGAAAACAATTCCTTATATGTTTTGTCAGGAAACAGGACTAAACACACAATGACACATCCCAATCCGCCTCTAGAAGGTACACCATTGATTGAACCGTCATCTACTGATCATCCACTCTTTAATGCCGTGGTTGAGGCATGTCGTACGGTTTATGACCCTGAAATACCAGTCAACATTTATGATTTGGGTTTGGTGTACACGATTGATATTAATGCGGAAAATGATGTTCGTTTGATCATGACGCTAACGGCACCTGGATGTCCTGTGGCAGGTGAAATGCCCGGTTGGTTAAACGACGCGATTGAACCCGTTGCAGGCGTGAAATCGGTCGAGGTTGAACTAACTTGGGATCCACCCTGGGGCATGGATATGATGTCAGATGAAGCGCGCTTAGAACTAGGATTTATGTAATGTTTGGCATGCCCGGAAATCCCCCTGTCACATTGACCCCAGCAGCTGTCGGGCAGATCCAAAAATTGATGGACAAAAATGGTCATTGGGGTTTGAAGCTTGGCGTGAAAAAGGGTGGATGCGCAGGAATGGAATACACCCTAGATTATGTGGATGGCCCAGACGCACATGACGAAGTGGTTGAGCAGGATGGCGTGCGCGTGATTATCGCACCGATGGCACAAATGTTCTTGTTTGGTACACAGATCGACTATGAAACTAGCCTACTGGAATCTGGGTTTAAGTTTAATAACCCAAATGTTGTCGAAGCATGCGGATGTGGTGAATCAATCAAATTCGAAGGTATGTGATCACGCCGACTTCAAATGTACGTAGGTTTCTTGAAACCGTCGCGTAAGGTGGTCGCCTGCATGGATGTTTTGCCCTGACCCGAAGGGGGCAACGTTGGTATCATAATTTGGGTTCAAGAATAGTGGAACTGAAATGCGGTCCTGTTCGCTGCCACGCACACGATGTGGT
>JBMTQO010000013.1:0-51870 GCA_049446275.1 Paracoccaceae bacterium | reverse complement strand
GATGCGGTCACAGGTTTCCAAAACCAAGCCCAAGTTGTGCGAAATGAACAGCATCGAAGTGCCGTATTTTTTGCCCAAATCTTTGACCAAATCCACAACAGCCGCCTCCACCGTCACATCAAGTGCGGTTGTTGGTTCATCCAAAATTAAAAGCGCAGGTTTTGACATCAACGCCATCGCGATCACGATCCGCTGTTGCTGACCACCTGAAAGCTGGTGCGGATAGGATTTTAAAATCCGCTCAGGATCAGGAAGCTTTACATCTGTGACCACTTCTAATGCGCGGGCGTAGGCTTCTTCTTTAGACACGCCCTCGTGAATCATCGGCACTTCCATCAATTGTTTGCCGATTTTCATCGCTGGGTTAAGCGAGGCCATGGGTTCTTGATAAATCATTGCGATTTCATTACCGCGAATATCGCGCAATTCCTCGCCGCTCATTTCATTTAGGTCACGACCCTTGAATTTGATCGAACCGCCCACGATGCGGCCATTGACGCCCAAATCCTGCATGATACCCAAGGCAACGGTTGATTTACCGCATCCTGATTCACCAACCAAACCAACCGCCTCACCGGGGTGTACGGTGACGCTAAAATCCATTACCGCTGGAATTTCACGCAAACGGGTGAAAAATGAAATGGACAGGTTTTCAATTTCTAGGATGGACCCATCGTAATCTATTTTTGACATTTTCTCCTCCCAATCGGAGCATGCGCCGGGATGAATTGCATCCTGAACTTTTAATTAATCTTTTAGACTTTCCTCACGCAAACCATCGGCAAGTAAATTCAACCCAAGTACAAGGCTTAGAAGCGCAATCGCCGGTGGTAGGGCAGGGTGTGGATAGATCGAGAGCAATTTGCGCCCTTCGTTAATGGTTGCTCCCCAGTTAGGGCTTTCTGACTCCAGACCCAATCCAAAGAAGCCCAAGGTTCCAAGCAAGATCGTTGTGTAGCCAATGCGTAGACAGAAATCGACAATCAGAGGACCACGTGCGTTTGGCAGAATTTCCCACAGCATAATATACCATGTACCTTCGCCCCGTGTTTGGGCCGCCGCAACATAGTCACGTGTTTTGATGTCCATGGCCAAGCCACGTACAATACGGAACACTGTGGGTGAGTTTACAAAAACTACCGACACAAAAACGGTTAACAGGCCGGCATCAACGTCAAATCCATCAATGGCGTTAAACAATGTCACCTTCGAGTTTACTTCGTTGATCAGTGACAAATAAAGCCAACCGAGCACACCCAAAACAACCACCAATAAGATATTCCTCTTCATGGGGTCGATATAATAGCGAGAGTTAATCAGAACTCCAAAGAAAATTAATGGGAAGCTGAACAGCACAACGGCCATATACTGCGGCATGCCTGTCATGCGAATTTCTGGTGTCACCAAAAGGTAGAATAACAAAATAACAGGGAAGGCCAAAATCAGATTTGCCAAGAAGGACAAAACCAAATCCAAACGGCCGCCATAGTATCCTGCAGGTAGGCCTAGCGTTATACCAACCATAAAGGCAAACAGCGTTGCCAATGGTGCGATCAAAACAACGATACCGGAACCAATCATAACGCGGCTGAACACATCACGTGCCAGATGGTCACCACCCCATAGGTAAAACGGGTAATCGCCCTCTTCGGCCCCGCGTAAGGGTGTGCCGGGCACTTTGTTCTTCATTCCCGATACTTGTGACAGCGGATCATGTGTAGCTACCAGGTCAAACATTGTAGAAAACAAACCTGTGTAGACCCAGAACATAACCAGCGCAAAGCCGATCATGCCTACGGTTGAATCAAACAATTTTCCATAGAGGCCAAGTGATCGTTTATATCGAATAGAAACAAGGAATGTGATGACTAATGCAACCCAAACAGGCATTAGCTGTGTGACTGAGCGGACTGCGATTTCGCCCCAAGACAAAAGTTCCAATATCTCGGGCTCCCTTAGTTAACGCTAATGCGTGGGTTGAGGTAAACATATCCAATGTCTGAGATAAGCTGGGTAACCAAAACAACCACAACCGATACCACGGATACAGCGAGCAATAATTCAATGTCATTATTGCCAGCTGCCTGCACCAGGACCCATCCGAAGCCTTTGTAGTTGAAGAGGGTTTCAACAATCACCACGCCGTTTAACAGCCATGGGAACTGCAACATGATCACCGTGAAGGGGGCGATCAATGCGTTGCGCAGGGCGTGTTTCATAACGATATTGCCAAATGATACACCCTTTAGACGGGCGGTACGGATATACTGTGCGGTCATCACTTCGGCCATTGAGGCGCGTGTCATCCGCGCGATATAGCCCGTTCCATATAACGCGATGGTGATAACGGGTAAGAAAAAGTTTTCAAAGGTTGGGTTATCCATTGCGGAAGCTGCCGTACCTTTAAACCATTTCAGTCCGAATGCGGAAGATGAAAATACAGCGATGAATATGACACCTGAAACATATTCCGGCGTAGCTGTCGTGGTGATTGCCAGCGTAGACAGAGTTCTATCTGTACGAGATCCTTCGCGCATTCCAGCCAATATGCCCAATAGTAAAGCTGCAGGTATCATTATGAGCATAACACAAAGCATCAGAATGCCCGTCAAACTCAGACGAGTTGTAATTATTCTGCCAACTTCATCCTTGAAAACTGTCGAAAATCCCCAGTTACCTTGCAAAACGCCACAGAAGCGGGGTGCGCTCATGCCGTCTGTTCCGCGTTCGAAACATTGACCGCGTGTTTTCCCATCGCTGCCTTCGATCACATAGCCTGGTAACACACCCAACCAACGACCATATTTTACTGGAAGTGGATCGAGATATCCTCGGTTGCCGAGAAAACTTGCAACGGCTGCGTCGTCCATGCGGAAGTTACCCTCAGACTTGGCCAGTTTTTCCAAGTTGGGGTAAAGGTTTGTCATAAAGAATACTATGAAGGTTAGGCAGATTGCCGTAAATACCATCACTGCAAAACGTCGTATGATGAATAAGATCATGGATTTCCTTAGTGTTCCCGCAGTTTAATTTTTGGCGGAAAACGTATCTCTGTGCACGTAAAAAAGGGGCTGCTCCCAATAGGAATGCAGCCCCAGTTTTTGATCTTTAAATTAAGCTTTGAAACCCCACTTGTAGATGTGCGAGTGATAAGCAATATGTTGATCACACTGTACGTTTGGCGCGTGACTTCGGTAAAGCGACCGCCAGTAAGGCTGGATTGTGACACCCTCCTCGGCGACTATCGCCTGTATTTTTCCAGCTACCTCGCGACGCTTGTTCGCATCCGCAATTGAGTTCGCTTCTGCGAGAAGCGCGTCGAATTCAGCGTTTGACCATCCAAACTCGTTCCATGCTTCACCTGAACGGTAGGCAAGACCCCAAACCTGTGTCGCGAATGGACGGTGGTTCCAGTTTGTTGAGCTGAATGGATATTTCGCCCAATCGTTCCAGAATGTTGAACCAGGTAGAATTGTACGCTTTACCTTGATTCCTGCATCGCGCAACTGCGCTGCAACGGCATCGGTTGTATTTTTACGCCAGTCATCGTCAATAGAGATCAATTCATGCTCATAATCTTCCATGCCAGCCTCTTTCATCAGCTCTAAGGCACGCGCTGGATCATAAGGAAGACGTCCGACGGTTGGATCATGCTCTGGGTGCATTGGGCCGGAGTGATGATTTTCAGCAACCGATCCTTTATTTGAGTATCCGAGTTCTAAGCAAGTCGAGTTGTCGACTGCCATGGCTAAAGCTTGACGAACGCGCTTGTCCTGGTAGGGCAAATTACCAGCAGCATCTGGAGTCTGTTGGTTGGGGCGAATGACGATTGTGGAACCTGTTGCTATCGAAGAGTTGACCCAACCGATCCCTTCCATGATGTCCACATATTCGCCCACGTTTTCATAGAAGACATCAACCTCGCCTGCTTCTGCAGCTGCCAACCATGCAGCAGGATCTGTACCGTAGTCGATAAATTCAATCTTATCTAATGCAACTGATTTACCATCTGCATACCCCCACCAGTCGAAACCTTCGTTTTTAACTACTACGCCCTTGACCCCAACTTCATGGCTTTCTGGAAGAAATGGGCCAGTTCCGACGGGATTAGAAAGCATAGTCTCAGCGGAGTGACTCTTATGAACGATCGCTGCTGGATAATCTGCCATGCCTGCGATAATGGTGATGTCAGATGCGACGCACTTCAGCTTAACTGTATGTGAGTCAACAACTGTGATCGCACCCGCTGCGGCAACGCCTTTGTCTGGGTCGATCAATGATGCCATGCGGCCCGCCATCGAGTTACCCTCAACTGATTTGTCACACCACATTTCGATGTTGCGTGCGACGTCATCTGCTGTGAAGTCGTCGCCATTATTCCACTTAACCCCTTTACGAACGTTCAGTGTATATTCTGATGCGTCTGCATTTGCTGACCAACTCTCCAACAAATACGGTGTAAGCGAGCCATCATTGTTGTATTCAACTAGGTATTCAAGCCAACCACATGTGAAGTGCGATATTTGCGTCCAGTCAAACGTGCGTGGATCTTTCAGAGCGCGCACTTCCATCTGCATGCGAAGTGTTCCGCCTGATTGAAGGTGTCCGCCCGCTTGTGCTGGTGTGGAAAGACCAAGCATACCATATGCTGCGGTCGCAGATACACCTAGCGCTGTTGCACGAGACATAAATTCACGGCGGTCCATGTAGCCCGCTTTATGTTCTTTTGCATACATCTCTGCAACTGGATGTAGGTTTTTCGACGTAGTCGTTTTTTGCATCATGTTACTCCCTGTCTGACGCATGTAGGCCAATGCCGAAGTTTATCCCCGACACGTGGCAATTTGTGAGTTACCGCGACATTCGGCACTATATTGCCTGGATCGTCAATGGCATCGTCAGGAAAATTTGGTCACAAATGCGACAGTGAACATGTCAAATTGCGACATTTGGGTGGCGATCTCAGACCAAATTTCTTTTTTCATGTCTGTTTTGTAGCAACCACTGGGCGAAAGTGCAGCCAATCCTTCATCTTGGATCGGAACCATGTGCGTTGCCGTTTCGCAAATTGTCGTGTGGCAATTGTGGCGGCCTCGCGTGCCTCCTCCAATGTCAATTGACCGTTCAGGTGGGTGATAAGTTCATGCGCGCCAATTGCACGGTTTGAAAGCAGGGTTGGATCCCAATTTTCCAAATTCTCTTGGGCTTCTTCCAGTGCGCCTGTGTCCAACATCATGTCAAAACGCTGCGCAATCCTTGCATTTAACCAGTCTTTTTCCACGTCAAACAGAATCGGTACACTGCTTTTAAGGGATAAGAGAGGCGCAGGCGTTTCATCTTGCCAGGCGCGGATCCCTTTTCCTGTCGAGCGCTGAACCTCCCATGCGCGCTGTACTCGCATCGGATTCATTAAATCAATTGAGTTTTGTGAGTGTTCATCGATTTCAGGAATCAATGCCTCAAATCCCCGATCCGCAACAATCGCGTCCGCCAGCGATCGAATATCGGATGGTGTTGCAGGAATTTCGGCCAATCCCTGTGTTAGGGCAGTAAAGTATAATCCTGTGCCCCCAACAATGATGGGCCGTTCTGGAGTATTCAAGACCGGCTCTACTTCTCGCAACCACGCGCCAACCGAATAATCTGCATCATACGGCAGGTGTCCGTAAAGCAAATGCTTTGCGCGGGCTTCATCCGCTGCGTCGGGACGCGCAGACAGAACGCGCCAGTTTTCAAAGACCTGCAATGCATCCGCATTGATTATCGTGCCGCCAAACCGTTCCGCGCATTCCAAGGCCAGCGCCGATTTCCCAGAAGCCGTGGGTCCCGCTATTAGTATGGGGGTGCGGCTTGGCGCAGTTTCAATCGCAGCCCATGAAAATTCACCTGTCACGTTTGCTTACCCTGCGTGAGGTGGCGAAAATTGGGTAAGTTTTTATGTGTTTGCAAATGTTGCATTGAAACTGCTGTGCTTTTCGGACATTTTGTGCGCAATTTTATCGGTAAACTGCAGGAGTGCAATATGTCAGACCAGCCCGCCCCAAAAGCAGCCTTCAAACGCGTAATGCTAAAAATTTCGGGTGAGGCTTTGATGGGGGATCAGGGATTTGGTTTGCACCCCCCAACGGTGGAACGCATCGCCAAAGAGGTGAAAACGGTTCACGACATGGGCGTGGAAATCTGCATGGTGATCGGTGGTGGCAATATTTTCCGCGGTCTTTCAGCTAGCGCCCAAGGAATGGAAAGGACGACAGCCGATTATATGGGTATGTTGGCCACAGTTATGAACGCGTTGGGCATGCAAAGCGCGCTTGAGGGTTTGGGCGTATTTACCCGTGTGATCAGTGCGATCCCGATGGATCAGGTGTGTGAACCCTACATCCGTCGTCGCGCGGTGCGACATCTGGAAAAGAATCGCGTCTGTATTTTTGCTGCGGGAACGGGAAACCCATATTTCACCACCGATACCGCATCTGCCTTGCGCGCCAGCGAAATGGCATGCGAAGCGGTGTTTATGGGCAAACAAGTTGATGGAATTTACGACAGTGATCCAAAAACGAATCCCGACGCCCTGCGCTTCGATCACATCACCTACAACGATGTATTGCAAAAGAACCTGAAAGTGATGGACGCAAGCGCAATCGCTCTTATGCGGGACAACAAAATGCCATTGATCGTCTTTTCATTGGATGAACCTGGGGGCTTCCGGGGAATTTTGGCGGGTGAAGGAACCTATACAAGAGTGACCGATTGAAGATATAGTCGGGCAGAGAAAAGCAACACATAACTAAAAGGGCAACGTAAATGTCTGATGAGTTTTTTCTAGATACGGATGATCTTCAACGTCGCATGGATGGTGCGATGGGCGCGTTAAAGACAGAATTCGCATCCCTGCGCACAGGGCGTGCATCGGCGTCAATGTTGGAGCCAATTACTGTTGAGGCCTATGGCCAGCGTACACCAATCAATCAGGTTGGAACTGTCAACGTGCCGGAACCGCGCATGGTGACCGTGAATGTGTGGGACAAATCAATGGTCAATGCCGTTGAAAAGGCGATCCGTGAAAGTGGGTTGGGAATCAACCCACAACTTAATGGCACAATCATCATGTTGCCGATCCCTGAATTGAACGAAGAACGTCGTCGTGAATTAACCCGTGTCGCGGCGCAATACGCCGAAAGCGCGCGCGTTTCGATCCGCAACATTCGCCGCGATGGCATGGATCAGGTCAAAAAGGCCAAAGCTGATGGAATTTCTGAGGACGATCAAAAATTTTGGGAAAGCGAAGTCCAAGATTTGACAGATAAATCAATCAAAGCTGTCGACGCCGCATTAGAAGCGAAACAAGCCGAAATCATGCAAGTGTAACGGATGCCCAAAGACAAAGATAACGATCCAAGACCGCGTCATGTTGCCATTATCATGGACGGCAATGGGCGCTGGGCCAAGGCGCGGGGCAGGCCTCGTTTGTTTGGCCACCACGCGGGCGCGCGGCGGGTGCGTGAGATTGTCGAAAGTTGCCCAGAGTTAGGGGTGAAATATCTGACCATCTTTGCATTTTCGACGGAAAACTGGAAACGCACCCAGGTTGAAGTTTCCGGTTTAATGGGATTGTTTAAAAAATATTTATTAACGGAAATTAAAGATCTTTGCGACAACGGCGTGCGCGTTCGCTTTATCGGTGACAGAATACGGCTTGAACCCGCGCTTGTATCCCTCATGAACGAATTAGAAGAGATCACAAAAGACAATTCAACAGTGAACCTGACGGTTGCGTTGAATTATGGTGGTCGTGACGAAGTGTTCCGTGCTACCAAACGCCTGGCTCAGGATGTTGCAGATGGGAAATTACACCCTGCTGCGATAAATGAAGAAACGCTGCCTAAGTATCTGGATACACTTTTTTTACCAGATCCTGATTTGGTTATCCGCACATCGGGTGAGGCGCGGATTTCTGGATTTTTGATTTGGCAATCTGCCTACGCGGAATACGAATTTATTGATACACTTTGGCCTGATTTTACCCCTGACATCTTTGAACATGTTTTGCGCAATTATTGCAAACGTGAACGACGTTTTGGGGCGGTTACTCCATGAGTGATACGTCAAAGTTCGCGGATTTAAAAACCCGTTTTCTGTCCGCAATCGTGATTGTGGCAGTTGGCGCTACGGCACTTTGGTTTGGGGGTTGGATTTTTACCCTATTGATTGTCGCGGCGGTTTTCGCAATGCATTGGGAAATGGGCCGCATGTTGACGCCCTTGTCCATGCAGGCACATTGGTTTTCTGCCGTGACTGCTGCGATTGCCTTGATCTGGGTCCTGAACACAGATAGCGTGACAGCACAGATTTTGGTTATCATCATCGCAACTCTGTTGCAGCGGTTCTATTTTCATACAGTGGATACATTGGGATCGCTGGTGTCCTTAGGCATCATGATCGGTGCACTTCTTCTAATCCATCTGCGCACGGAAATTGGCATCACAGCAACGCTATGGATCATCGGGTTGGTCGTGATCACGGATATCGCGGGTTATTTTGTCGGACGCACTGTGCGTGGCGCAAAATTTTGGCCTGCGTTTAGCCCCAAAAAAACATGGTCTGGGATTCTGGGTGGTTGGATTGGCGCAGTTCTTTTCACCTATGTATTGGTGCAGGGCGGTTATCTTCTTTTGCAGGTGGAAACGGCGGTGTTCATTGCGCTTATCCTATCTTTTGCCTCTCAACTTGGAGATATCACCGAAAGCGCGCTAAAGCGGGCCTCTGGAGTCAAAGACAGTTCAAACCTGATCCCTGGCCATGGCGGCTTGATGGATCGCTTTGATGGGTTGATCGGGGCAAGCCTTGTCTATGCCGCGATATTGGGACTAATGTCATGGCTTTGAAACGTATCTCAATTTTTGGTGCAACCGGATCAATTGGCCAAAATACTCTTGATTTGATCGGACGAGATCCAGAACGTTTTGAAGTTGATATCTTAACAGGTGGCAATCAGGTTGATCAATTGGCGCAAGACGCCAAAAAATATGGCGCCCGCATGGTGGTCACCGCATATGACAATCAGTATCAGGCTCTAAAATCTGCGCTGTCAGATACGGACATTCAGGTTGGAGCAGGCGCGTTGGCGATGCAAGAGGCCGCATCTCGTCCCGTTGATATGGCCATGTCGGCGATTGTGGGGGCTGCTGGGTTGGAGCCCGGATTAACGGCGATGATGGCAGGCGCGGATCTGTTATTGGCAAATAAAGAAAGTATGGTGGCAGCTGGGGCCTTAACTCGAACAACGGCGCAAAAAAACAACGTCGCGTTGTTGCCCGTGGACAGCGAACATTCGGGCGTGTTTCAGGCACTGCAAGGCGAGCGGCGGGACAGCATTTCACGCGTGATCCTAACAGCTTCGGGTGGTGCCTTTCGGGATTACACGTTAGAGCAGATGAAATCGGTCACGCCTGAACAGGCTTGCGATCATCCCACCTGGGCGATGGGTCAGCGGATCACAGTTGATAGCGCATCCATGTTCAATAAGGCATTGGAAGTTATTGAAGCCAAAGAACTATTTGATTTGGCGCCAGAACAGATAGAAGTTTTGGTCCACCGTCAATCACTCGTCCACGCATTAGTCGAATTTCAGGATGCAGGCATTATCGCGCACGTTGGTCCGCATGATATGCGCCATGCAATTGGCTATGCGCTGTATGGAGGAAATCGCGCAAACCTCCCGCTTGAGCGGCTGGATTTTACAAAAATTACACACCTAGATTTTGCGGTACCTGATTTGAATAAATATCCGTCGATTGATCTTGCCTATCAGGTGATGCGAGCAGGCGGCTTGATGGGTGCGGCCTTTAATGCCGCAAAGGAAGAAGCACTGGATGCGTTTTTTGCGCGACAGATTGGATTTTTACAAATGTCAGAGGTTGTCAAATCGGTGATCGACACCTTATCTGATACTGACCACGGTTTTGAGGATGTATTGAACCTCGAACATATTTTGGGAATGGATGCCTTGGCTCGCGATTTGGCCGTGCGTGTCTGTGCAACGCAATAATCAATAGGGACGGTTCGGTTTGAGCACATTGTTACCAGCCTTCGGCGGCCTAGGTTTTACGTTGATTGCATTCATTTTGTGTCTGTCACTCATCGTTTTTATCCATGAATACGGACATTACATCGTCGGTCGCTGGAGCGGTATTCATGCCGAGGTATTTTCAATTGGCTTTGGGCCTGTTTTGTTTGCACGCGTTGATCGCCGGGGCACTATTTGGCAGGTGGCGGCCATTCCGTTGGGCGGCTATGTCCGTTTTAAGGGGGACAAGGGGGCTGCAAGTGATGTAGATACCAATGCGTTTGATGATATGGATGCGGCGGAGCGCCGTTCGACGATGCACGGCGCACCCTTGTGGGCGCGGGCGTCAACCGTTGCGGCGGGTCCTGCGTTTAACTTCATTCTGTCGCTAATTTTATTTTTTGGGCTGTCGATCAGTCAGGGTGTCACGAAAAATCCACTAACCGTTGGACAAGTTTATGATGTTCCCCAATTGTCTGAGGTGCAGGTGGGTGACATTTTAAAACGCGTTGGATCAATTGATGTTCCAGTGGACGGCGAATTTTCTGACTTTTTCCTCGCTATTCGTAAAAATCCAGACGGACCCATTATTGATTATGTTGTTGAACGCAATGGACGTGATATTATGGTGAAAGGCCCCTCAATGGATTTGGCGCGTATAAGTAGCCTTATTCCACGCTCGGCTGCGATCGAGGCGGGATTGAGAGTGGGCGATGTGGTCACCCATGTGAATGGTGGCCCGATCAACTATTTTTCTGATCTTAAGGTCGCGGTAGAGGGATCAAACGGCGCGCCGCTTTCGTTGACTGTGTATCGTTCAGGGCAGACACTTTATTTCGATCTGCAGCCAAAAAAGCTAGAAGAGCAAAACGACCAGGGCGGGTATGATGTGTTTTGGCGCATCGGAATTGTCAGCACGCTTTACGCATTTGAACCTGAAAGCGAAGCAATAGGATTAACTGAGGCTGCGCAAAATGCCGTCCGTACAACCTATTCAGTGATGAAGGCATCGATCACAGGTTTGGTGGATGTAGTGACCGGTGCGATCAGTTCATGTAATTTATCAGGCCCCATCGGGATTGCTGAAACGTCGGGCCAAATGGCGCGACAGGGCGGGGATAGCCTGATTTGGTTCATCGCGGTTTTGTCAACGGCTGTTGGCTTGATCAATCTGTTCCCAATTCCTGTTTTGGACGGCGGCCATTTGGTATTTCATAGTTACGAAGCCTTAACAGGGCGCCCCCCAAACCTGCGCGTGATGAATGCGATGATGATGGCAGGAGTAGTCATTGTTCTCAGCTTTATGATGTTTGCGCTGTTTAATGATGTATTCTGTCCTTAATCACTGGCAATCGTTTGTGTATTTTTTGCGAAAAACGTGAATGGGATTTTGACAAGATCCGCGTTACGCGCTAACCAGATTAGGCTGTTTTTTAGGGGAGATAGAACCATGGGTTCCATCCGTAATTATCTGTATTTGTCCACACTTACTTTGTGCCTGTTCTTTGCGTCAGGTATGCAGTGGGCAGTGGCGCAGGATTTTAGCTTTTCTCGCATTGATGTAGATGGCAACAAACGGATCGAGACCTCGACAATCATTACCTATTCTGGCCTGGCAACCGATCAGCTAATTGGTGGGGATGATTTAAACCGCGCCTATCAAAACATTTTGGCCAGTGGGCTTTTTGAAAGTGTCGAGGTTGTTCCAAATGGCGATCAGTTAATCATAAAAGTACGCGAGTATCCAACCGTGAACTTAATCGTGTTTGAGGGGAACCGCCGCGTGAATGATGACACACTGAAGTCTATAGTTGGTTTGGAGCCTCGCCGCGTGCTTAATCCCGACAAGGTTGACGCAGATCGCGCAGCAATTGCTCAGGTATATGCGGATCAAGGCCGTTTGGCAGCACGTGTTACCCCAAAAATTATCCGTCGCAGCGACAATCGTGTGGACGTCATTTTTGAAATTTTTGAAGGTGGCCTTACCGAGATTGAACGCGTGGGCATTGTTGGGAATAACGTGTTCTCAGACCGTCAGCTTCGCCGCGTGTTGGACACAAAGCAAGCCGGATTATTGCGCCTATTTGTGCGCCGTGATACGTTTCTAGCCGATCGCATTGAATTCGACAAACGACTGCTTACGGATTTCTACAATGCGCGTGGATACATTGATTTCGAAGTCAACGATGTGAACGCCGAACTGACCGAGGAAAATAACGCCTATTTCGTCACCTTTAATGTGCGCGAGGGGCAGAAATTTCGTGTTGGTGCGGTGACACTGACATCTGAGCGTTCTGACATTGACGTGGGAGATTTCCAAATCGCGATTTCCGCGGAAACTGGGGATGTTTATTCCCCAACGTTGATGGAGAAAAATCTCTCTCGTCTTGAGGCGCGCGCAACACAGTTGGGTTTGGATTTCGTGCGTGTTACACCCCGCGTTACACGTAATGATGCGGACCTGACCCTTGACGTTGAATTCGTCTTGGAAGATGGCGAACGTGTGTTTGTTGAACGTATTGATATAACGGGCAACACAACCACGCTGGATCGCGTCGTTCGGCGCCAATTCCGCATTGCAGAGGGCGATCCGTTTAATCCACGCCTGATCCGGGAAGCGGCCGAACGCATTCGCGCCCTGGGTTTCTTTGAAAATGCTAATGTTAACGCAGTTCAAGGAACGCAGCCGGGTCAAATCATTGTAGACGTTGAGGTTCAAGAACAGCCTACAGGGTCGCTACAATTGGGCGCGACCTATTCTGGCGATAACGGTTTTGGCGTCGTAATCGATTATTCAGAGCGCAACTTTTTGGGCCGCGGTCAGGGGCTGTCTTTCGCGATCCGCTCGGGGATCGACAATCAGTCATATGAATTCAACTTTACAGAGCCTGCGTTTTTACATCCAGAACTACGCTTTAATTTGGGCCTTTCATATGGTGAAACCGATAATCAGAGCGCCGCATATGACACACGTAACTTGGATATCACCCCGTCGCTTTCCTTCCCGCTTAGCGAATATTCACGTTTGTCAGTGCGCGGGAATGTAGCTGCAACAGAAATGCTAAACTCCGGAACCGTTGGAAGCATCGTTGAAAATGAAATCACGCGTGGGCGTTTGGATGACGCAGGCTTTGGGTTCACCTATCGCTATGATACCCGCGGCGTCGGGCTTGATCCATCTTCTGGCATCGCGGTCATCTATAACCAAGATTTCGGCGGTATGGCGGGCGATAAGGGCGCCTATAGTAAATCAACGATCCGCGCGATCGGGGAACGCGGCATTATGAACGAAGATGTCACTTTGCGCGGTGTCCTTGAGGCAGGCTTTCTACATCACTCCGAAGGATCCAGCCGCGTGACCGATCGCTTTTTCCTTCCTGCGACGGTTCTGCGTGGGTTTGAATTTGCAGGAATGGGACCGCGACAAAGGTCAGATAGTGGGAGCATCAACGACTCCTTGGGTGGTAATAAGTACACAGTGGCTAAGTTTGAATTGGACTTTCCTCTAGGTCTGCCAGAAGAATACGGTATGTCAGGTGGTGTGTTCTATCATGCGGGCAATCTTTGGGATTCTGGGGCGACCGTCACTGATCAAGATGATCGTTTGGAGTATGACCGTGGGGCGTGGAGGCATGTTATAGGCGCAACCCTATACTGGACAACGCCCATAGGACCATTGCGGTTTGATTTCACGCGCGCTTTAAAAAAGGAAACGCATGATGAAGAGCGCACATTCGACATGTCGATTGCGACACGGTTCTAATGCATGAATTTCGCGCGATAGTACTGCTGATTTGCACAACGCTGGCTTCGGCTCTGCAGGGACAAGAAGCCGCGCAAAACCCTGTGGTGACTGTGGACCTGGAACGTTTGGTCAGTGAAACGCAGATCGGTCAGTATCTGTCGCTTCAAATGAGCGAAGAGGCGCAGAACCTGCAGACCGAGTTGGACGCAATCGAGGCCGAACTTTCTGCAGAGGAAGATGAATTAATCAAGAAACGCGAAATACTAGACCTTGATGAATTTCGTGAACTCGCAAAAGCGTTTGACGAAAAGGCCGTCCGCCTACGTAAAGAACAACAGGCGAAAATTCAAGCAATTGCAGAAGAAAGCAATCGTCGACGTCAAGATTTACTGCGAAGTTTTGTCCCGGTGCTGTCCCAAGTTATGCGCGATCGGGGTGCAGCGGTTCTTCTGGATCGGCGTAGCGTCGTTTTGGATGACCGCGCAAGTGTGGATATCACGGATGTTGCGATCATGATTATCGATCAAAACACGACGGAGTCAGACGTGTTGACAGATTTGGAAACACCTGTGCTACCAAGCGTTCAAGAATAGGTGGCTTGCTCCATCCATCAACGCTTGCTAGTGAGTATTAAGAACAAGTTAAGGAATAATAATGAGTGAGCAGTTGCGTAGCGCAGACATCCAGTTGATCCAACGCATTCTTCCGCACAGATATCCGTTTCTGTTGGTGGATAAGGTTGTAGAAATCGAAGGAACCACTTCAGCGCGTGGGATCAAAAATGTAACCATGAATGAACCGCATTTTCAGGGCCACTTTCCTGGAACACCAATCATGCCAGGTGTGACAATTATCGAGGCTATGGCACAAACTGCTGCTGTCATGGTAGGTGTGACGCTGGAACTTGCGGACAAAAACATGCTGATTTACTTTATGGGGATTGATAAGTGTAAATTCCGCCGCAAGGTTATTCCAGGTGACGTTCTTGAAATGAAACTGACGACACTGCGTGGCAAACCTGGTGGCAAAGTTTGGAAATTCTCTGGCGTTGCAACAGTCGATGGCGAACTTGCTGCAGAAGCTGAATTTTCAGCGATGATGGATCTGAGCCAAGAGAGCTAAAATGAATGACACCAACATCCACCCCAGTGCTGTCATAGAAGAGGGCGCGCAAATTGGAGCAGGCTGTAAAGTTGGCCCATTTTGCGTGATTGGCTCCGAAGTTGTTCTGCACGACGATGTCGAGTTAAAAAGTCATGTGGTCATCACAGGGCAAACAGAAGTTGGGTCAGGAACTGTTGTTTTTGCTTTTGCGGTCTTGGGTGACATTCCGCAGGATAAAAAGTTCAGCGGTGAAAAAACCAAATTGATCATTGGCGAACGAAATCGCATTCGTGAACATGTCACCATGAACCCCGGCACAGAAGGCGGGGGTGGTGTGACGCGAATTGGAAATGATGGATTATTTATGGCTGGTTGCCATGTTGCCCATGATGCACAGATTGGGAATAACGTAATTTTGGTGAATTCTGCTGCTGTGGCAGGCCACTGCATCCTGGAGGATAACGTAATCATTGGCGGATTGTCGGGCTTGCACCAATTCGTTCGTATCGGGCAGGGCGCGATAGTTGGTGCAGTCACAATGGTGACAAATGATGTTATCCCGTATGGTTTGGTTCAGGCTCCGCGCGGTGAATTAAATGGCCTTAATCTGGTTGGATTGAAACGTCGTGGTGTTGCACGCGAAGATATCACTGCCCTTCGTGCAGCATTTCAGATGCTGGCACAGGGAGAAGGGACTTTTAAGGATCGCGCAACGCGGTTGAGTGAGGAAACCGAGAGCGATTACGTGCGTACAATTGTTGATTTTGTGTTAACAGAAAGTGATCGTTCGTTTCTAACACCGAGTTAGCACTATGAAACTTGCCATTCTCTCAGGTGCAGGACAGCTGCCCGCGATGATCAAACAGGCATATCCTAATGCGCACGTTGTTGGGTTTGAGGGGGTGGCAACCGAACTGGGCGAAATTGCAGATCTACATCGCTTTGAACGTTTGGGCGCGTTGTTCTCTGATCTGCGTGACCGGGGTGTCACCCATATTGTTATGGCAGGTGCCATGTCCCGTCCCGATTTTGCGTCTGATCTGTTGGATGATTTTACCGCATCCGCACTCCCTGATTTGATAGCGGCAATGACGCATGGGGATGATCACCTATTGCGCCATTTGGTTGCACTGATCGAGGAAGAGGGTTTCAGCGTAATCGGGGCAAATTCGCTCTTACCCCTGACTCAATCCGCAGGCGTTTTGGCAGGGAAGGTGCCTTTGGAGGTTGAACGCGATATTGCGCGGGCAGATCAGGTTTTGAAAATCCTTTCGCCACTTGATGTGGGACAGGGCGTTGTAGTTGAAAACGGCTTGGTGCTGGGCATTGAAACCTTGCAAGGAACGGACGCGCTTTTATCATTTGTGGCGGCAACGGCGCCAAATTTGCGTAGCTCTATTGGCGGTGTATTTGTGAAACGTCCAAAGGCGGATCAGGACCTGCGGGTGGATATGCCAACCATTGGTCCCGAAACGATTAATCAGGTGGCCAAGGCGGGGTTGTCGGGTGTTGTCATATCACCTGGTGCTTGTATGGTTTTGGACGTGCGGCAGACGGTGCAGCGGGCGAACCACTACGAAATTTTCATCGTAGCGGCTGGATCGACATCATGAAAATTGCGTTAATCGCTGGCGAAGCTTCGGGTGATAAATTGGGCGCGGCTCTGATCGATGGGTTTAACGCGATATTACAACAGCCTTCCGAATTCATAGGGGTTGCAGGTCCGCGCATGAGCGCGCGGGGTATGAATAGCCTGTTTCCTATGCAGGAATTGTCGGTCATGGGGATTGTCGAAATTCTAAAACAATACCCACGCCTGAAGCGGCGTTTGAATGAAACGGCGGAATATATTATCGGGCAAAATCCCGATGTGATGGTCACAATTGATGCTCCGGAATTTTCCTTGCGCTTGGCTAAAATCATCCATGCTAAATCTGACATTCCCACTGTGCATTATGTGGCCCCCACAGTTTGGGCATGGCGTCCTAAGCGCGCGGACAAGATGGCAGACTTCATTGATCATGTTCTGGCCCTGTTTCCCTTTGAACCGCAATTGATACAACGTGCAGGCATGTCATGTGATTTCGTGGGTCATCCCGTTGTGGCGGATCCTATAGCCACAGATGCGGAGGCGCTCGCATTCCGCGATGATTGGGCGGTTGGGGATGCACCATTGGCGCTGGTCCTACCGGGGTCGCGAAACAGCGAGATTTCAAAATTGATGGCTCCATTCGGCGAAACAGTGGCCTTGGCGCGTCAATCAATGCCAGATTTGAAATACGTTTTACCCGCGGCGCCGCATGTTGTTGGGGCCGTGCAAGAGGCGGTTCAAAGCTGGCCCATTCGTCCAATTGTTTTAGATCATCGAGTGCTGGGAGAAGCCAAGTATGAAGCTGCGAAACGCGCAGCGTTTCGTGCAGCGGATGTTGCCTTGGCGGCCTCGGGAACGGTCTCGCTTGAATTGGCTGCAAATGACACGCCTATGGTGATAGCCTACGACATGGGCTGGTTGTCACGCCAGATTATTGGACGCATGCTAAACACGGATACTGTTACATTGGTAAATCTGGTAACGGACACGCGCATGATTCCAGAATTTATTGGCAAAAACTGTCACGCTGAATTGATTACATCTGCTTTACTTGAAATCCTAAATGCGCCACAGGGTCAATTACAGATCCTGCGCGAAACGATGGATCAATTGGGCAGGGGCGAACCATCGCCAGGTGTTCAGGCAGCGGGATCTGTGATCAGGTTTTTGAAGAGGGTTTAGCGCGCTGGCAGGTCGTCATAGCTTTTGGTGAAACCTGCCAACGACATCGGGAATGTGATTGCCTGTTCAGGTTGTTGGATATGCGTAATTGATATTATTGCACGTTCTCCTGCCTTCATCAAATCGACATCCTCTTGTGAAAACCCGATCCGAGCAATGCATCCGATTTTATTACAAAACGTGTAGGGGTATTGTTTTGCGCTGGTTTCTGAATATCGAATGACCAAGGGCGCTGTTAGCAACGTTTCATGTGGCACTGTAATGTCCGCACCCGCGACAGCCGTTGGATTCGATTGCACCCTGAAGAGCGAAATTTCAGCAATTGGCGAATTATCTTCGGTCAAGATCAATTGGGTCATATTGCAGGGATCGTTTCCAGACTCCGTCAACACACATCGTAAAGCCCAATCGCCATTTTCTTCGCGTAGATAGGGTTCACCAATGTTTGTTTTGGGCAATAGTGGCTGACCCAATGAAAGCTGAGATGCCTCTTGCGAATATGCGCTACTGGCAAGAAATGAGACAACAAGCAAAGTTTTTACAAAATATTGCACGACGATCCTTGTTTTGCAGAAAGTGTATGTACAAGTTGCCCTGATTTGGAATTGCTTACAACTCGATTCACAACACTAGGCAGAAATTTACAACATAAACCTTAAGTTTTCAATGTAACGCTCTGAAACAAAAAGGAGTTTGCAGAAGCAAACCCCTTATTTTTTGTTTTCTCTCCCCATCGGACTAGCCGTTATTACGGTACGCTACGCAACAATTTTATGTCGGTCAACAGTTAAAATGACCAATACGAAAAATATTCAAACCGCAATTTTCGTGGGTCAGTTAAGAGGGACGTTATGCTAATCAGAAAGATTTGCTGGAACGTGCCTCTTTGGCTGGCGCAAAGCGCTAAACGATGCGTTGTAGGCACTTTGGAACGGAGAATATGAATGCAATAAACCCAATTTTGTCTTTGTTTTTCCGAGGTGCATTTGTTGTTTGGCGATCCGCCCAAATCATTGGTGAATAAGGTGGAATAGGTTGCGCGGTTGACTAGCTTAAAAGGGGTGGCTGAGTTTGTCGAACGCAAATTGTTTCGACCATCATCCAGTCAGTTGTACTCTATCAGACTTGATGATCGGTAAGGAGTCATCAAAACATGGCCCATGCTTGGGAAATACAAAATGCCTATTGATTGCAGGTAAAGCTACGAAACCCTAAATGAACGGGCCAAGGCCGCTGCGACAGAGACCTAAATGGAAGAGTAGAAAAGAGATTTGGCGGGTCATCCCATGCAACGGGAATTCGCAACCGCACTGTGTTTCTCTGGCACGCGCGTCGATCGATCACGGCTTATCAGGGTCAAGGATGTGGAATACGCCCCGGATCAGGCACTGGTCAAGGAGTTAATGTATACGATAAGCAGCCGCATCATGCGTGGGGTGATGGGTGGATTATTTAAAGGACGCTGAAGGATTTTATTTAAGGTCATCTTAAAAGCGATACAGATTGATAAAACCTCTCCTAACTTGGTCTAACCCTGGGCTGCCATTTTTTATAATCGTAAATTAGTTCGTGATTATACCACCCAAGGGCTAATGACGATTTATCCCGTTGCGCCGCGTTTTTCAAATCGTGGAAGCATAGCGGAAAAATCGCGCCCTCTGCCATCCTCCTCTTCCACGAATGTGCGATATAGTTCGGTTGCGGCTTTCCCCAATGGGGTATCTGCATCGGCAGAGCTGGCGGCCTGTTGGCTCAGGCGCAGGTCCTTTAACATTAGATCGGCGGCAAACCCAGGTTGGTAATCATTATCTGCAGGGGATTGGGGGCCAACACCAGGAGCAGGGCAGTAGGCATTCATTGTCCAGCTGTACCCAGATGAGGTTGACACGACGTCAAACATCGCCTGACGATCCAACCCCAGTTTGTCAGCCAATGCAAAGGCCTCGCACGTTCCAATCATTGTTATGCCAAGGATCATGTTGTTGCAAATCTTGGCGGCCTGACCATTGCCTGATTGGCCACAATGCACCGCCTTTTGTCCCATCACATCGAAGAGGGGTTTTGCAATGTCAAAAGCTGTATCACAGCCCCCCACCATGAATGTAAGTGTGCCGGCCGCAGCACCGCCAATGCCACCAGACACAGGGGCATCCAATGTCATAACATCTCTCGCGGCAGCCTGTTCCGCAATTTCGCGCGTGCTGTCTACATCGACGGTTGAGCAATCTAACAAAACTGACCCTGCGGACATTGCGGGGATCACGTCATCCGCCACGGCACGTAGGATTGCACCATTGGGCAGCATGGTAATCACCACATCTGCACCACTCGCCGCCTCGACTGCAGTTGCGGCGATTGTCGCCCCCTCAACCGTGATTGCAGCGGTGTCGAACCCGACAACCTCATGACCGGCCGCTGCCAAATTTTTTGCCATTGGGGAACCCATATTGCCCAAACCAATGAAACCGATTTTCATGCTTGTTCTCCTGCCAGGTTAAGCTCCATGTCCCCCAGTGGTGCGCGCATGTGATCCACCATCTCTTGGGGCACTGCGCCTAACGCGTGTTTCCATTGGGGGCTTTTGTCTTTATCGATGATTGCGGCGCGAATGCCTTCGGCGAAATCGCCAAATTCAATGGCCCGCGCGGTGAAACGGTATTCCTGCACCAAGGCTTCGGCCACCGTGGCCTTGGTCGCACGCAGGCTGCGGATCATGTCCAGGGCAACTGCCATGGCAAGTGGGGAATTGCGCCCAATCGCCTCGAGCGCCCGTGCCGCAAAGGGGGCGGTGCTCTTTTCGGCAGCTGCTAAAATATCGCAGATGCGTGTGCCCGAAAAGACAGCGTTTATGTCGGTCAATGCGCCTTTCAAATCACTGTCAGGGGCCTCTGCATAAAATGCGGATAGGGCATCAATCCCGTTTTCCTGCAACGCGGTTTTTGCATCTTCCCACTGATCCTGAGGGATGAAATGATCGACGAAGCCCACAAAAATGGCGTCACCTGCTTTCATGCGTGTTGCGGTGGTGCCCAGATATTCACCCAAATGTCCGGGGGCCGCCGCCAAGAGCGCCGAACCACCCACATCAGGCACCAAACCAATCCCGACCTCTGGCATTGCGATTTGGGATGTTTCTCCCACTATACGGTGTGATCCATGACAGGACACTCCAACACCACCGCCCATCACAAACCCCTGCATAAATGCGACATAGGGTTTGGGGTAGGTATCAATTAAGGCATTTAGGCGATATTCATCGGCCCAAAATTTTTGCCCAAAGGCATAATCCTGACGCTGGGCCGATGCATAAAGATCGGCAATGTCACCGCCTGCGCAAAACGCCTTATCCCCCGCGGCATCAATAATGATGAGTTCAATTGATGGATCATCGCGCCATGTGCGCAACCGCGCCTCAATGTCGAGGCACATTTGATAGGTCAGGGCATTCAATGCCGCGGGACGATTTAGGGTGATGCACCCTGCGCGTCCCTTTTGGGTTATGATTAGATCGCTCATCTCTCTGACAGTAGCTGACGTGAAATGATTAGGCGCATGATTTCATTTGTGCCCTCTAGGATTTGATGCACGCGCAAATCACGCACGATTTTTTCAATGCCATAGTCGGCCAAATATCCGTAACCGCCATGCAGTTGCAGGCACGTATTGGCCACGTCGAACGCGGCATCTGTCACATACATTTTGGCCATCGCGCAGAATTTGGTCGCGTCGGGTTCTTTGTTGTCCAGTTTCCACGCCGCTTGGCGCAAAAATACGCGGGCCGATTGTAATTTCACCTCAAGCTCGGCCAATTTAAATTGCAGGGCCTGAAATTGATCTATGGTTTTACCAAAGGCTTTGCGTTCACCCATATAGGCGAGGGTTGTGTTAAACGCCGATTGCGCCCCCCCAAGTGCCGAGGCCGCAATGTTCAACCGCCCACCGTCTAGACCCGCCATCGCGTATTTAAATCCAGACCCTTCTTCGCCCACCAAATTGTCGGCGGCCACTTTGCAATCGTCAAATTGCACTTGGGCTGTGGGTTGGGCGCGCCAGCCCATCTTATCCTCTAATCCACCAAAGCTGAGACCCTCTGATCCATCTTCAACGATCAATGTTGAAATGCCCGTGGGGCTGTCATCGCCTGTGCGGCACATCACGATATAGGCGTCCGAATATCCGCCCCCTGAAATGAACGCCTTGGTCCCGTTCATGGTGTAGCCTTCGTTCGTGCGCTCGGCCCGCGTGCGCAGGGCAGCTGCGTCCGAACCTGATCCCGGTTCCGTCAGGCAGTAACTGTAAACCTTATTCATGGCGCATAAATCAGGCAGGATACGAGCGCGCATCTCATCGCTTGCAAATTTGTCGATCATCCCGCCGCACATGTTGTGGATCGACAGGAAGGATCCAACCGATGGGCAAGACATGGCCAAGGCCTCAAACACCAAGGCCGCATCCAAACGCGACAGACCAGAGCCGCCCATTTCCTCGCTTACATAGATGCCACCCAAACCCAATTCTGCAACTTTGGGCCAGAGGTTTTTGGGAATTGTTCCCTCTTTTTCCCAGGCCATTGCATGGGGTGCGATATGTTCCTCACCAAAGGCTTTCGCCATATCGAAAATGGCAGATTGTTCTTCGCTAAGGGTAAAATCCATGAAGCATGATCCTGTTTTTTTACGTCATTAAAAATGTTGCGCGAAAATGTTTCAAGGGTGTTTCAAGATTTGACAACAGCCTAAAAAGAAAAAGGGCGGCACGATGTACCGCCCAATTTATTGAATTAGTCCATGGCTTTGAAATTAAATTCGCCACCTTCTTTGATGCCAGAGGGCCAGCGCGATGTGACCGTCTTTGTACGCGTATAGAATTTAAACGCGTCTGGACCGTGTTGGTTCAAATCGCCAAAGGCCGATTTTTTCCATCCACCGAATGTGTGATAGGCCAATGGCACAGGAATTGGCACGTTGATGCCGACCATGCCGATGTTGATGCGCTGTGCAAAATCACGTGCAGTATCACCATCGCGTGTAAAGATTGCAGTGCCGTTGCCATATTCGTGATCCATGGCAAGGCCGATCGCCTCTTCATAGCTGCCCGCGCGGACGGTTGATAGAACGGGACCAAAGATTTCCTTTTTATAGATGTCCATGTCTGGGGTGACGTTATCAAACAAATGCGCCCCGACAAAGAAACCGTCTTCATACCCTTGCAGGCTGAAATCACGGCCATCGATCACCAATTTTGCACCCTGATCAATACCGCTTTGCACCAAGCCTAGGATGTTTTGTTTTGCAGCTGCTGTGACAACTGGGCCATAATCCACGTCATCACCTGCTGTGTATGGTCCAACCTTTAGTTTTTCGATACGTGGCACCAATGCTTCGATCAATCGGTCCGCGGTCTCTTCGCCTACTGGAACAGCAACCGAAATCGCCATGCAACGTTCGCCCGCCGCGCCATAGCCTGCACCAACCAATGCATCTGCTGCCTGATCCATGTCCGCATCGGGCATGACAATCATGTGGTTTTTCGCACCGCCAAAACACTGAACACGCTTGCCGTTTGCGCAGCCACGTCCATAGATATATTCCGCAATCGGTGTGGACCCAACAAAACCAACAGATTGGATTGTGTCATTGTCTAGGATCGCGTCAACCGCCTCTTTATCGCCATTGACGACCTGCAAGATGCCTTTTGGTAGGCCTGCTTCTTCGATCAATTCTGCCAGCATGAGGGGAACGGATGGGTCACGTTCAGATGGTTTCAGAATAAATGCGTTGCCGCAAACGATCGCTGGGGCGAACATCCACATTGGGATCATCGCGGGGAAGTTAAATGGTGTGATGCCCGCGGTCACGCCAAGCGCCTGACGCATCGAATACATGTCAATGCCTGGACCCGCGCTGTCGGTGAATTCACCTTTTAGCATCTGTGGCGCACCGATGCAGTATTCCACAACCTCAAGCCCGCGCTGAACGTCGCCTTTTGCATCTGGGATTGTTTTGCCGTGTTCGCGGCTAAGGGCTTCTGCCAATTTGTCCATATTGCGGTTTAGCAGATCGACAAATTTCATCATCACGCGTGCACGGCGTTGTGGGTTAACCTTTTCCCAGGCAACTTGTGCTTCTGCTGCGATCTCAACAGCCTTGGCCATTTCGTCGGCGCTGGCCAATGGGACTCTGGCTTGGACCTCGCCCGTTGCAGGGTTGTAGACATCTGCGAAACGACCAGATGTGCCTTTGACGTGTTCACCGCCAATGTAATGGGTTAATTCTTGCATAATGCACCTCTTTTAGAATTTTGCGCAGGATACCCTTGCAATTTTACTTAGCAAAGAGGAAAGTCTTCAAAGAAGTTTTGCATTTTTGCAAAGGGTAGGTCATGGAACACAATTGGGATGATTTGCGGGTCTTTTTGGCAGTGGCGCGAGATGAAACCCTGTCTTCTGCAGGAAAACGGTTAAAAATTGATCCCGCCACAGTTGGGCGGCGCATTTCAAGAATGGAAGAGCGCTACGGTACGCCACTGTTTGCGAAGTCTCCGTCAGGTTACGCATTGACCGATGCGGGATCGCGTTTGATGCCGCATGCTGAAAAGATGGAGCAGGTTATCAGCGGGCTGGAGGAAGATTTGGGACAGGCGACAGGGTCGCTTAGCGGTCAAATTCGCATTGGTGCGCCAGATGGATGTGCGAATTTCATTCTGCCCCAAGTCTGCGCGCGTATTGCCGATCAAAACCCCGATCTGGATATTCAAATTGTTGCGCTGCCGCGGGTTGTGAACCTATCAAAACGCGAGGCAGACATGGCTATTGCTGTAAGTCCTCCGACATCTGGCCGCCTAAGTGTTCAGAAACTGTGCGATTATCACCTGCATCTTGCGGCCTCTCGACAATATTTGGATGCAAATGGAAAGATTGCGTCAGTTCAAGATTTATGGGGCCATCGCATTATCGGCTATATCAATGATATGATTTTTGACAAAGAATTGGACTATCTGTCGGATTTGGGGGTTGAGCGTGTGCAACTGGCATCCAATTCCGTGTCTGTGCAGTTCAATTGGCTGCGCAGCGAGGCTGGTCTAGGGATCGTCCATGATTTTGCGCTGGCTTTTGCCCCCAATCTGCAACGTATTCTGACAGATGACATCGTCTTTAAGCGTAGCTTCTATTTGGTGCGTCATGCAGATGATCGCCGACTTGAACGGATGAACAGGTTTGCCGCAGCTTTAAGTCATGAAGTTGCAAAAGAAATAGATAGATTAGAGCGTTTTGCTTGACTGAAAATAAAATTACTCGCAAGCTGAATTTATTGAAATAAAGTTGCGAGGCTTAATCATGTTGGTCCAACAGATTTTAGCGTCCAAAGGCAGTGGTGAAGTGATCACGGTGACGCCAGAAACAAGTGTTGCGGATGTAACCCTGGTCCTTAGCAAACACCGAATAGGCTCTGTCGTTGTCTCAGTGAACGGAAAAACAGCGGAAGGAATTCTGTCGGAACGTGACATTGTGCGTGCGATGGCGATGCATGGGGCGGATATCATCAATGATCCTGCGTCAAAACACATGACATCGAAATTGGTGACATGTGCATTAGGGGCCACCGCAGACCACGTTTTGAAAACAATGACGGATAAGCGGTTCCGCCATATGCCCGTTGTCGAAGGTGGAGAATTGGTGGACATCGTGACAATTGGCGATGTCGTAAAAGCGCGTATGACCGAGCTTGCTATGGAAAAAGATGCCCTCGAGGGCATGATCATGGGTCACTAGGTCTTGCAATTGGTCCTGTAATATTGTTGCGTGGAAACACCTAACGACTACAGGGCCGACTATGCGTATTGGACTTTATCCAGGAACCTTTGACCCAATAACATTGGGACACATTGATATTATTCGCCGTGGGGCAATGTTGGTGGACCGATTGGTTATTGGTGTTGCGATTAACCGCGATAAGGACCCGATGTTTTCGTTAGATGAACGGGTTGCAATGATCGAAGCAGAATGTGCGTTGTTGTGCAAAGAAACAGGTACAGAAATCGTGCCACACCCGTTTGAAAATCTATTGATAGATTGTGCACACGAGGTCGGTGCGCAGGTGATTGTACGCGGTCTGCGTGCGGTTGCGGATTTTGAATATGAATTTCAGATGGTGGGCATGAACCGCGCGATGGACAGTTCTGTTGAAACCGTGTTTCTTATGGCCGAAGCAAAACACCAAGCGATTGCATCAAAACTGGTCAAAGAGATTGCACGTTTGGACGGGGACGTTAGCAAATTTGTGACGCCCCATGTGCGCGATCAATTGCTCGCAAAACTGGGTAAAACCTAAGTTTCTGCCCGAATTTTCCAGCTCTGATGCGAGACTGATAGACTATAATGCATCCTTCCGCGATAGGCTTTAATCGTCAGTGAACCGCACTTTGCCGATATAGCCAAGGTTGCGATTGCGTTGTGCATAATCGATTCCATAGCCCACAACAAATTCGTCTGGAATTTCAAACCCCGTCCAATCTGCGCGAATGTCAACTTCGCGGCGAGTGGGTTTGTCCAGCAATGCAATTGATTTCAGCTTGGCTGGATTGCGGGATTTCAACAGGTTTAAAACATGGCTCAGGGTAAAGCCCGTATCAACAATATCCTCAACAACCAAAACATCACGCCCCTCAATCGCGCCGCGCAAATCCTTCAGAATGCGCACTTCACGCGAACTTTCCATACCATCGCCGTATGAGGAAGCCTCAAGAAAATCGACCTCAACAGGCAGGTCCAATTCGCGCACCAAATCGGCGATAAAAACAAATGATCCGCGCAACAACCCAACCACGATCAATTTATTTGTACCTGAAAATTCGGTTGCAATTTCTTTGGATAAATCCTCAATCCGCGCCGCGATGGATTTGGCAGATATCATTTGATCGATGACATATGGCTTCTGCGACATTGAGACCCCCTTGAAATTTGCGCCCTAACTTACCTATTCATGTAGCAGTGTCACGCGGAAAAAGGATCGACATGCCAACACATTCGGAAACCCGCGCGCTGCCCTATACGGCGCAACAGATGTATGATTTGGTCGCTGATGTTGCATCCTATCCGAAATTTTTGCCATGGTGTTCGGCTGCGCGCATTCGTTCGGTGACACCACATGGCGCATCCTCTGTGATGGAGGCAGATTTGGTAATTTCGTTTAAGGTGTTTCGTGAACGCTTTGGCAGCCGCGTGGTTTTGCACCCCGATGATATGAAAATCGACACCGAATATCTGGATGGTCCGTTTCGTTACATGAAATCGACTTGGGCCTTCCGCGATACGGATCAGGGGTGTGAGGTCGAATTTTTCGTCGGTTTCGAATTCAAAAATATGGTCTTGCAAGGGATCATCGCCGTTGTGTTCAATGAAGCAATGCAACGCATCGTGCGGGCCTTTGAAACCCGCGCGGCGGATTTGTATGGTTGAAATAAAAAACGCCCACAAATCTTTGGCGGGCGTTTTTACGTTTACATGACCGTTATCAGCTGTTCATGTCGTATGCACGTTCACCGTGCGCCGAAAGGTCCAGACCATTTGTTTCGGTTTCTGCATCAACACGCAGTGGCACGAAAATCTGTATGACCTGGACCAAGATGTAGGACACGACCAGTGTAAAGATGCCCACAACGAGCAATGCGCCGACTTGTGCAATCCATGCGCCATGGCCAAAGCCCGCGATCATTAGTGTGCCGAAAATACCGCCTACACCATGTACCGCGAACACGTCTAATGTATCGTCGATTTTCAATGTGTTGCGCACCACGTTCACTGCCTCTTGGCACAGGATTCCCGCAACGACGCCGATCACCAATGCCTCAATAGGGCCAACAAATCCTGACGCAGGTGTTATTGAGGCCAAACCTGCAATCGTACCTGTGACGATGCCTACCAATGACGCCTTGCCGTATTTAATTTTTTCCCACAATGCCCATGTCAATGACGCGGTTGCCGCTGAAATATGTGTAACTGTCAAGGCCATCGCCGCACCACCGTCTGCTGCCAGTTGTGAGCCGCCGTTAAAGCCGAACCAACCGACCCACAGCATGGATGCGCCGATCATCACATAGCCTGGGTTGTGTGGGGGTGTTGTGCGGTTTTTGCGTGGACCTAGCATCATTGCCAATAATAGCGCGGCCAGACCTGCTGTTTCGTGGACAACGATACCGCCGGCAAAGTCTTTTGTTCCTACCTCACCGAAAATTCCGCCATCTGCCATCATGCCACCACCCCAGATCCAGTGGACCACAGGTGCGTAACACAGCAACATCCAAAGCCCTGAGAAGACCAAAACAAAAGAGAAATTGATACGTTCAACATAGGCACCCACGATCAGCGCGGGGGTGATCACTGCAAATGTCATTTGAAAGGCAAAGAATAAAACCTCGGGCAGGGTGCCAGATAGCGTATCTGCATCCACGCCCAACAGGAACATTTTATCCAATCCGCCCCAGTATCCAGATGTGCCTGATCCAAATGCGATTGTGTAGCCGGCGACCAACCACAGAACGCTCATCAAACAGGCGATGGCATACACTTGCATAAAAACGCTCAGCACGTTACGTGCGCGCACTAAACCACCGTAAAATAGCGCAAGGCCAGGCAGTGTCATAAACAGAACCAATGCCGTTGCGACAATGATCCATGCTGTATCAGCTCCGTTCATTTTATCCTCCTAAAGATTTGCACCCGGAAATCGCATTTTGTGCAATTTGCAAAGCATGGCCTGTTAATTGGGCGGACGAAATTTGCGTAATTTTTGATATGATTAAAAATTAGGCATTTTGAGCTGCCATAATGCTAAAAATTAGGCAATAGATCAGTTTTGCAGCTTTTCTAGCAATAGACCCAATGCATACGCTACTGTTGCGTTGCGCACTCCCATGCGGCCCAATGGGCCAAGGTCGATTTGTTGGGTTTCAACGCCGTGCTTGGTTGCAATTCCGAAACAGACGCGCCCCTCGGGTTTGAAATCTGATCCTCCCGGTCCCGCAATTCCTGTGACGGATACGGATAACGTTGCGTTCGAATGTTTTAGCGCACCTGCGGCCATTTCGGAGGCCACCTGTTCAGACACCGCGCCGTGGGTATTCAGCGTCTTGGCGGAAACGCCCAACATGTCCATTTTCGCCTCATTAGAATAGGTGACAAAACCGCGATCCAAAACTCGCGAACTTCCCGCAATATCCGTGATGGCCGCCGATATCATTCCGCCTGTACAGCTTTCTGCGGTAGCAATGATGATGCCCGCAGCACTTGCCCGATCAACGATGTCTCTTGCGAAGCTCACATCAAAAACCCATGTGAGAGCGCGGCCAAGGCCATTACCAACAGAGCGGCAAAGATACCTGCAAACACATCATCCAACATCACGCCCAATGCATCGCCGCGGCGATCGGCCCAGCCGATGGGACCCATTTTCGTGATATCAAACAGGCGAAAAGCGAAAAAGGCCGTAATCCAGCCGGGCCATAACGCCAATGTATCGGCCCCTATGTGTGCCGCACCGATAAATACGGGCAACAGTGCAATCCACTGGCCTATCACCTCATCTACCACAATTTCGGATGGGTCGTGATTATCGCTGCCGCTTGTGTGCCGCGCCGTGGCCCACCATCCGGCAAAAAAGACGATAAGAGATGCCGCGATAAATCCGTTCAAGCCAAAAACTTCATGAACGAACCAAGCCAAGGGTAAGGCTGCCAAGGATCCCCATGTGCCAGGGGCAGGTCGCAGGTAGCCAACGCCGAATGTTGTGGTGATCATTTTTATCATGGTTTGATCAATGCCGCCGTTGCGATCGATGCGATGCCCTCTTCGCGTCCTGTGAAGCCCAGTTGTTCGCTAGTCGTTGCCTTCACTGAAACGCGGTTAATGTTGATGTTTAAAATGTCCGCCAGTGTGTTTTTCATGGCTTCGGCATGTGGGCCAATTTTGGGGCGTTCGCAGATCAGGGTGCAATCTATGTTTGCAATTTGATATCCCATGTCGTGTGCCAATTCCCTTGCGTGGCGTAGGAAAATATCGCTTTCAGCACCCTTCCATTGCGGATCGCTGGGGGGGAAGTGCCGGCCAATGTCGCCTTCTCCCAAAGCGCCATAAATCGCATCTGTTATGGCATGCATGCCCACATCTGCATCTGAGTGCCCCTTAAGTGCTGCATGATGGGGAATGCGCACACCGCACAAGATAACGTGATCGCCCGCCTCAAATGCGTGAACATCATATCCGTTTCCCAATCGAACATCCATTACTGTCTACTCCTCAATATTGCTTCCGCGCGGGCGAAATCCTCTGGGTAAGTCACCTTAAGGTTAGTTTCGCAGCCCTGGGTTATGGCTACATCCATCCCTGCACGACGCGCGATTTCAACATCATCTGCCGCAGGTTCGCTGTTGGCCTGATGTGCATAAAGGATCTTGTCAAAAACAAATCCTTGTGGTGTTTGTGCGCGAAACAACCCCGTGCGATCATGCGTTGCAGTGACTAATCCGTTTTCACCAGTAAGCAGGGCATCGGTGACGGGCAACGCGGGAGCCGATGCATCATGAGTGGCAAGCGCGCGGATGACATCAGAGATCACCGTATCGTTAATTGTCGCGCGCGCTGCATCATGGATCAGAACGTGATCAGGTGCATCATGTGCCAGTGCATCCAGCCCATTTTTCACGGATGCGTCGCGCGTGGATCCCCCTTCTGCGATCAGCACATCCCGTAAATCTGCTGTTTCAATATCGTCAGGATGCAACACGACGCAGATTTTGTCGATGTTTGGGTGATGTTGAAAGGCATCCAACGTCCAATCAATTACGCGCCGCCCCAACAGTGGGTGCCACTGTTTCGGCAGAGTGCTGCCCGCGCGGGTACCTCGTCCTGCAGCAACAATGATGGCGGCGATTGTCATGTCTTTCGTCCTCTCATTGATGTCTAGACGCAAGGGTTTGCAATTGCAATGGGGAGCGGGAGGCGATGTTTTTTGCGTAAAAAATAGGCAATATGTTTTTTTCGCCCTCATTTTGTGCGATTTGACATTGTCATCGGACGGTTTGCAGGCGTAAACACAAGTATGACTATTGATTTAGGATCAACGCAGCTGTCGCTGCCTGTATTTTTGGCGCCTTTGGCGGGTATCACCGATTTGCCTTTTCGCAATCTGGTGCAATCCTTTGGTGCGGGTTTGGTTGTAAGCGAAATGATTGCATCACGGGAAATGGTCGAAGCGAAATATTCGGTACGCGACAAGGCCGAATTAGGATTAGGTATTGAAAACACCTCGGTTCAAATTGCAGGCCGTGAACCCTATTGGATGTCTGAGGCTGCAAAATTAATCGCAGGTCAGGGCGCAAGGGTGATTGATATAAATATGGGATGTCCTGCGAAAAAGGTTGTGAACGGCTATTCCGGGTCTGCGTTGATGCGCGATTTGGACCATGCGCTGAGTTTGATTGAGGCTGTTGTGACAGCAGTTGATGTGCCCATAACGCTAAAAACACGATTGGGGTGGGACGACAGCCTATTGAACGCGCCCGAATTAGCGTCCCGCGCCGAGGATGCGGGTATTCAAATGATTGTAATCCATGGGCGCACGCGCTGTCAGTTTTACAAAGGACATGCGGATTGGGCCGCAATCAATCGAGTTAAACAATCGGTGTCGATCCCTGTGATCGCAAATGGTGATATTGTTTCAAGTGACCATGCAGCGCGCGCTATGAGACAGTCGGGCGCAGATGGCGTCATGATAGGGCGGGGCGCGCAGGGGCGACCATGGGCCATTGCAGAAATTGCCCACACACTGACAGGTTCGACAATGCCAAACATTCCCCAAGGTGCGGATTTGGTGGATATGATCGCAGGCCATTATGAAGCAATTTTAGGGTTTTATGGCACCGAATTAGGGGTGCGCGTGGCGCGTAAACATTTGGGTTGGTATATGGATCAGGCAGAGACAGATGGCTCAATGCGGCGTGACATTTTGACTGCGAAGCACCCGCAGGATGTCTTTGTTCGCCTCAGCGATGCATTATTACAGGAGGCCGCATAATGCATCCCGCATTAGATACTATTTGGGCCTCGCTTCCCATTCCGGCGATTTTGCTTGATGAGGGTGATAAAATTGCCGATATAAACCCCGCCGCAGAAGGGTTTTTCAACACCTCGAACCGCGCAATTAATGGCGTTCCATTATTTGATCGCCTTATGGTGGATGCCCCGCTCGAGGCTGCTTATCATCGCGCACGGGAACATTCCACTCCACTTTTTGTGAATGATGTGGATGTGGGCACGGGGGATCGCGCGCCATTGCAATGCAACTTAAAATTCGCCCCCGTTTTAGAACATCCTGGATTTATGATTCTGTTGCTGGCCCCACGCGAATTGGCGGGTTGGATGTCACAAACACAAACCGTAAAATCGGCTGCAAAATCCGCAATTGGCATGGCCGAAATGTTGGCCCATGAAATCAAAAACCCCTTGGCGGGGATCACAGGAGCCGCGCAATTGTTGTCCATGGGGCTTGAACCCAAAGATCTTGAACTGACGGATTTGATTGTCGAAGAAACACGGCGCATTGTAAAATTACTTGAGCAGGTAGAGCAGTTTGGCAATCTGCGCGACCCCATTCGCAAGCCCGTGAACCTGCATGATATTTTGGACCGTGTGCGTCGTTCTGCCCTGCTGGGATTTGGTGCACATATGACCATTGCCGATGAATATGACCCATCCTTGCCGCTTGCATTGGGTGATACGGATCAGTTGATGCAAGTGATCATGAACCTTGTGAAAAACGCAGCCGAGGCCAGTCCACAGGGTGGCGCTATTCGCCTGCGGACTTATTATGAACATTCCTTCCGCTTGCGCAGGTCCGATAGTGTGGGGCTGGCGCTGCCGTTGCAGGTTGAGATATGGGACGATGGCCCAGGTTTACCAGACGAGATTAAAAATGATATTTTTGATCCCTTTGTGTCGGGGCGTGAAAACGGAACGGGACTTGGATTGGCATTGGCATCAAAAATTATTTCAGATCACGGGGGTTGGATTTCTGTGAATTCTGTTCCTGGGCGCACGGTTTTCAGAATGTCCTTGCCCATGGCAACGACCCAGAAAGGAGCGTAACAGATGGACGGTACTGTACTGATTGCAGATGATGATCGCACCATTCGAACGGTTTTGACACAGGCTTTAACGCGGGCGGGATGTAATGTGCATGCAACATCCAGTTTGACAACGCTGATGCGCTGGATTGCTGAGGGTAAAGGCGACACAGTGATCACTGACGTCATGATGCCAGATGGCAATGGGATCGAGATGCTGCCGAAAATCGCAGAAGATCGCCCTGGATTGCCCGTTATCGTGATTTCGGCACAAAACACGATAATGACAGCCATTCAGGCCAATGAGGCGAAGGCATTTGATTATTTGCCAAAACCCTTTGATCTGCCTGATTTGATGACCCGTGTGGGAAAGGCTTTGCAATCGCGCCGCACGCTGTCCCGCAGTGCTCCAGAACACGGGACCGATGGCGCAGGGGACGGTGCCTTGCCGTTAGTTGGGACAACTCCAGTCATGCAAGAGATGTATCGCACGATTGCGCGCATCATGAATTCGGATCTGCCCATTTTAGTCAGTGGCGAAAGCGGGACAGGGAAAAGCCTGATTGCGAAACTGCTGCATAACTTTTCAGATCGCCGTAATCTGCCCTTTGTTTCTGTTGGTGCTGATGATTTAAGAGATCTTGATGGACCTGCCAAAGTTTTGGCGCGCGCAAAAGGCGGAACAATCGCATTCGAAGAAATCGGTGATTTCCCCCATAGCTTACAGGCGCGTATTGTCACTATGATCGATAATTCGGGGACGCATGCTCCTCGTTTTACCGGCACCCTGCAGGGCGATGTGCAAAGCGCACTAAGCGAAGGTGCGGTGCGGAATGATTTATATTATCGCATTGCAGGGGCAACCATAGATGTCCCTTCCTTACGCGAACGCGTCGAGGATATCGCGTTATTGGCTGATCACTTTTTGGCAAAATTGGATCGTGATATCGCGAGCAGCAGTCGACTGTCGGATGATGCACTCGAACTTATGCGTAAATATGTTTGGCCCGGAAACGTGCGCCAATTGGAAAACGTTGTGCGGCGATTGGGATTAACGGCACAAGAATCGCGGATTTCCAAAGCCGAGGTCGAAGCTGCCCTGCGGATGCAGCCAGAGGCAGATAAGCTCCCTCATCGTGGTGGTGAAAGACTCAGTGCAGATGTAGAACTTCATTTGCGTCGCTATTTTGATTTGCACGGTGGGGATCTGCCACCGCCTGGATTGCATGCGCGCGTCCTGCGAGAGGTCGAGGAACCTATGATTGAAATCGCTCTTGATGCAACGGGAGGCAATCAGGCGAAATGCGCCGATTTGCTGGGAATAAACCGTAATACCTTGCGCAAAAAGATTAATGAACTTGGCATAAAAGTTAACCGCCGGCGAAAACTGATGTAATTCCGCAACAACTGTGGTACACAGGCTACAGGCGGCGGTCAACGCAAGGCGTCTGGGGAGTTTCATTGATTGATATAATGCGGAATAGTCGTTGGATCAGGTATTCCAACCTGCGTAAATTAAAGCGATTGCAAAGCTATTTTACCATTATTTTGATCGTTTTAGGTCCCGTTCTTGCAGTTGCTACTTACCTTTTACTTGGCCCGTTTGATACGGGATCACGCAGTACTGCACTGCGCGTCATTTTGATGGGCGATTTGGTCTATGTTCTGCTGATCATCGGGCTGTTGTTTCAACGCATTATGGCCATTATCGCACAGCGGCGGCGAAAATCCGCTGGTTCTCAATTGCACCTGCGTCTGACTGGTTTTTTTACATTGATGTCCCTAGTTCCGACGATCACGGTGGCCGTGTTTGCTACCATTTCGATCAACATGGGATTTGAGGCATGGTTTTCTGATCGCGTGCAAAATGTTATTCGCGTGTCGTTGGATGCGGCTCAAGCCTATGAATTAGAGCAAACCTCGGCACTACATGAGGATGCAAAATCGCTCGGGCGTCGCCTGGAGCAGGTGAAAGCCGCACAGCTCATTGATGATCAGGGTGCCATTCGACAAGAGTTGGATCGTGGTCAGCAATCCATTCAACGCGGATTGAGAGAGGCTTTTGTTATCACGGGTGACGGGATACTGCTTTTGAGGGGGTTTCGCAGTTACAAATTTGACTATGAAATGCCACCGCCGCAGGCCTTTGATTTGGCGTTCGAGGATGTGCACCTGATCCGTGATTACGAGAACAACGAACTTCGCGCATTGGTGTCGTTGCGCGGATTTAGGGATCATTATTTATACGTTACACGTGAGGTGGATGGTGTGTTGTTGGGCCTATTGGATCAAACCCAACAAACTGCGCGACTTTACCAACAACTGGAACAAGATCGCGATTTATATTTGTTCAACTTTGGCCTTTTGTATTTGGCCTTCGCCGTGTTGTTGATCGTATCATCCGCCCTTCTGTCGCTTTGGTTTGCTGAACGTTTGTCGCGCCCCATTGGTCGATTGGTTGGTGCGGCGCAGCGCGTTGGGTACGGTGAGTTAGAGACACAAGTTCTTGAAGAAGAGGGTGACGACGAAATCGCACAGCTGAGCGTCTATTTCAATAAAATGACCCGTCAACTTAAGGGTCAGCGTGACAGGCTGTTGGAAAATACCGCGCAGATTGAGGAACGTCGCCGCCTATTTGATTCAGTTCTATCGTCTGTCACCTCGGGTGTTGTGGGGTTAGACGCACAGGGCCGTGTAAGTTTTGTAAACAGATCAGCACGTCGATTGCTGGGCTGGGCCGTGGGTGAGCATAAAAAACATCAGCTTGAGGTGGTTGTCCCCGAATTTTCCCTCTTGCTTGCGCGTCTGAAAGAAAGTGGAAACAGCAGCGTTCAAGATGAAGTCAAGGTCGTCAGAGGGGGGCGATTAGAAAATTTGCTGGTCCGCGCGTCTCCTCGAACGTCTGAAGGTGGAGTATTAGAAGGATATGTGATCGCCTTTGATGATGTAACCGACTTGGTGGCGGCCCAACGTTCTGCCGCGTGGGGGGATGTTGCTCGAAGGATTGCGCATGAGATTAAAAATCCACTGACCCCCATACAACTGTCTGCGGAACGCATTCGTCGAAAATTCAGCCCTAAATTGGATGCAGATTCAGATGCTGATGATTTGGATCGCATGACGGAAGTTATCGTGCGGCAAACGAATGATTTACGGCGCATTGTGGACGAGTTTTCAAAATTTGCTCGAATGCCAGAGGCCGTAAAACAGCGTGAAGACATTGTTGCTATTTTAAAACAGGCGGTGACATTGCAGCAAGCGGGCCAACCTGAAGTGACATTTCATATCGACATCCCAGATCAGGTGATACCCCTTAGCCTAGATGCGACCATGATTTCGCAGTCGCTTACAAACCTTATTAAAAATGCTGGAGAGGCCATCGAAACCCGAATTGAAAAGGGCGTTTCACTGGAATTTAAACCAGCGATTGCAATTTCATTGGTGGATCAGAACACACAGGTCTCCATTACGATCAGCGATAATGGTGTAGGACTTCCACAAGATCGGACCAAGCTGTTTGAACCATATGTCACTACACGGGATAAGGGAACAGGGCTTGGCCTACCGATTGTGAAGAAAATCATCGAAGAGCACGGAGGGGTGCTTCGCCTGGATGATGCAGAGCCACTTGGTGAAACACAGCATGTGGGTGCTGCAGCCACCATCGAATTGCCAAAACTACAAGCCGAGAATGCGGGGCGTAAAAATAAAAAGGTAAACGAGCAATGAGCGATATTTTAATTGTAGATAACGAACGCGATATCCGAGAGCTGATTTCAGAAATCCTGATCGATGAGGGGTACACAACGCGTTTGGCGGGCACCTCCGAGGATGCACTTCGCAAAATCACGTCACAACCTCCGGGTTTGTTGATCTTGGATATTTGGCTGAAAGACAGTGATATGGATGGGATCGATATTCTCAAAAAGGTAAAATCTGAATACCCCGAGGTCCCCGTTGTCATTATTTCAGGGCACGGAAATATCGAAATTGCAGTCGCCGCAATAAAACAGGGTGCCTATGACTTCATCGAAAAACCCTTCAACATTGATCAGTTATTGGTGGTTATTCGCCGCGCAATGGAAACATCACGTTTGCGCCGTGAAAACATTACCCTTCGTCAAAAGGATGCTCCAGCGAGCGATTTGATCGGCAGCAGCGCGGTGTTCCGCGCGCTGGTGTCGCAATTGGATAAGGTGGCCAAATCAAACAGCCGCATCATGTTGCGAGGTGGATCGGGCGTGGGCAAAGAAACCGCTGCGCGTTACATCCATGCCCAATCGGATCGGGCCGCTGGCCCATTTGTTGTGGTGGGCTGCGCAACCATTGAACCAGACCGCATGGAAGAGGTTTTGTTTGGCCGCGAAAGTGGTGCTCAAAACGTGGCGCAAGGTTTATTGGAGCAAGCCCACGGCGGTGTTATCTACTTCGATGAAGTGGCGGATATGCCATTGGTGACCCAAACAAAAATCCTTCGCGTTTTGGTCGATCAGAAATTCCAACGTGTTGGGGGCAATGATCAGATCAAAGTTGATCTGCGCGTTCTCTCCTCAACCAGTTGTGATCTCACGGTGGAAATTTCTCAACGTCGGTTCCGAGAAGAGCTTTTTCATCGCCTGAACGTGGTTCCAGTCGAGGTGCCAACATTGGAAGAACGGCGTGATGATATTCCAGAACTGGTGGAACACTTTGTCGAACATTTCAATAAAACCCAAGGTTTGAACATGCGCATACTGTCCGATGATGCGACGGCATTGCTCCAAACCCTGCCATGGCCTGGAAATATTCGTCAGTTGAAAAACGTCATTGAACGCATTTTGATATTGTCTGATGGAACGGGTCCGATTTCGGCAAATGAAATTCCGACAGACACACAAAACTCCGCAAGCTCGAATGACGGGGATGGCATGTTGGCCAATTGGGCAACACTGCCCCTGCGCGAAGCGCGTGAGGCATTTGAACGGGAATACCTGGTAACACAGATAAATCGCTTTGGTGGAAACATCTCAAAGACCGCGAATTTCGTGGGCATGGAACGCTCTGCCTTGCATCGAAAATTAAAATCTCTGGGTATGGTTTCAGGAAATAAGTCAAAATCAGCCGAAGAGGTCTAGTTTCGAATTAGATTGACCGCCCGTTTGCGATCTGACAAGGATTTGCATGCTTGTTTTCGTAGTCGAAGGACACTGAGATGAAAGTTGTGATCTGCGGTGCAGGACAAGTTGGCTGGCAAATTGCCCGTCATCTGTCAGGAGAGCGTAATGATGTAACTGTCGTTGACAGTAACGAAGCATTGGTGCGGCGTGCCACAGATACATTGGATGTAAATGGTGTATCTGGTTTTGCCTCTTATCCAGATGTGTTAGAGCGGGCAGGAGCCAGTGATGCGGATATGATCATCGCGGCAACATATTCTGATGAAGTCAATATGGTCGTGTGTCAGGTGGCGCATTCTATTTTCGGTGTGCCCCGTAAAATTGCGCGTCTGCGTTCTCAATCCTATTTAGAAGCGATTTATTCTGATTTGTATCGTCGAGATCATTTGCCCATTGATGTTGTGATTTCCCCAGAACTTGAGGTCGCAGAGGCCGCATTAAAACGCCTTTCGACGCCAACATCTTTTGACACAGAAAGCTTTCTCGATGGTCAGGCGCAGTTGCTGGGATTTCGGCTTGATGAAAGCTGTCCTGTGATCAACACGCCTTTGCGGCAACTGACAGACTTGTTTTCGACGCTGCGAACGATCGTGGTTGGTGTGCGTCGTCAGGGGGTTTTGTTTGCGCCTCAGGCGGGCGATCAGTTATTTCCAGATGATGAATGTTACGTAATGTGCCATCATCAAGATCGTCTGCGCACAACAGAAATTTTCGGCAAATCTGCGGCAAAGCAAGAACGTATTGTCATCATTGGAGGTGGAAACGTAGGTCAACGTGTGGCCCAAGCCTTAGAAAAAGATGATCGCCGCATGCGCATTAAGGTTATTGAGCGCAAGCGTTCTGTTGCAGAAGAGGCAGCAGACGCATTGGAACGAACAATTGTACTGAATGGTGATGGTTTGGACATTACCCTATTGACCGAGGCGGGGATCGGACGCGCCGATGCGGTTTTGGCGATTACAGATGACGACAAAACCAATATGCTGGCGGCGGTTCGTGCCAAATCCATGGGTTGTAAAATGGCGATTGCCCTTATCAATGATCCAACAATGGTATCTATGATGGGCACCTTGGGCATTGATGCACATATCAATCCCCGCGCAACAACAGTCAGTTCAATTCTGCGCCATATCCGTCATGGACGTGTGCGCGATGTCTATTCGATTGGAGACGCTGAGGCAGAAGTAATCGAAGCACAGGTTTTGAATACCTCACCCATCGCGGGGCAAAGTATTCGCGATATTAACTTCCCAGAGGGTGTGTTGATCGGTGGAGTTTTGAAAAATGGGGACATGGTGAAACCAACTGGGGGCCTTAAGATCGAAGATGGTGATATCCTTGCGATCTTTGCATTATCCAAGGACGTTCCTGAGTTGGAACGGTTACTTCAGGTTTCTATCGACTTTTTCTGATCGGTGCAGTCGTTGATATGCAAAGTGCGTTTTCAAACCTTCCCTTATTCCTAAAATTGATGTGTATTGCAGCGCTTGCTATGTGGGTGCCTGCGCTTGTTTGCTTGGTTGTCGAACAATATTATCAATCTCGGACATTTTTTTATTCGGGATTGTTGGGACTTACCTTTGTCACTATTATGGGGATCACGCTGTCATCGCGCAAATCGTCGGGCGGGGGGCTGTCATTGTTGATGGATTTGGGGTTTGTTTATTTTGCGCTCCCAGCTTTTCTTGCGCTGCCCGTCCAGCAAATTCTCATGAATACCAGTTATCTGAACGCCTATTTGGATATGGTTGGCGCTTTGACCACCACTGGATTGCGAGTCTTCGAGGATATGCGCTTGCCCGAGGTTTTGCATTTTTGGCGCGCCTTTGTTGCGTGGTGCGGCGGCGCGTTAATCTGGATCGCGGCTGGCGCCATCTTCGCTCCGCTGAATATCGGCGGATACGAGGTGTCTTCACGAACACGTCACACACCCGGTCCAAACGGGTATGTGTTAGGCAAAACACATATGAACCATTTGTTGTATCGTCAAACAATAGAGCTGTTCCCAGTTTACCTTGGCCTGACCCTGATCCTTTTCATTTTGTTATTTATCGCAGGGTCACCAGCGGGTGACGCTCTGATCTATGCAATGTCGACCATGTCCACATCGGGCATTTTACCCGCTCAGTCAGATACGGGCATTGGGGCCGTTGGTGAGTTGTTTATTTTCATCTTTCTTTTCTTTGCGCTTAGCAGGCTTAGTTTCACTAAAGATCATGGTCGCTTGAATTTCTGTCGGTTACGCCGCGATGTTGAATTGCGCCTTGCGGGCGTCGTGATTGTTGTCGCGACGCTGTTGTTATTCTTACGTGATTGGACCGTAGCGCTTGGTATTGAGAGCGACAAAGAATTGATTTTGGCCCTGCGTGCCTTTTGGGGGACATTGTTCACTGTGGCGTCGTTTTTAACTACCACGGGATTTATCAGCGAATATTGGCAAGATGCGCAATCCTGGTCGGCGCTTGATACGCCGTTCGTGTTGTTTATGGGCGTGGTCTTTATCGGTGGGGGATTTGCAACCTCAGCAGGTGGCGCAAAATTACTGCGGGTTTATGTGCTGTACCTAAGTGTGCGCCGCGAATTGGATAAAATGACTTATCCCTCTAGCGTTGGACAATCACGAACCCATATGCGGGGTGATTTGCGGCAAGGCGCGAATATCGCGTGGGTATTTTTTATGATCTATGTGGTGGCAATTGCGGGATTTACGATTTTGTTTTCTGCGCTTCATCTGGATTTTGAACAAGCCTGTGTGCTGGTGTTTGCCGCACTTGCGAACACTGGGCCCCTCTTGGACATAATGATGTTCCCAGAAATTGACCTGATCGCGGCACCAGAGATGTTCAAACTGTCGCTTGCATTTGCGATGATTTTGGGACGGTTGGAGATTCTTGTGGTTATAGCTCTTTTATCGCCCTCTCTTTGGAGGCAGTAATTTGATATTCTAGCGTTGTCATTTGAAATTATGACTGCTACGCTATGCTAATTCGGTTGAACAAAGAACAAAAAGAACAACAAGTATAAGAAGAGGCCCAAATCATGGCATCCGACCGTCAAAATCTACAAGATGCATTTTTAAACCAGGTCCGTAAGCAGAAGATTTCTGTCACTGTGTTTTTGATAAACGGTGTTAAATTGCAGGGTGTAATCACTTGGTTTGACAATTTCTGTATTCTGCTACGCCGTGACGGGCAATCGCAATTGGTCTATAAACATGCGATTTCGACCATCATGCCTGCGCAAAATGTGTCCCTATACGAAGGCGAAGAGCCAAGTTGAAATCACACGATGTGACGCCAACTCGCGCATGGGTTGTGCATCCTGACATCAAATCTGATCCTAACCGTCGTCCAGGCGAGCCGGCCTTAGAGGAGGCTGTGTCGTTGGCGGCGGCCCTTCCAAACATGGAGGTATTGGGCGAAACATTGGTGCCGCTACCCAAGCCCCAACCGGGGAAGTTGTTTGGGAAGGGAAAGTTGGCAGAGCTGAAAATGCTTTTCCACGATCATGAGGTTGAATTGGTGCTAATCGATGGACCAGTCACGCCTGTGCAACAGCGCAATTTGGAAAAGGAGTGGAAGGTTAAGATCCTCGATAGAACGGGTCTCATCCTTGAAATATTTTCTGATCGAGCGGCAACCCGCGAAGGGGTGTTGCAGGTTGAAATGGCACATCTGACCTATCAGCGCACGCGCTTGGTCCGTGCGTGGACTCACCTAGAACGGCAGCGGGGTGGTTTGGGGTTTGTCGGTGGTCCGGGCGAAACCCAGATTGAGGCGGACAGACGCGCAATTGATGAACAATTGGTGCGATTGCGCCGTCAATTGGATAAGGTCATAAAAACCCGAAGCCTACATCGCGCCGCGCGTGCTAAGGTTCCGTTTCCGATTGTCGCATTGGTTGGATACACCAACGCGGGGAAATCCACGCTGTTTAACCGCCTAACAGGGGCCGAGGTGATGGCCAAAGACATGCTCTTTGCTACGCTAGACCCCACTATGCGCTCGATCAAGCTCTCTAGTGGCGTTGATATTATTCTATCTGACACGGTTGGATTTATCTCGGACCTACCCACGGAATTGGTCGCGGCCTTTCGCGCAACTTTGGAAGAAGTGCTAGAGGCCGACATCATCCTGCATGTGCGTGATATTTCCCATCACGCCACAGAGGAACAGGCCGAAGACGTTGAAAAAATTCTAGAGAGTCTTGGGATATCCGAGAACACACCGCAGCTTGAGGTTTGGAACAAAGTTGATTTAATCGATGTTGATGATCGCGATGCCTTGGAGAAAATTGCCGAACGCAATGATCATATCCTGACCATTTCCGCCATGACGGGGCATGGATTGGGCGAATTGGTCAGCCGTGTTTCAACGCATTTGACACGTGATACTATTGAGGATGACATCCATTTACCATATGTGGAAGGACGCGCGCGAGCATGGTTGTTTGAACAGGGTGTGGTCAAACGTGAAACACAAGCCGAGGATGGCAGCTTGTTTCATTTGCGTTGGAACGCAAAACAAAAAGCACAGTTTGAAAAATCCTTTGGTATTAATCACTCAATGGAGTGATTGTTGTGATCCCTGTGGCCGCGGCACGCGCAAGTCGGGGATCAAGCGACATTGGCACATATTCTCCCAAACGCCATAGCTCGGCCAAATCATCATAATGTCGCGATAGGAAATGGCCTGATTGTCCTGTTGAGATTACAAAAATCGAACTGTCGGGATCGGCGAAATCTACCACACTGCGATAACCTGCAGCATGCACATTGTAGAATGGGTTCACATCCCCGCCGCGCGTACGTCCGCGCAACAAAGTATTGTCGCCTCCAGATGTGGATTGGCGAATATTGGCAAAATAGTGCAGAACGGGTATTTTACCCAAAACAGCGTGATCGTGCGTTGCCTGATGCGCATCTCCCCAGCGTAGCGCGTTGGGATTACGGTTGAATTTATCACTTAGCCAGACCAGCGCATCATCCAATGCGAGAGATGCAATTTGATCACAAGTTTCAATAGGTGCACTTTGGATCACGTCACACCAAACAGAGGCGCCATCAATATCGCGGAAAACCCGTTCGATAAACAGTGGTTCAACATGCGTGAATTCTTCGGCCAATGGTCCCAATTCATCGCGTATCAATCGTTTCTGAATGGCCCGCAACCATGCAGAATAGATCAAGGGTTCTGGTAGATGTTCGTTCATCTCTCCATTCCAATCGGCGAGTAGGGACAGCGCCGATGCTCGTTGCCACGTCAAGGTGCCGCGTTCGCCTGCCTCGCCTGTGAACCAAAGCTCTTTGCCGATCAATGGCAAAAGTGATTGCGCCGTGAAGCTGACAGTATCAAGTTGCGCCTCGATCATGCTTTCGCGCGTATGCACTTTGCGCATCTCCATCAGGCGCTTCAGACGGTTGATCCGCTGGCTGTCACCCCAGTCAAAGGACACATGATTTGGGAAATCGGCATCGGCTGTTTTATTATTGGTGTTGCCAATAATCCCGGTGTTTGGTTGTATTACCGTGGGATTATCGGAGAAGGGCATGCGTCCATCCCATTGATTATCCCGCAACCAGCCAAGTGCAGGCATGCGGCCTTGTGTTTGGTGATTGATGCTGCGTTTGGGCATCGCACCAATCACCTTAAACCCAATGCTGTCGCGATCAATGAACGTAACATTTTGCGAGGGGGCAATATACCCCTCGAGAGCGATAATCGCATCGGGTACATTTTCGGCTTGAATCATATTGAAAGCTGCTGTCATGGTTGTATCGGCCTCGGAAAGCGCAGAAAATGACAGCGCAGCGACATGTCCGCGAGGCGTCACAGAGGCCAAATCAAACATATCTACTGGTAGGATTGGACCATTATCACTCCAACGCAGCGTTAGGGTTTTGGGAGAGCCGTCGGTGACATTGATAATGGATTGGCGTGTCCGAAATTTTTTCCAACCCTCTTCGGTGCGATATTCTGTTGGGTTGTCGGCATTGATCTCTTCCATAAGGATATCTTGGTCGTCGAGATAGGATGAGGTCATCCCCCAGGCCAACCTTTCGTTCCGCCCTGAAAGGATCAGGGGAATTCCCGGGATCGTTGCGCCAATCACGCCACCATTGGAAAGCTCCATGCGCGCCAGATACCAAATTGACGGCGCGGTCAGTTCCATATGCGGATCATTGGCCAAAATCGTGCCGCCCGCCGCACTTCGAGCGGGGGCCGCGGCGAAGGCGTTTGAGGCACCAGCGTGTTCAACGGAATTCCACGGTGTTAGGGGGTGATCGAGAGATTTATCGCTCTGCGCTGTTTCAAACATGGGTGTTTGCCACAAGGATGCATAATCGGGCAGGGCAATTGTTGCGGTCGCGGGGTGATCAGGCAAAATGTCGATAATTCGTTCGGGATCAGGCAAGGCCAGCGAGACTTTGGCGCGTCGTATTTCCCGCATCATATGCGAAGATAGCGTTACGGACATAAGTTTTAGCATCACCAAGCTGTCCGCGGGTTGCCATGTCGCAAACGGGGCGTTGAACAAAAACATCTCAGGCGCGCCACGACCACGAGCATAGGTGTTGATTTCATGCAAACGCGCATTCACACCACGTGCATAGGCGTTCAATGCGGCAAGCGTTTCAGGCGATTGCACCGAAAGGCTGCGCACAGCAGTTGAATATAAATCCAGATGTCGCATGAAGGTGTCAATATAAACTGTTTCTGGGCCAAAGATTTCCGATAACCGCCCTTGCGCCGTGCGCCGCATCATCGACATTTGCCACAAACGATCTTGAGCATGGACATAGCCCAAACCAAAAAATACATCCTCGTCCGTATTTGCGAAAATATGGGGGACATTTGCCGTATCGCGAACGACTTCTATCTTACCCAAGGCGCCGGGCAATTCCAGTTGGGCGTCATAATCTGGGAGAGAGCGAGCAGCAAGGTAATAGGCAACGATAACCGCACAAACGATCAATGCGATCAACATGATTGCAATGCGCAGAAGTATGCGAAAAACGCCTGCCATAATTTAACTACCTTTTTGCCCTCAACCCCTTGCATCAGGTTTCACACCGCGACACAAGTATGAAACCGAGAATTTAGAGGAATAATTATGGCAAATGTTGCATTTCTAGGCCTGGGCGTTATGGGGTACCCAATGGCAGGGCATCTTCAAGGCGCAGGGCATTCTGTTACTGTCTATAATCGTACGACTGCCAAAGCAGAGGCCTGGGTAGCCGAGCACAGTGGCAAAATGGCCGCTACGCCTGCCGAGGCGGCACAGGGCGCGGATTTCGTCATGGCCTGCGTGGGCAATGATGATGACCTGCGCGGTGTGTGTCTGGGGGATACGGGGGCATTTGCGGGTATGTCCAAAGGTACGATTTTTGTGGATCACACAACCGTTTCGGCAAAAGTGACGGCAGAATTGTATGCAGCATCCGCAGAATTGGGGCTAAGCTTTGTGGATGCGCCGATATCTGGGGGCCAAGCGGGCGCAGAAAACGGTGTGCTGTCCATCATGTGTGGTGGTGATCAAACCGCCTATGACACGGCGGAAACGATTATGGCGGCCTATTCACGGATTTGTCGCCGTATCGGCGACAGCGGCGCTGGACAAAAAACAAAGATGTGTAATCAGATTGCCATCGCGGGATTGGTTCAAGGCCTGTCAGAAGCGCTGCACTTTGCTGAAAAAGCAGGGCTTGATGGTGCGGCAGTGGTTGAGGTGATTTCACAAGGCGCTGCAGGCAGTTGGCAAATGTCCAACCGGTATCAAACTATGTTGGTCGATCATTTCGAACATGGATTTGCCGTCGATTGGATGCGCAAAGATTTGGGGATTTGCCTTCAAGCTGCTGATGAAACGGGCGCAAGCCTACCTGTCACGGCACTGGTTGATCAATTTTATAAAGACGTTCAAAAAATGGGCGGTGGGCGTTGGGATACATCCAGCCTGTTTAAACGTTTGCAAAATTTAGGATAAATTTATCCACTCGGGGCGCGCAGTAACGCGCCCCATTTGACGGATTTAAGGGATTTAATTATGCTCCATTCCGCACATTTGTAATTTGCCCATTGTATTTTCCACAATTTTCCCCTTATGGTCACCGCAGGCAGCTCTTTTTTCACGAATTACCCTGCCTTGAGAGTTTCACTGTTTTTCGATGTTACCCGGCATAGCGACTGGTTCCCGAACTTCAGATTGATAAGACCCCTTGGGTCGCCCGCACCCGGACCGCTTTCGCGACGGGACACAAATTGGTCAGGTTCGCCTGATCGGAGAAGAAGACGCGATGCAACGCGAACGACATATCGTTAATCGAACAGGGGCCCAACGCGGTCGGCCTGTCCGCGCGCGAGCTATCGCCCCAAAAGACAATCACATCGTTTATGCTCCACACGCCGTTGAATGGCGCGTTTGGGATGCGATGTGTGAATGGACAATATGGCTAAGAAAATGCTTATCGATGCCACCCACGCCGAGGAAACGCGCGTGGTTGTGGTTGACGGAAACAAGGTTGAGGAATTTGACTTTGAATCTGAAAACAAACGCCAAAACGCTGGCAACATCTATCTTGCAAAAGTAACACGGGTCGAACCGTCGCTTCAAGCGGCCTTTGTGGACTATGGTGGAAACCGTCATGGATTCTTGGCGTTTTCTGAAATACATCCTGATTACTATCAAATCCCAGTTGCGGATCGTGAAGCGCTGATGGAAGAGGAACGTGCATTGGCAGAAGCCGATGCGCGCGCCGAGGAAGATGACGAGGCGCCCAAAAAACGCCGTCGTCGTGGCCCCCGTCGTCGCAACAACAAACCTGCTGAGGCTGTGACTGAGACAGAAGTGGATGGAATGGAAACCATCGATTTGGATGCATCGGATGAGAGTGACGAAAACGATGCACCCATGGCGGCACCCATCGTTGAAGATGAGCCAATGATCGTCACACAAGAGGTTGATGATGCACCAGAAGTAGCTGCGGATATCGACACGGCAGAAGCAGACGCGCCTGTGAGTGAATCACGGTCTGAGGCGCGATCTGAAGATGCCCAGGAGTATGCGCTTGAAGAAGCTCCTGCAGCAGAAGCCTCAGACGACAGCGTGGAAACATCAGAAGAGGCCCCCGCCGCTTCGGATGATGAACCTGCCGCGATAGCAGAATCCAACAACGAAGCAGAAGGCGCAGACGACAGCGAAGAACCCGCGGACTTAGAGAGTGCAGAGGATGATCAGGACGATGGTATCGAATCCGTATCTGACGATGACGATGCCATGGATCTGCGTCCACAGCGCCGTTCGCGCCCCCGTCGTTACAAAATTCAAGAAGTGATCAAAGTGCGCCAAATCATGTTGGTGCAAGTTGTCAAAGAAGAGCGCGGTAACAAGGGCGCTGCTCTAACCACGTATCTATCACTTGCGGGTCGCTACTGTGTTCTTATGCCAAACACCGCGCGCGGGGGAGGGATATCGCGTAAAATCACAAATGCAGCGGATCGCAAAAAGCTTAAGGAAATCGCAACAGAAATTGACGTTCCAACAGGGGCGGGCTTGATTATTCGAACAGCCGGGGCCAAGCGCACCAAAACCGAAATCAAACGGGATTACGAATATTTGCAGCGTTTGTGGGAACAAATCCGCGAATTGACGCTGAAATCAATCGCACCTGCGAAAATTTATGAAGAGGGCGATTTGATCAAGCGATCAATCCGCGATCTTTATAATCGTGATATTGACGAAGTTTTGGTTGAAGGCGAACGCGGATACCGTAATGCCAAAGACTTCATGAAAATGATCATGCCAAGTCACGCGAAAAACGTAAAACATTACACCGATGCGCTGCCACTTTTCGCGCGCTATCAAGTGGAAAGCTATCTTTCATCCATGTTTAACCCCGTCGTCCAACTGAAATCAGGTGGCTACTTGGTGATTGGAGTGACCGAAGCCTTGGTTGCAGTCGACGTGAACTCGGGTCGTGCGACCAAAGAGGGGTCCATCGAAGAAACCGCGCTGAAAACCAACCTAGAGGCGGCCGAAGAAGTCGCGCGTCAAATGCGTCTACGCGACTTAGCAGGTTTGATTGTGATCGACTTCATCGACATGGATGAACGGCGCAACAACAATGCGGTCGAAAAACGACTGAAAGACAAATTGAAAACGGATCGTGCGCGCATCCAAGTAGGCCGCATTTCAGGCTTTGGCCTTTTAGAGATGAGCCGTCAGCGCTTACGCCCGGGTATGATTGAGGCCACAACGCAGCCGTGTCCATCCTGTCATGGTACGGGTTTAATCCGGTCTGATGATAATTTGGCGCTATCTATCCTACGCCAGATTGAAGAAGAAGGCGTGCGTCGTCGTTCGCGTGAAGTTTTGGTAAAATGCCCCGTTGGCATTTCAAACTTTATCATGAACCAAAAACGCGATCATGTCGCCCAGATCGAGGCGCGTTATGGCCTATCCGTGCGTGTTGAAGGCGATCCAATATTGGTCAGCCCCGATTTCTCAATCGAGAAATTCAAAACCGCAACACGCTATGTTCCTGAGGCCGCGGAACCCGTAGTATCAGCCGATACAATCGTGATGGATGAAATTGACGAGGATATCGCTGAAGAAGATGACATCGAAACACCCGAAAGCGAACAGGACGAAGAGCGTAAGCCAAAGCGCCGCCGCCGTCGTCGTCGTCGCCGCAAAGGTCAGGGTAGCGATCAGGCTGAGGAATCAGAGGATCAAACATTTGGTGAGGCCGTCGCCGACGAAGAGGCAGCCATAGACGTGGATGCGGGTGATAGTGCCGAAGAGGATTCGCCAGTAGACGAAGCTCTCAAAGAGGAAAAACCAAAACGCGCGCGCCGTTCACGCAAGAAAAAGGGCGAAACAGTAGAAGAACAGCCAAGCGAAGAGGCGCAATCTGCAGAGCCCTCAGCAGACGAGAGCGCTGCAGAAGAGGAGGCGCCAAAACCCAAACGCCGCACCCGCCGCAAAAAAGCGGATGAGGTGAAGGAAGAGACCGCAGAAACGGAAACCCCTTCTGAAGCAGAGGCCGTGCCTGAGGAAGAAAAGCCCAAACGCAAACGCGCCCCACGCAAAACGAAGGTGCAAAAAGAAGTAGAAGCCGCTGAAAAGGCCGAAGCTGCCGCAACAGAGGCGTCAGCTGAGCCTGCGCAGGCAGCCGAGGAAGCGCCAGTTGCGGAAACCCGGTCAAAGCCAAAGGCAGACGCGCCTATGGCCAAAAAGGCAGAGGAAATGCCCCAAGAGCCTACCAAACCAAAACGGCGCGGATGGTGGTCATTGAAACGCTAAAAAGAAACCCGCGAAAGCGGGTTTTTTTATGACTTTTCGATATCGTAGATGAAAGACCCATCTCCCTGATCGATGACCTCGCGCAAGATGTTTCCACTTTCATTACAAAAGTGGGGCACATCAATACGTGCGGCAGGATCATCTGCATGCATGCGCAAAACATCTCCCTGCGCAAGATGCTTGAGACGTTTGCGCGCTTTTAAGACGGGGAGCGGGCACAACAACCCGCGGGCATCAAGATCATGTATCATATGGTCGAAATATAGCGCGTCTGGGATGAAGTCCACAATCTTGTGATCCATTGTCACGTGACCTCTTCTGCAAAATGTCCTAGATCACTGATATGTTTGGAATCGATCTGATAGATGCGGGATTGCTGCCCGCAATGATTGTGGCTGCGGTGGCAGGTTTGTTGTCGTTTTTAAGCCCCTGCGTGCTGCCGATTGTGCCGCCCTATTTGGCCTATATGAGTGGTGTTTCGTTGAATGATCTAAACGATGGATCGCGCAGATCCTCCGCTGTTTTTCCCGCGATCTTTTTCGTTCTTGGGCTTAGCACCGTTTTTCTGATCTTGGGATTTGCAGCATCCGCCCTTGGGTCGGTTTTTGCGACCTATCAATCCTATTTCAATGCGGTTGCGGCGATTTTGGTTATGATTTTTGGGGCGCATTTTGTGGGCATTTATCGGATTGGCTTTCTGGATCGTGAGGCGCGGATGGACGCGGGGGATCAGGGCGGCTCTGCTTTTGGGGCCTATATCCTTGGTTTGGCTTTTGCCTTTGGCTGGACCCCCTGTATCGGTCCACAACTTGGCGCGATTCTAAGCCTTGCCGCCCAAGAGGCATCCGTAATGCGGGGCACGATATTACTGGCGGTTTATGCGCTTGGGCTTGGGGTGCCATTTTTGCTGGTTGCGGTGTTTTTGTCCCGTTTGGGTGGCGTTCTGACTTGGATGAAGCGCCATATGGAACAAATTGAGAAGCTTATGGGTCTGTTGCTTTGGACAATTGGTTTGTTGATGCTGACAGGCGGATTTTCGGCGATGTCCTTTTGGCTTTTGGAAAACTTCCCGGCACTTGCAACCTTGGGCTAGATTTACACCGGTTGTCCTGCGACGATCAGCAGAAGTAGACGGGCGGGATGACGCGCAAATGACACAAGATGTTTTTCGCAGGCAGGTGGTTTACATTCCCGAATTTGACCCATTTCCACCTCGACGCCACCGCGATTTATACCGAACCGAGTTTCAAGGGTAGGCGCGCATATCCGATTACATAATCGTGCAAGAACCACTGCGCAGCACCGATAATTTCGGCTCGCGTATCACCAGCATGATTGAGGGGCCGTTGTTGATCGCGGCGATTTTGCGAAAATATACGGTCACAATGACCGACCATGGTCGGCCCGTACCCGTGGAGTATTTAACCGTGCGTGCCAAAGATGGGATTTGGTTGCATTTTCAATCGCGCGATTGACCCGCTGCGCGTTCCATATAGTGACTTAGAACATAATCGCGAATGGCGCTGGCCAATCCTTCGGTTTCGATATCGCGTGTTTCATCGATTAGGGCCGCTAATTCATTGATCGCCAAATCGCGTTCGCGGGCAATCGAACAAAAGGCCGTCCAAAAGCGATCCTCGATACTGACAGACGTGCGATGCCCCCGCAATGTGAGAGAGCGTTTTTTGGGGCGCAGGCTCATGTGTCTAGCTTATGTTGATCCACTTGGTCTTTAGCCTTGGCGGCGATCAAATCATCTCGTTTCTTTTCGCCCTTGGTGCGTCCAAATTGCTGCGCGTTCTGATCGGCGGTATTTCGTTTTTTCGCGCGTTCCTTGGTTTTGCGGGCACGGTTTAGATTGATGATCTCGGCCATGATAGGGGAACTATGTTACCTGCGGAATTGATCCAATGACACAACCTCGGCCTCTCGGCGGGGTTCTGCGTCAGTTATTTCTGTGGTGTCAGCATTCGGCTCAGTCTTGTCTGCTTCGGCCTCCTCCCCAAGCTCATCCATATCTTGGTTTTCAAAGCGCAAACCAAATTCGACCGATGGGTCAACGAATGTTTGGATTGCATCAAAGGGGATGTGAATGGGCTCTGGTTGATCACCAAAGTTTAGTGTGATGGAAAACCCATCGTCACGCACAACCAGATTGTCAAACCAATGCTGGATAACAACAGTCATTTCCGCAGGATAGCGATCCTTAAGCCAGTCTGCCAATTGCACATCGGGATGCATGGTATCAAAAGTGATAAAGAAATGATGGTTTCCAGGTAGGCCGTGATCGCGCACCTGTTCCAGCACATTAAAGATCAGACCCCGCATGGCGCGATGCATCAATGATCCGTAATCCAATGTATCTGTCATGGGAAACTCCTTATCGTTCTCTTAACCATAAGGGATTTCTTGGGAAACGAAAGCGGATATTTCTTTGAAGTAGAGGTATTCTGTTGCCAGGAACCTCCGTAACCCCGCCTAGCGTTGCTTGACCCTAGGGCTTTAGATTTCAGTATCTCCGACCGCTTACGCAGCCATTGCTACTGGAGCACGATTGTCATTTGCAATTGTACAGTTTTCGCCGATAACGGTGGCAGACAGCCGA
>JBMTQO010000012.1:0-52672 GCA_049446275.1 Paracoccaceae bacterium | reverse complement strand
AATACGACGCACCTGAGAAAGATCTTTATGAAGTAGGTGAAATCCCTCCGATGGGATATGTGCCGAAACAGATGTACGCATGGACGATCCGTCGTGAACGCCATGGCGAACCTGACAAGGCATTTCAGGTCGAGGTTGTTGATACCCCGAAACCAGATAGCCACGAAGTGTTGGTTTTGGTTATGGCTGCAGGCGTTAATTACAATGGAGTGTGGGCAGGCCTTGGTGTACCGATTTCACCGTTTGATGGTCACGGTGCCGATTACCACATTGCGGGTTCTGACGCATCTGGCATCGTTTGGGCCGTCGGTGATAAAGTGCGCAACTGGAAAGTTGGCGACGAAGTTGTGATTCACTGTAATCAGGATGATGGTGATGATGAGGAATGTAACGGTGGTGATCCGATGTATTCAACATCACAGCGTATCTGGGGCTATGAAACACCTGACGGATCATTCGCTCAATTTACGAACGTTCAGGCACAACAATTGTTGCCGCGCCCAAAACACCTAACATGGGAAGAAAGCGCATGTTACACACTGACGCTTGCCACAGCATATCGAATGCTTTTTGGTCACCACCCACATGAATTGAAACCAGGCCAGAACGTTTTAGTTTGGGGTGCCTCGGGTGGATTAGGGTCATATGCAATCCAATTGATTAATGCCGCGGGTGGAAATGCGATTGGCGTAATTTCCGACGAAAGCAAGCGTGAATTTGTCATGAACTTGGGCGCTAAAGGCGTGTTGAACCGCAAAGATTTCAATTGCTGGGGACAGCTACCAACCGTGAACACCCCCGAATATGTCGAGTGGTTTAAAGAGGTGCGTAAGTTCGGAAAGGCGATTTGGGACATCACAGGCAAGGGCAACAATGTGGATATGGTGTTTGAACATCCGGGTGAGTCCACATTTCCTGTTTCAACGTTTGTCTGCAAAAAAGGTGGTATGGTTGTGATCTGTGCGGGCACGACAGGGTTTAATTGTACCTTTGACGTGCGTTACATGTGGATGCACCAAAAACGCTTGCAGGGCAGCCACTTTGCTCATCTGAAACAGGCTGCATCAGCGAACCGTTTGATGGTTGAGCGCCGCTTGGACCCCTGCATGTCGGAAGTTTTTCCTTGGGCAGAAATTCCCGGCGCACACATGAAGATGATGAACAACCAGCACAAACCTGGCAATATGTCTGTTCTAGTGCAATCCCCACGGACGGGTTTGCGTACTCTTGAGGATGTATTGGAGGGATGATCCCCTCTGGTGCTTTGTCATGCCGCACAGTAGGGTCGCGGCATGACACCACCTGCAGTAATCTTTTCTGACGATCAAGCCGACGCCTTTGACAATCTCAGCGCTATGCTGCTTCGCTCTGGGATTGATTTGGACGACAGCCTGTTGATGCCACCACGCGACAGCACATCAAGTGTTATGGCCGTGATGGGCAAGGCAGGATCGGGTAAAACGCTGCTACTTGCGCATCTTTACAACGCGCTTTCTGAAGCAGGCGTTGAGGTGATTTCGGGTGATTACGAAAGTCGTCGTCGACGTGACAAACGCACGCTTGCTATTCTTGCGCCAACGAATAAGGCGGCAAGTGTTTTACGTGTGCGTGGAGTGCCCGCAACTACCATTCACAGGATCCTGTATACCCCTGTTTATGACCCCGAATATGAACGCATTGCCGAATGGCTTTCAGGCGAAATTGAACGTCCCGAAGTTGAGGGTTTGACGGAAGAGGCGTTGACGCGTGCGCACGAGTTTTATCAGAATAATAAATCAATTCCGGGGGCCTTGGCCGCTGCGGGGCTGCGTGGATCCGATTTCATTACGGGATGGAAACGGCGCGAGAATCCATTAGATATCGGGTTTGTGGATGAAGCTTCCATGTTAGATGATCGTCAATTCGATGACCTGAAAGAAATTTTTCCAACCCTAGTCGTTTTTGGTGACCCAGCACAGCTTGCGCCTGTGAACCAGTCTGGGAGCATGGTATTTGAAACGCTGTCTGAGCCACGTAAATTGAAGTTGGAACGTGTACATCGTCAAACACAGGACAACCCGATTTTGGATTTGGCCCACGCTTTGGCGGATCCTCAGTTGCAATTTAACGACTTTGAACAGATGATACAGGTCGTTGCAAAGCGGGATGATCGTGTGCAGTGGGGCCAGCGGGTTGAGGTGGATTTAATGGCCCGCTCGCCTGTACTGGTGTGGCGAAATGCAACCCGTATACGCCTGATTAAAGCATTTCGAACGGTGTATGAAGCGCCCGATGACAGTCTTCTGCCGGGCGAACCATTGATCTGTGATGGGATCGAATTGCCCGTGAAACACCGTAAAAAGCGGATCGATCTAGAGGCGCGTGGCTTGATTAAAGGGGCGCAAGTTATCTATTTGGGCCCTGGGCGCAAACCTGGGTTTTCACGCCTGCATGTCGTTGGGGCAGAGGATCCACAATTGTCGGCAGCCTCTATCGTAAAAATCGAAAAACCGGACGAAGAAGAACCCTTTATTCCCTTTGCCGCGCGAATGGGGGCCACGTTTTTACACGGGGCCGCAGTCACGATTCATAAGGCGCAGGGGTCACAATGGGACTCGGTTCAGGTATTCGCACCCGATATTTACACTGCCGCGCGTATGGGAAAGACTGAGGCGGGCACGCCTCTGTGGAAACGCCTAGCCTATGTCGCGATTACCCGCGCACAGGAGCGCCTGATTTGGGTTGTGCGAAATCGGTTGTCAAAACCAACCTATCCATTGTCGACTGATGACCTGCGAAAGGTACAGTCATCCGAATTCTCCCTGGCGATGCAGGACGTAGAAAGCGATTAACGCGGCGTTTTCGCAATTGTCAGCTTGCCTTTATGCGCTAAACATTTTCATATCACAAAAACACTAACACCATGGGAGACTGCGATGCTGGGCCAAATGATGCATCGACCGCTATCGATTATCGAAATCCTGCGTTTTGCAGCGGAAATTCACAAAGCTGCTGAAATCGTTTCTGTACGTACCGAAGGGGACTTGCATCGCTATACCTATCCTGATGCCTATGCGCGTGTTGGGCAGTTGGCCAATGCGTTGCTGGACATGGGAATAGAGCGTGGGGATCGTGTCGCCACTTTAGCATGGAATGGGTATCGCCATTTTGAACTGTATTATGCGATCAGCGGCATGGGGGCTGTATGTCACACGATCAATCCGCGATTAAGCGCTGAACAGATGGTTTACATAATTCAGCACGCCAAAGATCGCGTAATTTTTGTGGATACCACATTTGTTCCCGTGATCGCAGCCATTAGGGATCAATTGCCGAGAGATTTGAAAATCATCTTGATGACAGACGCAGATCACATGGTAGAAAGTGATCTGCCACTGGGCTGCTATGAAGATTTACTGGCAGCACATTCGACTGATTTCAATTGGCCTGAATTGCCAGAGGATACAGCAGCAGGCCTATGTTATACATCTGGCACAACTGGGAACCCGAAAGGGGCGCTTTATTCCCATCGCTCAACCGTGTTGCATGCTTATTCCGTGGTTGTAGGCGTGGGCGCGATGTTGTCAGAAGGCGCGCGCGTGTTGCCCGTTGTCCCCCTGTTTCACGTGAATGCATGGGGGCTGCCCTATACCGCGCCGATGGTTGGCGCATCTTTGATATTCCCTGGGGGTGCATTGGATGGGGCATCTTTGTTCAAACTTATGGATGCAGAAAAGGTTTCCTCAGCTTGGGGTGTACCCACGGTTTGGCAGGGGTTGGCGGGCGAAATCGCTAATCAGGGTCGTAATCCAGATGGATTTAGCAGCGTTGTCGTGGGTGGATCGGCCGCGCCGCGTTCAATGATCGAAGGATTTGAAAAATCTGGCGTTTCCGTTTGTCACGCATGGGGCATGACCGAGATGAGTCCAATTGGAACCCAAGGAAATCTGCCGGTGTCATTTGCGACCAATACCACATTAGAAGAACGTTTGGACCTGCAACAATTGCAGGGCCGCCGTGTTTATGGGGTTGAATTGAAGATTGTAGACGAGGCTGGTGTTCGCCAGCCCCATGATGGTGAAGCTGTTGGCGAACTTTATGTTCGCGGCAACAATGTGATCAGTGGGTATTTCAATAATGAAGAGGCCACCGCTGAAGCCATGGACGCCGATGGGTGGTTTGGAACGGGCGATATCGCATCCATCAGTGCCGATGGATATTTAATGATCCAAGACCGCGCCAAAGATTTGATTAAATCAGGTGGTGAATGGATTAGTTCCATTGATTTGGAGAACGTAGTCATGGGCCATCCTGATGTCGCCAGCTGTGCTGTGATCGCTGTGCCTCATCCAAAATGGGATGAACGCCCAATCTTGGTTGTGGTTCCCAATGGGGATATCCGCGTAAACAAGACAGAGATTGACGAGATGCTGTTGAAACACGTGGCGAAATGGCAGTTGCCTGATGCCATCGAATTTGTGGATGCATTGCCGCTGACTGCGACGGGTAAGGTTTCAAAATTGACCCTGCGCCGTCAATTCGCAGACTATCAATTGCCAGAGTAAGAGGTTTAAAATGGATCTTGGGATTAGCGAACGTGTTGCACCATTGATCAAGGCGGTGCGCGATATGGTGGAAAACGATATTGCGCCGCTGGATGCAGAGTACCACGCTTTAGTCGGTACACACCCCACTGGGGATCGCTTCAAACATACCGAACGTCAGTTGGAAATTTTAGATGGTCTAAAATCTTTGGCGCGCGAACGCGGTCTGTGGAATTTTTGGCTCACCGACAGTGAGCGTGGGTATGGGCTTAGCACCGTGGAATATGCCTATCTGGCCGAAGAAATGGGCAAGGTTGGTATCGCAGCCGAGGTGTTCAACTGTAACGCTCCTGACACAGGTAATATGGAAGTGTTAGAGCGCTATGGCACGCAAGAACACAAAGACCGCTGGCTGAATGACCTGTTAGACGGTAAAACTCGCTCCGCCTATGTGATGACCGAACCAAATACCGCATCTTCTGATGCTGCTCAGCTAAGTTTTGTGGCGAAAAAGGATGGTGATGAGTGGGTTCTAAACGGCGAAAAATGGTGGATTTCGGGGTCTGGTGATCCGCGTTGTGCGCTTTATATTGTGATGGCCTGCAGCGATCCTAATGCGCCAAAACACAGCCGACACACGATGTTCGTCATGGATGCTGACACGCCAGGCGTCGAAGTTTTGCGCCCTATGCAGGTGTTCGGCCATGATGATGCGCCTCATGGACATATGCACCTGCGCTTTACCAACGTGCGCCTTTCGGCTCGCGCCGTAGTTTTGGGCGAAGGACGGGGGTTTGAGGTTGCCCAAGGCCGCCTTGGACCGGGGCGTATTCACCACTGTATGCGCGCGATTGGACAGGCGGAAAAAGCATTGGAAATGATGTGCAAACGGGGACTTGCCCGCGAGGCATTTGGCAAAAAGATTATCGAACTGGGCGCGAACTACGACATCATCGCAAATGCGCGCATGGAAATTGAAATGGCGCGTTTGTTGTGCCTAAAGGCCGCCTATATGATGGACACCGCAGGCGTTCGCGCGGCACAACCGTGGATTTCCAAGATTAAGGTTGTCGCGCCTCTAATGGCGGGCAAGGTGATTGATGAAGCGATGCAACTTCATGGTGCTGCAGGAATTTCGCAGGATACGGACTTAGCCCATATGTGGACCCACGTACGCACCTTACGTTTCGCCGATGGCCCCGACGCCGTCCATCGCCGCCAAGTAGCGCGGGCAGAGCTGAAGAAATATAGTAATGAAAACCGGTAGATAAAACTTAATGGTTTGGCGGTGAATTTAGAACCTGGCAAGGGAAGCCTCAATTTCATCTTATAATCCGACCTTTGGAGGTACGAAGCGCCTCCGATGCGGGGGGGTGAGCCTTGTCAATCTAGTGTTTGGGTGGGTGTCAAAAAGGTTGGAATTATTTCCTCTCGGCGGTGTCCAGCCAAATTGTAACGGGACCGTCATTGATCAAACGGACCTGCATGTCTGCGCCGAATTTGCCTGTTTCAACAGGTACGCCCATCTGTGCCAATCCGTCCGCGAAATATTCATAAAGCGCGCGACCGCCATCGGGTGGTGCAGCATTGGAAAACCCAGGGCGATTGCCACGTTTGGTGTCGGCAGCCAATGTGAATTGGCTAACGACCAAGGCGGAACCGCTGATGTCAATGATAGATTTGTTCATCTTGCCAGTGTCATCCTTGAATAAGCGCAGCTTAGTGATTTTGTTTATCAATTGAACGGCCTCGGCTTGTGTATCGCCCGCCATGGCACAGATCAGGATCAACAGACCCGCACCTGTGGCTCCAATTGTTTGACCATCAACCTTAACCTCTGCCTCAGTCACACGTTGTAATAGAGCGCGCATATCATCCTCCTTGATTGGTGGTGTATGGGTAGCCAATTGCACCTGCAACGCATAGCCTCAAAACAATGGCCAAGGCAATTTTTCATATGGAATAGAGGCGTTACCCCTGAACCCGATCTATACGGGTGTTCACCACAAAACGATATGTATTGCTCAAATATTTGTAGGTATCTGGCCACATAGGCAATAGGATGTGTTTGGAGGTAATATCTGATACGGTCGTGTTGATATGAAGTACCCGCTGGCGATCCTCCCCTGTTGTCAAAATCTAAGTTCCGCGCAATGACGTGGTACATGTGTGTACTCGCTTGGGTAATTCCATCATCCAGATCAACGGTGTACCCTTTGCGTGACTGCCTGCGATATATACGGGACTATAGGGCACCAATGCCGCCAAATCCCACTGTTTAAAATTCCCTTACTAACTCTGTGGTGCGTTTAGTAACTCTGCAATTTCATATAAGTATGGCCGCGCCTGATCCAAGGTCATCCCGGGACTTAGGCGTGGGTCATATAAAATCTGCAACATAACCGCATCCATGGTGGTCAGCGTTGCAAATTCATCGTCATCGTTAAATATACTGGGGCGGGCATAAGGGCTATCATTGGCAAGCCCAAGGCCCTGTGCTAGCTCCTCCTCTATACATGCGCGCTGCATCAATGGAGGGTGTTCGGCACGAATAATGGCGATGGCATGCCTGTAACCGAGTCGTTTTTCTGCATTGGAAAAGGCCATCACCATGCAATGGACATCCTCTGGCATCATGGCGACAATCTGTTGCGCCAAGGCGCCAATTTTTGGACCGCGGGATGCCAAAAAAGCATTCAACTGATCGCGGTCATCCTGTCCCATGAACAGCACATCAAAATTGGGTTTTTGTTCTGACACCAGCATCGGATGATCTGTAATCCGAGATAGTTTTTCAACGTATCTTGCGACGGTGGCCTTGGCTAGTTTCACACGATTGCGGTCAACAGATTTTCCAAAAACAGGATTAAAACGGACCGGCATCGTCCATTTTCCCAGGTGTGAGGTCTGAGAAATACGCGAAAACCCCAGTGTGGCGTTGTATTCATCGTAAAATGCGATGTCCTGAAAATGGCGCAGAATATCACGCATATCAAATGGCGTATCAGGCCCGCCACCATCGGTGCGCATCAGGCCGCGCGATAACTGCGATTGTTCAAACTGTGATAAGCGTTCCATTAACGCGGATTGGGCGGCAGAAATCGGAACCGCTGCCGCAATATAGCTCTGATCAACTGGTCCTACGTTTTTTCCACATCCAGACAGCGAAAGCGCGCCCAGAAGTGGAAAAATCATTTTATGCCAAATGTTGATCATTTCGCATCATCACCTGCTTCTGCAACGGTATCAAGTCTTACCATTTCACGTACCTTGGCCGCGGCCAGAGTGTCGAGCGGTTAAACTTTCATTTTTTGCAGTTTGGCTTCGGCGCATTTGGCCTTGCCTGCATCGACGATCGCGCGGGTTTCTTAGATTGCGCCAATCAGTTCAGCATTTGCCTGTTTGATCGCCTTTTTGTAAAAACCCCGCATTCCATTTATTCGCGCACTTAAAAAGGTTTTCAGGGGGAAGTTTAGCGTCGAGTGCGCCTTACCTGGGGCTTTTCATTGTGCGACTTAGGGCCTTTACGGATGCGGCGTTTTGGTTTTGGAGTTTCTTCAAAACTTTCGGCGTCCAACCCCAATTGATCTCGCAGAACCTTGCGCCGCACTTCTTCGACTTCTCCGCTTTTCAAATTGCCCAATTGAAACGGTCCATAGGAGACCCTCAGCAGGCGGTTCACGCTCAAACTGACGGCCTCCATCGCGCGGCGAATTTCGCGATTTTTCCCTTCGCGCAGGCCCACAGTCAGCCAGGCGTTTGCTCCTTGCTGGCGATCTATGCTGATTTGCATGGGTTGAAACTTTTCACCCTCAATCACGATCCCTTTACGCAATGGCTCAAATGTTTTTTCTTGTGGGCGTCCGTTCACGCGCACGCGGTATTTGCGTAGCCATCCTGTCGAGGGTAGTTCCAATTTACGCTTTAATCCGCCGTCGTTGGTCAAAAGCAACAAACCCTCTGAATTCAGGTCCAAACGCCCGACGCTCATCACACGGGGTAATTCGGGAGGCAGTTCATCAAAAATTGTTGTGCGCCCTTGTTCGTCGCGAGTCGTTGTGACAAGCCCGATAGGTTTGTGATATAACCATAGTCGCGCGGGTTCAGGTGATCGTAATTCTTTACCATCGACAACGATGCGGTCACTGGACAGCACATTCAAAGCAGGCGAGGAAATGGACATGCCATTTACACTGACACGACCAGCCTCGATAATTTTTTCTGCGTCTCGGCGGCTTGCAATACCGGCGCGCGCGATGACCTTGGCGATGCGGTCGCCTCTTTTGGGTGCTTCACTCATGCCTTGCGCTTTAGGGCAAAATCAGCGATTGCGAAAGGGGTTAGCAAAGGATTGTTCATGACATTTCGCACTTTTATGGATGTCGCCCTGACAGAAGCACGTGCCGCCGCCAAGCGGGGCGAGGTGCCTGTTGGTGCCGCGATCGTGAACGCAGATGGCCTAATCTTGGCGCAAGCAGGCAATCGGACACGTGAATTAAATGACCCCTCTGCCCATGCGGAAATGTTGGTGATCCGTGAAGCCTGTGCCAAATTAGGGGCCGAGCGGCTGGAGAACGCAGATCTCTACGTCACACTTGAACCCTGCACGATGTGTGCAGCCATTATTTCTGCAGCACGTGTTCGCCGTTTGTATTACGCCGCCTCTGATCCAAAATCAGGCGGGATAGAGCAGGGCGCGAGGGTGTTCACGCATACCCAAACTCATCACAAACCAGAAGTTTACGATGGCCTCTGTGCAAATGAGGCAGAAACCATGTTAAAAGCGTTTTTTGCCGCACTAAGATGAGGGCATTTCCATAATTTGGGCCAGTTCGATATCGCCCATTGCCAAAAATGGATTGGTTTTGGCGATGTCCTCTGCTGCTTCGATGCTATCGGCCTGAATAATGCTATAACCCATCATGGACCCGGGCTTACCCCCTTCGACCACACCATTTTCTGTGATCAAGCGCTTTTTCACCAGAGGGTTCTCTGGCTCAACCAGGGCATCTTGGTGCCCCATCAACCATTGCTGGTACCGCGCCATATGTTCAGCGCCCTCTTCTGGAGATGAAGGTGGGTTAGGACCCATGTAATAGGACATAATAAATTTTGGCATAATCGCTCTCTTTGTTTTCGGATTACCCTAACAGGCAAGTTTGATGGCGCAAGGGGCTGTCATTGTGTGAAGCAATCGCATTTGGCAAATATTTATCACGCTGATTTGTCAATTTTGTTAGCACCCATGTTTGTCTGACTAATAAAGGTAAAGGTATGTGAAATAATGGCTGAACAAGAAAGTAACGTTTATACAGAAATCGAAACTGGTACAGCAGAAGACCAAGTTTGGGTCGGGTTGACGGATTTTGAAAAACTGCCCGAGCGGAGTTTATGGTTACATGGGGTCAATAAAACCATGGCGTTGGGTGAAGTGTCGACCGCCTATTTCAAAAACCCAATCACAGACGGGATGATTGAATTCACGCATGAGGTCATCGTTTACGAAGTTGGATGTGCCTTTGGTTGGTCGGGCGACGCTATGTTGGGGCGTCAGGACCGTCGTATTTTCAAACAAAAGAGCTGCCCGATGGGCGCACGTTGTTCAAACAAGAAGACGGGTTGAGCGGCAAGAAAAGCAATTTTCTGATCCGCATGGTCGAGGCGTAGATTGGCAACTTCTATGACAAATTTAATCGCAAATTAAAGGCCCGTGTCGAAAGCCTTTTCCGCGTTCAGTTTGATTGCACTCATAAAAAAATGGGGGCCAATGTGGTCCCCAGATGATTTAGGATAGTGCGTTGTCACAGCGTCCGCAAACTCCTACATGACTATGTGTCCCCACATCGGGCAAGATTTTCCAGCACCGACCGCATTTTTCGCCCTCTGCCTTTACGAATGATACGGCGATACCGTCAACCTCGGCCATGGTGAAGGCGTCACTTGGTGCGGCATCGGTCGAAAGGGTCAGATCAGATGTGATGCAGATATCCGCAAATGGCATCTGCTCCAAAACGTCCTTAACCGCTTGATCCGCAAGGTAAACAACAGGTGCAGCCTCAAGGCTGGCTCCAATCACCTTTTCTGTGCGCTGCACTTCCAACGCAGCGGTGACAACGCGGCGCAGGCGTCGGATCATGGCCCATTTTTCCGACAGCTCTGGGTTTAACCAAGCAGTGGGTGTTTCTGGGATGTCGATCAGGTGGACAGAGCTATCCTCGCCCCCGAAGCGCTCAAGCCACACTTCTTCCATGGTAAAGACCAACACAGGCGCAAGCCATGTTGTCAGGCGATGGCATAGAATGTCCAAAACTGTACGCGCCGCGCGGCGTTCAACCGTGTCACCATCGCAATACAACACATCCTTACGCACATCAAAATAGAAGGCCGACAGATCGACAGTGGCAAAGGTAAAGATCGCCTGAAAAACGCCCTGGAAATCATAGGCGGTGTATCCATCACACACGCGGGTATCCAATTCCGCAAGACGGTGCAGCACCCATTGTTCCAATTCGGGCATATCGGCAGGTTCAATGCGATCCGCCTCGCTGAAATCATGCAGCGACCCCAACATGAAACGCATTGTGTTGCGCAAACGGCGATAACTGTCTGCCACGCCCTTTAGTATTTCTGGCCCAATGCGTTGGTCTGCGGAATAGTCGGATTGTGCCACCCATAGGCGCAGGATGTCTGCGCCATATTGTTTGACGACCTGTTCTGGAACAATTGTGTTCCCCAATGATTTGGACATTTTCATGCCCTTTTCATCGAGTGTGAAACCATGTGTCAAAACCCCACGATAGGGCGCACGACCCCGAGTGCCGCAGGCCTGCAACATAGAGGAATGGAACCAGCCACGGTGTTGGTCGGTGCCTTCCAAATATAGGTCGGCAAATCCATCTTCTGATCCATCATCACGGTCGCGCAGGACAAATGCGTGTGTTGATCCGCTGTCAAACCAAACGTCTAAGATATCAAAGACTTGGTCATATGCCTCAGGATCAACAATGCCTGTTAGAAAGCGTTGTTTGGCCCCCTCTTCATACCACACGTCCGCGCCATAAGCTTCAAACGCCTCGGCGATGCGCGCATTCACATCATCGTTGCGCAATAGATAATCTGCATCGGTTGGCAGCGCGCCTTTTTTCGTGAAACAAGTAAGTGGTACACCCCACGCACGTTGACGCGAAAGAACCCAATCAGGCCGTGCCTCGATCATAGAATAGAGGCGATTGCGGCCTGTTTTTGGAGTCCATTCCACCAGTTGGTCGATTGAGGCCAACGCACGTTCACGGATCGTTTTCCCATAAGTGTCCTGATCATCACCAACAACGCGGTCAATCGCGGCAAACCATTGCGGCGTATTACGATAGATCACAGGCGCCTTCGAGCGCCAAGAATGCGGATAGCTGTGTTTGATTTTACCACGGGCTAACAAACCGCCAACTTCGATCAGTTTTTCGATCACGGTTTTGTTTGCATCTCCTTCGCCGCCTTTGCGGTTCAGGATATATTTACCGCCGAAAAATGGTAGATCAGCACGGAAGGACCCATCATCCATCACGTTATAGGTGATGACCTGCTCTAACATGCCCAGATCACGGTAAAGTTCGTATTCCTCCATCCCGTGAGAAGGGGCACAATGCACGAACCCTGTTCCTTCCGTATCGGTTACGAAATCAGCCGCGCGGAAATCGCGAATATCGTCCCATTCACCTTCTGATCCCTCAGCGCCATTTAGCGGGTGAGTCAGTTTGATTTTTGCCAGATCGTCATTTGTGACATCGCACAAACGGCGATACATGGTTTCATCAAGGCGCGCTTTCGTCATAACGTCCAAGGCCAAATTATCGGCCAAGATATACCGATCACCAATTGTCGCCCAACATTCTACTGGGCGGCCTGTCACCTCATATAGGCCATAGGAAATGTCACTACCATAAACGACCGCTTTGTTTGATGGAATAGTCCACGGGGTGGTCGTCCAGATTACAACATGTGCGCTGTCCAATGTGGCATCGTCTGTTCCAACGATACGGAATTTGACCCAGATTGTGTGGCTTTCTTTGTCGTGATATTCTACCTCAGCCTCGGCGAGCGCGGTTTTTTCGATGGGCGACCACATCACAGGTTTTGATCCCTGATAGAGCGTCCCATTCATCAGGAATTTCATGAATTCTTCTGCGATCACGCGTTCGGCATGGAAATTCATCGTCAAATATGGATTTTCCCATTTACCTGCAACGCCAAGACGTTGGAATTCGGAACGCTGGATATCAACCCAGCCTTCGGCGAATTTACGGCATTCTTGGCGGAAATCGATGACGTTAACTTCGTCTTTGTTTTTGCCTTTTTTGCGATATTGTTCTTCGATCTTCCATTCAATCGGCAGACCGTGACAATCCCATCCTGGGATGTAACGCGCATCTTTGCCCATCATTTGTTGGCTGCGAACAACCATATCTTTTAGGATTTTGTTCAGCGCATGTCCAATGTGGAGGTGCCCATTTGCGTAAGGCGGACCATCATGCAGGGTAAATGGAACTCGCCCTTTTTTTTCACGCAGGCGGTCATAGACGCCCAAACGATCCCAACGGGCAAGCCATTCTGGTTCACGCTTTGGCAGTCCTGCGCGCATTGGAAAATCGGTTTGCGGAAGATTAAGCGTATCTTTGTAATCTGGTGTTTCGGCACACATGTAGTTTTTGTCCCCAAATCTGGTGTGATGTATTTAAAAAGATTAAACGCGGCGCGATGTCTCAAACGCCTTGTCCCGGTCACTCATATTCAGAGTGCCGGGCATATAATTCGAGTAATATGTGCCATCATTTTCAACATGGATTGGCTTATAGGCGAGGAAGCGTTGGTGGTCCAGTCAGTTTCATGAACTGGTCAATAATTCATGCGCAAGCCCATGGGGAGGGGAGTGCAGCAACGTGTTTAGTTGGGCGTGACACGCTGTTTTTCTAGTTTCAATTCTTGCCAAATTTTCTTGGCTAAAAGATCAGACAACTGTTTTGCAAGAACATTTTTCATTGATGTCTTATCCGCGATCCGTTCATTTCGAAAAGAGACTTTGCGAAAGACATTGACCCGATGATCTAGAACTGGATCTTGTTCTAGGGCATCGAGTGAAAGTCCGAAAAATTTCCTTTGGTATCCGTTTCATTGGCCTCATCGAATTGGGCCGCTTCCTCTGAGGTTGTGACGGGCGCTTGGGGCCAGTTTTGGACGGTCATGTATATTTTGCGTTTTTTGATTTCCTTTAATGACATTTTTCTTACCTACGATCTCTGGTTATACGAATATATGGGGGATCCCATCCTTTGTGCGTCCCCCCAAAGCGTAACCGGTATTAGGTTTTAGCATTGGTTTTATAATAATATGACCAATGCACTTTTGGTGAGTTTTCTAAATACGAATCGACTGTTATTTTCTGCTAAGTGCTTCTAATATATAGTTTCTAGCAGATTGTACGCCGGCGTCATGGGCTTGTTTTATCGCATCGCGGATGTCATCTAGATTGGTTCGTAACAACATGTGTTTTACAGGACCAATAGAAGCTGGGCGCATGCTTAAGTTTTTAATACCAATTGCAGCGAAGGCTGCGGCTTCGACAGGACGCCCTGCATCTTCGCCACAAAACGACAATCTAGTCGATGTTCCCGTGCATCTTTCGGATATTTGTTGAAGAAAGCTGAGGAAGCTAAGGTTCAAAGTGTCATAGCGTCTGCGCACCAATTCGTTTTCGCGGTCAGCCGCGAAAAAGAACTGCTTTAAATCGTTTCCGCCGATTGATAAAAAATCAACTGTTTCGTAGAACCTCTTTGGGGCAAATGCCAATGAGGGTGTTTCCAGCATTGCACCGATTTCCATAATTTCAGGGATGGGGTGCCCCAGCCTGATTTCACGTTCAATGGCCTTGTCCATTTCCGCGCGCGCTTGGTCAAATTCACTCATTTGCGCAACGAAGGGGAACATTACTGACAATGGCCGACCTTCCGCTGCGCGCAATAACGCTTGGAGTTGCATTCGAAGAACACTTTGTCGGTCCAATCCAACGCGGATGGCGCGCCAACCAAGAGCCGGATTGGGTTCTTCTACATGGGGCAGGTAGGACAGAACTTTATCCGAACCAATGTCTAGCGTGCGAAACACCACACGTTTTCCATCGGCTGCATCCATTACACGTTTATAAAGAGAACTCAGCTCGCTACGCTGTGGCATTTTTGAACGTACGAGGAACTGTAATTCCGTTCGGAATAACCCCACACCTTCGGCGCCTGAATTATTTAGGCTGGGTAAGTCCGCCATTAACCCAGCGTTCATATAAAGCGAGAGATGAGTCCCATTCTTTGTTACTGTGGCATCATCGCGGATTGCGCTATAGCGCTCTTGTGCTTCGGCCTCCATTGCGATTTTATCACGAAAGGCGTTTGCGACCATTTCATCAGGGCGCAGGTGCACAATCCCCTGATCGCCATCTACCAAAATACGATCCCCGTTCAACGCCTCTGTCGTGATGTTTTTTGCACGAATAATCAGTGGTATCGCCAAGGCACGTGCAACGATGGTTGCGTGACTGCCGACTGATCCTTCTTCCAGCACGATGCCTTTTAGGCTGCGCCCGTAATCCAATAACTCGGCCGGTCCAATGTTGGATGCAATCAGGATTGGGTCGGCGGGCATTTCCGCGCCAGTTTCTTTGCCCTGTCCAGTCAAAATGCGCAGCAGGCGATTTGAAAGATCGTCTAAATCATGCAATCGGTCCCGCATATAGGCATCAGTTGCCTGTTCCAATCGGGCGCGGGCAGTTGATTGTTCTTTTTCCACGGCAGCTTCGGCTGATAGGCCACTGTCGATATCCGTTTCCATACGCCGCATCCATCCGCGTGAATTGGCGAACATTTTGTAGGCTTCTAACACCTCCGACTGTTCTTTGTCGCCTGATTGGACTGTGTCGAACATTGTATCAATATGCGCTCGCAGCGTTTCAACACAGTTGCGCAGGCGTTGCTTTTCGGCCTGTGGGTCTTCTGTCACTAGATTTGTGACAACGACCCGCGGTTCATGTAGCCATACGTTGCCTTGCGCCGCTCCTTCTTGGGCGGTGGCACCACGGAACATTACAGCCTGCTGATGCAGTGCTTTAAGCCCCGTTTCTTCACCCACAAAGGCACCCAATTCCGTCATTTCCGCAATGACCATGGCCACAACTTCTAGGGCGTAGATTTCATCGGATGTAAATTCACGCGCCAATTTTGATTGCACAACCAAAACCCCAAGCTTTTCACCCAAGCGTTGGATTGGAATGCCGAGGAATGATGAATAAATCTCTTCCCCTGTTTCTGGCATATACCGAAACCCTTTGGCCGACGGGGCATCAGCGGTATTGACGATTTTATTTGATTTGGCCACGCGACCTACCAAACCTTCGCCCAATTTCATCCGTGTTTGGTGAACCGCATCACGGTTCAAACCTTCGGTGGCGCAAAGTTCCAGAGTGTCTGTGTCGCGAAAAAGGTAGATCGAACATACCTCGGTTCCCATGGAATCCGCGATCAGGTGGGTAATTGTGTCAAGCCGCTCTTGTCCCTTGGCCTCAGAGGCCATGGTGTCGCGCAGCCGCCCCAACAGGGCGCGGCTGTTGCTGCCAGAGCGTCGTGACATTCTGTCGATACCTTATGCCTTTTCTAATTCAAAGGCATCATGCAGGGATTGAACGGCAAGTTCCATATATTTTCGATCAACCAGAACAGAAATTTTGATTTCTGAGGTTGCGATGACCTTAATATTAATACCTTCGTCGGATAGGGTTTGGAACATTTTGGCCGCAACACCTGATTGCGAGCGCATGCCAATACCAACAGCCGAAATTTTCGCCACGTTGGTATCCGCGATCAAATTGGTAAAATTTAATTCACCTGCGTCTTTGGCATCATTTAAGGCCTTTTCTGCGCGCATCACCTGATCTGTAGGACAAGAAAAGGTCATATCCGTGCGACCCTCTTCCGCGATATTTTGAATGATCATGTCAACGTTCACACCTGCAACTGACAGCGGTCCGAAGATTGCAGCGGCAATACCTGGACGGTCCGCCACAGATTGTAGCGTCATTTTTGCCTCATCGCGGGAATAGGCGATGCCAGAGACCACATTGGATTCCATGATTTCCTCCTCATCGCAGACAAGTGTGCCTGCTGTGTCTGAGGGTTCTTCAAAACTAGAAAGAACCCGCAATTTTACTTTGTAACGCATGGCCAATTCGACCGAACGTGTTTGCAATACCTTTGCCCCAAGCGAGGCCAGTTCCAACATTTCTTCAAAGCTGATTTTATCCAGCTTGCGTGCTTTTTCGGCGATACGCGGGTCGGTTGTGTAAACGCCGTCCACGTCTGTGTAAATGTCACAACGTTCCGCATCGAAGGCAGCAGCAAATGCAACAGCAGTTGTGTCAGATCCACCGCGTCCCAATGTCGTGATGCGTCCTTCGGGCGAAATCCCTTGGAATCCTGCCACAACAGCAACCTTCATCCCCTCGCCAAATTTCGCCATGATGTTATCGCTTGGGATCTCCTCAATCCGTGCAGATGAATGGGCCGATGTTGTTTTCACAGGCACTTGCCATCCTTGCCAGCTGCGGGCGGGCACATCCATTTCCTGCAGCGTAAGGGCCATCAACCCCGCCGTGACATTTTCACCAGAAGAAACCACAGCATCATATTCACGGGCATCGTATAGGGGGGATGTTTCATTAACCCAACCCACCAATTCATTCGTTTTGCCAGACATCGCCGAGACGATGACAATAACGTCATACCCTTTGGAAACCTCAAGAGCGACGCGTTTTGCTGCGCGTTTGATGCGATCTAGGGTGGCCACAGATGTACCACCGAATTTCATAACAAGTACGGGCATAACTTTCCCTTTGATCAAAGTTGTGGGGGGTTTATGCGCAACGTCACGGCAATACAAGGGCAACTGGTGTGAATTTGGCCTGTGGTGCCCAATTCATGCAGCATCACGTTAGTTGGATTTGCGCGTCGGCATAAAGGGCAGGGGGGTAACGGGTATCCCATCTTCGATCAGGGATTTTGCCTCTTCTGGTTTTGTCTCGCCATAAATGGCGCGTTCTGGCGCGTCCCCCAAATGCATTGATCGTGCTTCTGTTGCGAAATTCGTTCCGACGTATTCTGAATTTTGTTCGACCTGTGCGCGCATTTCAGCCATGGCCTGTTCTGCTGCAGATTTTTCGGTGGGCAATGTTAGGGCAGCTGGAGCGTCTTTGCCTTTGGTAGTGCGCACACGGGGGGCCATTATTGCTTTGCTGACCTTGGTTGAACCACAAACCGCGCAAGACACCATGCCATTTTTGGCCAATTTGTCATAGGCGTCCGCCGAAGCGAACCAGCTATCAAAACTGTGATCGTTTTTGCATTTTAGGGAATACTGGATCATTCATCGCTCATCACAAAGTGCTTCATTGGATGTATAGAATTTTTGGATGAAATCAAGAGAGCCATGACGCAAACAGCGCAGCAGAAATGAAAAAGGACGACCTATCAGGCGCCCTTTATACTGATAAACTGTATCGCCTTAGAAGTTCAGCGATAGATCTTTGTGGTGTGATGTGCAGGACGCAAGGAACAGCGCCTGTTCACGTGTGAGACCCTCTTGTGAACGGGCACCAATATTGCCTTTGATCGCGTTCAGATAGGCTTCGACACCCGGACGCACCTGTGTTTCCGCAACGGCACGCCAAACCAGTTGATCCGCATAGGCCGCAAGCGCTTTTTCATATTCTTTCAAAGCAGTTTCACGATCTTTCTTGCGTTTGCCCATTGCTTTTTTCGCTTTGCCAAGTGCCTTTTTGACATCATCCGCACCTTCTAGATCGCGGAATGAACGCTCCAGCGCTTTAGCCGCATCTTCGGCAACTTCGAAATCTGCGGTTTCCAAAACAGGGCGCAATGCGTTCAGATCACTTTCCAGCGCGATAAATGCAGGTGTTGCATCCAATGCGGCCAAAATGATGGCCGCATCTTCCCATGCGGTATCACCCGAACGGCGATAGGAATTGCGCGCCTTGGATTCTGCGTCGGTCAGCTTTTTGAACGTGTCATGTGCGGCTTCCCAGCTGTCCGGAATTTGCGATTCCAATGATGCGATTTCGTCCGACATATGTGCGACTTCTGCTCCGATTTCGTCACGTTCTGGATTGTCCGCGTTCATGCGACTGGCTTGTTTTGCCAGCTCGTCGCGATGCACTGAGGTGTTGCGGATTTGTTTTTCCAAACCGCGCACCAATGTCAGCTGTGGGCGATATCCCGCTTCGGCATCCTTGACCGCGTCGGCTGCGATTTGAATGCCCGCCAATGCTGCAAGCGCCTCTTCCGCGGACTCGGTTGACCCCTCGATCGACTTGCCGATGAATGTTGGCATGCCGTCGACATTGATGGTTTTTGCTGCAATAATCGCTTCCATTGTTGCACCCTGATCGGCAGCAATCGCATCTGTAACGAATTGATCCAAGCAGAACTGCAAACGCGGGTTCCGCGGGGGCGGAGCCGCCTCTGACAAGAGGCTAGAGCGGTTGGGCAAATAGTTCACCAAAGGTGGGTAAAGGCCCACAATCACCAATGCGATCAACTGCAATGTGATAAAGGCCACAACGCCGCGATACATCTGAATTGTTTTCACAACCGCAGGAGCCACGCCGCGCAGATAGAACAGCGCAAATCCAAACGGGGGTGTCAGGAAGGATGTTTGGATGTTCAAACCAATCATAACACCCAACCAAACTGCGGTGATGTTTGCGGTTGGATCCGCCAACAAAATGGGGGCCACAATCGGCACAACCACAACCGCAATTTCGATGAAGTCGAGAAAGAATCCAAGGATGAAGATCACCAACATAACGATGGCAAATTGTGCCCAAAAGCCACCAGGCAAACTACTCAGAAACTCTTTTACTATCTCTTCACCGCCAAAAGCGCGAAACGCCGAAGTAAGCATCGCTGCACCCAGCAAGATAATAAATACTAATGCCGTTGTCTTTGACGTTTCTAACATAACGTCATTCAAAATATCGTCGACTTTTAGTACTCGGACAAAGCTCCACCCAATGCCGACTAGTAACCCTGCGGTACCAAACAATCCAATATATATCCCTAAGAAGTCCTCAGCTGTAGAAGCCGCCTTAATGTTCATGTCAAAGTTGGATATTGCTACGCCCAGAATAATTAGCGACGCAACTACAATTATTGCCGGTGTATATCTACCGGAGTTATCCGGTATCGTTTTGTAACCAGCCATGACAGTAGCGCCTACGGCCCCGATTGCACCAGCTTGATTAACTGTCGCTATCCCGGCAATGATAGAACCCAGGACCAAGATTATAAGTGCGAGTGGTGGTACTAGTGTAATCGCGACTTTTATGTAGAACGCATTGTTGAAACCTTCATCATTTTCAACTGCTGGAGCATTTTTTGGAAATAGTAGAGAGTAACCGAGAATATATGCCATGTAGATCAGCACCAATAATATCCCTGGCACCAGTGCACCTAAAAACATCTCACCAGCGCTTGTTGATGTTACATCAAACACGCTGGGCATCGAAATTTCGCCAGTAATCTGTTTGTGTAATGCTTTTCTCATGGCTCCAGCCTGATCCGCCGCTGATGCTAGTTGATCCGCCAGAATGATTAATACTATTGAAGGTGGAATTATTTGACCCAACGTTCCAGATGCCGCGATCGTGCCTGTGGCAAGACTTGGTGAGTAATTATTTCTAAGCATTGCCGGTAATGAAATGAGACCCATTGCAACAACGGTCGCGCCAACAATACCCGTAGTCGCGGCTAGAAGCGCCCCAACAAAAACTACCGAAATCCCTAAGCCGCCTGGGACAGGACCAAACAATTTTGCCATAGTTATTAATAACTCTTCGGCAATTTTAGATTTTTGCAGCATTATTCCCATGAAAATGAACAAAGGGATTGCTATAAGGGTATCTCTTTCGACTTCCCAATACACTCCACGAAGGTTCAACACCCCAGCGGAAATCCATTCATATGGGCCACCAGTATGGAAATAGGCAGACGCGTCGCTGGCAATTAGATACCCTGACGCTGCTGCTAATAATACTGTTATTATTGCCGCGCCAGGTAGTGCGAACGCTACTGGATATCCAGACCCCAGCGCTACTGCCATAATGAATATTAAAAGTGCTAAGAATAATAATTCCATGTTGGCCTCAATGAAGATTAGCAGATGTATCTCGAGCGCCTGGCTCATCAGTGAGATTAGCCCAGTTGTCAAGCATGGAGCTTAGAAACTGTATCATCATCGTGATTGCGAATATCCCAAGAAATGCTGCCATTTGATATTTAATGAACATACCAACTATTGCAGCTTGAGATACTTCGAAGTTAAGAACTGGCATGTTAATAAGTGATTGCTTTCCATTAAATCCGACGATTAAAATTGCCCAACAAGTAGATATACCGAGTAAAAATGCTCCAGCTAGGTCAGCTTTTGCTTTTTTGTACCGAGAAAATCCAGAATAAAGCACGTCCACCCTTACGTGACCACCATCGTAGAGTGTATAAGCTGATGAGATTAAGAAAAGCGCGGCGTACCAATAGCGCACTAAATCGCCCATAAATGCCTGCTCGTACGAAAAAACAAAACGGCATATTACAATTAAAAGTTCAGCTAAAACGATTAGTAAAGCTAACCAGTGGAAGCCAAGTGTTCTGGTAAAAGCCGCAAGGATAAATGAGAAACCAATTATTGGTAGGTGAATGTTAGGTCCAACAAACAAAGGTTTTTTCATTAATTTAAAAGTTTCTTCCCCTAAAAATCCAATAAGTAGACCCTCCACCCGTATCAATGCGATCACTACATCAGCTATGCCCACGAATAACACGGAAAAAAAGATAGCTCTCACTAGGTAGCAATTGATCGCATGCAATAAGTTCGCGTCAGCTCTAAATGAAAGAGAGTTTCGCAAGAAGGTGATGCCCGTTGCTGCTGCCAAAAATATTACTGCGAAAGCTGACAAAGATGACAAGCCAAATATATGAGTTTCCGCGTAAGCACTCAGCATGAATGCATTATTTACCAAAAACGCTAGCATCAACGCTAAGAGCGCCCAAACCCATAATCTCAAGATTGAATTCATTTTTTGCACTTTTCATGTAAAGAAGTGAGCACAGACAAATTGTGCTCACTCAAGATTTGTTTTTTTGCTTTGATCTTAGCCGATATCGAAAACACGATTTCGTTGGTTTAGGAATGTTGTTTCAAAGTTTGCTAACATACCACCAATTTCACGCATAGCTTTTTGGAACGCATCATCCACTTCAGTTGCCAAAGCTGAGTGATCTCTCGTTTCTTCAAAGACCTCGAGAGCAGCCTCACCCATTGCGTCCCACACATCGTCATTAAATGCACGGATTTCAACACCTTGCTCATTAACCAGCTTTGTGAGGTACTCACCATTTCGTGCCATAGTTTCATCGTGTGCTAAAGCGTGTTCCTCAGCCGCCGCGGCTTGGATCACAGCTTTTTCAAAGTCGGATAATCCGCTCCACCATGAAGCATTCATCCCAAGCGCAATGCAGCTTCCAGGTTCATGCATACCTGCTGTGTAATAGTACTTGGCTGCTTCATAAAATTTTAAGAAGTAATCATTCCATGGACCAACCCATTCGGTAGCATCGATTGCGCCTGATACCAAGTTTTCATAGATTTGACCGCCCGGTAGTGAGACGGTTGACGCCCCAAGTTTGGACAACACCGTGCCACCGAGTCCTGGGATCCGCATCTTAAGACCCTTGAAGTCATCGCCGCTTTCGATTTCTTTGTTAAACCATCCACCCGCTTGAGTTCCTGTCGAACCTACAGGCAAGGCTTTTAAGCCATATTCGCCTGACACTTTATCCCAGAGCTCTTGTCCGCCGCCAAAACGGATCCACGCAGTCCACTCTTGCGTTGACATCCCAAATGGTACAGACGTGAAGTAACCAAAAGCTGGATGAGTACCAATCCAATAATAATCAGCAGCAATGTAGGCTTGGCTATTTCCTGATGCAACTTCGTTGAAAGAGTCGAATGCGCCAACACGTTCACCTGCAGCAAAATATTCTACAGTTAATGCACCGTCAGAAATCTCGCCCACTCGGCGCGCGAAACGCTGTGCCGACGTTCCCAGGCCCGGGAAATCGCGACCCCATGTTGAAACCACGGTCATAACTTTTGAATGACCTCCGGAAATAGCTGGTGTAGCTAATGCTGCTGCGCCTGCACCAAGGGCAGCACTTGTTAAAAATTTACGACGTTCCATGCAATTCAACTCCTCACTGTTTTGCATAATTTACCAACATCTTTAAATGTTGGGATATTGGTAAGCTTATCTAGCCAATTTCGGCGTTACAAGTCCGAAATCTTCTATTTCGCTTAGTATTCTAAGAGATAGGGCGCCTACTGCACTTGACCACTTAGTGTTGTTATCCAAGCGTTAGGCATGTATTTCTGTCAAGGAAACATTTCGTTTTGTTGACAAAATTTCTAGACAATAAGTTGCCAAGTAGCTGGCTACCCGCTTTAAACAGAAAATTTTTCCAACTGAACCCCACGATCACGCAGGGCCTGTCGCGTCGATTTTGCAATTTCAATGGCCTCGGGGGTATCCCCATGTAGACAGATAGTGTCAATTTTCGTTGGGATATGTTTCCCAGACTGGGTGATAATCGCACCCGCCTCGACCATGTCCGCGATGCGCGGCCCCGCAATTGCCGCATCATGGATCACAGCACCCGGTAAACGACGATTAACCAGAGTGGCATCATCATTATAGGCGCGATCGGCAAAAATTTCGCCAACCCACTTACAGCCCAATTTTTCCGCCGCTTCTTGGTGTGCTGTGGCCGCCAGAACCATAATTGTCGCCTCTGGTGCGACCGACAGCGCGGCATCATATAAGGCATAGGCCATGTCCTCATCCTCGGATGCCATGTTTGACATGGCCCCATGTAATTTAATGTGCCTGACATGTGTTCCCGCCGCGCACGCCATGCCGAGAGCCGCCCCAACCTGATAGCGCACTTGGTTTTGCAAGGTGCTAATTGGAACGGATAAACGATTGCGGCCAAACCCCTGTATGTCGTGAAACCCAGGGTGGGCGCCAATTCCCACATCTTTATCCTTGGCCATCTTCATCGTGCTTAACATGATATTGGGATCGCCTGCATGAAATCCACACGCGATATTGGCGGAGGTTACGATGTCCAGCAGAATATCATCATTGCCCATTTTCCATGGACCATAGCTTTCGCCCATATCGGCGTTCAAATCGACAGTTGCCATACCATCCTCCTGCTGCGCGGTTTGCCTGCTGAAACTTTGCGATTGAAATGCGATCAATGCAAGTGGGCTTGGTTCATATGATGATTAACGCGCACTTGCGTCGATATCAAATGCCGTTAGTGTCGTCGCAGTGACAGGAGGCTAGGATGCTATCAGCAGTTCGCATCGTTGAATTTGAGGCACTAGGACCCGCCCCATTTGCGGGGGCCATGTTGGCCGAATTAGGGGCAGAGGTGATTGTCATTCATCGCGCCGATGGCGTGCACTCGCCCGCGCGCACAGGGCACAGCCCATTGGATCGTGGGAAAAAATCAATCGTGCTGGATTTGAAACAAGAAGCGGATCGCGCAATTGCAAGGCAGCTCTGTGCACGGGCCGATGGCGTGATTGAAGGGTTGCGTCCTGGTGTGATGGAGCGTTTGGGATTAGGCCCAGATAATTTGCGTGGCACCAACGCGCGTCTGGTTTACGGACGCATGACAGGGTGGGGCCAAACGGGGCCGCGGGCAAAACAGGCAGGACATGATTTTAATTATGTGGCCCTGACGGGGGCACTTTGGTATGCATCGGGTGCTGGGGATCGACCGCAAACACCGCCAACAGTTGTGGGCGATATTGGTGGCGGTGCGCTCTATTTGGTTATTGGGATGCTCACAGGGATTTTGCGTGCGCGGGACACGGAGCAGGGATGTGTTGTGGACGCGGCGATTGTGGATGGCGCGGCCCATATGATGAACCTGTTGATGTCCTTGCAATCTAACAACAGCCTGAGCGAGGCACGGGGTCAAAGCCTGTTGGATGGTCCGCATTGGTCACGCTGTTATGACTGTTCGGATGGGGCCTATATTTCGGTTCAATGTCTTGAGCCGAAATTTTATGCGCAATTTTTGGACATACTGGGCTTGCACGATACAGAAGCATTCGCACAGCAGTATAATCCAAAACTTTGGCCTGATCAGTCGCGCGCACTTGCCGGAATTTTTGCCGCTAAACCCCAGTCGCATTGGACGAAATTGTTTGAGGGATCAGATGCGTGTGTCGCCCCCGTTTATTCTCCATGGCAGGCGCAAAATGACCCACACATTCAGAACCGGGGTATCTGGCAAGAGGTGGATGGCATGCTCTGCGCGGCCCCCGCGCCACGATTTGATGGTGCGCAGCCGCGTACTGGGGATATTTGTGAACGCGATGCGCATCGCGCTGAAATTTTAAAGATGATTGGGCGTAATAATGAGCAATGATTTCCAGACGCTTAATAAGATACTGGATGGGCGATATTCCTGTCGTGCATTTCATGACAAAGCTGTTCCCCTAGAGGATATTCACGCGATCATGCAAGCCGCGCAAAAGGTGCCATCATGGTGTAACTTCCAACCCTGGCAGGTGCATTTGGTGGCGGGTGATGTCAGAGATACCCTATCTGAAAAAACAATGTCGGCGGCAATTGCGAATCAGGGTGTGCCAGATGTGCCATTCCCACAAACGGCCACAGGCAAATATAAAGAGCGCAGACGCACCTGTGGATTGCAACTGTACCAAGCGGTGGGTGTTGCGCGCGGAGACAGCGAGGGATCACGGCAACAAATGCTAGAAAATTACCGCTTTTTTGGCGCACCCCAACTAGTTGTCATTACAACCCCGAAGGAGTTGGGGGCCTATGGTATATTGGATTGTGGGGCCTTTATAACCGCCTTTATGATGGCGGCAGAGTCAAGGGGCATCGCAACGATTGCCCAAGCCTCAATCGCGGAGATGAGCGAAATAGTGCGTGATACGTTGGCGATCCCAGAAGATCGTGATGTTTTATGCGCGATTTCGTTTGGCTATGCAGACGCCGAACACCCTGCCAATCAATTCAGAACCGAACGCGCGCCGTTGGAAGAGGTTTTGTTCTTCGCTAAAGCGTAAAGGGTACCATAACCTCAGGTTCGATTACCCGCGCGTTGGGTACTTCGTCTATCAGGACTTGTGCACTTTGCTCGAGGATAGGGAAGGTGCGATAATGGCATGGGATGATCGTGGTGAAGTTAAAAAACTTATTAGCCGCATAAGCCGCACGTTGCATGTCCATCGTGAAATGCCCCCCGCAGGCAAGAATGCCGATTTCGGGTTCGTGCAGGTCATTAAACAGTGCCATGTCTGCCATGACATCCGTATCGCCCGACACATAAATCGTGCGCCCCTCTGCCTCGATCATGAAACCACATTCGCTGCCCATTGCCTGCAGGCCGTTTTCCGTGCGGGTGGTTGAGGAATGAACGGCGTTGACCATCGTGACAGCAACATCGCCAAGCGTGACTGTGCCACCCTTGTTAAAGCCGACGACCGACAGCCCTTCGCTTTCCTCAAACCAGCCCATCAAATCATATTGGCCAACCAATGGCACGTTCAACTCTTTGGAGAGGCGTACCACATCGCCCATGTGATCAAAATGCGCATGTGTCAGTAAGATATGCGTCGCATCTACTACAGCTGCCTGATGTTGATCTTCTTGAAGAACTGGATTCCCCGTGAGCCACGGATCAATCAGAAGTGTTTGATCGGCAATTTCAATGCGAAATGAGGCGTGTCCTAAGAATGTAATTTTCATATTAGTTTCCTGTTCATTTTCAATTAGGCTAACACATTATTGACCAAGTGGTTGGAAAATTGTGTGCGCACGCACGCAGGACATGACCAACATTCTCAACAGCGTTTCACTTTGCGAGTGCTTGGCGCTGATCGGGGTGGGGTCGTTTTTGTTTCAAAAATTTGTGCAAGCTTGGGCGGGTTTAGCCGATTTCGTGCCGATCCTGATCCTGATTTACGCTGATCTGTTGCGTGATAAATTACCTGATGCTGCGCCTTGGTTAACCATAGGCGTGTGTATTTTGGTCACCTCTACGGTGGCGCCTTGGGCGGATGAATCGCTGCGTCAAATGCACCCACTGGGCATCCATTTTCTGTGGCATATTTTGACCGCGGTGATGTTGGCCTGGATGATTGGGGTTTATCGTCGCCATGTGCTTGCAGGGAGGCGCGCCAAGCGTTAAACGAGGACAAACGAATGATGGAGAGCCTATATGTCGATTGATACGGCGACAGCAGCAAAGGTTGCGAAACTTGCGCGCATTAAGATTGAGGAAGATGCGCTTCCTGCCTTGGCGCAAGAATTCAACACAATCCTTGGATTTATTGAACAGTTGAATGAGGTGGATGTTGAGGGAGTTGAGCCGATGACATCGGTCACCCCCCAACGTTTGAAGCGCCGTATTGATGAAGTGACAGACGGGAACCAGCAAGACAAAGTCCTGAAAAACGCACCAGATGCGCGTGAAGGATTTTTTGTGGTGCCAAAGGTGGTGGAATAATGAGCGATCTAAACAAACTTACGATTGCAGAAGCACGTGACAAATTGCGCGCCAAAGAAATCACTTCTGTCGAAATTACAAAAAGTTGTTTGGATGCTATTGATGCGGCTGATGCGCTGGGCGCTTATGTTCATAAAACCCCTGAACTAGCGATCGCGGCCGCAAAAGCGGCGGATGCCCGTATTGGGGCAGGGGACGCACCAGATATGTGTGGAATCCCACTGGGCATCAAAGATTTGTTTTGTACCCAAGGTGTTGACAGCCAAGCGGCCAGTGGGATTTTGAAAGGGTTCAAACCCGAATACGAAAGCACAGTTAGCCAGAAGTTGAAAGACGCCGGCACCGTGATGTTGGGCAAACTGAACATGGACGAATTCGCCATGGGCAGTTCCAATGAAACATCCGTTTATGGTGATGCGGTCAACCCCTGGAAAGTGGATGATCGTAATCTGACGCCTGGTGGATCATCAGGCGGTTCAGCCTCGGCTGTCGCGGCGGATTTATGTTTAGCGGCAACAGGCACTGATACGGGCGGATCCATTCGTCAACCTGCGGCATTTACAGGTATTGTAGGGATCAAACCGACCTATGGGCGCTGCTCACGTTGGGGTATTGTTGCCTTTGCCTCGTCCCTTGATCAGGCGGGACCGATGACGAAATCGGTGCGCGATGCGGCGATCATGTTGGAAATCATGTGTGGCCATGATGCTAAGGACAGCACAAGCGCAGATATTTCGGTGCCAAATTTTGAAGCCATGCTCACAGGCGATATTCGCGGCAAAAAGATCGGTATTCCAAAAGAGTACCGCATGGATGGTATGCCCTCCGAAATCGAAACACTGTGGCAAAATGGAACCGAAATGCTGCGTGATGCAGGGGCCGAGATTGTCGACATCTCGCTTCCTCACACGAAATACGCGCTTCCTGCCTATTATGTGATTGCGCCTGCTGAGGCGTCATCAAACCTTGCGCGTTATGACGGTGTGCGTTTTGGACACCGTGCAACATTGGGTGCAGGCGATGGCATCACGGAATTGTACGAAAAAACCCGTGCAGAAGGATTTGGACCAGAGGTTCAGCGCCGCGTAATGATCGGCACATATGTGTTGTCGGCTGGATTTTATGATGCTTACTACAACCGCGCCCGTCGCGTACGCACATTGATCAAAAAAGATTTCGAGGATGTGTTTGCCACAGGTGTGGAAGCTATTTTGACACCTGCGACGCCATCAGCAGCCTTTGGTTTGGGTGAAATGACGGACGCAGATCCCGTACAGATGTATCTAAACGATGTCTTTACCGTGACGGTGAACTTGGCCGGATTACCAGGTATTTCTATTCCATCGGGGTTAGATGCGCAAGGGTTGCCACTGGGCCTTCAGTTGATTGGGCGCCCATGGGAAGAAGGCGATTTGTTGAATACCGCTTATGCACTTGAACAATCTGCGGGATTTGTCGCCAAGCCCAATAAATGGTGGTAAAGCATCACTGTGGCTAAAGTAGGGGCAGGGGACATGCGCGCATTATTTATACTTTCAATGGGTCTGACCTTGGCCGCTTGCGGCGTCAGTGATGTTCCAAATGGTGCCTATGCGCCTACCCAGGAAAAACAATCGCGCGATCTGGAATTTTCGGGCTTACCCGCCCCGATTGAGGTGCAAGACACATTGCCCACCGAAATTGCGCCAGAGATCGAGAAAGAGGCGACCGCGACCACGGCGCCCTTGCCTGCAACGAATAATTTGGGCCTATCGGACGAGCAGGATTTTGATGCAGTCAGTGATCGCCAATCCATTGAAAGTGATGCAGAGCGCCTCGAACGGAACCGCGCGCTATACACTTTGATCGAACCGACCGAAGTTCCAACCCGCCCTGGCACAGAGATTCCCAACATTGTGGCCTATGCTATCAAAACGTCTAACCCTGTTGGCGAACCGCTTTATTCACGCAGTCTCTTTACATCAGAAAACCGCAGCCTTTGGAACTGTGCGAAATATGTGTCCGATGCGGCAGCACAAGAAGCATTTTTGAAAGTGGGTGGACCAGAGAGTGACCGCTACGGACTTGATCCTGATGGAGATGGGTTTGCCTGTCGTTGGGATCCAACACCCTTCCGCGCGGCGATTAAGAAGTGATCGTACATCAGATCCCTTCGCCAAATTTTGGCGAACGCAGAGGTGGGTTGATGCCAAAATGGGTAGTTCTTCACTATACGGCCATGAACAGCGCAGCTGAGGCAATTGAACGGCTGTGTGATCCTGTACATGAGGTATCTGCCCATTACGTGATTTCTGAAAGCGGCGCCGTGACGCAACTAGTATCCGAAGAGATGCGCGCTTGGCATGCGGGTCAAAGTTACTGGCAGAATTGCCGTGACATGAATTCAGCTTCGATCGGGGTTGAGCTGTGCAATCGAGGGGATCATCCTTTTCCAGCGCTGCAGATAGATGCGCTTGTCACACTACTATCTGGGGTCTGCGCTCGCAATGATATTCCTCCCAGCTTTGTACTTGGTCATTCTGATATCGCATTGGGGCGTAAGGCCGATCCAGGGGATCGGTTTGATTGGCGTGCCCTAGCAAGAAGAGGGTTTGGCACGTGGGCAGACCCTGTTGCCGCGACAGGGGTAGATGAGGCAATGTTTGATGTTGACCTTACTAGAATTGGATATGATCCTGATATCCCCCTAGAAACGAGGCTGCGTGTCTTTCGCCTTCATTTTCGCCCTGCGGGTGCAGGGATATTAGACGCAGTCGATTGTGCGATTGTCAAAGCAATTGCTGATAAATTTCAGTTGACCTAGGTGCCCCATACAAGTAGGCGCAAAACACGCGCGGGTGGCTGGATGGCCGCGGGGTATTCCCCGAGGAAAGTCCGGACTCCACGAAGCAATGGTGCCGGGTAACGCCCGGGCGGGGTAACCCGACGGAAAGCGCCACAGAAATGAAACCGCCCATGTCCGCATGGGTAAGGGTGAAACGGTGGAGTAAGAGCCCACCGGGGGACTGGCAACAGGACCCGCATGGCAAGCCCCACCAGGAGCAATGCCGAATAGGATCCTTGCGCGGAGCTGATCGGGCAACCGATATCGCCGCAGGGTGGCTTTGGCCCAAAGGATCGGGTTGGCAGCTAGAGGACCATGGGTAACCATGGTTCAAGAGGAATGGTCATCCAAGGGGGCAACCCCTGGACAGAATCCGGCTTATAGGCCGCCCGCGCGTAAATTTTCACGAAAAAGCGGCTGATCCCTGTTGACTCGGGCGTAGTGATCATTAAAAGGCAGGCTTCAAAGACTTCATGGGCCGCGGCCCAGTCGCAGGAGATGTAAAATGGCGAAGCCAACCACAATCAAAATCCGCCTGAACTCGACCGCGGGCACTGGTCACTTCTACGTGACAAAGAAAAACGCACGTACAATGACAGAAAAAATGGTCGTTCGTAAGTACGACCCGGTTGTACGCAAGCACGTCGAATACAAAGAAGGCAAAATCAAGTAAGTTTGATTCTCTTTTGGATTTTGAAAAGGCCGCTGAGTTTCAGCGGCTTTTTTGTTTTGGTTGGACGGGTAATGGTTTTGGGGATGCCTTTGTTTAATCTCTTCGAGCGTTGAGAGATTTAGGCGAGGCAATATGCTTATATACGAACACACAAGCACAAGCCCGCGGGCGGTTAACAGGGCTGAGGCAACGAAGCCTCCGCACCGTTTTACCGAAGGCAAACCTAAGGTTTGACGGGCCGGGCGTGGGCTGGATCATACGCAATGAATCTACGCTTTCGCTCAGACCGCTCATGATCGAGGCAATTAAAACGTGTGTGCTGTTTACATATTTTACAAAAAACACAAGATTGCGCATCCATACTCGGGCTTGGTAGCACACAGATCAGATGCAGACCGCCACTTGGGCGGCGTCTTTGCCGCCACCAGCGGCCGACTTATCGCTCCAAAATATTCATTTTGCAGTATACAACTACAAACAAAAAAGGGGTCCGAAAAATCGGACCCCTGATTGCTCAGTATGTGCCAAACTTATTCGCGGTTGCCCATGAATTGTAGCAAGAACATGAACAGGTTGATGAAATCCAGGTACAGCTGTAACGCGCCGTGAATTGCAGATTTGTCCAACCAATCCTGATCGCCATGATGCGCATGGGCGATATATGTGTTTTTGATGTTCTGCGTGTCATAGGCGGTTAGGCCTGCAAAGATCAACACTCCCAAGATGGAGACTGCAAATGCAATTGCAGGTGATCCAAGGAAGATGTTGATGATTGATGCAACCAAGATGCCGATCACACCCATGATCAAGAAGGAACCCCAACCGCTGATATCTTTCTTCGTTGTGTAGCCCCAGAGCGATAGGCCCGCAAATGCGATCGCAGTTGCAAGGAATGTCTGAATGATCGAGAATGTGGTATAGAAGATAAAGATTGAGCTAAGCGATAGGCCCATCAAGCCCGCGAATGCATAAAAGAACAACTGCGCGCCTGCTGCGCTTGTACGGTTTGCGACCGCACCAAAGGCGAAAACCATCCCCAATGGGGCCAGCATGATCACCCAGCGTAGCGCAGATGTGTAAATCGCACCACCCAATGCAGTTAGCATTGTGCCGTTTTGCATCTGGCCCACTGCGTTTGCAGGGTCAGTTGTCACTGCAAGGCCTGCGATTGCCCACGCGGCCAATGCTGTGATCAGCATGCCAACGGACATCGTACCGTAAACTTTGTTCATGTGCGCGCGCAGACCTTCGTCGATTTGTGCGGCACGTGCGCCCATTGCGGGACGCATTGTGTAATTGTCTGCCATTATAGTACCTCCAATAGCCGAATGGCTGTTAACCATCTATCCTGCGGTAAATATCGTTAGTTTCCGCAGTTATTTCAAGATTTTTCCAAAAGAAACTTTCTGAAACTTTTGTGAATTATGTCAGGGTCGGATCAACATTGATCACAACCTTGCCCGTTGATTTACGCGCTCGCAGCAAATCAATCCCATCCTCTGCCTGTTCAAAGGGCAAAAGATGACTGATGTGTGGGCGCAATGCACGTTCGCTATACCAGTTGACCAATTGGGCCAAACTGTCACGCACGACTTGCGGTTTGAATGCCAGATAACCGCCCCAATAAAATCCAAAAACCGCGATGTTTTTGACCAGTAGGTGGTTGGCGGGAATTTGTGGAACATCACCACTTGCAAATCCGATGGTCAAAATGCGTGCTTCGGGGTTGCAGGCACGAAAGGCTGCTTTGAATTGATCGCCCCCCACTGGGTCATAGACGACGTCAACGCCACCCAATGCCTTTAGTTCGGCACGTAAATCCGCATCTGTCGCATCAATCACATGATTTGCTCCTGCCTGCGCAGCAATGGCACATTTGTCCGCACCACGGGCCACGGCGATCACGCGGGCCCCCATTAATTTGCCCAACTCCACAGCAGTTAGGCCAACACCCCCAGCGGCACCAAGCACTAATAGTGTTTCACCCGCCTGTAAACTCGCACGATGATCCAATGCGACATGGGATGTCCCATAGGCAATCTGTAGTGCCGCTGCATCCGAAAATGGCATGCTGTCGGGCAGGGTGATCATGCGATCAACGTCAAAACATCCAAATTCTGCCAATCCGCCTTGGCCCCCGAAAACGGCAACGCGTGATCCAACTGTAGGGGCATCCGTGTCAGGGCCGATGGCGTCCACGATCCCTGCCACTTCCATGCCCAAGGTGAACGGTGGCTGAGGTGTGTCCTGATAGGTTCCTTTTTGCATCAGCAAATCGGCAAAATTCAAACCGCAGGCCGCGATTTTTATCCGTATTTGCCCCTGTGAAGGTTCGGGAATGTCCACATCTGTAATTTGAATGGGGGCATCAAATGCATGCACTTGCAGCGCTTTCATATCGGCTCCTAATTTTTTTCTTCACCTAATCGGGCCGCCCGAATGTTGTCAAACGCAAAGGGTCAATTCGGGGCGCAGGCAAATGACGCGTATTTTACTATATCCTTCGGTTACACGTTTAGATTACGCCTATCCTGTTGAGTATTCCGTTTGTGAGAATTCGTCCTTCCCATAGCTAGAAATACGATGATACCATATGGTTGCATGCGTGGGATGTGGTCATGCGCTTTTGATTGAATGTCAAATCGATCAGGTTCGTGTCGTTTAGGGATAGAACGGCACGCTAAGGAAAAGGATCACAACACCGCACATCCCGTCGATCAATACTTGGGAAAACGCATTCGACATCGCAGATGGTTCGTTGGGATGACCCAACAAAAACTTGCCGATTAATTTGGAATTAAATTTCAGCAAATTCAAAAATATGAAACGGGCGCAAACCGCGTAAGCGCATCGCGTTTGTGGGACATCGCAAAATCGCTTCAGGTTGATATCTCGTTCTTTTTTGCAGATATCGAAGGGGAAGAGGTGCAGATCGAACCAGATGTGGCACCATTGGATGTCCTATCTGATAAAGAGGTATTGGAACTGCTGCGTTCTTACTATGCAATCCCTGAAAACTAACGCCGTCGCCTGTTTGATTTGGCACGCGTGCTAAGCGACGTCTCTTGATTTGAGCGCGCCTTTGGTCTAGCGCAGAAGGGAAACTTTTGCGCGAAGGCTCCTTTATGTCCAATCTCTCACCCGATCACGTTTTGAATACCGCGCATGTCATGGCAGACGCCGCACGCGCGGTTATTTTGCCCTATTTCCGCAGGCATGATTTGGTTGCGGACAATAAACTTGCCTCTGGATTTGATCCGGTCACCGAGGCTGATCGCGCCGCTGAAAAGGCAATGCGGATGATCCTCGCTGATGCGCGCCCCAAAGATGGGATTTTGGGCGAGGAATTCGGTGAAATTGTGGGACAAAGCGGATACCGTTGGGTGTTGGACCCAATCGATGGCACGCGCGGGTTTATCAGCGGAACACCAACATGGGGTGTTTTGATCGCATTGGAACAGATTGATCATGGGCCCGTTTTTGGAATGATTGATCAACCCTATATCGGCGAACGGTTTTGGGGCGGATTGGATTTTGCACAGATGTCAGGGCCCCATGGCAACGGCGCGTTGCAGGTTCGTGGCACCAAATCCCTATCTGATGCCACGATTTTCACAACCTTCCCCGAGGTTGGCAGCGCACTTGAGGCAAGTGCATTTCAAGCAGTGGCTGAGCGAACGCGGCTGACGCGATATGGTATGGATTGTTATGCCTATGCGTTATTGGCGGCTGGGCAAATTGATTTGGTGATCGAGGCGAGATTGAACGCATATGACATTCAAGCCCCCATCGCCGTGATCCAAGCCGCAGGTGGCGTTGTCACCAATTGGACAGGGGGTGCGGCGCATATGGGGGGACGCGTTGTAGCCGCAGCAACACCTGAATTACACGCAGAGGCGCTCTCCGTATTACAAGAGGTGATCCAGTAATGACCAAAACATGGATCATCAAAAATGCCCACACAATCCTAACCATGGATGACATGCGGCGGGAACTGAATGGACATGATATTCTATTGCGCGATGGCGTTATTTCAGAGATTGGCGAAAACTTTTCGGTACCCGCAGGGGCAGAAATCGTTGATGCACAAAATGCTGTTATAACCCCCGGTTTGGTCAACACGCATCATCACCTTTATCAATCGCTGACACGCGCCGTGCCGGGTGGGCAGGACGCATTACTTTTTGGGTGGTTGCAAACCCTCTATCCGATTTGGGCGGGCTTTGGTCCAGAAGAGATGCGCGTTTCCGCGATGCTGGGGCTTAGCGAACTTGCTCTATCAGGCTGTACAATGAGTTCCGACCATTTGTACCTGTTCCCAAATGGCGCGCGCCTTGATGATACGATCGAGGGTGCGGCAGAGGTTGGATTACGTTTTTTCCCAACGCGGGGTGCGATGAGTATTGGGGAAAGCGATGGAGGATTGCCACCCGATCACCTTGTCGAGAATGAGGAAAGAATTCTAAACGATTGTATTCGCGTGATAGATCGATTTCATAATACATCAGAATCGTCCATGGTACGCGTGGGCGTTGCACCCTGTTCACCATTTTCGGTCAGCCGTGAATTGATGCGGGATGCAGCTCTGTTGGCGCGTGATAAGTCCGTGTTTTTGCACACACATTTGGCTGAAAACGATGAAGATATTGCCTATTCATTGGAAAAATTTGGATGCCGACCAGGTCAATATGCTGAGGATTTGGGATGGATCGGTGATGATGTATGGCACGCGCATTGCGTTAAGTTGGATCAGCAAGAGATTGATTTATTTTCTAAATCAGGAACAGGTGTTGCGCATTGTCCCTGTTCGAACTGCCGACTTGGATCGGGGATTGCGCCTGTACGTACCATGCGTGATCAGGATGTAAAAGTGGGTTTGGGCGTCGATGGATCGGCCAGCAATGATATGGCGAACCTAATGAATGAAGCGCGTCAAACCATGTTGCTGCAACGTGTGCAAAATGGCGCTGATGCGATGAGCGCGCGCGAGGCTATGGAAATCGCAACGCGCGGCGGCGCGGATGTTTTGGGCCGTCCTGAATGTGGACGTATTGCGGTGGGTAAGCGTGCTGATATCGCGATTTGGGATATCAGTGGGATTGAAAGCGCAGGCAGTTGGGATCCCGCTGCATTGGTGATTGCGGGCTCGAATAAGGTGCGTCATCTATTTGTTGAGGGGCGTCAGATTGTACGCGATTGGAATATCGTGACGCTTGATCTGCCAAAGCTTATTGAGGCGCAAAATAGGCTTGCCCTGAAATTGGCGGGTTAAGCACCTCTAAACCTTCTGTCCCGCTACATATGTTGCGGTAATTGCCCGGTCATCACCCATCATGATCGTGGGAAAGATCTCTTCCCAGATTTCCTCGGCGCGTGCGCTGCGCTGTGCAATTTCAGGGGTAGAGGCTAAATCCAACACCACCATATCAGCGGCCATTCCGGGTGCGATATTGCCAATCTGATCGTCCAGATGAAGGGCGCGTGCTGATCCGCAGGTTGCCAGCCACAAAAGCTGAGCAGGATGTAACGCCACCCCACGCAATTGCGCGATTTCATAAGCCGAGGCCATCGTACGAAGCATAGAAAAACTGGACCCACCGCCCGTGTCCGTGGCAAGACCCGTGTTTATCCCGCGAGCCATTATTCCAATCGTGTCAAATAGGCCTGAGCCTATAAAGGTGTTTGATGTGGGGCAATGCACAACAGATGCACCAACTTCGGCCAGTCGGTCCATTTCGCGCGGTTCTAGGTGGATTGAGTGCCCATAGATCCCGCGCGCGCCCAACAGGCCAAAGGTTTCATATGTATCCAGATAATCCCGCGCATTCGGAAACAATTTACTCACCCATGCGATTTCATCGGTTTGTTCGGATAGGTGCGTTTGCATCAAACACTCAGGATGTTCCGTCCACAATGCCCCAAGGGCATCCAGCTGATCTGGGGTTGAGGTCGGAGAAAAACGCGGCGAGATTGCATAGTGCGCACGTCCCTGTCCCTGCCAGCGTTCAAGTAAAGCCTTGCTGTCATCATAAGCGGTTTGGGCGCTGTCGCGTAGGCTATCGGGTGCGTTGCGATCCATGCAGGTTTTTCCGGCAACAACACACATGTTGCGATCCGCAGCCGCTGAGAAAAAGGCATCCACACTTTCGGGGTGAATTGTGCAATAGCTGGCCGCAGTTGTCGTGCCATTGCGAAGGGCAAATTCGAGGTAAAGTGTGGCGATCTCTGTGGCATATTCAGGATCGCCAAACCGCATTTCCTCAGGGAAGGTATAGGCGTTTAACCAATCAATCAGGCGTTTGCCCCAGCTGGCAATAATGGCGGTTTGGGGATAATGAACGTGGGCATCAACAAACCCCGCCATGATTATGTGATTGCCGTGATCGATCCGTTCAGCAATATCATATTCGGGGGCGTGATTTGGTGTGGCTTCGATGGCTTCAATTATCCCATCATTGATATATATGTGTTTAGTATCAGTAATTAAAGATTCATAATTGAAGTTACTTTTGAAGGGGTCTTCCGAAAATGATAGAACCCGTCCTTTAACAATTTTTCGACTATCCATGTCGTCACCAAAATCCACCTTGCGCCACTTAGGGTCACAGTATATGGCGCGAACGGTGGGATAACACTAGCGGTTTTTGGATTGTAACACCTATTGGATTAGCAATAAGCTGAGTGCAACAGAAGGGAGGAATACATGGAGGATCGCACATTGACACCAGAGGGTGACGTGGACGCGGATGCCGTTGATTACTCGCTTTCTCGGCGCGATGTTTCGGCGGTCTTATTTGCCGTAGATCGAGAAGATCGTGAGGCGCTGCTCACTCTACTTGAGGATATGCACCCCGCCGATATTGCCGACCTGTTGGAACAAGTCGGCCTTTATGATCGTCGGCGTCTAATCCTGTTATATGACCGTGATTTTGATGGTGATGTTCTTTCGGAATTGGATGACGCCCTGCGTGAAGAGGTCATCTCTTATCTGAAGCCAGAGGTTCTGGCCGAGGCGGTGCGGGATCTGGACAGTGACGATGTTGTCGATCTTTTAGAAGACTTGGAGGAAGAACAACAAACTCAAATTCTTGATGCGCTTGATGATAGCGATCGGGTTGCGGTCGAGAAGGCGCTTCAATTCCCCGAATATTCTGCGGGTCGTTTGATGCAGCGCGAAGTCGTTAAGGCGCCTGAGCATTGGACTGTGGGACAGGCGATTGATTTCATGCGCCGCCAAAAGGGTCTGCCAGATCAATTTTATCATATCGTTTTGGTTGATCCGCGTTTGCGCCCGATTGGAAACGTGACCCTTGGTCGATTGATGTCCTCAAAACGCGATATGGCGCTGATGGATCTAAAGGAAAACGTTTTTGAGGTTTTTCCTGCAACCCAAGACGAAGGCGATGTCGCTTATGCCTTTAACCAGTACCACCTGATCTCTGCGCCCGTCGTGGATGAAGAGGGGCGTTTGGTGGGGGTCATCACGATTGATGACGCGATGGCTGTTCTGGATGAAGAACACGAAGAAGATATCCTGCGCCTTGCGGGCGTTGGCGAAAGCAGCCTAAGCGACAGTGTGATTGAGACCACAAAACAACGCCTGCCTTGGTTGGCGGTGAATTTGTGTACCGCAATACTTGCATCCCTGGTCATTGCAATTTTCGAAGACACCATTGAAACATTTGTTGCGCTTGCAGTGTTGATGCCGATTGTTGCCTCAATGGGCGGGAATGCAGGCACGCAAAGTTTGACCGTTGCGGTGCGCGCCATCGCAACCAAAGACCTGACAGGCTCTAACGTATGGCGTGTTATCACTCGCGAAATTTCGGTTGGGGCGATTAATGGTTTGCTCTTCGCTGTTGTGATGGGAATTGTGGGCGTGATTTGGTTTGGCTCGCCCGCCTTGGGGTATGTCATTGCACTTGCAATGATCATCAACATGATCGTTGCGGGGCTGGCCGGTACGGCAATCCCCATTATTTTAGAACAACTGGGGATCGACCCTGCGCTTGCATCAGGGGCGTTTGTGACAACTGTGACAGATGTGGTTGGGTTTTTTGCGTTTCTGACACTTGCGGGAGTATTCCTTTTATGACGATTGACGAACAAAAAGCAGCGGCACGCAAGGCTGGGTTTGCCCGCAGGAAAGAGGCGCATGAGGAAAATGTGGGATCGTCGGCGGGCATGTTGTCATCAGTTTTGGCGGGCTACCGTGGTGTTCCCTGCGCAGGGTATATGCCAATCCGCACCGAAATTGATCCACTGCCTGCCATGGCAGAGGCGGCCGCGCATGGATCCGTGGGTGTGCCCGTGATCGTGAAAGAGGCATCACCGCTGTTATTTTCCAGATGGGAACCTGATTGCACACTGGTGGATGGTCACTTTGGAGCGCGCGTTCCTGCGGTTGCCGAGTATTTCGAACCTGAATTGGTAATTGTTCCATTGATTGCGTTCACGCGTGCAGGTGGGCGATTGGGCTATGGCGGTGGTTTTTATGATCGTACGTTGGAATCGTTGCGCGCTAAACGTGCGACATTTGCGATTGGATTTGCCTACAGCGCCCAAGAATGCGCCGAATTGCCCTTAGAAGTTACAGATCAACCGCTTAATATGATTGTAACAGAACGCGAAATTATCGAAATCAGATAATATCGGTGTTGAGGCCCGGCTTCGGTGCGTAGTTTTCGTGGCCGTAGTGACCGTCTTTCGCGCATATTTTATCCGCGAATTGCGACACAAAAAATTGGAAAAACAAATGCCACTTGCACTTTTAGAATATGCGCCATAGGGCTGTTGGCATGAGGATTTTATTTCTAGGTGATGTCGTTGGACGTGCAGGGCGAACGGCGATTGTAAACCAACTGTCAGATCTGCGTCAGGCGTGGAAATTGGATTTCGTTGTCGTGAATGCGGAAAACGCAACCAGCGGTGCCGGCCTAAATGCGGCACATGCCAAGGCTATTTTAGAGGCGGGTGCAGATTGTATCACGCTAGGTGATCATGCGTTTGACCAAAAAGAGATGATGACCTTCATCGAAAGTGAAGCACGGATCATTCGTCCATTGAATTACGCAAAATCCGCCCCCGGTCGAGGCGCGCGGATTTTTAGTGACACCCGAGGACGCAAAATATTGGTCGCCCAAGTTTTGGGGCAGGTGTTCATGAAGCGCCCCTATGATGATCCGTTTTCTGCGGTGGATCAGGTGCTGCGTTCGCATCCGTTGGGTGGGTCAGTGCAGGCCAGTTTGATCGATGTGCACTGCGAAGCGACATCCGAAAAGATGGGGATGGGGCATTTCTCTGATGGTCGGGCCTCTGTGGTTGTGGGCACGCATACACATATCCCAACTGGGGACGCGATGATTTTGCCCGAAGGCACTGCATATCAATCTGATGCAGGTATGTGCGGCGACTATAATAGCGTGATCGGTATGGAAAAAACTGAACCGATGCGTCGATTTATTACGGGCATGTCCAAAGGGCGCTTTACACCCGCTGAAGGACCCGCGACTCTAAGTGGTCTGTTTGTCGAAACCGATGACCGCACAGGCAAAGCGCAAGTGGTTAAAATGATCCGTCACGGTGGCCTGCTAGAGGCCAGCTCACCATGAACTCACGATTTTTGCCCTATGCGGCACTGTTGCTATTCGGCATCGGGTGGGGGGCAAGTATCCCGCTGAGCAAGATCGCTGTGAGTGGTGGGCACATGCCCCTTGGCCTGATATTTTGGCAATTTGTGATCGGTGTTGTTTTGCTTGGCGCGATGATTGTCGCGCGCGGATCAATTCCATGGATTACCGCAGGGTCCATTCGGCTTTTCGTGATCATTGCATTCATTGGAACGATATTACCAAATTATGCGTCCTATTCTGCGGCGGTACATGTACCAGGTTATGCCTTGGCGATTTGTATTGCGGCGGTGCCCATGTTCGCCTTTCCTATTGCGATTGTCATTGGAAACGAACGGTTTTCTGCCTGGCGGTTTTTGGGGTTGATCAGTGGAATGGTGGGGGTTGCGATCCTTGTCCTGCCTGAGGCAAGTCTGCCCGATAAAATGGCCGTTTTATTCATTCCGGTCGCCTTGGCGGCCCCGTTTTTCTACGGGATCGAGGGAAATTATCTCGCAAAATTTGGAACGATGCACCACAACGCAATAGAAACACTGTGGGGGGCATCCCTGATCGGCATGATCGTTGTGCTTCCTCTGACGCTTTGGTCTGGACAATGGATTAATCCAATGAATGGCATCGGCGCACCCGAACTTGCGCTTTTTGCATCAGCAGTGCTGCACGCGTTGGTTTACGCGGGATATGTGTGGTTGGTTGCCCGAGTTGGGGCAACATTCGCAGCGCAAGTAAGTTATTTTGTCACGCTCTTTGGGGTGGCGTGGTCATTCGTGTTGTTGAATGAACCCCTTACAATCTATCTATTTCTGGCTCTTGGTTTTATCTTGATTGGTATGGCGCTTGTCTCACCAAAAAAGACGGATGCATGATTGAAATAAGTTCTGACATCGCAGCATGGGTTGGCATTGGCATCGTTTTGGCTATGTTTGCTATGTTCATCACCGAAATTTTCCCAACCGAGGTTGTGGCGATCTCAGGTGTGGCTCTTATGATGGTTTTGGGACTCTTGCCTTATCATTTTGCACTAAGTGTCCTGTCGAACCCTGCGCCATGGACGATTGTGAGCATGTTCATAGTCATGGGGGCATTGGTACGTACAGGAGCATTAGAAAGTTTTATCGCAGCCGCCGAACGGACAGCCAAGAACAGTCCCTATCGGGCGCTGGTTGCGCTTTTGTTAATTGTGGTTGTTGGATCGGCCTTTGTGAACAATACACCTGTCGTCGTCGTTATGATCCCAGTGTTTATGCAATTGGCTAAAACCATGGGCATTCAGGCCAGTCGCCTTTTGATCCCGCTGTCTTATGCGGCCATTATGGGGGGGACATTAACCCTGATTGGAACATCGACAAACCTCTTGGTCGATGGTGTGGCCCGTGCCCAAGGGTTAGAGCCGTTTTCAATATTTGAGGTCACCCCGATTGGTTTGGTCGTGGTAATTTGGGGGGCGATTTATCTTTACTTCTTTGGTCCTTCACTGCTTCCCAAGCGCGATAGCCTTGCCAGTTTATTGACCGATAAGTCGCGCATGAAATTTTTTACCGAGACGGTCATTCCACCTGAATCCAACTTGATTGGTCGTGAGATAACAAGTGTTCAATTGTTCAAACGTGATGGTGTACGACTGATTGATGTTGTGCGCAAAGGAGAGTCGTTGCGCCGTAATCTTAAAGGACTTGAGGTGCAGCAAGGAGATCGTGTCATCTTACGTACGCAGATGACTGAATTGCTAAGCTTGCAAGAAAATAAGTCCCTGCGACGTGTTGAACAGCTTTCTTCAGTTGAAACTACAACGGTAGAGGTATTGATAACACCGGGTTGTAAAATGGTTGCACGACGTTTGGCAGATCTGCGGCTGCGTCGCCACTACGGTGTTTACGCGCTGGCTGTGCATCGCAGAAACCAAAACCTGATGAGCAAGATGGATGATCTGATTGTCCAAGTCGGGGATACCCTTCTGCTTGAGGGTGCGCCTGCGGACATCCAACGCCTTGCAGATGAAATGAACCTACTGGATGTGTCGAAACCGAAAGAGCGCGCCTATCGTCGGGGACACGCGCCCATTGCTGTGGGAACCTTGATCGGAATTGTAGCATTGTCCGCGCTTGGGGTTGCGCCGATTTTGGTGCTGTCCATTGTTGGTATGGCGATTGTGTTTCTAACCCGCTGCATTGATACTGAAGAGGCGTTTTCATTTGTTGATGGACGGCTTTTATCCCTTATTTTTGCCATGTTGGGAATTGGTGCGGGATTGCAACATTCGGGCTCTGTTGAAATGATTGTGATTGCCCTAGCACCTGCATTAACATGGATGCCAGGTGTTTTTGCCCTTTGGGCGCTATATCTGCTGACTTCGGTCTTGACTGAAATGGTGTCAAATAATGCGGTTGCGGTGGTGATTACACCTATAGCAATTGGACTTGCGGACGCGCTTGGGTATGACGCACGTCCCTTTGTGGTGGTGGTCATGGTGGCAGCATCTGCGTCATTTGCCACACCAATTGGCTATCAGACGAACACATTGGTTTCTGGGCCGGGCGGGTATCGATTTACTGATTTCATGAAAATCGGAATTCCACTGAACCTTTCGATTGGAATTTTGGTTTCCGTTCTAATCCCATGGGTTTTTCCATTGTGATCGGGCTTGCCCATTTGAACATAGACTAATAATACGGTCACGACCAATTTAACCAGGAGGGAACAATGGCGGGCCATTCCAAATGGGCAAACATTCAGCACCGAAAAGGGCGCCAGGACGCTGCGCGGTCTAAGCTGTTTTCAAAGTTATCCAAAGAGATCACTGTCGCTGCAAAAATGGGCGATCCTGATCCTGAGAAAAATCCACGTCTGCGCCTTGCGGTGAAAGAGGCAAAGTCGAATTCGGTTCCAAAGGACGTGATCGAACGAGCGATAAAAAAATCCACAGCAGGGGATGGCGAAGAATACGAAGAAATCCGTTATGAAGGCTATGGCCCCAATGGGATCGCAGTAATTGTTGAGGCAATGACCGACAATCGCAATCGTACCGCGTCAAACGTGCGATCCACTTTTTCCAAGAACGGTGGAAACCTAGGTGAAACAGGCTCTGTTGGTTTTATGTTCGACCGTAAAGGCGAAATCGCATATGACGCAAGCGTTGGCGATGCAGACGAAGTTCTGATGGCGGCGATTGAAGCGGGTGCGGAAGATGTGGAAAGTTCGGAAGATGGCCATTTGATCTATTGTGCAGATACTGATTTGCACGAGGTGTCCAATGCGTTAGAAACAGACTTGGGCGAGAGCCAATCAACCAAATTGATATGGAAACCAACAACAACAACAGAACTGGACCTGGATGGACTGCGTTCACTTATGAAATTGGTTGATGCGCTTGAAGATGACGATGACGTCCAACGTGTTACAACGAATTTTGAGGCCAATGATGAGGTCATGGCCGCGCTTTGATCAGAGTGGCGGGCAAAGTCTGCCCGCCGACTTTGCTGCTGTGTAAAACTTCCCAAAAATTTGGGTTCTAAGTGTATATTTCTTAGAAATTGGTGATCGCTGAAATTTACAGCGTTGCTCTGTCTTGCGATATTATAAACAAAGAGATGACAATCAAGATCATCGAGTCGACATCTCACGGAAGCTTGAAAAGTTTGGTGTCGAAGGGTTGGCTATCGCACGCACCGAATATCAAATCGAATTCACACATTTCACCGAAAGGCGTTCGCGCCCCTATACCTGGGGAATATACTGCTATTGTTTATGACAACAGACCAACCTAAACAGGGTATATACGATCTGAATTAAGTTGGCCCAGATGTTTTCAATTATGGCTAGCGGATTTGCGCTTGGCTTTTCACTCATTTTAGCGATTGGTGCACAAAACGCGTTTATTCTGCGCGCTGGTATTTTGAGGCGACATGTGTTGCCACTGGTGCTTGTTTGCGCGATTTCCGACGCTGTATTGATCGTCGCTGGGGTCGCAGGATTTAGTGCGTTGGTTCAAACCTATCCTGCAATTGTCGATTATCTGCGATATTTTGGAGCGGCGTTTTTGGTGTTTTACGGCCTACGCGCGTTTCTTGCGGCCATCAGAAGTGGCTCCGCGATGCATTCCGGGGCAGAGGAAAACGATCTTTGGAAATCTATTGCGATTTGTCTGATGCTGACCTGGTTGAATCCACATGTCTATCTAGACACAGTAGTTTTGGTTGGTTCGTTGGCGGCACAATCTGCGGACCCATGGGTATTTGGAGTGGGGGCGATCAGCGCGAGTTTCGTTTTCTTTTTAGCATTGGGATACGGCGCGCGATTCTTTGCACCTCTATTTCAAAATCCGCGCGCATGGAAAATATTGGATTTCGTTATCGCACTGATCATGTGGTCAATTGCACACAGCCTTCTATTTAGAGTGTAGAAGGATGGCATCGTGACGACTGCAACAGACGCATCAGCACCCAAAAACCCTCTGATCGGGGTTGCTTGGATGATTATAACGGGCATCCTATTTGTAGGGGTAACAGCGCTCGTTAAGTTAGCGGGTACCCGCATTCCTGCAGCAGAATCCGCGTTTTTACGATACGTACTAGGACTTTTGTTTTTGATCCCCATGATCCCCGCCATGCGTCGCTCCGGCGGGGTGAATGGGTTGTGGCCCATTTTTGCATTTCGCGGGGTTGTGCATACAGTTGCGGTCACCCTTTGGTTTTATGCCATGGCCCGCATTCCAATCGCGGATGTTACGGCCATGAACTACCTGTCGCCCGTTTATGTGACACTGGGAGCTGCGCTTCTCTTGGGTGAAACACTTGCGTTGCGCCGTTTGGTGGCTGTTCTTGGGGCGTTGGTTGGTGCAATGATTATTCTGCGCCCAGGATTTAGAGAGGTCAGCGATGGCCATATCGCGATGTTGGCAACAGCTGTATTCATGGCCAGTTCCTATTTAACGGCTAAACACCTAAGTGGCAAAACAAGCGCTGCAATGGTAGTTGTAATGTTATCGATTACCACGTCCATCGGGCTTGCACCACTGGCATGGGCCGTGTGGGTGCCTCCAACACAAGAAGAGGTGATGATTTTGTTCGCCGTTTCTGCATTGGCTACAGCAGGACACTATACCATGACTCTGGCCTTTGCGGCAGCACCAGTGAGCGTCACGCAACCAGTGGCATTCCTACAATTGATTTGGGCTGTGTCGATAGGGACTGTATTTTTTGGCGAACCAATTGATCCCTTTGTCATCTCGGGGGGGCTGATTATCGTCGGGTCTATCAGTTACATGAGTTGGCGCGAGGTAGTTCAAAAACGAAAAGAAATCACACCGCATGCCACTGCACCAAAAACTTGATGCAACTGTTTATTTCAGCGGGGCAGTGGCCTAATATCATTCGGAATTTAAAACTCTAATAACGCATGCTTACTATTGATCATATCGTAATTAGTTCAACAGATCTTGCACGCGATGCAGCGGCCTTGGAAGAACAGCTTAGTGTGCCCCTTTCCGAAGGTGGGAAACATGCCCTTTTTGGAACCCACAACAAACTTTTGCGTTTGGGTGATCTTTATCTGGAATTAATTGCGATTGATCCTGATGCGCCAAAACCGGAACGTGCACGTTGGTTTGCATTGGATGAATTTACAGGTGAGATGCGCTTGACAAACTGGGTCATGGCCACGGAAGAACCCCGACAAGTGATTGGAAAAACTCTAATGGGGACCGGCGAATTTCTCACCGTATCGCGGGGGGATTTGACATGGCAAATTACGGTTCCAAAATCGGGTAAGCTGCCACTGGATGGATTTGCGCCGGCAATCATTGACTGGATGGGGGCGCAGACCCCGACAGAGCGCCTGCCAGATGTTGGTTGCACGTTGGAAAAACTTGTTGTGTCGCACCCGGATGCAAATTCCTTGCGTTCATTTCTGAGCCCGCTACATTCAGACCCGCGCGTGGACGTGCGCGGATCGGAGGTGCCATCATTTCTCGCGACGCTCAAAACTCCCAAAGGAACAGTCAGACTCAAATCGTAATCCGCGATGCCGCGCCTGATGATGCCTGTGCGGTGACCGACATCTGGAACCATTATATCCGCGACACGTTGGTAACCTTTAATTTTGCCGAAAAATTGGTGGCGGATGTGGCCGCTGATATTGCGGCGCGCCAGGCACAGGGTCATGGTTTTTTTGTAGCGCAAAGTGATGTTGGGATCGTTGGGTTTGCAACCTATGGGCAATTTCGCAGTGGTGTTGGATATGCACATACAATGGAGCATACCGTGCAATTGCACCCCGATCATTTTGGCAGTGGGGTCGGGCGGGCAATCATGTTGTACACTTTGGAGCACGCCAAAGTTCAAGGGGCCCATTCCATGTTTGCAGGAGTCAGTTCTGGGAACCCCGCAGGGATGCGGTTTCATGAACGATTAGGGTTTCAAAAAATGACCACATTACGCGAAGTGGGGCGCAAATTTGATCAATGGCTTGATCTGGTGCTGATGCAGAAAATGCTCTAATCTGGGGGCAATTAGGATCCACTCATGTCAATTTGGAAACGAATATCAGATGCGTTAGCCGCTCTTGCGCAGGGGGAAGGACTCTCAGCGGTTTTTGAAAAACTGCGTACACCTCCCGAACGCACGATTGGTTTTACGATCGCCGTCATTGCCCTGGGCGCAAAAATGGCCAAGGCGGATGGATTGGTCACGCGGAATGAAGTTACAGCGTTTCGTCAGGTGTTTCATATTCCTGCCTCAGAAACTCAAAACGCGGCGCGTGTGTTTGATTTGGCGCGAAAAGATGTTGCGGGTTTCGACCTTTATGCCGCGCGCATTCGCGATATGTTTGGCGAAGGGCATCAGGCATTGGTCGATCTGCTAGAGGGATTGTTTTACATCGCGGTTGCCGATGGCAGGTATCACCCAAACGAAAATGTCTTCCTGGAAGAGGTGGCCCGTATTTTTGGCGTGCAATCGCGCGATTTCGTCAATATGCGCGCACGTTTTGTTCCAGATGAAAACCCAGATCCCTATTGTGTTTTGGGTATTGAGCCTAATGCGGATACTGAAACTGTGCGACAGGCCTGGCGCGCCTTGGTACGAGAATATCATCCCGATCGCATGATTGCCCGAGGCGTTCCAGAAGAGGCGGTGAAACTGGCTGAAAAACGTCTGATTCAGGCTAATTGGGCGTATGAGAAAATTTTGAATATCCATCGGTAGAACCACATGCGGATCGCAACCTATAATGTTGAATGGTTTGATGCTCTGTTTGGTAGCGACGCCAATTCGCGGATTTATGAGTAATACAGCGACCACCTATACCGCAGTTGAAAATGGATTATTGGTAAATGTAGGCGGTGTTGCTGTTTTAAAGCTTGCGGGCAGCTACACCGAGGCAAAAGTTTCATCATGTGTCATCATTGTCGGCGAAAACTCTACACTAGTAACAACCTAGAGCTTGCATTTAACGTTGATGCAAGTGAACCCAGACGTGCGGCGCAGACCTCCCCAAAAAGGTCTACATTTTTTTGGCTAAGTTCTAAAACCAATTCGCGGGTCGTTTCATTCCAGTTTAGAGCGGCGCGTTTTTTGTTATCCTTTACCCATAACATGGCACCGATGCGCATTGCCTTGCCAAGAATTTCGGCCTGTTCGATTTGCGTTTCACTTAGCAAGGGGAATAGATTGGCATAGGGCGATCCTTCGCGGTTGTTGCGATAGCGGTGCAGGAGTGAAAGGCCCAAAAACACACGTTCCCAATGTTTTAATCCCCCAAGGTTCGAACGCGTCGCTGTTTCAAAGCATAGATTTGCGCGAAAATCGGGATGGGCGCGCCAACTGACATCATGCAATAGGCACGCGGCCCGAATGAGCCGCTGAAAATCTTCTTCCGCATCCACGAACAGAGGGGTCACAAATTCATACAAACGATCCCCAAAACCCGGTACGCGCGCGTCCTTTTCTTCGACAAATCGGCAGGCCGCCAACAGAGGATCGGCCGCTCGCATCTCATCGGGCATCACTTCGTACAGCATTCCTTCGCGAATACCGTAACTGGAAATCGCGATGTCGACGGGTTTGAATTCCTGTAAAAGCCTTTGTAAAACCTCAGCCGCATATGGGACCAGCGTCATCCGATTTTCTGAAATACGACAGGCCAAGCGCAGTTCCCCATGATCTTCTGTCGCGAGATAATCGATTGTTTCATTAACTGATGTTCTGTCCATGCGGTATTCGTGCAAAACATGCAGCGGATAGCCACGCCGATGCATGTCAATGCGGGCCAATGTCCGCCATGATCCCCCGACCAGAAACAGTCGATTATGCTGCGGACCCATTTGTTCGGCCAAATCTTTGACGGTGGTTTTTATGGCCTTGGCGCGCGCCTTAGCACCCCCTTTGATTTCCTTTAACTGAAGCGGGCCAAGGTCAGATGTGGTGCGTTTTCCAACGATCCCACCTGAAATCTCTGCCAGCTCCATCGAGGAACCGCCAATGTCGCAGACCAATCCATAAGATCCTGGCCAGCCCAACAATACACCCTGGGCGGATAGGCGGGCCTCTTCTTCACCGTTTACGATTGTGATCTGTTGACCCGTCTGGTTCAAAACATCTAAGCAAAATTCCTCACCATCTTCGGCATCGCGCACCGCGGCGGTTGCGACGGCGGTTAATTTTGGAACCTCCATCGCCCGCGCCATTTGCACAAAGCGTGCAATCGCCGCCAATGCGCGTATGCGTCCCTGCGGGTTCAGAATGCCTGTTTCTGAAAAGCCTGCACCCAATTCACACATGACCTTTTCATTGTAAAAATATGCAGGCGAGCGCGCAGCACCATCAAAGACAACCATCCTAACAGAGTTTGATCCGACATCAATGACACCAACCTTGGATAATTCTGCGTGCGGATCAGAACGATAGATCGACCCATCAAATGGGGTCCATCGGCGGGATGCTTGACGTGGGCGTGATGACATCTTCAGCGCTTTCGTTTTTCTTGGTTTTAAAACACGCAAATGGCGTGATGCAACACTTAAGCCGTGATCAGATCATCAATTATCGATGCAACAAAACTACGCGTGATAGGCCGTTTGCGCGACAGTGCTGCGCGATCAATATGATCCACAGCATTTTGTGCCGCATCATAAGACCGCTCCAATCGCAGCAATAAATAGGGGAATATGTCAGGCGGTGGAAACAAATGACGATCAGCGAATAATTTAGCAAGCAGTGCCTGAAATAACAAATCATCGGGCGGATCTAAACGCGCCGTGCGTGTCCCATTTAGACGGGATGCCAAATCGGGTAGGGCGCAAGTCCATGTGGCCACATGGCCCGTTCCCGTCATCAACAACGCATTTCCATTGGCCAAACACAAATTGTGAATGTGAAACAACGTCGCCTCGCGAGATGCCACACCCAAGATTGAGGGGATGTCATCAATCACCAAATCCTGCGCTGCATATTCTTCGACCGATTGGTCAGTTATATCCGTGCTGGCGATTACGCGGGTTCCGCGTTGATTGGCCCAGACATTTGCCAAATGCGTTTTACCTGACCCTTTGGGCCCGACTAGCAAATGTTTGTTTTGTGGCCAATTTTCGCAATCTTCGATCATAGAAAGTGCCAAGGCATTGCTATTGGAGATAAAAAAATCACCACGCTCCAACGCGGGGCGCGTTGGCAAATCAAAGATCAGTTGCTCGGACATAGTTGCCTCTTATCCTTTTCCGCTTAACCCGCGGTAAAGTCGGCTTTCTAAGTACTGCGCTGTGACAAAGCGTGCAAGTACTCCAAGCGTTGCGGCCAGTGGAACAGCGATCAACATACCGATAAATCCAAAGAGCGCGCCAAAAACACTTAGGGCCAGCAAAAGCCAAACGGGGTGTAATCCAACCGAACCGCCAACTAGTTTTGGGGTCAGGTAATTTCCTTCGATCATCTGACCCGCGAAAAAGATGCCTGCCACAATCGCAAGTGACGACCAATCCCCCCAAAATTGAAACAGCCCCAACCCAAGGGCCAAGGCCGCACCAACCAAGGCACCGACGTAGGGAATGAATGTGACCAAACCTGCAACCAAGCCAACTACAAGACCAAAGTTCAATCCAACCACCATCAACGCCACAGCATAATAAATTCCAAGGATTAAACATACGCTCCCCATCCCACGCACAAACGCCGATAGGGTTGCATCAATGTCACTGGCAAGGCGCCGCACAATAGGGGCATGATCGCGCGGGATCAGATCATTAATACGCGCAACCATATTGTCCCAATCTAGCAACAGATAAACTGCAACAATTGGGGCGATGACGAATAGCATTGCGATGTTCACAATCGACCCTGCTGATGTGATCAAGGCCCCAAACAATTGCGATCCAAAGTTTTGGAAAAATGCGGCGGCTCGGGCGCTGATAAATTCCCCCAATTTCTGCAAGGCCTGAACCAGATCAAATTGTTCAGCCAAACGCGCGGGCAGAATTGAGCGGATTAAGCTTTCAATGTATGCGACACGCTCTGCATCGATCGTCAGGTTCAGCAGACCTTGAATTTGGTTTGATAGGACCACAATCGCCAACAATACTGCAGGCAGGATGATTAACAGCAATCCAACGAACACTATTCCGGTGGCCGATCCGCGTGTCAAGCCTGCAGCCTCTAATCGATCGGCAACAGGGTCAAGGGAATAGGCAATCGCCGCCCCCAACACGAAGGGGAGCAAGATATTTCCTAAATACCACAACATAAGTGCAAGGACGATCGCACCGATCCCCCAATATTTCGCCTGCTTTTTAATCGGTAGTGCCATACTTAGTCCCTTGTTTCCCCTAACATCGGCAAGTGTTACGATTGATTCAAGAGGGAAAGCGCGCCTTGGGCTTGTGTGGGGTCATTTCGACGGCTAAGGAGAGGCAAGAAAACAACAAACCTATGGGGTTAATCATGCGCCTATCCCGTTACTTCCTACCTGTACTAAAAGAAAACCCATCCGAAGCCCAAATTGTCAGCCACCGTTTAATGTTGCGTGCAGGCATGATCAAACAGGCAAGTGCGGGGATTTATTCGTGGCTGCCCCTTGGGTTTAAGGTGTTGCGCAAGTTGGAAAATATTATCCACGAGGAACAGTTGCGTGCAGGCCATTTGCCAATCCAGATGCCAATTTTGCAGGGCGCAGATTTGTGGCGTGAAAGCGGACGTTATGACGCGTATGGGGCAGAAATGCTGCGGATGAAGGATCGTCATGATCGCGATATGTTATTCACCCCAACGGCTGAGGAATTGGTGACTGATATTTTTCGTTCACACGTCGGGTCCTATAAAGATTTGCCAATGACGCTTTATCAAATCCAATGGAAATTCCGCGATGAAATTCGCCCGCGTTTTGGTGTTATGCGGGGTCGTGAATTTTATATGAAAGACGGCTATAACTTTGACCTGACCAGAGAAGATGCGCTTCATGCCTACAACCGCCACTTGGTCAGTTATCTGCGCACGTATGAACGCATGGGGCTCCAGGCGATCCCAATGCGCGCGGATAGTGGCCCGATTGGTGGCGATGATACGCATGAATTCTTGGTCCTTGCTGAAACGGGCGAATCCGAGGTGTTTTATGACAGTAAGGTCACTGACCTTAGCTTTGGGGATCGCGAAATTGATTATGATGATCGCGCGGCTTGTCAGGGTGTATTGGATGAATTCACATCGCTTTATGCGCGCACCGATGAAACCCATGATGCAGAACTGTTCAATCAGCTCCCAGAAGAACGCCGCCGCGTTGCGCGGGGCATTGAAGTTGGCCAAATTTTCTATTTTGGGACCAAATATTCTGAGTCGATGAACGCTATGGTGCAGGATGCAGATGGCAACAATGTGCCCGTCCATATGGGCAGCCACGGGATTGGTGTATCACGATTGATCGGCGCATTGATCGAGGCGAATCACGACGATAATGGCATTATTTGGCCCGAAGGGGTCACGCCGTTCCATTGTGGTATTGTGAACCTGAAACAGGGTGATGAAGAGGCAGATGCAGCCTGTGATAGCCTATATAAATCCCTTCTCGCGCTGGGTCTTGATCCGCTTTACGATGATAGCAAAGAGCGGGCAGGGGGCAAATTCGCCACCATGGATTTGATTGGTTTGCCATGGCGCATCACCGTTGGCCCGCGTGGTTTGAAAAACGGTGTGGTTGAAGTGACGAACCGTCGCACGGGTGAAGGTGAAGAGATGTCGCCAGAACAGGCCGTTCAGAAAATACATACGATCTATTCGGCGATGTGACCCGTCGGGATCGACCCGCCACCCACATGTGATACTGCTCCC
>JBMTQO010000011.1:0-53481 GCA_049446275.1 Paracoccaceae bacterium | reverse complement strand
GGTGCGTTGGGACAATCGGCGTGCCCATGCGCTTAGGGCTTCGAACATCTTTTGTCTGATGGGTTCGTGCTCTGCACTTGTGCCCAGATCGTTCAATTCACTTGGATCGTTTTCCAAATCAAACAACATGGGGCGGAACCCTTCGGCATAGATGTATTTCCAGCGTGTGTTGGCAACCATGTATTGTCGCGGATCATCAACCTGTTCTGCCAGCGTGGCATTCCCAGGTGAAATTCCGTAGTCATTTTCGGAAATTACGTAATCGCGCCATTTTGTAGGCATGCTTCCGTGTAAAAAGGGCATAAGTGATGCGCCCTCTAAAATATGTGGACGGGCCTCGGCCCCAATCACATCCAAGAAAGTTGGTGCCAGATCAATGGATTCAACCAAGGCATCGCATTCGGTTCCTCTTGCAGCCTCAGCCTGAGCAGAGGGATCGCGAATGATCAATGGGATTTTGGCAGAACAGTCATGGAATAAATCCTTTTCCCCCATCCAGTGATCGCCAAGATAACCCCCATGATCAGAGGTCAAAACGATCAAGGTATTGTCCCACAAACCTCTAGATTTCAGATAATCAAACAGGCGGCCCATTTGATCATCGCATTGTTTTATCAATCCCATGTAGGATGGGATGGTATGTTCCAAAACCTCATCTCGCGAAAACGATTGCCCAACGCGGTTGTCGATGTAATTGGCATAAACGGGGTGCATATCTACCAATTCATCATCGCTACGATTGACGGGGATCACATGCTCTGGTCCGTACATATCGTTATAGGGGGCGGGGGTGATATAAGGCCAGTGGGGTTTGATATAACTTAGATGCAAACACCATGGCGTTTCACCCGCCTGGTCCATGAATTCAATCGCGCGGCTTGTCATATAAGGGGTTTCGGAATCCTCTTCCTTAATTGCGGCGGGTTTGCGGGCGTTTTCCAGCAACCATCCCGACAAAACATTCCCGTCCTCATCCCGTGCAGAATTGGCAAAATCATGCCACGGATTGTCCCCAGGATACCCCCTTTCGCGCAGCCATCCGTTATAGGTGGCCGCACCACCGTTATCATAAAATCCCTCTGGTCCTTCTGGGCGCATGCCGTCATCGCGTTCATAGACGTCAAATCCACATTGTTCGGTGCGCACACCAATGATGCTGTCGGCGGGAATGCCCAAACGGGCCATGCCTTCGGTATCTGCCTTGATGTGGGTTTTGCCAACCAACCAACACTCCATGCCATTGTCCCGCAAATGATCACCTAATGTGTGTTCGCCGACCTTTAGGGGGACACGGTTCCATGTGGCCCCATGGGAATGACAATAGCGCCCTGTGTAAAAGTTCATCCTTGAGGCGCTGCACACAGGCGATTGGCAATAGGCACGGGTAAAACGCACGCCGTCTGCGGCCAAGGCATCAATATTTGGGGTGTGCAAATGCGGATGTCCTGCACAGCTTAGGTAATCCCAACGCAACTGATCAAACATGATGAAAAGGATGTTTTTCACCTGACCCATAGTGTCACCTTTATAGGGGCGTTATTTTGATTGGAAGTATTGAAAAGGCGCGGATGGAATTGTTCATCTGAGTTTCTGGGGTGCCATTTAATTCCCATCGCGAGACCCGCGTGCGCATAGCCTCTAACAGGTTAATCATTTCCCGCCGCGTCAAATGCATGCCCATGCACAGATGCACACCGTGTCCAAACCTAACATGTTTTCGCACGTTGCGCGTGATATCAAAGCTGTCTGGTTCATCCCAAAAGGTTTCGTCCCGATTGGCAGATCCATAAATCACCATCACACGCGATCCTTTTTCAATTTTCGTGCCTGAAATTTCTGTGTCCTCGGAAACATATCGGGAAAATGATCGTATGGGTGTTGTTAGACGCACAACCTCTTCAATTGCGTTAGGCACCATATCGGGCTAGTTTAGCAATAATTACCACTGATCTGGGTGTGTTGCGAAAAAATACGCCATGTATCCAGAGGCCGAAATGGTGGTGTCCAAACTCGGCGAAATGTAATCGCGCATCATTTGTGCGGCATCTGCCTCGCTAAATCCGTGTTCGGGGGCAAGCTCAAAGATACGGCGCGCCAATCCACCCTCTTTCAGGTATTTGGCGCGGCCGTATTTATCCAAATATGTGCGCAAACCGACCAATGTTTCAAAGGCCAATTGGGAACGTTCATTGTGCCCGTCCATCACATCAAATACGGCCGATCCCCAGGCCAACATGTTTTGGCGACCGCTTTCGTCCAACCCAACCAAATCAATCACAATGGACAGAGGTAGGATTTGTGCGAATTCTGAAATGGCATCAAATGCCTGTTGGTCCACCAAACGATCCCCTAATGCCTGGGCTGTTTCATGGATATATTGTTCCAAATGTTCAATCCCCTTGGGCATCAGGGGGCGGGCAGTAACGCGCCTGCGGCTCTCGTGTTCATACCCATCGGAATTCACAGTTGATCCTTTCAACAGTGAATTCACATCATCGTTCATAGAAATGCCATTTCCGGAAATGAACGTCGCAGGATTGCGCAAGACATGCACCACTTCATTATAGCATGTCACGGCATAGGCATTTTGCTGCTCCATCCAAACCACGGGTCCCAGCGCGCGCAAATCTGCGTACCCTTGGGTGGGATTTAATATGAAATCATCCGAATAAAAATCGCCATGATACACAGGAACGCCCATTGAAAATTTCCTTTGCTTGGGGTGTCGCGGGTATGACAGTATCAAGGCGGGGATGATTGTCACGGGAAATTTAGTCAGATCGGAACTTGGAAACAATGAATGCACCTGAATTGGAATTATTTTGCAGACTTGAGGTTGATTTGGCCCCCATTCGTGAACTGGGTTCTGGCCGTGCAGGGCAGCGTCGGATCATACCGATCATCGGGGGCCGCACCTCGGGTCCTTATGTGTCGGGGCGCATTTTAAACCTTGGGGCAGATTGGCAAACCGTATTTGCAGATGGTGTTGCCGAATTGGACACGCGCTATGCGATTGAAACCGACAGGGGACACACAATTGAAGTCAAAAATTTTGGCTATCGCCACGGTGCCCCCGAAGTCATTGCAGCACTGGCCCGGGGGGAGGATATTGATCCTGCGCACTATTACATGCGCACACACGCCATTTTAGAAACGGGTGATCCTGAATTGGCCTGGATCAATCGCACCCTTTTTGTTGGGACAGGGGCGCGATTGGCGGATCAGGTGATAATGACACTTTTTGCAATCCGTTAAGTTATTGGTTCAAATACGGCATCATCGGTGTCGAATTAAATGCAGAATCTTTATCCATTCGAACCGAGCCTTTTGAGGTAGTAAGCTCCGGGGTGGGCCATGGATTTCGATCAGGTATTAAATCATTTGCGTCAATTGCACGAAAGTCATTATGACCTTCGGGCATTCTGCGCCTTCCCCAGCGATGTTGTGGTGCAACCTGTTACGGCTCGCCATATGGGCGCGCGGGATCATTTTGATGCAGAAAATGGCCTATTTGAGAATCAATACGCGGCAACCAAATCCCTGTTGAAACAGCTTGGTCCATATGCGTATTGGCGCGATACCTATGGTGGCACCAATGTCAGCGATCGATTTATGGACGAATTTGGGTGTTTTAGTTTGATTGGGCACAATGGGTTTTTCAAATGTGATCAAATGAATGCATGGATGGTTTATATGCCAGCGGGTCTTTATTACCCATGGCATCAGCACCCAGCCGAGGAATTGTATCTGTGTCTAGCAGGTGAGGCTGTTTTCAAAAAAGACGGTGCGCCAGATCAACATATGGGGGAAGGGGGCGTAATGCTTCATGCCTCAAACCAACCGCACGCTATGGAAACATTGGATCATCCGGTTTTGTGTTACGTGGTTTGGCGCAATGAATTTACCACGAAACCTGTCTTAACCTATACCGACGCGACCTGAGCAAGTTGAAATGAGTGGTGTTTGTAAATCACTCTGCTAGGGTCGCGCCAACATAACGAATTGGTCAGGCCCCGTGACACAAAAAAAACTCTCTGTGCTATTGATGATTGGGGCCATGTTTGTGTTCACCCTGATGGATGCAGTGGCCAAGGTTTTGACGCAGGAGATTGGTGTCTGGCCCACACTGTGGATCCGATATTTGGGTCAGGCCGTTTTGGTGTTTCTGATCGTTTTGCCGCGCTTTCAGAAAATTGTGAAAACCTCTTTTCCGCGGCTGCAATTGGCGCGTTCGGTCTTTTTGATGTGCGCAACCATGTGTTTCTTTTGGGGCATTTCAAACATCGGCTTGGCTGAGGCGACCGCAATTATGGATATCAGCCCTGTGCTCATCACATTGGGCGCTGTTCTGTTTTTGGGGGAACGGATCGGTATTCGGCGGGTGATTGGGATCATCGGTGCATTGATTGGGGCGATGATTGTGATCCGCCCGGGCAGCGATGTATTTTCTGTTTATGCCTTATTCCCGCTAGGTGCTGCGATTTGTTTTTCTGGCTATAACATCATCACGCGGTTTGTGGGCGCGCGCGAAGACCCCTGGACATCCCTGTTTTATACGGCCCTTTTTGGCGCAATCTTGTTCAGCACGATTGTTCCATTTCATTGGCAACCGTTGAGCGTGTTCACGATCACTTTGATGGCGGTGCTAAGTGTCATGGCCACATTGGCGCAATGGTTACTGATCAAGGCCTTGTCGTTAGGCGAAGCCAGCCTTTTGGCACCCATCGGATATATCGCCCTGATTTTTGCAACACTTTGGGGATTTCTTTTATTTAATGATCTGCCTGACCAATGGACGGTTATTGGTGCCTTGGTGATCGTCGCATCGGGTATTTATGTTTGGTGGCGCGAACGCAAGGCGGGATAAAATAAGGTTCACACAGTGAACTCATGACTTGCTATTCCCAAATTTTGTTTTTCTTATGTGAAAAATTATAAAACAGGGACCCCGCATGAACCTCCTTTTCATCATGTATGATCAGCTGCGTTTTGATTACCTTAGTTGCGCAGGTCACCCAAAATTGCAGACCCCAAATTTCGATCGGGTCGCATCAATGGGTGTTCGATTTACAAATGCCTATGTGCAATCCCCCATCTGCGGGGCCAGCCGCATGTGTTTTTACACGGGCCGTTATACATCTAGCCACGGAGCGCAATGGAACAACTTCCCACTGCGGGTTGGCGAGCACACCTTGGGCGATCATCTGCGCAAACATGGGATGGATTGCTGGCTCATTGGTAAAACTCATATGAAGGCCGATGCCGAGGGGATGGAACGTTTGGGCCTAACACCTGATACGGTCATTGGCGCGCGTCAGGCTGAATGTGGGTTTGATGTTTGGATCCGCGATGACGGTTTGTGGGGACTGGGACCAGATGGGTTTTATGATGAAAAACGCTCCCCCTATAATGCCTATCTAAACAGCAAAGGGTATGAGGGTGTGAACCCTTGGGCCGATTTTGCAAATGCGGGTATTGAGAATGGCGAAAAAGCATCAGGTTGGATGTTTAAAAACGCCGATAAACCTGCAAACATCAAAAATGAGGATAGTGAAACGCCGTGGCTGACATCGCGCACGATTGATTTCATGAATGAGGCGAAAGGCCCGTGGTGCGCCCATGTCAGCTATATCAAACCGCATTGGCCCTATATTGTGTCTGCGCCTTATCACAACATGTTCACCCCCGCAGATGTGCCGCCCCCCTTGCGCCACGAGGTTGAATTGGATGATCCCCAACCCGTCTATGGGTCCTATCAAAAGAACAAGATCGCGCAGGCGTTTCAGCGCGACGATGTGCGTGACAAGGTGATCCCAGCCTACATGGGATTGATCAAACAATGTGACGATGAATTGGGCCGCATTTTAGATCATCTGGACGACACAGGTCAGATGGCCGATACAATGATTGTGCTGACTTCGGATCATGGAGATTATTTGGGTGATCATTGGCTGGGGGAAAAGGATTTGTTCCATGAACAATCCGTAAAGATTCCAATGATCATTTATGATCCGCGTGCTGCGGCAGACACGACGCGGGGCACAACATGTGATGCCCTGGTCGAAAGCATCGATTTGGCAGCAACCTTTGTTGAGGCTGCAGGCGGTGAAGTCCCCGATCACATTATCGAGGGGCGCTCTTTACTGCCATGGCTGCGCGGGGAAACACCAGAATGGCGTGATTTCGTGATCAGTGAATTTGACTATTCCCCAACGCCGCAGGCCGTGCGGTTGGATGTCGAACCACGTGATGCGCGCCTGTATATGATATTTGATGGCCGCTGGAAAATGATGCACGCAGAAGGTGGGTTCCGTCCCATACTGTTTGATTTGGAAAACGATCCTGAGGAATTCCATGATCTGGCCAAAACAGGTGCGCACCAGGATCAGATTGATCGCCTTTACGCGCTGTTGGCACAATGGGGGCGCAGGCCTGCACAACGCGTTACAAAATCAGAACAAGACATCAAAAACATGCGCGGCAAATCCCTGCGAAAAGGCATTTTGCCGTTCCTATATGATGGCAGCGAAGTCGATGAAGAATTGACCAAGCATTATTGCGGACCCGTTTCACAAAAGATTGCAGAAGACTGATGGCACACCCTGATCTATTGGCGCATCGTGCGCAGTTTGAAAAATCAATCACGCGTCTGGGTGACGGCATTTACACCGCGGTGGGTTATGCCGCGTCCAATGTGCATATGATCGAAGGTGACAGCAGCATCACAATCATCGACACCAGCGAAAGCACCAAGGCCGCCGAAAATATACTGGCCGAGTTCCAGAAGCTGTCGGACAAACCCATTGCGCGGATCATCTATACCCATTCGCATCGTGATCACATTTCTGGCGCATCTGTGTTTGCACAAGAGAGGGATATGCCCATTTTGGCCCATCACGGGTTTAAATCCGATCTTGTGGCTGTATCTGAAGAAGTTCCTGCACCCAACATGGCATTGGGACGCCGCACACAAGCGCAATTTGGCATTGGGCTGAGTGGAGAAGAGCGTGTCTCGCTTGGCTGTGGGCCGGGGGATCGCCCGATGCAGGGGTTGGGGGCCGGGTTCCTGCCGCCGACGAGCTTAATTGATGCGGATTGCGACATTGATCTGGATGGAGTTCAGGCACGCTTAATTTTTGCGCCCGGCGAAACGGCCGATCACATGATGGTCTGGTTGCCTGAACAGCAGATTTTGTTCCCGGGAGACAATTGGTATTATTCATTCCCCAACCTCTATGCCATTCGCGGCACGGCCTATCGTGATTTCATCGCTTGGGCGAATAGTTTGGACTTAATAGCGGGGCTCGGGGCAGAGGTCTTGGCGCCTGGACATACAAACCCCGTATTCGGCGCAGAGCAGGTGCAAGAAGTCGTGACATCAACACGCGACGCGATCATGCATGTGGTTTCGCATACGGCGGCAGGCATGAATGCAGGACAGTCGATGGATGACATCGCCGCCACGATTTCATTACCCGACCATCTGGTCAATAAACCGTGGTTGGGTGAATTTTACGGTAAATTATCATGGTCCGCCCGTGCCTATGCGGTTGGAACACTGGGGTGGTACGACGGCAATCCTACACATTTGGGAGGCTTGTCATCTCGGTCCCGCGCGGAAAAAATCGCAGCACTTGCTGGGGGAATTGAAGGTTTTTGGGATGTGTTAAAAAATGACGATGATCCCCAATGGAAATTAGAGGTCTGTGATCATTTGATTGCCCTTGATCAACCTGCCGAAGCGCAAAAAGTAGCATTGCTAACGACCCTTGCCGAAACCGAAATCAACGCCACAGCGCGCAATACGTATTTGTGGGAGGCAAAACAGCTTTTGTCACGCATATCTGAAGGATCAGAGACATGAAGTATGATGCGAAGATTGCTGATTTATTAGCGTTTTCCTTCACAATTGTGATCTTGATTTTTGCAGCCTCTGGTCCGTTGAATGAATTCGTACGTTGGTTCATCGAAGCCACCACGGCAGATTTCGAAAACCTCTCGCGTCGCGAACAACGCATATTGTTCAAAGAACATTGGCTGGGCGCGTTCCATCTCGCGTTTGAACGCAGCTTTTTATTGCCCACGGGTATTATTCTGGGCCTGCCGCTGATCTTATCCTTTGCGATTTCGTTCCTTAATGTACGGGCGGCCTCATGGCTGCGTTGGGTGGGGCTGGTCCTGACCATCGCCGTGTTTTCAGCGTGGATTGGAAAACTATTTGCCGTTGATGCAGGTGCGCTTCCATCAGCGGATTCGATTGATTTTTGGGTTTTCCCCTTGGCTGTGGCACTTACGCTTTACCTCACATGGAAACAATTTGGCAGTTTTATCATATTTTTCTGCCTCTTTTGGATTGTGTATTTCTTCGTGCGCGGATGGCTTCCTGAATGGACGGGAATTTTTGCCGGATCGGAAAGCACATTGGCCCAATCCATGCGGGCCATGGTGTTGAATTTCTGGGCCCAAACAGGGGGATTATTTGGACAACCGTTACAGGTGGTTTCAGGTAACGTCCTGATCTTTATCATTTTCGGCGCCGTTTTAATGGCCTCTGGCGCTGGCGATGTTTTGATGAAGATTGCGAACCTGTTAACAGGGCGCTTTACGGGTGGGGCGGCGCATGCGGCGGTGGCCTCATCCGCGCTGTTTGGAACCCTATCAGGTGCAGCCATTTCCAATGTTGTCTCAACAGGCGTCATGACCATTCCAGTGATTAAAAAATCTGGGTTTCGCCCCGCATTCGCGGCGGGGGTAGAGGCCGCCGCCTCAACAGGGGGCCAAATCATGCCACCTGTAATGGGGGTTGTGGCGTTTTTTGTCGCGGGACAAATCGGGTTGGAATATCGCTACATCGTTGTGGCGGCAATTATGCCTGCGATTTTCTACTATGTCGGAACATTCCTAACCGTCTATTTCGAAGCACGTCGTCAGGGCATTGGTCCCTTACCCAAAGAGGCCCGCGTGCCCCTGACGTCGATAGAAAAACGCCAATGTTTGGTGTTTATCATCCCGCTCGGAGTTCTAAGCTATTATCTCTTTGCGCAACCTTCTGTCCCCAAGGCGGGGTTTTACGGATTTCTGTCCGCCATCATCATGGCGTTAATCCTATTCCCGACCTACCGTTCACCCCGCCGCGTTTTTCAAAGCTTGGTTGGCGGCGGGCGTATGGCCGCATCCATCGTCGTCATCGTTGCGGCGATTGGATTGATTGTAGGGCTGATCGAAATATCGGGCTTTTCTGGTCGTTTATCACTGTTGTTATCCCAACTTGCCAATGGTCCGTTGTTTGTGACGCTGCTTGTTGTGGCGCTTGGGTCGATTGTTTTGGGCATGGGGCTGCCCCCTGGGGCCACCTATTTCATCATCGTGATCGCGCTCAGCTCAGGGATCGACATGGTCGGCATCGCGCCGCTCTCGCTTCACTTGTTTGTGGTGTTCTTTGCGGTGATTTCGACCGTTACACCGCCTGTGGCATTGGCGGCATTTGCCGCAGCACCAATTGCAGGAGCAAACCCAATTGACACCGCATTTCAAGCCGCGCGCCTGTCCTTGGCGGGGTTCATAATTCCGTTTGTTTTCGTCTATCACCCCGCATTGCTGTACAAACTTCAAATTCTGTTTGAATGGTTTGGCGGCGAAACCGTGTCATCGCGTGCGATGATTGATATTGCCACTGTCGGATGGGGGGATTTCGTATGGATCACGCTGGCCCTTGGCACGGCGCTTTGGCTTCTTGCATCCGCAATCAGTGGTTATGAAAAACATCGCATTGGCGGGGTTGCGCGGATCCTGCGCGGAATTTTGGCTGTGCTTATGCTCTTGCCAAATATGACCATTGCCATCCTCGCATTTGGCGCGGGGGTGATGATGATCCTATGGCATCGTCGTCAGATTGATGACCCACACACAAAACACGAAATTGCATAACAGGGAGAAAATCATGCAAAAACTTGGACTGGCCCTTGCGGCAACACTGGCCCTTTCGGCACCTGCACAGGCCGAAACATTGAAAATGGCAACCATCGCACCCAGTTTGGGGGCGGCGATTTCCATGGCGACATTCGCAAACATCGTCACCAAAAATATCGAAGGGATCGAGATTGAGGTCGCAGCAGGGGGCGCTGCAACCCTGCACATGATGGAAGTGGGCCGTGGCAATTTGGACATGTCCATGACGTCACCCGTGGTTTACAACCTAATGTCGGGTGGCAAGGCGATGTATGCAAAACAGGCCGACGCCCCTGAATTGGCGAAAAACGTCAATTTGTTGATGTGGTATCCTTATGGTGCCTATCACTTTGCCGTGCGTGCAGATAGCGACATTCAAACATTGGATGATATCGAAGGCGCCTCTGTCTTCCTTGGGCCTCAAGGGGGCGGTGCATTCAACGCTGCCAAAGGTTGGGTCGCATCCACAACTGGATTGGTTGAAGGTGAAGATTATGAGGCGATCAAAGCAAACTGGCAAACAGGGTATCAAGCGTTCCTTGACGGGAAAATTGATGTCTATGTGAACGGCTGTTTGGATCCATGCGGTCAATTCATTCAGTTCACCGAAACCGAAGAAGTGCGTTTCATCGCGCCCGAAGATCACACAGGCGAAGCGGTAGAGAAATTCCTTGGTAAATTCCGTTATTATGCCGAAGTTCCCGCAGGCGTTTATGAAGGTCAGAAAAATGATGGCCCTGTCATGAGCTTTGACACCGCCGTTGGGATCGCCGTGCGTGCGGATATGGATGAGGAGACCGTTTATAAGGTGACCAAAGCGTTTTGGGACAATATTGATCAGGTCACATCCGAAGCGCCATGGGCCAAGGCACTGAACCTTGAATTCGCGGCGTCAAAGCGTGGTTTGGCTGAACTGCACCCAGGTGCGGCGCGTTATTATCGCGAAGTTGGTGTTTTGAAATAATAATAAATGCGCTGCCGTGTCGGTGACGTGTCAGCGCACATCTAAAGGATTTTCAGGATGAGACTTGCATTAACTGGGGCGGCAACGGGCATCGGTGCAGACGTTGCACGCAAAGCGAAAGAGCAGGGGCATGAGGTGATTGCCTTTGACATCACCCAGCCGTCAGTTGCGGTTGATCAGTTTGTTCAAGTTGATTTGTCTGATCCTGCGGCCATTGCAGATGCCGTAAATGCGACGCAAGGAACATTTGATGCGCTGATCAATAACGCGGGCCTGCCACCCAGAGAGGGGTTGGGCCGCAAGGTTTTGGAAGTTAACTACTTTGGTCTGCGCTACATGACACAGGCCATGGCGCCCCGTTTAAACGCGGGCGGAGCCATTGTGCACACGGCCTCGCGTGCGGGGGCATTTTGGCGGGATAATGTGGCGCAGGTTAAGGCGCTGCGTGCCTGTTCATGGGGGGACATTGATGCATTTATCCAGTCGCATGATATTGATGACACACGCGCCTATAATCTGTCCAAAGAGGCTGTGATCGTTGAATCCATCGCCACGACAGAGGTGTTTTTGGCCCAAGGCATTCGTGTCAATTGCGTCAGCCCCGCCGCTGTTAGTACAGGTATTTTGGATGATTTCACTAAGGCCTTTGGCCCAAAGGTTGCCGAAAACATTGCCCGCGCGGGACGCGCGGGACTTCCATCGGAAATCGCCGATGTGATTTTGTTTCTCGCATCTTCGCAAAGTGCATGGATCAAGGGGCAGGACATCACGATTGATGGCGGGATGAGCGCCATGGGCATGACCGATATGATGGAACTAAAGGGATAATTCATCACAATGAAGCTGTTTTCAGACAAAAATCGCCCCGTACACATGGGGCAATATCCAACAGAACGGTTAAAACGCATCGACACCATTGATCTGAACACAGCCCCCGAAATGCAGTCATTGTCGTTTCGCAGGCCCGAGGCCCCCGAAAACATTGTAAACTCCATGGGCGAATATCAGGCCATGTTGGATGCCATTCGGGATGGCTTGATCAATAAAACCAAGGCGGAAATTCCAACCGATCCAACTGAACGGGCAAATCACATAAAGGGGTTTGGGTATTTTTCCGATGCGTCAATGATCGGGATCTGCCGCTTGGATGATCAGGCGATCCTAGCTGATCCAATCCAAAACCCCGATATTGAACGTTTGGCCCATGCCCTGCGCACGCGGCAAACGAAAACACTGGCGTCGGGTATTGATGTTATAATGGCGGACCTAAAGGAATCGATGGAGGCACCGCCCACAACGATTGACGGGCACACACATGCCATTGTGTTTTTATACGAAAACCCCCGCGACCTAATGCCGAATGAAGTTGGGTGTGATTGGCTTGAGGATGCGCATGCACACCGCGCCTGTTTGCGGGCAAATGAAACCGCTGCGGTCATCGCCAATTACATTCGCCTGCTTGGCTATGATGCTAAATCCCATTCTGGGGCGGCCAGTGATGTGGATTTGAACAAACTTGCACTGGCCTCTGGTCTGGTTTGGGCGGATCAGGGTGAGTTAATTGCGCCCTATATCGGAAAGAACTTTGGATTAGGGGTGATTACAACCACGCTTGATCTGGCAACAGATCGCCCTTTGGCGCCGCGCGCAGAGCAACCCTGGTTCAAAACCCAAGGTCCTGGATGGTGGTTGGGCAAAGGGTTTTCCAAAAATGCGTTTAATCGTGATCCGTTTTCCAAGCGTAAATTCGTCGATGGGCCGCATCCCTTTGAAAACCTGAAGCGTGTCGAAACACCCACAACATATATTGATGAGGCGCGTGTGGCCCGTGTTCCAAAACGCACGGATATGTTCGCGCGTGCCCAGTTTGGGGACATGGGCAAAAACCTGCAAGAGGGGGCCAAGGGTGGCTATTACGCGCGCAAGGCCGCGCCATCCTGTGCGCAACGGCGTGCATTGGGCGCCTTTGTCCTGTTGCAGGATGGAGAGGCAAATGAACACGGCGCGCGCCCCGATGATTTGGCGCAGAATGCGGCTAACATTAAGGCGGCCAGTTATTTTTTGGGCGTGGATGCCGTTGGGCTGTCGCGCTGTCCCGATTGGGCGTGGTACAGTCATGATTCAACGGGTGCTATTTTGGATCCCCCACACAATAACGCGGTGTCGATGATCATCGATCAGGGTTACGAAACGATGGAGGGCGCTTCGGGTGATGATTGGATTTCTGTCGCCCAATCTATGCGTGCCTATTTGCGCTTTTCCCTATTGGGGGGCGTGATTGCCCAACAAATCCGCAACCTGGGGTATAAGGCGAAATCCCACACAGTATTGGATGGTGAGGTGTTGCAGCCCCCCTTACTTCTGCTGTCAGGGTTGGGTGAGGTCAGCCGCATTGGCGAAGTTATTTTAAACCCCTACCTTGGCCCGCGCCTGAAATCCGGTGTTGTAACAACGGATATGCCGTTTGAACATGACAAACCGATTGATTTTGGTCTGCAAAATTTTTGTGAAAACTGCAATAAATGTGCCCGTGAATGCCCGTCGGGCGCGATTACTGCGGGCCCCAAGTTGATGTTCAATGGCTATGAGATTTGGAAATCAGATAGCCAAAAATGCGCCAGTTACCGCATTTCGACCGAAGGCGGAGCCATGTGCGGGCGCTGTATGAAAACTTGTCCTTGGAACCTAGAAGGCCTGTTTGCCGAGGCACCGTTTCGATGGGCGGCCAGCAATCTTCCAATGCTTGCCAAACCTTTGGCGAAATTGGACGATATGGTTGGAAATGGTGAATTAAACCCCATCAAAAAATGGTGGTGGGACATCGAACTTTACGAAGACGGTGGATATAAACCTGCGCGAAAACCCGTGAATGCACGTGGTTTGCAAAAGTGTCTTGATCTAAAATATGAAGATCAAACAATGGCCGTTTATCCCGCAAATCTTGCGCCCCATCCCTATCCCTATCCGTTCCACATGGATCGCGAAGCCGGGATAGAGGCCTATCAGGCCATGATCACGGCAGAGGAATACAAACTTAAACTTGAGCGTGGTGAAACTGAACATCTGCATGTCTATTCCAGCGATGGGGATGCGCCCGTTGTGCGTGTTCAGGTCAGCAAGGTCGAAAAAATGACCCCAGATGTCACAAAATACGAATTCCAAACGCTGGATAGATCACCATTGCCAGAATGGAGCGCAGGGGCGCATTTGGATATTGTCGTGGCCCCTGAATTTTTGCGTCAATATTCCATGTCGGGTGACCCAGCCGATCGCAGCAAATATCAAATCGGTGTTCTGCGCGAAGATCAGGGGCGCGGTGGATCAAAAATGATGCATCGTATTTTTGTCGAAGGACGCAAAGTCTTCATTTCAAAACCCATCAATCATTTTGATCTGGTTGAGGATGCGACCAAAACTTTCCTGATGGGTGGGGGGATTGGCATTACGCCGATGATCGCCTTTGCACATCGCTTGCACGCTTTAGGGCGTTATTTTGAAATGCATTATTCGGCCAGTCGGAAAGAGGGGGCAGGGTATTTAAATGACCTGGCCACTGTTCCGTGGGCCGATAAGGTGCGGTATCATTTTAGTGATCAGGGCACGCGCGCGGATTTGGCCAATATCCTGTCGGGTTATCAAAAAGGTTGGCATGTCTATACCTGCGGCCCTGAACGTTACATGAATAGCGTCATTGCCGCAGCGGACGCGGGCGGTTTTCCGGATGAGGCTCGGCACCTTGAATATTTCTCGGTTCCTGAAAAGCCTCATTATGTGAACCACGATTTCAAAATCAGGCTTGCAAAATCTGGGCGCGAATTTGACGTTCCAGCGGACAAAAGTGCGGCGGATGTTTTGATTGATGAAGGCTATAACATAGACCTGAAATGTTCCGATGGCATTTGCGGCGTGTGTAAATGCGGGGTGGTGTCAGGGAAAATTGAACATCGGGATTTCGTATTGTCGAAAAAACAACGCGAAACCCAAGTGATCCTATGCCAAAGTCGTGCTGCGGAAAAAGATGGCGTGATCGAAATCGACCTTTAATCAGGCGCTGGAATACTGCCTTCTGTTAGCTTGGTTGAGATGTCACCCGCCGATGCCTTTAACCGATCCAACAGGCCAGAGCGAATGACGGTATCCGCGCTTAGATGCTCTTCCAGCCACAAAAGGCTGAGTGATCCATAAATTCCTACCCGCGTGATGATTGGAACCGCGATTGCGCCAATGGGAGGTGTTTCATCGAATGGGGGTTCCCAATACAGCTCTTCACGAATGCCATATCCCCGTTTTCGTGTGATTTCCAATTCTGAATTCAAACGGCCAGAATTATACCAACTGATGTCCTCTTTCCGCGCACGGTTCAGAAATGCCTTTATATGTTTTTCGCGCATCTCGTCCGACATATGGGCCAAAATGACGCGCCCATGGGCGGATTGGAAAAGCGACGGTTGTAACCCCAACCCTGTACGACCAGGCGCCATGGGACCGCGCAAACGCGTGCTTTCGATGATTTCAAACTGACCAAACCCGCGAATAGCGCAAAGATCAGAGGGCAGCGAGTAGGGGTTTTGGCGCAGATCCAGCAGAATGGGCACGGCTATTTCAGCCATAGGGTGTGCGCGCGCCTCTGCCCCCAGAATGTCGCCCAATGAATGGGACAGCTCATATCGTTTTTCAACGATCAACTGACGTACCCAGCCCCGGTCAATCATTGTCCCCAAAATGCGCAATAGACCTGCGTTATCCAAACCCGTTTTTCGCCGCAGTTCGGTTAGGGAACACGACCCAGATTGAGACAAGACCTCAATCACCAAAAGCGCACGATCAACGGCGCGGATGCGTTTGATGCTCATGCTGACACCTTAGTTCACTGTGTGAACACACTAAATGCGTAAATGAGGCTGGAGTAAATGCTACAATCTAAATACACTCATGAAAAAGGTAGGAGAGGTCATGGAATACACGTTTTTGGACGACATTGAACGCATGCATACCGTTGCGTTTTATCAAAGCTATTTCTACGGCACGGGTGAAAAATCAGAATTGATTAATCATCTAGAACGCTATCCAATGCACATCGAATGGTTATTTCATGAGGTTATGTTTTTCATGAAAAACGATGGCGTTACCGCGCGCTATGGTAGCAAAAATGCCTCGTTGATTGACATTCGAGATGATCAAATCTTTCAATATTTCATGACAGGAACGGATGAGACCAATACATATTACGATGCACCCAGTTTAGCCAATTACCCAGAACGTGTCATTGACATTGCCGAATTCATGTCGATGCACCCTTTGATTATTGAAGTGATTGTTTCGCACAAATTGGCAGGATCAAATATCCAATTGGCATGATTTTGGTCGTCTACTTGTGCAGTATTCCAGAAAATGGTTCACTGCGCCCAAGTTTACAGGGGAAAAACAACCATGCGTTTAACGATACGCGCACTATTAAGCACAATTGGACTTTTAATCATGACAGCCGCGAACGCAGAATTACAAATCGAAACAATCACCACAGGATCAGGTCAAGCTGCCGAAGCAGGCAATAGGGTATTTGTTCACTATACTGGCAAGTTAGAAGACGGAAGTGTCTTTGACAGCTCGGTCACACGCGGTCAGCCGTTTTCGTTCACATTAGGCGCAGGCGAAGTCATCCGTGGTTGGGAACAGGGTATTTTGGGTATGAAAGTCGGAGAAAAGCGTGTTCTGACGATCCCACCTGAATTGGGATATGGTGCCGCAGGTGCAGGTGGCGTGATACCATCGAATGCAACCTTGACGTTTGAAGTCGAACTTTTGGACACAATGATCCCACCGCAATTGGGCCAAGCAACACCACAAGAATTGTTGGATGCCAAAAAGATTGGAACGATCATCGTTGATATTCGCCGCCCTGAAGAATGGGTTGAAACGGGTGTTATTGAGGGAGCGGAGCTGATTACAGCCTTTACCGCGGATGGGGGACTACATCCAGAATTCCAACCTAAATTCTTTGCGCTCGTTCAGGATCCATCAACGCCGATCATGCTGTATTGCCGTACAGGTAATCGTACAGGAATGTTGGGTGATGCCTTGTTGAACCAAGTAGGTCTAACAAATATCAGCCACCTGACAGACGGAATTGTTGGATGGTCTGCTGGTGGCTTTGTGACGCAAACTTACACCGAATAACATGTTGTAATATATGCGTAATCCCACATAATCCATGGGGCTTCGCTGATTTAATTCATTTGGGGCGCATTTTTTAACATCTTTAGCTAAACTATAGAAAAGGATGCGAAAAAGCGATTCGGACGGTGTTGTCTGCGAAATACCGTTATGCTGAGTAGAATGAAGGATGGTTGATGGATAATATCGCCGAATTTGAACGCCGAATAATTTTGGCGTTGAATAAAATCGAACGACGCATGACATCTGACGCATCCGTGTCATCAGGGGTTGGTCAATCCGAAGAGATGGCGTTGTTAACTAAGAGAAATTCAGAGCTGCTAAGCGAAATAACTCGTTTGCAGAACGAATTAAACCTTCTGAAGGCCGAACGCGAAGACGAAAAGGCAGACTTGCAAGCACTGCACGAAGAATTAGAAGCAGCACTGACCGCTGCCAAAGCCGAGGAGGGTGCCTGATGCCAGAGGTTACGATTGAAATTGGTGGTCGCCAGTTTGAAGTGGCCTGTCAGGATGGCGAGGAACACTATCTACGCTCTGCTGAGAAACTTTTAGATGCAGAAGCATCAGTTCTTCTGGAACAGATTGGTCGAATGCCCGAACCCCGAATGCTGCTGATGTCTGCGCTGATGTTGGCCGATAAAACAACCGCTTTGCAGGAGAGACTTACCGATGCAGAGAAGCTTTTGGCAAAAACGCGTGTTGAGTTAGAGCAATTGAAAAATGCACCCGCGCACGAAGCCAAAACGATTGAGGTGCCAATTATTCCACCTCAGATCGGCGATAGCCTGGCCGATATCGCAACACGCGCCGAAAGGTTGGCACAAAGATTAGAAGAAACGTAGTAAAACGTGCCACTGCTGCAAGAGTTTCAAACAGAATGGCTTTCTGTCGTGCATCGGTCTTGCGTGAAAAATGAACAAGAAGAGCGTTTTTGTGCTTGTTAGTCACCTTCCTAACTTACTTACACCCAAAGTTAACGATCATCTTCCACCTTTCTTCGATCTAACCGATCAGAATTTCGATTTATGGATTGATGCGCGTTTCGTGGAAAGCGTTGTTTATCTGATCTGAGAACAGGATACGTTCATCGGTCTTATCTTTCTCACAGCCCCGTATGATAACGATATACACGTTGGATACCTGTTGGGTGAAATGGTATGGGGTAAAGGGTACGCTAGTAAGCTTTTGTCGGGTTTGGTGTCACATATCCCTAAAAAGAATGGATATCGCATTATGGGAGGGATTTTGAACGACAACCCCGCATCCACGCATTTATTACGAAAAATAGGATTTCAATCAATCTTGGAACTTAGCGATGCGGAAAAAGAAATATTTGGTATCACGCTCAATTAAACAGGCCCCGTTGAGGGGCCAATTTACGGTAGTTTAATGAGCTGGATCAACCGTTTGCTTCACGGATTTTATCCGCGGCTTCTTTGTCAAATCCGACGCCGTTGTCTGCAAACAATGTGTCCAATTCACCTGAAAGTGTCATCTCGGTGATAATGTCACAACCACCCACGAATTCACCCTTAACATATAGCTGTGGGATTGTTGGCCAATCAGAATAATCTTTGATCCCTTGACGGATGTTTTCATCGGCCAGAACATTAATGTCAGTGTATTCAACACCCATATAGTTCAGAACACCTGCCACGCGGCTTGAAAAACCACATTGCGGCATTTCCTTAGTGCCTTTCATGTAAAGCACAACGTCGTTGGCTTTAACTGTCTCGTCGATTTGCATTTTTGCATCGCTCATAACTGTAATCCTTTGATGTGCTATTCTGGAACTTTGGTCGTTAGAGCCAGCGCGTGAAGCTCGCCATGTGAACCGTCCATCTTTCCTTTAAGTGCAGCATAGACCGCACGTTGTTGCTGAACGCGATTCTTGCCGCGGAAACTTTCGTCGATCACTTCTGCAGCGTAATGATTTCCATCACCTGCCAAATCCGTGATCGTGACTTGTGCATCCGGAAAAGTTTCGCGAATCAACGCCTCAATCTCATGTGCCTGCATTGCCATAGTTAAACTCCTTTGAGTTTATTTATGTATCTATTGCCTCATTCAACAAGAGGAAAAATAGTATTTTCTAACATTCCAATGATACTAACGTATTTCTTAGGCGAAAGCCTCGGCAAAGCTATTACGATAGATTGCACTCAATTCAGCCAGCTCGGCCTCTGAACCGCCAATTTTTACTGATTTGCCGCCGAAACGTCCCACCGACTGAATGATAAGTCCGGCTTGTGTTGCGGCTGCCATCAAAGCTTCGGCCTGATCAAAGTTACATGCAATCAAATAGCGTGCCTGATCTTCTCCAAACAATGTGGCGGTATCCTCTGCATCAAGGGTGATACCCACGTCTGACGCTTCTGCCATTTCAAACGCAGCAAGCGCCAATCCACCATCGCCCAAATCACTGCAGGCGCGGATCATATCACGATTGGCCAGGATAAACTCGCCATGCGCAGCTTCGGCGTCCAAATCAACATTTGGCGCATCACCGTCTTCACGGTTGAATACCTCTGCCAATAAGGCTGATTGCCCAAGGTGACCTGTGGTTTCTCCTAGAACAAGCGCCACGTGGCCATCACGAGCACGATCCAAGAACGGCTCTTCGCCCGCTGCAATCAAACCCACCGCACCGATTGTTGGGGTTGGCAAAATCGCATTACCATCTGTTTCGTTATACAGGCTAACGTTGCCTGAAACGATCGGCATGTTTAGGGCAGCGACAGCCGAACCGATCCCTTTGATTGCGCCAACGAATTGGCCCATGATTTCAGGTTTCTCGGGATTGCCGAAATTCAAATTGTCTGTGCTGGCTAAAGGACGCGCGCCGACGGAAATCAGATTACGATACGCCTCTGCAACTGCTTGGCGACCACCCATTTCGGGGTTAGCACGGACATACCGAGGGGTTACATCTGATGTGAACGCCAGCTTTTTATCAGTGCCATGCACACGGATCACACCAGCGCCAAACCCAGGGCGTTCCATCGTATCGGCCATAACTTGGCTGTCATATTGTTCGTATACCCATTGTTTTGAAGAATAGTTCACTGAACTGATCAGTGCCCGTAGCGCATCAATTGGGTCGATTTCTGGTACGTCATCCATTTCAGCGGCGGCAGGAGTTTCAAACCATGGGCGGTCATATTCTGGCGCATTTCCTGACAGCGCGCGCAGTGGCAAATCTGCCTTACATTCTCCATTTAACATGATGAGGAAGCGGTCCTCAGGAATGGTTTCGCCCACGATTGCAAAATCCAAATCCCATTTGTCGAACACTGCTTTTGCCTCGGTCTCTTTTTCAGGGCGTAGGACCATCAACATACGTTCCTGAGATTCTGACAACATCATTTCATAGGCGGTCATATTGGGTTCACGAGTTGGAACCTTTTCCAAATCCAGACGAATACCCAATTCCCCCTTGTCGCCCATTTCCACTGCCGAACATGTCAGACCCGCGGCACCCATGTCCTGAATGGAAATAACTGCCCCTGTTTGCATTAATTCAAGGCAGGCTTCCATCAGTCGTTTTTCTGTGAACGGATCACCAACCTGTACAGTGGGCCGTTTTTCTTCGATTAATTCATCGAATTCAGCGCTGGCCATTGTCGCACCACCAACACCGTCACGGCCTGTTTTTGCACCCAAGTACACTACAGGCATTCCAACGCCAGAGGCCGCAGAATAAAAGATTTTGTCTGTGTCCACCAAACCTGCGGCAAAAGCGTTCACCAAACAATTTCCATTATAAGCGGGATGAAAACGAACTTCACCACCAACGGTTGGAACACCAAAACAGTTTCCGTAACCGCCAACACCTTCGACAACACCATGCACCAATTGACGAGTTTTGGGGTGTGATTTTTCACCGAAAGACAAGGCGTTCATCGCGGCAATTGGGCGTGCGCCCATTGTGAATACATCACGTAAAATGCCACCTACACCTGTTGCAGCACCTTGATAGGGTTCGATGTAGGAAGGGTGGTTGTGGCTCTCCATTTTAAAAACGACGGCCTGTCCATCACCAATGTCAACAATACCTGCATTTTCGCCAGGTCCACATATTACCTGTGGGCCATTAGTTGGAAGGGTGCGCAACCATTTTTTTGAAGATTTATAGGAACAATGTTCGTTCCACATTGCCGAGAAAATCCCAAGTTCGGTGAATGTTGGTTCACGCCCAATGATGTCTAAGATCAGTTGATATTCGTCAGGTTTCAAACCATGTGCGTCAATAAGCTCGGGTGTGATGTTTGGTTCGTTCATATTGGCCCCTAAATGTACTGCGCATCCTTTAGGGCATCAGAGGAAAAAGGGCAATATTCAGGCAGATTTCATTTGGGCAAAAAAAAAGCCGAGCAAGCTCGGCCTTAGTCCAACAGGGAGGTATGAAAGCTCAAATGCGCTTCCATGCTTTCGATGTATTCTTTGTGCCTTCATCTATCAATAGAAAGAATGCCGCTCATGCGACATACCCGCTATGCAGTAAATGCATAGCTTTCATCTATTGGGACAATTCGCCATTACGAAGGGCACGACGGTAATCTATTATTTCGTCTTGCACAAAGTCGCGGAAGGCTTCGACACGCTTTGAATGGCGTAACTCTTCTGGATAGGCCAGATAGACAGGAACCTCTACGGACTCCAGTTCATCTAAAACCCTCACTACGCCATCGAAATCCAATGTAATGTAGTCGGGCAAAATGCCGATACCCAAATCATGAATAACCGCTTGCAGGACGCCAAAGTAGTTGTTCACGGTCAACATGGATGGTAAATCATATGTCATCAAATGCTGGGTCAAGGCCAAACCTGCACTTACCTGCGCCGATCTGGGATGTTGACAAATTAAGCGATGGTTTACCATGTCATCGATCTTTTCGGGAATACCATGCGTCGCGATATAGCTTGGGGAGGCATAAAGACGCATCTTCACGCTCATCAATCGTTTTCTGATCAAATCCGCTTGGGATGGCTCTTTCATTCGGATGGCAACATCCGCTTCTCGCATTGGCAAATCCAAAACGCGCTCTTCTAGCATCAAGTCGATTTTCAGTTCTGGGTATTTTTCATACAGCTTTGGTAGGCGCGGTGCCAGCCATAGGGATCCAAATCCAGTTGAGGTTGTCACGCGTAGTTCGCCAAATACCTCTTCTTCGCTATCCTTAATCCGTGCTTCTGCCGCCTCTAGACGTTTAACCATCGATTGCGTGGCATCAAACAACAACTCACCCTGTTCTGTCAGGATCAGGCCACGCGCATGTCGATGAAATAAATTTGTGTTCAACGATTCTTCTAATGCGCGCACTTGGCGAGACACAGCCGATTGAGATAATCGCAAAGTATCTCCGGCGTGCGTCAGGCTTCCTGCGTCAGCCACAGCATGAAATATGCGCAGTTTATCCCAATCCATCCCAATTGCTCCATTTTTTTCTTGATGACATGATTCTGTTCATGGTCATATCAAAGTACTAACATGACGCGGCGTCCAAAATAAATCTATAGCTTGGTCAGAAATACTGACCTATAATTTGGGCAACCGTATGGGAGGTCAGTTGATGAGCACGTCTAAGATTTCGCTTAATGATAAATACGACATTGAAAAACATCAGGTGTTGTTAAATGGTACTCAGGCCTTGGTACGCCTCATGATCGCGCAGAAGGAACGCGATCGACAAGCAGGATTGAATACAGCAGGCTATGTGACGGGATATCGTGGTTCACCACTGGGTGCAGTCGATTTTCAAATGAAACGTGCGGGTAATGTGCTGTCTGAAAATGACATTACCTTCCAAGAGGGGCTGAACGAGGATTTGGCTGCAACGGCCCTTTGGGGTTCGCAACAGGCTGAGTTGCGGGGCGAGGGGCGTTTTGACGGTGTCTTTGGTCTCTGGTACGGCAAAGGACCCGGTGTGGATCGATCCGGCGATGTGATGCGTCATGCAAATATGGCGGGTTCATCCAAAAATGGTGGTGTAATCATGGCCATGGGGGATGATCATACCGGAGAAAGTTCAACGGTTTTGCACCAATCTGATTGGGCGATGGTGGATGCATCCATGCCTGTTATATCCCCCGCAGGCGTGCAAGAAATTTTGGATTATGGGCATTATTGCTATGCTTTGTCTCGCTTTGCAGGTGTTTGGGTTGGTCTAAAAACGATGAAAGACACGATCGAGGTGACATCCGTCGTCGATGGCAACCCAAATCGTGTGCAGTTCAAAAATCCAGACATCGATTTGCCTGAAGGAGGTTTAAACATTCGTTTGGTCGATATGCCTGTGGATCAAGAAGCACGGCTGCTACGCCATAAAATCAGTGCGGCCGAGGCCTTTGCCCGCGAAAATCGGATTGATCAACGGGGTCTCGGCCAAGAGGGTGCTAAAATCGGGATTGTTGCTGCAGGGAAAAACTGGTTGGACCTACAACATGCCATGTCTGTTCTTGGAGTTGATCAAGATGAGGCTGTGCGATTGGGTATCACAACTTACAAGGTTGTCCAAACTTGGCCGTTAGACAAAACCAGCCTGCGGGAATGGGCCGAGGGGTTAGATTTAGTTATTGTGGTAGAAGAAAAACGCAAATTAATCGAACCACAGATCAAGGATGCTGTGTTCCATTATGCCAATCATTGCCGCGTTTACGGAGGCGAAAAGGGTGATCATAGAACCCTATTATTCCCCTCAGAAGGTGCATTGGACCCAATTGATATTGCACAATTACTGGGACAGATTTTTGTCGAAGAGGGGTGCAGTGGACAAAAAATCACCGATGGACTGGCGCAAATCGCAAGTGCAAAACACGCCGATAATGCTAGTGATATTGCCGCTCGCTTACCCTATTTCTGCGCAGGCTGTCCGCATAATTCATCGACTAAGGTTCCAGAAGGGTCACGTGCCTATGCAGGGATTGGGTGTCATTATATGGCGCAATGGATGGAACGTGATACACTCGGGTACACGCATATGGGTGCTGAAGGGGCCAATTGGATTGGAGAGTCTCTGTTTTCGAAACGAGACCATGTTTTCCAAAATATTGGGGATGGAACGTATAACCATTCTGGCATTCAGGCGATCCGCGCAGCTGTAAGTGCGGGCACGAATATCACCTATAAAATTCTCTATAACGATGCAGTTGCCATGACAGGGGGACAGGGCAATGACGGGGGACTGGACGCCCCACGTATTGCGCGCGAACTTCAGGCGATGGGTGTCAAAAAGCTAGTCGTTGTGTATGACGATAAAGAAGATTTAGATCTTACCGCTTTCCCAGTTGATATTGAAAAACATGAACGTGCAAACTTGATGAATGTGCAAAAAGAATTGCGTGATATCAAAGGTGTAAGTGCGATTGTGTATGTACAAACCTGTGCTGCGGAAAAACGCCGCCGCCGCAAGCGCGGGCTATTTCCCGACCCAGATAAACGTATTTTCATCAACACAGATGTTTGCGAGGGTTGCGGCGATTGTGGTGTGCAGTCAAATTGTGTTGCGATCACGCCTGTTGAAACCGAATTGGGACGCAAACGCGCGATTGATCAATCTGCCTGTAATAAGGATTTCAGCTGTATTAATGGTTTTTGTCCGTCTTTTGTGACACTGCCCGGCGCAACACCAAAAAAGAAAGCGCGCAAAACGTTTGAATTGCCTGATTTACCTGACCCCATCTTGCCCACAATTCCCGCAGGTGAAACTTTTAACATCATCGCAACTGGTGTTGGCGGAACGGGTGTTGTCACAATTGGTGCATTGCTGGCCCAAGCGGCCCAAATTGATGGCAGGGGCGCTGGCATGATGGAAATGGCGGGCCTTGCGCAAAAAGGCGGTGCAGTGCACGTACATTGTCGTATTGCCAATACGCCCGAAGATATATCGGCCATTCGGGTCGCAACAGGGGAATGTGACACACTGATTGGTGGTGATTTGGTGGTAAGTTCAGGCGCAAAAACGATCGGTTTAACATCCACAGGTCGCACTGGTGCGGTTGTGAATGATCATGAAACCGTCACTGGCGATTTTACCCGCGATACGGAATTCAAAATCCCCAACGATCACCTGCGCCTAACGCTTGAGGCGCGGATCAAAGATAAACTTGTACTGATAGATACAACAAAACTTTCTGCAGATCTGTTGGGTGATTCCATTTATTCCAACATGATTGTGTTTGGGGCCGCGTGGCAGATGGGCTTTATTCCCCTTAGCCACAAGGCTCTATACGAGTCTATTGCCTTAAACGGCGCAAAAGTTGAAATGAACCAACGCGCGTTTGAGATTGGGCGTTGGGCGGCGGCATACCCCCAAAACGCACAAAAAATGATAGCAGCCGAAGTGGTGTCATTAACTGAAAAAAGCGCTGACAAAATCGCTTATCGCGTTGATCATTTGAGCGCATATCAGGGCAAACGTTTGGCCAAACGGTATCAAAAATTCTTAGATAAGTTTGACAATGCACGCCTCCGCGATGCGGTTGCATTGGGGTATCACAAATTACTGAGCTATAAGGACGAATATGAGGTCGCGCGCCTGCATTTGACGACATTAAAAAAGGCCAAGGAACAGTTTGACAATGTAGAAATGGTGCGATTCCATTTAGCCCCGGCAATCTTGAGTGGAACGGATTTGAATGGCCACCCGAAAAAACGCGTATTTGGTCCGTGGATGTTGCGTGCATTCGCTCTTTTATCCCGATTGAAAGTGTTGCGTGGTACGCCGTTTGACCCATTTGGCTATACCGCAGAGCGCCGAATGGAGCGCGGATTGATCAAGCAATATGAAAATGATTTCAGAACGTTATCATCTTTGATGAATGTCGAGAATTTGGATTTAATCGTTGAACTTGCCCTCCTTCCTTTGTCTATTCGCGGATTTGGACCTGTAAAGCGGGCGAACGAGGAAAAGGCCTCTAAGCGACGAACGGAAATCCTAGAGGCGTTGAAGCATACCAAATCCCCAATGCAGCATGCTGCTGAGTAGGTAAGTTCCGCTGGAAAGTCAAAATAGGGTTCGTTATATGGTGGCAAGATAACTGAGCACACTGTCATGCCGAGCCAAAGACAAATAGCACGTGATATAAGCTACGCCTATTCTGCACAAACACGCGGTGGGCGTACCCTGATCAAGTTGATGGAAAACGCATCGGGACGGGTGAGTCTAATCAAACGTGCGTGTGGTTATGAAGACGAAGTCGCAAACGGCGGCGATTTCTGGCAAGTTATGGTTCAGCGCTATGGTCTGAATTTGGATATCGTTAGCGGTAGTTTGGACAATATCCCATGCGACAAACCGTTGATTATGATTGCCAATCATCCTTACGGAATTTTGGATGGTTTGATGATGGGGTATATTCTGACACACACGCGTGGTGATTTTCGTATTTTGGCACATAAAGTATTCCGCAGGGCCGAAGATTTGAACCGCGTGATCCTGCCAATTTCGTTTGATGAAACAAAAGAGGCGGTCAAACTAAATCTAGAAACACGCAAAGTGGCGTTGGATTATCTGAACAAGGGCGGTGCAATCGGTATTTTTCCCGGTGGTACAGTGTCAACTGCGGCGAAACCATTTGCGCATCCGATGGATCCCGCCTGGCGCTCCTTTACTGCACGTTTGATTGCGAAATCGGGGGCGACGGTCGTCCCATTGTTCTTTGATGGTGCGAATTCCAGCCTATTTCAGTATGCAAGCCGATTGCATTACACCTTGCGTATGGGATTGTTGATAAAGGAATTTCGTGCACGTGTTGACACGCGCGTGCGGGTGGTTATCGGTGAACCGATAGATCCAAGCGAAATGAAGGCGCGTGAAAAAGATGCGCGTGCGCTTATGGATTATTTGAGACAATCCACTTATAAGCTATCGCCAACACCATTGAAGTCATTGGATTATGGCTTTGAATTTGAAGAAAAACATAAACCTTAGAAAGTAGTGCCACATGGCCGTTGGTATTTTTGATAGTGGTCTGGGCGGTTTGACCGTGCATAATGCTGTATCTGCCCGTTTACCCGATGTTTCCTTGGTGTATTACGGTGACAGCGCACATGCGCCTTACGGCGTTCGCGATGCAGATGATGTATACAATCTCACCACCCGTGCTGTTGAGCGATTATGGGAAGAGGGTTGTGATCTCGTGATTTTAGCCTGTAATACCGCATCTGCCGCTGCATTGCGTCGAATGCAAGAAAACTGGATACCCACAGATAAACGTGTACTGGGCGTTTTCGTTCCACTGATCGAGGCCCTAACCGAACGACAATGGGGTGATAATTCGCCCCCACGACAGGTTGGTGTTCAAAACGTGGCTCTATTCGCCACGCCTGCAACTGTGGCCAGCCGTGCATTTCAACGGGAATTGGCGTTTCGTGCCATCGGTGTGGATGTCGAAGCACAGGCCTGCGGCGGTGTTGTCGATGCTATCGAGGACGGTGATTTCATTTTGGCCGAGGCCATGGTGCGGTCGCATGTCGATGCATTGAAACGGAAAATGCCTAAACCAGAGGCTGCGATTTTGGGCTGCACTCATTACCCTTTAATGGCAAAAACCTTTGCCGATGCCCTTGGCGAAAATGTCAAAGTGTACTCTCAGGCTAACATTGTTGCAGAAAGTTTGGCAGATTATTTGGAACGGCATCCAAAAATGGTTGGTGCGGGCCAAGAAAGTAAGTATTTGACGACAGGTGATCCGCGAACCGTTTCGTCGCGGGCCACACAGTTTTTGAAGCGCGAGATCAAATTTATCTCGGTGTAAATCTCAGGGAGAAAACACATGAGAAAGCAAATTGCGATACTTGGTGCATCTGGGTACACGGGCGCTGAGCTTGTTCGATTGGTGCATGCCCACCCAAACATGGAAATCGCAGCGCTGGCAGCGGACCGTAAGGCTGGACAACCAGTGGCGTCTGTATTTCCGCATTTAGGGCATCTTGATTTGCCTGATTTGGTCAAGATTGAACGTATTGATTATTCCAACATTGATCTGGTGTTCTGCGGATTGCCCCATGGGGTCGCACATGATTTTGTGCGCAGGGTTCCAGATCATGTGAAAATTGTGGATCTATCCCCTGATTTTCGCCTTGAAAACGGCGATGCCTATAAAAAATGGTACGGCGAGCAGCATAAGGCGCTTGATCTGCAGCAATCAGCGGTCCTTGGCTTGCCAGAAGTCTATCGCGAAGAGATCAAATCTGCACGGATCGCCGCAAACACTGGGTGTTTCGTGGCCACATCATTATTGCCGCTAATTCCCGTTCTAAAGGGCGGCGTGATCGACAGTGACCCTATTATTATCGATGCGAAATCCGGCGTATCTGGGGCAGGTCGTGGATTGAACGAACCCATGCTTTATTCTGAAGCGAACGAAGGTTTCAAAGCCTATGGTGTTGCGCACCACCGTCATATGGGCGAATTGGATCAAGAGCTGACAAAGGCCGCAGGCCATGATGTTTGTGCTACATTTACACCGCATTTGGTGCCCATGACGCGGGGCATGCAGGCGACTATTTATGTAAGAGGCGACCCAGATGCCGTGCGGGCACATCTGACATCATATTATGCCAACGAACCCTTTGTGCATGTTTTATCCGAAGGAGAAGTCCCGCAAACACAACATGTTAAGGGGTCAAATATTTGCCGTATAGCTGTGTTCAAAGATCGGCAGGTAGGACGTGTGATTATTCTGTCCGTCCTTGATAACCTGATGAAGGGCGCGTCGGGACAAGCGCTTCAAAATGCTAACATCATGCTTGACTTGCCGGAAACCGCAGGTTTGGGCATGGTTCCAATGTTCCCATGAGGTTGACATGAGATCACTGAAAAAAACACGACGCATTCAAATTATCGTTCTTGCCTTTGTCTCATTGTCTATCGCAACGGGTTTAATCGGTTATGCCATGCGCGATGGAATCAACTTCTTTCGCTCACCTTCTCAGGTTATTGCGGAACCACCTAGCCCAAGCGAAGTATTTCGCATCGGTGGCCTTGTCGCCGAAGGCACCATTGTACGTGGTCAGAGCGAAGAAGTGCAGTTTTCTGTAACCGATGGTGGTGCAACAATCCCTGTCATATTTAAAGGCATTCTTCCTGATCTGTTTGAGGAAAATCAGGGTATGGTCGGCACAGGTAACTATGTGAATGGCGTCTTCCAGGCGACGGAAATTTTAGCAAAACACGATGAAACTTATATGCCAAAAGAGGTGATCGACGCGCTGAAAGAACAAGGCACATACGTCGATCCAGACAGCTAATTCACACTGTGCGTTGCGCTGAAGCAGATGGATAAAAAGGGCGGAAATTATCGTGAAAACCCTTCGCACAAACGCACTAGAAACCATCTGTGCAATCCCAGAAGAGCCGCGGCGGCAGAGTGGCGAACACGAAAATAAGGTTGCGACAAAAATCACCGCATTTAAAGATGGAAAGCAGGATCATAGCACCCTATAGTTCGCTGTATGATTACTGAGTTTGGACACTTTGCACTTATTCTTTCGTTTATGGTGGCGCTGCTTCAATCAAGCCTGCCACTGCTTGGCGCTTCCTTTAACCGGCATGGGCTTATGGCATTAGCCATGCCCGCAGCGACAGCGCAATTTTTGCTAGTACTCGCCGCCTTTGGGGCATTAACGCATGCCTTTGTAACATCAGATTTTTCGGTGCAACTGGTTGTGCTGAATTCGCATTCGCTGAAGCCCATGATTTATAAAATCAGTGGTGTTTGGGGCAACCACGAAGGTTCATTGCTGCTTTGGATCCTTATCCTTGCGCTTTTTGGGGCCTGTGCAGCATGGTTTGGTCAGAACCTGACGCCCACATTCCGCGCCCGTGTGATTGCAGTACAGGGTATGATAGGCGCGTCATTTTTAGCGTTTTGTATCTTTACTTCGAATCCCTTTCTTCGCGTGGCGCCCGCGCCGTTGGACGGTCAAGATTTGAACCCCTTGTTGCAGGATCCGGGTCTAGCATTCCATCCACCGTTTTTGTATTTGGGATATGTTGGCCTTTCCATGGCATTTTCCTTTGCCGTTGCCGCCCTGATCGAAGGACGTGTTGATGCAGCTTGGGGGCGTTGGGTGCGTCCATGGACATTGGCCGCGTGGGTGTTTCTTACCATTGGGATCGCATTGGGAAGTTGGTGGGCGTATTATGAATTGGGCTGGGGTGGCTTTTGGTTCTGGGACCCAGTGGAAAACGCGTCTTTCATGCCATGGCTGTTTGCGGCAGCACTTTTGCATTCCGCTATTGTCGTGGAAAAACGCGAAAGCCTGAAGAATTGGACAATCCTTCTTGCAATTTTTGCATTTGGCTACTCAATAATGGGCACATTTATCGTACGTTCAGGGGTTTTGACATCCGTACATGCCTTCGCCAATGATCCTGATCGCGGTGTATTTATTCTGATAATCTTGGGTGTATTTATGGGCGGTGCATTAACCCTGTTTTCGGTGCGTGCATCGGAATTGGAAAGCAAGGGCGTCTTTTCATTCGTCAGCCGCGAAAGCGCATTAGTGATGAACAATATTCTATTGGCGGTCAGTTCCTTTGTCGTCTTTGTTGGTACGATTTGGCCGCTGGTTGCAGAATTGTTTTTTGATCGCAAATTGTCGGTTGGGGCGCCGTTTTTCAATCTGGCCTTTACCCCATTTATGATCGCATTGGGTTTAATCCTTCCGATTGGCGCGATTGTGCCATGGAAACGGGGGGGATTGGGCCGCGCCGTTAAATCCATGCAAGTTCCGTTCATCTTTGCAATCGCTGTTATGGGATTTGTGTGGGCCCTTCAAACGGGTCAAAGCCTGCATGGACCCATTGGAATGTTCCTTGGGGCATGGTTGATTTCAGGGGCGGCTATGGAATTGATCCTGCGGTTGGGACAATCGCGTGATTTCAGCCGCCTGTTGCGTTTGCCGCGTGCAGATTGGGGGAAATTCACCGCTCATTCTGGTCTGGGTGTAACCATGGCCGGCATTGCGGGAATAATGGCCTGGCAGGCCGAAGATATTCGCGTTGTGAATGTGGGCGACACATGGGATCTGGGTGGATATGAATTCACATTAAAAGATGTGCGTCAGCAACGTGGACCGAATTACTTCAGCACAACGGCGGATATACGTTTGGCGAAAAACGGAACGGAATTAGCCCTGATGAACCCAGAAAAGCGTAACTATCCCGTCGCGCAAATGCCAACGACCGAGGCTGCGATTGATTATAACATGATGCGCGATGTCTATGTGGTGATCGGTGATCCACAGGCGGACGGTGGATGGGCTGTGCGCACCTATATCAAGCCCATGGCAAATTGGATTTGGTTGGGTTCAGCGCTGATGGCGCTTGGTGGATTGATCTCGCTAACTGATCGGCGGTTCCGCGTTGCGGCGGGTGCGCGAAAACAAACCACAGTCGGCGGGGTGCCCGCAGAATGAAACGCATTATTCTGATCCTGTCATTGATTATCGCAGTGCCCGTCCATGCGGTGCAACCTGATGAAATTTTGGATGATCCCGTGCTTGAGGAACGTGCGCGCGAACTCTCGAAAGGTTTACGCTGCCTTGTGTGCCAAAACGAAAGCATTGATGACAGTGATGCGGCCCTTGCGCGTGATTTGCGCCTTTTGGTGCGTGAACGACTGGTTGCAGGCGACAGTGATGAAGAGGTCTTGGACTTCGTTGTCGAACGCTATGGCGAATTCGCACTGCTGAGGCCCAAATTCGGAGGCAGCAATCTGGTATTGTGGATTGCTGGGCCGTTGGGATTGCTTTTTGCACTCTTCATAGGTTTGAACATGATACGCCGATCCTCTTCTAATCTCACCGCAAAAGAGGACCTCAGCACAGAAGAAGCGGACCGTCTGAACGAAATCCTTAATCGCAACTGACGCAAGGTTTGGCTTGTGCGTCTTGATTATTCTTGCCTCATTGTTGCCAAAAAAAATGTGAGACAAACTATGCATTATGATACTATTAGACTAGAGCTAAAGGACGATATATCCATCATTACGTTGAGCCGTCCCCATGTAATGAACGCACTTAATACACAAATGCGCGCTGAACTCACCCAAGCCGTAACACAATCGGGAAAAAATTCGCGTGTTGTCGTGCTGACAGGGGAGGGCAAAGCGTTTTGTTCTGGTCAGGATTTGGGTGATCGTCAATCCGTAGAAAATTTGGATTTGCAACGCACTTTACGCGATGAATATGAACCGATGCTACATGCGATCATCAATTGCCCTGTACCAACGGTAACAGCACTGAATGGACCGGCTGCAGGGGCAGGGGCTAACCTTGCCCTGGCCGCGGACGTTGTGATTGGTGCCAAGTCAAGCTACCTTATGCAGGCCTTTTCAAAAATTGGATTAATCCCTGATGCGGGCGGCAGTTACATCCTGCCGCGTGCGATGGGCATGGCCAAGGCGATGGGCGCATCCCTCTTCGCTGAAAAAATCATGGCCGAGGATGCCGCAAATTCAGGGATGATCTGGGAAGCAGTAGACGACGAACAATTTGAATCCACATGGCGCGCACGTGCAGCGCATTTGGCATCAGGTCCAACAGTCACCTATGGGCACATTAAATCAGCATTGCGCCAAAGCTGGGATAACGCATTGGGAGATCAATTAGCACTTGAAGCAAAATTGCAGAAAGCCTGCGGGGAAACACACGATTTTAAAGAGGGCGTTTTGGCGTTTTTAGACAAACGCACCCCTAAATTTGAAGGCCGCTGACCCATAAATTGAAATTGAAGAAAAAAAGAAGCGCTGAGTAAGCTTAGCGCTCCTTCTTTTACGTTGCTCTAAAACTTAACGATTTTCTATATCCACGTAATCACGTGATGTTTCACCCAGATACAGCTGACGGGGGCGACCGATTTTCATTTGTGGATCGCCAATCATTTCTTTCCACTGTGAAATCCATCCAACTGTGCGCGATAGGGCAAAGATTGGCGTGAACATAGATGTTGGAAAACCGATCGCCTCTAGAATGATGCCAGAATAGAAATCAACATTTGGGAACAGTTTCTTTGAGATGAAGTATTCATCGTTCAATGCAACCTGTTCCAATTCCTTGGCAACTTGTAGCAATGGATTGTCTTCAATCCCCAATAGCTCCAAAACTTCATCCGCTGATTTTTTTAACACAGTCGCCCGAGGGTCTGTGTTTTTATAAACTCGGTGTCCAAAGCCCATCAGGCGAAAGGAGTCATTTTTATCCTTAGCGCGCGCGATGAATTCAGGGATACGATCAACCGATCCGATTTCACGCAACATTTCCAAGCACGATTGGTTTGCACCACCGTGCGCAGGACCCCAAAGACATGCAATACCCGCAGCGATACAGGCAAACGGATTTGCGCCAGAAGAGGAGGCCAGACGTACAGTCGATGTTGATGCGTTTTGTTCGTGATCCGCGTGCAGCGTAAAAATGCGATCCATCGCGCGCGCGACGATGGGATTTACACGGTATTCTTCAGCGGGAACAGAAAAACACATGTGCAAGAAGTTTGACGAATAATCCAAATCGTTTCGTGGATACACAAATGGCTGACCAACGGAATATTTATAGGCCATTGCAGCAATTGTCGGTAGTTTGGCAATCAAACGGATAGCTGCAACCTCACGTTGCCAATCATCATTAACATCAGTTGAATCGTGATAGAATGCAGACATTGCACCAACGACACCAACCAAAGTTGCCATGGGGTGCGCATCACGGCGGAACCCACGGAAGAAATAATGCATTTGTTCATGCACCATAGTATGATTTGTGACTCGGGATTCAAAGTCCTCTAATTGCGCAGCTGTTGGCAATTCTCCGTACAGAAGCAGATAACAAACCTCTAAGTAATGTGATTTTTCCGCCAGTTGATCGATTGGATACCCACGGTGCAACAGTTCGCCTTTGCCACCATCGATGTATGTAATCGTGCTGTCACAGCTAGCAGTTGACGTAAAACCAGGGTCATAAGTGAATACACCGGCTTCCGCATAAAGCTTGCGGATGTCTAAAACATCAGGACCAGCAGTTGGCGAATGGACCGGTAAATCAAAGGATTTTCCGTCTAAGCTTAATGTCGCCTTCCTGGATTGTTCAGCCATGGATTTCCCTTTCATAGTTGCGCCTAAAAATCGTTCAGGGCGCTAATTCGACAAGCTCAGTGTTTAGAACGAATGTGAGTTTGCTCACTTTAGTCGTTACACTTGGCCTTGACATCGTTCAGGCGTGCGATGCTTTCGACGCGACCCAATACCAACATCATATCAATTACACTTGGCGTTACCGATTGTCCTGCCAACGCAGCGCGAAGAGGTCCAGCAACCCTACCAAAGCCCACTTCATGCGCTTCAGCTACTTGGTTTACAAGCGCCTCTAGCGCCTCTCTCGACCACGTAACATTATGCAACTGCGGCGTCAATGTTTCTAGTATACTGTGGGATACCAAATTAAGTTGCTTAAGAGCTTTTTCTTCAACTTCAATGGGACGTTCGACAAGAGAAAAATTCGCTTTATCAAACAGTTCACCAAATGTCTTTGCACGATCTTTCACGCAGTACAGTGCACGAGCTAATCTGGCTTCCACCTCATCTGTAAGAGGTTCCATGCCTGCTTTTTCACGATAAACGAGAATCTCTTGCAGCAGTGCAGCATCATCAGCCCTCGCAATATGTTGGCCTGATAAGTTTTGTAGCTTTTTAAAATCAAACCGCGCTGCAGACTTATTTATACCGCCGAAATCAAACCACTCTTTAGCCTGAACATCGGTGAAGAATTCATCATCTCCATGGCTCCACCCCAGTCGCGCCAAATAATTACGCATCCCCTGAGCAGAGTAGCCCATTGTTTGATTATGCTCAACCGAAGTCGCACAATGACGTTTAGACAATTTTTTTCCGTCTTCGCCCAAAATCAGTGGCAAATGCGCATAAACGGGCAAATTCCAACCCATAGCGTCATAGATCATCATTTGACGCGCCGCGTTGTTTAAGTGGTCATCCCCCCGGATCACATGGGTAATTCCCATATCATAATCATCAACAACCACAGCCAACATATAAACAGGTGTTCCATCAGAACGTAACAAAACCATGTCATCCAGTTGATCATTTTTGATCATCACATCGCCTTGGACCTGATCCCGAATGACGCTGACGCCTTTTTCAGGTGATTTAATACGCACCACATAGGAAGTATCATCAGGATGTATATCGGGATCTGCATCACGCCATGGACTTTGGAATAAGGTGGACCGCCCTTCAGCCCGCGCAGTATCACGGAATTTTTGAATTTCCTCTTGCGTAGAAAAACACTTATATGCCTTTCCTTGACTTAGCAGATGATGCGCAACCTCTGAATGACGATCTGCACGTTCAAATTGCGAAATGACCTCACCATCGTAATCCAATCCTAGCCATTCCATACCGCGCAAAATGGCTTTGGTTGCTTCGGGAGTTGAGCGTTCACGATCTGTATCCTCGATCCGCAACAAGAATTTCCCACCTCGACCGCGTGCATATAGCCAATTAAATAGCGCGGTACGCGCCGTTCCGATATGCATATAACCAGTGGGTGAAGGCGCGATACGAGTGACAACCTGTGACATAAGGGCGGTAACCTTTTGGAGTGATTTGAGTCATAGCTTGAGCCTTATCTAACGGGTGCCATAGCCAAGGACAAGATCAGGCATATCTATTCTAAAAAGAAACAACATAGATCCATTACTGCGATGCTGATTAACTGATATACTGAACACCTGATATCGCAACAATTGGACTGTATTCGATTTTAAAAAGTTGGATTTTTATGAATACGCCGTAGCACGCATCGTTTGGACGGATGAAAAATCTGAAATAAGAGGACGCAGATACAAAGCACGCACGCTATGCTTGGGACACAACGTAAAATGACGTCACTCAATAGGTGCGGATCAAGCCTACCAAACGACCCTGAACACGGACACGATCATGAGGCACTAGGCGTGTTTCATAGGCTGGATTTGCCGCCTCTAGTGCAATCATTTCGCCGCGATGGAAAAACTTTTTCAACGTCGCCTCAGTGCCATCCACCAATGCAACCACTATATCACCATTTGTAGCTGTTTTCGTTTCGCGTACGACAACGACATCGCCATTATTGATCCCAGCTTCAATCATTGAGTCACCCTTCACCTCAAGGGCATAATGCTCGCCACCCGAACGCAGCATTTGACCAGGCACCGCAACATTATGCGATACTTGGCTGATCGCTTCAATTGGAACACCTGCAGCAATACGGCCCATGACAGGCAGTTCCATAGCGTGCATCGTTTCAACTGGTGTTGGTGTTGACACGGCAGCCTTTTCCGCGCGCCCCTCAATCACCCGTGGTGTAAATGCATCGTCACTTTCTCCGCCCAAGGCTTCGGGCAGTTTCACAATCTCGATTGCACGTGCGCGATGGGCCAAACGGCGGATAAAACCCCGCTCTTCCAATGCAGTGATTAGACGGTGAATTCCCGACTTTGATCGCAGGTCCAACGCCTCTTTCATTTCATCGAACGAAGGCGGAACACCATCGCGCACCATGCGTTTGTTGATGAAATCCAGCAAATCCAGTTGTTTACGGGTCAGCATGACAAGCCCCTTTAGAACAATACTTTCAACATGTTCTACATGTGTTCTTGTTTTGTGTCAACGGTTTGTTTTACGGCAGGATCACTTCCACCTCTGAACCTGCATCTAATGGACCCGCGTGAGGTGCGCGCACGATCAGTGCATTTGATGCCGCCATTACACTTAGTAGCGCGCTATCTTGTCTTTCAAAAACGTGCACCATTCCGTTGTCATAGACCGCTCGCATGTAATGTTCCCGTCCACCGTTTTGCTCAATGCTATGGGATAGTTTGGCGCTAAATCTGGGAGTTGCCTTCTTGGGTAGTCCTTGTAGCGCGCGCACAACGGGCGTTAGGAATATTTGACCACAGACCATCGCTGACACGGGATTACCCGGCAAACCGATCATCATTGCATCGCCCAATCGTCCAGCCATCAACGGTTTCCCCGGACGCATGGCAACCTTATAAAATTCACGCTGAACCCCATATTTTTCTGCCGCAGCCGCAACCAGATCATGATCGCCCACAGAAGCACCGCCAATCGTAACAACGATATCCGCGCCATCTGCCAAAGAAAACGCCTGTTCAAGAGATTGTAGGTTATCACGTGCGATGGGTAACACGCGTACATCGGCCCCACTATCGCGCAACATCGCCGTCAGGCCAAAAGTATTGGAAACAATGATTTGATCGGGGTTGGGGGTTTCACCCGGCATCACCAATTCATCACCTGTTGATATCAGGGCAACGATTGGTTTGCGATAAACCTGCACCCGCGGCATATTCATTGCCGCCAATAGAGCCAAGTCATTGGGCCCCAATAGTTTCGGTGCGTCGAACGTTTCGCCACAGGCATAGTCAAATCCCTTGGCGCGGACATAGTATTTTGGGTCTAAATTTTCTTTCAGAGTAATTGTGTCGCCGCTGCGGTGAACATCCTCTTGGATGAGGATACGATCACAGCCCTCTGGCACCGGCGCACCTGTGAAGATGCGCACACATGCGCCTGCAGGAACGAGTGCGTAATATCCATGACCCGCTGCTGATTCACCGATGACTTGAAATGTGGCACCCGACACTGCACCTGTGGAATTTACCGCATAGCCGTCCATCGCCGAAGCAGCGAAGGGCGGTTGATCTCGTTCTGCGACAGCGGAAACGCCTAACACTCGACCAGAAGCAGCCAACAATGGAATGGTCTCGATGTCCAGTGGATTTGTGAGTGCAAAAAGCGCGTCAAGCGCTTCATTCACACTGATCATTCTGCTGTATAGCGGCCAGATTTACCGCCATCCTTTAGCACAACGCGAATTGCTCCGATTTCCATGGTTTTATCGACGGCCTTGATCATATCATACACCGTTAGGCCCGCGACACTTGCGGCGGTCAATGCCTCCATCTCGACACCCGTCTGGCCGGTGGTTTTTACACTGGCTTCAATGTCCACGCCTGGCAAATCAGGGTTTAGCGCCAAATCAACAGTCACCTTTGTAATCGCTAATGGATGGCACAGCGGGATCAGATCGGGTGTTTTTTTTGCGCCCATGATTCCTGCCAAACGGGCCACTGACAAAACATCACCTTTTTTCGCGCGTCCCTCTGCGATCATGTCAAATGTAGCCTGTTGCATTTTGACGCGCCCACGCGCAGTTGCGATACGGTCCGTATGCGCCTTATCCGAAACATCTACCATGTGTGCTTCGCCCTTGGCGTTAAAATGCGTCAGGTCTGACATCACATCGCCCCCATCAATGGATTGGAAAGGATTGTGCGTGTTGCGTTTTCCACGTCATCTTGGCGCATCAGGCTTTCGCCGATCAGGAACGTACGTGCGCCATACTGCGCCATGTCGGCCAAATCCGCGGGTGTGTTTAATCCACTTTCGCTGACCAATACACGATCCGCAGGAACCATACGTGACAGTTCGCGCGTTGTGTCCAAAGTTGTTTCAAAGGTTTTCAAATTACGGTTATTGATCCCCAATAACGGCGATTGCAACGCAAGTGCTCGTTCCAATTCATCGGCGTCATGCACCTCGATCAGGACATCCATATCCCATGAAAAGGCCGCGTCTTCTAGTTCTTGGGCTTGCTCATCACTAACCGATGCCATGATGATCAAAATACAATCGCCACCCAATGCGCGTGCCTCGGCCACCTGATAGGTGTCATACATGAAATCCTTGCGCAGAGCGGGCAGGGTGGTCGCTGCGCGGGCAGCTGTCAAATATTCCTTTGCACCTTGAAAACTGGGCATATCGGTCAATACAGACAAACACGTTGCCCCGCCTGATTGATAGGCTTTGGCCAAGATTTCAGGTTGAAAGTCAGCGCGTATCAGTCCCTTGGATGGAGAGGCCTTTTTCACCTCTGCTATCAGACCATAGCCCGTTTTGGTCGCCTCAATAAGGGATTTTGCAAACCCGCGTGTTGGACCCGCGGCTTTTGCCTCTTCCTCAACTGCAGCATAGGGTTTTGTCGCTTTATCGGCTGCAACTTCCTCCAATTTATAAGCCTTTATGCGGTCTAGGACTGTCTCGCTCATGCCACCTCCGCTGTGATTTTAGCAAGTATTTTAATCGCGTTCATTGCGCGTCCACTGTCGATGGCGGCACGCGCCATTTCAACGCCAGACTTCAGGTCACTGGCCTTATCGGCCACAACCAATGCAGCCGCCGCGTTAAACAGCACCGCATCGCGATAGGCCGATGCTTCACCCTCCATCAAGGCACGCAGAGCAATAGCGTTTTCTTCGGGTGTACCCCCCATAATAGAACTAAGGGGATGAACGGGCAGGCCCGCATCCTCTGGGTGTACTTGACAACCTTTTATTTCACCGTTTTCTAATACGGCAACCTCAGTCGTTCCCGTTATGGCGATTTCATCGGTGCCGTCTGACCCATGCACCAACCATGCCTTTTCTGATCCTAATTCTCGAAGAGTTTCAGCCATTGGAAAAATCAAATCAGGGGCAAAGGCACCTGTTAGTTGCCGTTTCACACCCGCAGGATTTGTGAGAGGGCCAAGAATGTTGAAGATTGTTTTGCATCCCAGTTCCTGACGCACAGGCATCACGTATTTTACCGCTGGATGATGCATCGGGGCCATCATAAAACCAATGCCCGCTTCGGCAATTGCGCGCTCAACTGTGTCGGCTCCCACCATAACATTTACGCCCATTTGCCCTAGGGCATCTGCCGCCCCAGATTTAGAACTTAGGTTGCGGTTTCCGTGCTTGGCCACAGGGACACCCACACCGGCCACAACAAAGGCGGTTGCGGTTGAAATATTCAGCGTGCCAACTCCGTCACCACCTGTTCCGACGATATCCATCGCTGTTTTTGGCGCTGATACAGAGATGCATTTGGCTCGCATCACTGCAGCGGCTGCTGCATATTCCGCAACGGATTCACCACGTGCACGCATTGCCATCAAAAAACCACCCATTTGTGACATTGTGGCGTCACCATTGAACAACAATTCAAATGCTTGTTCAGCTTGAGTACGGCTTAACGGTCCTTCCGAGGCCGCGTAAATTAGGGGCTTCATCAAATCGCTCATGCGGGCACCTTCATCATATTTATAAAGTTTTGCAGCAGGGCGTGACCATGCTCGGATCTGATCGATTCTGGATGAAACTGAACGCCTTGGATCGGCAGATCACGGTGTTCCAATCCCATGATCGTTCCATCATCCAACCACGCTGTCACATTCAAGCAGTCAGGTAATGTTTCACGCTCAACAATCAACGAATGATAGCGCGTCGCTTGAAACGGTGTTGGAAGGCCCTTAAACAAACCCTGATCATTGTGATGCATCGTGCCCATTTTACCGTGCACAATTTCATGACATCGTATGACAAGTCCACCAAAGGCCTGACCAATGGTTTGATGCCCCAAACATACACCCATCAAAGGAGTTTTTGTTTCTGCGGCTGCCTGTGTCAGCGCCAAACAAATGCCGGCTTGATCAGGATCACAAGGGCCAGGAGATAGTAGGATGCCCGAAGGCTCCATGGCGATTGCTTCTTGGACGTCAATTGCATCATTGCGACGCACCATGATTTCAGTTCCCAACTCGCCCAAGCAATGGACAAGATTGTATGTAAAGCTGTCATAGTTATCGATAAGCAGCAGCATCAGAGCTTTTTCCTAATCTTTGCATTCTGGGCTAGCCCAGTTCGCATGGGTCGCGCTATACATGTTCAGGGATCCGACCCATCGTCAAGAGGTGAAGGGAAAGAAAGAGCGGTGAATTAGAAATTCCATGGAGTTAACAAAGTGGGACTAAGTTTTGTAGGTGGTTTTATTCGAGGGCTGATGGTCGGTGGGTTCGCATTGGCATGCGTTTCACTTTATTTTGGATATACATATGCGCCAGTACCAGAACACACTGAAATAGAGATTTCTGCAGGATCTGAATTCACACTAAAGCGGGAAGATACGGCAGTTCAACGCCCTAAACTAATAGAACCAACAAATACAGCACCCGCGCCCGAGGTGACTGCGCCAAGTGTTGAATCGTCTTTACACGATACGACTGCGGTAACAAGTGCGCCCATGGTTCCAGAGACAGGTTTGATTGATATGACAGCACCAACATCACCCGAGGCTAGTTTGGCCGCACCCGCTGCTCCAGTACGTCCACGCCTTCCCACAATCACCAGCGCGCTACCATCACGCCCACAAACAGAAGCACAAAGTGCTGCACCGACACAGCCTAAGATCGAGCGCGGAAATGCGGGGACAATACTTCTCCCTAGTTTGGGATCAGGTCAAATTGTTGTCCCCAGTGATCCAAATTCACCAGAGTTAAGCCGTGGTGAGCGGTCTGCGCCAACCGAATAAAAAGCTATGCTACCGCGCCGACGGATCAAACCAATGACGCCGCCTTGACTAGGTTGATTGAGATGCTGCCCAGAATAATCGACATCAACGAACGGCAGGAATAAGGAATGCAATAAAGCCGTGACCTCATGGTGCACGTACTTGAGGTGTTGAACCACTGGGGTCAAGGATTGCTGGAGTATGAAAGGGGGGTGAACACATTGGCACAAGAGGCGGGATAAGCAGGCACAGCTGTTGCAACCATCTATCAAGATCTGCATAGTACGAATTAAAATGAATTCACAATTCGCCGCTTTCTGGATTGGGCCGCGTTCCGCGCAGCCAACAGCTCATCAGAATCCATTTTTGTCCTTGCCCGTCTGCGCCCCGTAAAGCTGAATGCAATCCTAATTTGGGCGCTCCAAGATCGAGCACAAAAAACCGCAATTGTGCCAGTATCTTAGTTGAGGAAATCTGGGCTTTTAAATTGAGGTTTGCGTTTTTGCGTTATCACTACGCGATCTTTTGATCAATTGCCGCCTGAGTTTTTGACAAACATTGCCGCATCCGCAGCTGCGCGACGGATGGCATTGGATTTATGGACCGTTTCCATATATTCCGCCTCTGGATCGCTGTCATAGACAACACCGCCGCCCGCCTGAATATATAGTTTTTCATCCTTCACAATTGCCGTGCGCAGGGCGATGCACATATCCATATCACCTGCCGCACTGAAATAGCCCAAACCACCGCCATAAACACCGCGCTTTTCAGGTTCAAGTTCGTCGATGATTTCCATTGCGCGCACCTTGGGTGCGCCCGAAACGGTACCCGCCGGCATGCCTGCAAAGAACGCAGACAGAGCGTCTTGGTCAGGGTCCAATTCACCAATAACGTTTGAAACGATATGCATTACGTGACTGTAGCGTTCGACAATAAATTCTTCGGTCGGGCGCACTGTGCCAATTTTTGCAACACGGCCTACATCATTACGACCCAAATCCAAGAGCATCAAGTGTTCGGCCAATTCTTTCTTATCGGCCAAAAGATCCTGTTGTAACGCCAAATCCTCTTCAGGTGTTTTGCCGCGCGGTCGGGTACCTGCGATAGGGCGAATGGTTACTTCATTTCCAAATACGCGCACAAGGATTTCGGGGCTGGCGCCGATCACCTGAAACGCACCAAAATTGAAAAAGAACATGAAGGGCGAGGGATTGGTGCGGCGCAAACTACGATAAAGTGCGAAAGGTGGCAGCGAGAAATCCTGTGTCCAACGTTGGGCTGGCACCACCTGGAAAATATCGCCTGCACGGATGTAATCCTTGGCTTTTTCCACGGCTTGCATATACCCCTCTTTAGTAAAGTTGGACTGGGGTGGTGCAACCTCATCCGCCTGACCCAAATCGCGTGCTTCGCGGACGGGGCGTTCCAAATCTCGCATCGCATCCCCAATCCGTTCTGCCGCTTGTGCATAGGCCGCGCGCGCAGATACATCCGGAGAATGCCATACAGGGGATACCAAAATCACCTCACCCTTGGCCCCATCCAAAACGGCCACGACCGAAGGGCGCAAAAACAGCGCATCAGGCACGCCAATAGGATCAGGATTGATGTTCGGCAAATGTTCAATATGGCGTACCATATCGTAACCCAAATATCCAAATAGACCCGCCGCGGATTGCGGTAGCTCCGCGGGTAAATCAATATAGCTTTCGGACAAAAGCGCGCGGAATTCATCAAGTGGTTTTCCACTTTGGGGAACAAACGCATCCTCGTCATAGCGTGCTGTGCGATTGATTGACGATATTTTCCCAACGCATTTCCAAATCAAATCGGGTTTGATGCCGACGATGGAATAACGGCCACGCACCTCGCCACCTGTCACTGATTCCAACATGAAGCTGTCTTTTTGCGCGCTACCGAGTTTAAGCATAAGCGAAACAGGCGTGTCCAAGTCAGCCGCCAGTCGTGTATAAATAACCTGATTTTCGCCCTTTGCATAACCTTGTGCAAATGCGTCAAACTCTGGTGTGATTGCCATAATTTAACCTATTGGAAATTTGCGTGAACCGCGTTCAACGCCTGTTGATCCAGTGAGATACCTGCTCGCGCCTGAATTTGACGCGCAAATGCAGCGTACATGTCATTGGACAAGGTAGCGTTGAATTGCGATGAAAGCGCATTGCGGATTGTCGCGGCGTCCTCGGTTGTAACATCACCTGCGTTGATGGCGTTCAATGTCACGACCACTACCTCTGAACCTTCAGATATCGCCTCTGATTGCCCAATCTCTAATTCAAAGGCTTTGGCCAAGATTGCGGGCGTTGCGCTGCTTCCAAATTCATCACGGCGCAGCCCTGTCAATTCCTCTGTTTCAAGCTCTAGTTGAACTGCGCCTGTGGCCACGTCACTCCCTAGGGAGGACAAGGCCGTTGCCGTTACATCCGCGCGCCAATCGGATAATACCGTTTCACGGGCTTCTTCGAATGGGATTGGGGCTGGGGGGATGATTTTGTTCAAGCGAAGGGCGAAAATGCCGCCATCCTCTAACATCGTCAGTGCGGGAAAATCACGTTCGGTTACAGCTTCGGCTGCGTCACGGAAACTGGGATACGCCGTGATGTCATCCAACGCGTTTGCGTGGTATTCAACGCGGCCCAACCCCATACCAAAATCCGCCTCAAGCTCTTCTAACGTGGCGCCTGCGGCCAATGTGTCATCCACTTGACCAATCATCGCATCAATCTGACGACGAGCCAGATCCAGCGCCAATTCATCTTCTAACTCGCTGCGCGCATCCTCTAGCGTGACTATCTGTGCGTCTAAAATACCATTAACGCGGAACAGCGCAGGACCAAGTTCACTTGCAAATGGGCCAACAATATCGCCGACAGAAGCCGTAAAAACCGCATCGGCAGCGGCGTCTAATGCTTCACGTTCCACGTCCCCCAAATCAACGTCATCCAACATCAAACCACGTGCCGCAACCAAATCTTCAAACGTTTGTTCGCCTAATGTGATTTGCGAAAGTGCGTCTGTGGCACCCGCCTGGTCAATGAATACCAAACGCTCAACCAAGCGGCGTTCTGGTCGTTGGTATTGATCGATGCGGTTGTTATACTCTTCCTGGAGTGCGGCTTGACCCACCTGAATTTGATCAATCAACATATCAGGGCTGAGCACAGCATAGGTGATATCCTTACGCTCAGGCCGGGTGTAGTTTGCTATATTCTCTGTGTAATAGTCCATCAGGACATCGTGTGTCGGATCCGCAATCGGGGTTGTTAGATTGTCGTCTGACAACCGCGCAATCGTCAAATCGCGTGTTTCCATCAGGAATGCCAACACTGTTTCTGTCGCAATCACATCCATTATATTGCCTGCCAAAACTGAACCCTGCAGCAATGTGCGTGCACTTTCTGCGCGAATGGCCGCTTCAAACTCAGCTTCGGAATATCCCGCGCCTTCAAGTGACAGTTGATAGTTCTGGCGATCAAACTGACCATCTAGACCGCGAAAGGCGTTGATTTCCATGATTTGATTGCGAACCGCATCATCACCAACGGACAACGAAATCGCCGCGGCCTCATTCTCAAGCGCCTTTTCCTGAACCAGACGGGACAGAACACGATCGGGGATACCAACGGCCTGCGCTTCGCTGAACGAAAGAACGCGGCCAAATTGCGCCTCGGTTGCGCGAAGTTCATTTTGCAATCCACGCGCATATTCATCGACCGGGATTTTTGTATCACCGACAGATCCTACGGATTGGATTGAGCCATTAAAACTGACTGCGCCAAACCCCAGCAGGCCCACCATGACAAAGCCCATCATGATCCATGTAAGAAATTTTGGCAGTCTGGTTTTTTTCTCCGACATGTTGTCCCCCGTACAGCGATCCGCAAACGTGTTTAAATTTTTTCCGTATTCTTAAGCGGGGTTTTCGGCAGGGGCAAGGCGAATGCTGACTTCAATAAGGCGATCCACCAAAGTTTCGATGGTTTCAGCATCGATATTGGCAAATGCGACACGCAAATGGTTGTGTCCAAGCCGCGTTTCATCCGGGCTGAAAAATGCACCTGGCAGGGCCAGGACATGGCCATGCTTCAACAAAGCTTGCGCCGCCGAAATTGAGGTCATTTTGAACGGGTGCGCAATATAGGCGAAATAGGCACCCGATCCCAATAATTTCCAACCAAATGGCACAAGGCGTTCAAAGGTCTGCCGAAGCTTCGTAAGTTTCTGAATCATCTTTTGGCGTTCTTGCTCTACCCAATCATCCAAATGTTCTAATCCCCACTTCGCAGCGAATTGACCCGTTTGCGCGGGGCAAATCGTGACCGTATCCAAAAATTTCTCAATTTCGTTGATTTGGTGCGGCGAAGCGATCACAGCGCCTACACGATGCCCTGTTAGGCGATAGGCCTTGGAAAAGGAATACAGGACAATCAAATGATCTTGCGCGGCGGGATGGGCCCAAAGCGTGTGCACATCATCAATTGTGCGGAAATCTAAATAGGTTTCATCAACGATTAGCTTAACATTATGTTTTTGCGATAATTCCATGTAATCATTTAATAAAACATCAGAGTACTCAACCCCGACAGGATTGTTTGGTGTTACCAAACAAATCGCACGGGTCCTATCATTGATCATTTTTTCCGCATCATTCGGATCAGGGATCAGCGTGTTATCACAATAAAGTGGACGCGTGTTCACATCGGAGAGTGTCAGCCACATGTCATGGTTAAAATACCATGGTGCTGTCAGTATCACATCATCACCTGCTTGACACAGGCTGGCGACCACAGCGCAAAACGCCTGATTACAGCCTGATGTAATTGCGATGTTCTCTTGTGAAAAATCAGTTTTGTATGTCCGTGACCACTTACCCGCCAACGACGCGCGCAAGTCCAAATTCCCCAAAATGGGACCGTATAGATGCGCATCCCCCTCGCTTAGCACATGATCGGCCATGGCCTGACGCATTTTTAAGGGAGGCGGGGCGGTTGGGGCCGCTTGGCTGACATCAATCAGGGGCCGGTTAGCGGGAAATTCCATACCTTCCAACCATTTACGCGCCGCTTTGATCGGCGGCGCTATAAGGTTTGATGTGCGCCCCATAGGTGGCAAAGTGTCAATCTCTACCGCGGTAGGGTTCGACATATTGCAATGCCAAATCCCAAGGGAAGAAAATCCAAGTATCCTGACTGACCTCGGTGACAAAGGAATTCACCTGATCGCGACCCATTGGTTTCGCATAAACAGTGGCCACATGCGCCTTTGGCAAAACCTTGTGGACAACTTCTAAAGTTTTGCCCGTATCTACCAAATCATCAATGATCAAGACGCCTTCACCATCGCCGACCAATTCTTTATCCGGCATTTTAATGATGTGTGGTTGGCTTTGTGTTTGGTGGTTATAGGATTTAACACTGATTGTATCGACCAAACGAATATCCAATTCACGCGCGATAATCATTGCCGGCGCCATTCCACCGCGTGTGATCGCAACAACAGCGCGCCATGCGCCACCCTCATCAGGGCCCTTACCATCCAGACGCCATGCAAGCGCACGTGCATCGCGGTGAAGTTGGTCCCAACTTACGTGAAATCCTTTTTCGTGGGGCAGGCGTTCTGTCATGTGTCTTTCTTTCCTGTCACTACGTCAATATCAGGAGCATCTAACGCCTTCATGCCAACCACATGATAACCTGAGTCAACGTGCAGATTTTCACCCGTCACACCAGAGCTGAGGTCTGACAGTAGATAAAGTGCGGATTTACCAACATCGTCAATTGTCACCGTGCGGCGCAGCGGTGAATTCAATTCATTCCATTTCAGAATATAGCGGAAGTCCCCAATACCGCTTGCCGCCAATGTTTTGATTGGGCCTGCAGAAATCGCGTTCACGCGAATGTTTTGTTTGCCCAAGTCTTCGGCCAAATACATAACCGATGCTTCAAGCGCTGCTTTGGCGACACCCATTACATTGTAATGCGGCATAACCTGTTCCGCACCATAATAGGTCATCGTCAACATAGAACCGCCATCCGTCATCAATTTTTCCGCGCGTTGCGCCACAGCAGTGAATGAATAAACAGAGATATCCATTGTCATGTTAAAATTATCGCGTGATGTGTCGACATAGCGCCCACGCAATTCCGCTTTATCGGAGAAGCCAATCGCGTGCACCAAAAAATCGATTTTGCCCCAACGTTTTTCAATTACTGCGAATACAGCATCAACGCTGTCCATATCCGTCACATCGCATTCAACCAGAAAATCACTGCCGCATTGCGCAGCCAACGGTTCGACGCGTTTCTTCAACGCTTCCCCTTGATATGAAAAACACATCTCAGCGCCAGCATCGGCGCAGGCCTTTGCAATTCCCCATGCGATGGATTTGTCATTCGCCAAACCCATGATTAATCCACGTTTTCCTACAAGTAGATTATTTGACATTGCCTAGTCTCCGCCCAATATTTAGTTATCTTGCGTTTAGTTGATCCGACATAATCCATCAAGTCTGATCGTGAGGATCGCACAGAATTAACCACATGAGGCAGATGATGAGCGAACGAAATGGTATTTTTGAAGGCGACAATCCATTTGAAATTGCGCGTCGCTGGTTAGGCGAAGCAGAGGCGGGAGAGTTAAATGATCCCAACGCAATTGCACTATCGACGGTGGATACAGATGGATTGCCGAATGTTCGGATGGTGTTACTAAAGGCCATCGATGAAGACAGCTTTGTGTTTTATACCAACTATAACAGCCGAAAGTCGCAAGAAATCAAACATGCAGGCAAGGCCGCCTTTGTTTGGCACTCAAAAGCGCTTCACCGTCAGATACGCGTACGTGGCGTGGTAGAAGCAGAGGATGGGCCGCAGGCGGATGCGTATTACAATTCACGTTCATTAAAGAGCCGGTTGGGTGCGATTGCATCGCAACAATCCCAACCACTTGCATCACGAGCGACATTGGTTGCAGACGTCGCAAAAGTAACGGCAAGGAGCGGATTAAACCCAAAACGGCCAGAGTATTGGGGAGGTTGGCGCATTCGCCCGGTGGAAATTGAATTCTGGGCAGATGGAGAATTTAGGCTTCACGATAGATTTCGATGGTCGCGCATAGGTTGTAATGATGATTGGGGTATTCAGCGCCTTTATCCCTAAACATTTTTTATAGAAGAATAAATTTCAAATCACATGAAATTAGCAAATCAAAGGTGTAACTAAAAAAAACATCTATTGTAGTCCTTTAATGCAGCCTTGCTTGACTCTAGCCAGCGGATGACACCAGGCGGTGGTAACGTGATACAGAAAGCAGAACGCTGGCTGTTCGGGGTCTTGAAGTGGTTTTAACCAACTAATGATTTTGATTTATGTTAGCAGATGGAACCCAAGATGACATTTTGCGTCATGCAATCGTTGTTCGAAATTTCGTTCAAGTTTCAGTTGCAGACAATGCCTCATTCAAATTTATTGCCCAAGAGAAAACCAAAGGTGTGCAGGCAAAAGTTGCACTGTGAACTGCGCCACCCGAAACAACATCTCCATTACTTGCAGATGTTGAACACATTGATGATGAAAAAGTGGCACAACTGCTATTTGAGGCCGCACGCATAAAGTGTTTTATAAGACCAAGGGATTCGTGTTTGGCAATGTTTGGCAAAGTTCAGAGCACCGGTGTGTACATGTAGAAATCTTACTGCGCTCTGGTCTTGTGGGTTTACAAGCGGCCGAAGAGATGGCCATTCTTGTAATGTCACGCAAGCGCGGCTCAATGACGGCTGAGGTGTGTTCTTGGGAAAGTGTTTTGCAAAATTAGTATACGTTTTCATTTTGCTGTGTGCGTCAATGACGGGCATTGCAACAGCCCAGTGTCGAAATTCGTTTGTCGAAATTAAATCCGCAAATGCGCACATTAGACTGAATGTCGAAGTTGTAGATTCTGCGAAAGAACGTGCAATCGGCCTCATGCACCGCGAAAACTTGCCGTATAACAATGGTATGTGGTTTATCTACGAAACGCCGCGCACAGTTGCGTTTTGGATGCGGAATACTCTCATTCCACTTGATATGATCTTTGTCGATGAGCACGGAGTAGTCCAAAAAATACATAAAAATGCAAGACCAATGGACGAAACCCCAATCCCAGGCGGGGATAACATACAGTTCGTTCTTGAGGTGAATGCCGGTTTGTCCAAACGATATGGATTGGGGGCAGGTGACTATATCCGTCATCCGTCCATTAAGCAGGATCCTGTTTGGCCTTGCCAAAAATAATTTCAAAAAAACATCATATTGCTCTTTTCAAAGCCGCGGTCATTCGCTAGACACCGCCTCAGTCGGGGCGTAGCGCAGCCTGGTAGCGCACCTGTTTTGGGTACAGGGGGTCGCAAGTTCGAATCTTGCCGTCCCGACCATCTTCAGAAAAATTAGGATTGCGATAATCGAGTAATTTGAGTGCTCGCAAACTAATTCGTGATTCACTGATTATTTTGCGAATTGCCCGCACAAACGCTATACCACTCCATATGGTAGAATTTTTTTTTGACCCCCAAATTGCAGGGGACAGACTGCTGGGTGAATCACCCATCAACTAAGGGTTCGTTCAAGTTCCGCATCGTTTGATACTCTTAAGTGCCTTAAAAAAAAGAATTTCTGAGAGTGAATGATAAAAGTTAACCATTTAACACGTTTGGTCACGCTAGAATACCGCGACTACCAAAAAGGATGGTCAACTGATAAATCCACAAAAAAGCTAAAAAAAAGTTATTGACGATGACAGGTCTTCTACGTCACTTAGTATAGGCCGATGGGGCAGCACACTAAATGTAGTAGTATTCACAATGAATGACCCTAGCATTACATGGGTACATGCAATTCGCGTGGCACTGACGTTTTTGTGCGAAGACACGAAATAAAAAACACATTTGACGGATTTAGGCGGAATAATGAAAATTGAACGTAAGTTTACAAAAGCAGGGCAGGACGCATACGCAGATATCGAATTTATCAAAACGTCCTCGGAAATACGTAACCCAGATGGGACGGTGGTGTTTCATCTCGATGAAGTAGAAGTTCCAAAATCGTGGTCGCAGGTAGCAAGTGATGTGATCGCACAAAAATATTTCCGCAAGGCGGGTGTGCCTGTTGCCTTAAAAACCGTTCGAGAAAAGAATGTGCCGGAATTTTTGTGGCGTTCTGTCGCAGAGAAGGCAGAAACTGAGAAAACTGGCGAAACATCCGCTAAACAAGTGTTTAATCGTTTGGCTGGTGCGTGGGCATACTGGGGTTGGAAGGGTGGCTATTTCACCACCGAGGAAGACGCGAGCGCCTACTATGACGAAATGCGCTACATGTTAGCGAACCAAATGGCCGCACCTAATAGTCCACAATGGTTCAACACGGGTCTACACTGGGCATATGGGATCGACGGCCCAAGCCAAGGCCACCACTATGTTGATTACAAAACAGGGAAGTTGGTTAAATCAAACAGCGCCTATGAACACCCACAGCCCCACGCATGCTTCATCCAATCTGTTTCTGACGATTTGGTGAACGAAGGCGGTATTATGGATTTGTGGGTTCGTGAAGCACGTTTGTTTAAATACGGCTCTGGAACAGGCACAAACTTCAGCTCACTTCGTGGTGAGGGTGAGGCTCTGTCAGGAGGCGGTAAATCCTCTGGCCTTATGGGCTTTTTGAAAATTGGCGACCGTTCGGCGGGTGCAATCAAATCAGGCGGCACAACACGCCGAGCAGCCAAAATGGTTATTTGTGATGCCGACCACCCAGACATCGAAGAATTCATCAACTGGAAAGTGAAAGAAGAGCAAAAAGTTGCGTCAATCGTCGCTGGTTCGAAAATGCATGAACAGCGTTTGAATGAAATCTTCTCGGCCATTCGTGCCTGGGACGGCAGCACGGAAGACGCCGTTGACCCAGCTAAGAACGAAACACTTAAAAAAGCCATTCGTGAGGCGAAAAGGGTTGCAATTCCAGAGACGTATGTGAAACGTGTATTAGATTATGCGCGGCAGGGATACACATCAATTGAATTCCCAACATACAATACCGATTGGGATTCAGAGGCCTATGCATCCGTTTCTGGTCAAAACTCCAACAACTCTATTCGCGTAACAGACGCGTTTTTGAAAGCTGTCGAAGAAGATGGCGATTGGGATTTGATCCGCCGCACAGATGGCAGCGTTGCAAAAACCATCAAGGCCCGTGATCTCTGGCAGGACGTTGGGCATGCCGCTTGGGCCTGTGCCGACCCAGGTATTCAATTCCACGACACTGTGAACGCATGGCACACATGCCCTGAAGATGGCGAAATCCGCGGATCGAACCCATGTTCGGAATATATGTTCTTAGACGACACCGCATGTAACTTGGCTTCCATGAACCTTTTAACCTTCCTTAGGAATGGAAAGTTTCAGTCAGACATTTACATGCACGCCACACGCCTTTGGACCGTAACATTGGAAATCTCGGTTTTGATGGCGCAGTTCCCATCAAAAGAGATCGCTCAGCGTTCTTATGATTTCCGCACACTTGGCCTTGGTTATGCAAACATTGGCGGATTGTTGATGAACATGGGCTTTGGCTATGACAGTGATGAAGGTCGCGCGCTGTGCGGTGCATTGACTGCAATCATGACGGGGGTGTCCTACGCAACATCTGCAGAAATGGCGGCAGAATTGGGAACATTCCCAGGCTATGCCAAGAACGCGGGGCATATGTTGCGTGTCATACGCAACCACCGTCGCGCAGCACAAGGTGCTACAGACGGGTATGAGGCATTGGCCGTCAAACCCGTCCCATTGGATCATGCGAACTGCCCAGACAAATCATTGATCGATTTGTCACTTGCCGCATGGGACAATGCATTGGCACTGGGTGAAAAACACGGCTATCGGAACGCACAGGTATCTGTGATTGCCCCAACTGGTACAATCGGGCTGGTCATGGATTGTGACACAACAGGTATCGAACCAGATTTTGCGCTCGTAAAATTTAAAAAGCTAGCAGGCGGTGGTTATTTTAAAATCATTAACCGTTCAGTTCCGTCTGCATTGGCAAAATTGGGTTATGGCAGCTCCCAGGTCGAGGAAATCGTCTCCTACGCTGTGGGTCATGCAACCATAGGCAATGCGCCTGTGATCAACCACACAAGCCTGATCGGCAATGGATTTGGCAAGTTAGAGTTGGATAAAATTGAAGCCGCCTTAGGAACAGCATTCGACATCCGGTTCGTGTTCAATCAATGGACGCTGGGAGAAGAGTTTTGCACCAAAGTGTTGGGCATTCCGCAAGAAAAGCTCAACGATCCATCCTTTGATATGCTACGCCACTTGGGCTACACGCGAACCGAAATTGACGCAGCAAACGACCATGTTTGCGGGACAATGACTCTCGAGGGGGCACCGCACCTGAAAGAAGAGCATTTGCACATCTTTGACTGTGCAAACCCATGCGGCAAAAAAGGCAAACGCTACCTATCGGTCAATAGCCACATCACGATGATGGCCGCGGCACAGTCGTTCATCTCTGGTGCGATTTCAAAAACAATCAACATGCCAAACGATGCAACAATCGAAGATTGTCAAAGGGCGTATGAGCTAAGCTGGTCATTGGGGACCAAAGCGAACGCGCTGTATCGCGATGGGTCAAAATTATCACAACCATTGGCAGCCGCATTGATCGAAGACGATGAGGACGCAGCGGAAATCCTGGAAACAGGAACCCCGCAAGAGAAAGCCGCCGTGATTGCAGAAAAGATCGTGGAAAAGGTCGTGATCAAAGAGATCATCAAAACCGAACGTGAAAAAATGCCAGAGCGTCGCAAAGGGTATACGCAGAAGGCAATCGTGGGTGGTCACAAGGTTTATCTGCGGACAGGTGAGTATTCTGACGGGTCCTTGGGCGAAATCTTTATCGATATGCATAAAGAGGGCGCAGGCTTCCG
>JBMTQO010000010.1:0-55438 GCA_049446275.1 Paracoccaceae bacterium | reverse complement strand
AATCGCGATGAAAAAACCGCCGCGTCTCGTGGCACGAACGCTCTTGATGCTGGAACGCTTAGATTAAGTGGAGGATTTTTGATGGCACATGGTGTTGATCTTCCCAATCACTTTCCTGATAGGATGTGGGTTCTAGGGGGAGTGGCAGTATGACCGAAACAGTCATGAACCCAAATTGGATTGCAGTAGATTGGGGAACAACAAACCTGCGCATCTGGCAGTGTGATCAGGCGGGCAATGTATTGGATGAAACCAAAGTTCAAATGGGCATGGGCGCCCTAACCGCGTCTGAATATGAAGGCGTTTTAATATCACACATAGATCATCACTTGTCAGGTAAAGGGATCACCGAAGTATTGGTGTGTGGCATGGCAGGTGCGCGGCAGGGATGGCAAGATGCAGGGTACTTGACCGCACCCTGCAACACGCCCGCACTAAACCAAGCAGTTACAGTTCCTACCGCAGACCCGCGAATAATGGTACGCATTTTGCCGGGTATAAAACAGCCTGATCCTGCCGACGTCATGCGCGGTGAAGAAACACAAATCGCGGGTTTTCTGAAACAAACGCCCGACTACAATGGCCTCATTTGTTTGCCTGGGACCCATTCTAAATGGGTGCATGTTCAAAATGGTCGGGTGGTTGTATTTCAGACGTTTATGACGGGTGAAGTCTATGATCTTTTATCCCGAAATTCGGTTTTAAAACATTCGGTATCGGGCGAATGTTTTTCGCAATCCGATTTTGTCGATGCGGCAAAGTCCGCGTTTGAAAACCCTACTGATGTCTCCTCTCAATTGTTTCGATTGCGCGCTCAACATCTTGTTAACGATACTGATGCTACGGTTTTAAGTGCACGCTTATCTGGCATCCTGATCGGTCAGGAAGTTGCCGCAATGGAGCGTCAGTGGAACCACCTACCAATTACGCTTATTGGCGAAGAAGCACTCTGTTCGCTATACAAATCTGTGTTAGAGGCGGTTGGGAAGTCCGTTGATTTGAACCTAAGTGCGGCACCAACGCTTCTCGGTCTGATCGCGATACGAAATGGAAAAGGATAACTATGCAACGCGAATTGATTGCAATCCTACGTGGTATTCAACCAACTGAGGTGCATGGCATCACTCAGGCATTAATTCAGGCAGGGATTACCAAGATTGAAGTGCCCTTAAATTCTCCTGACCCGTTTCAGTCGATCGAAAAAATGGCCAATGCCTTTGGGGCGGATGCAACCATTGGTGCGGGAACCGTGCTTCATCAGGATGAGGTAAAAACACTTGCAGATATCGGATGCGAAATGGTGATTAGCCCGAATGCCGATCCAGATGTGATTATGGCAACCAAGGCTGCGGGCATGCTTTCCTATCCCGGGGTATTTACCCCTACCGAATGTATCAGCGCGCTGCAGAACGGTGCGGATGGATTGAAATTCTTCCCCGCTTTTAAACTTGGTCTTGATGGGTTCAATGCGTTAAAAGCCGTTCTGCCCAAAACGGCCAAGACCTATGCCGTGGGTGGCGTTGGTGCCCCTGATTTTCAAGCGTGGAAGGCGGCGAGCATCACGGGCTTTGGCGTGGGATCAAACCTATATAAGCCCGGCATGAGCGTTGCGGAAATTGCATCCAATGCTGCAACCTTGGTGGCGGCCTATGACGCAGCGTAGTTCATCCATGAAGCGCACGCTTGGTACCTGCTATTATCCAGAACATTGGCCAGAAAACATCTGGGAAGAAGATGCACGCCAAATGGCCAAACTGGGTCTGACTTGGGTACGGATTGGTGAGTTTTCTTGGTCCCAAGTGGAACCAAGTGAGGGGCAATTCAATTTCGAATGGCTTGATCGTGCATTCGATACATTGCATCGACATGGGTTAAAGGTTGTGTTGGGAACACCAACAGCAACACCTCCAAAATGGGTCTGCGACAAGTACCCCGATATGTTTGCTTGTGATTTACAGGGCAATCCGCGTAAATTCGGATCGCGGCGGCATTATTGCTTTTCACACCTTGGATATCGCGAACAATGTCGTGATATTGTCACACGTTTGGCCGAACGGTACGGTTCGCATCCTGCATTGGGGGCATGGCAAACAGATAATGAATACGGATGCCATGATACCACGCTTTCCTATTCAGATGCGGCACGCATTGGGTTTCAAAAATGGCTTGCAAACAAATACGGAAACGACATTGCAAATCTAAACGCTGCATGGGGAAACGTATTTTGGTCCATGGAATACGCGGGGTATCTTGAAATTGACCTGCCAAACCTAACCGTAACTGAGGCGAACCCAGCGCATTGGTTGGAATTCCGTCGCTATACATCGGATCAGGTGGTGGCATTCAATCGCCTGCAATGTGACATCATCCGAGAATACTCCAACGCACCCATTTCCCACAACTACATGGGACGGGTCACCGATTTTGATCATTTCAATGTTGGTAACGATTTGGATATCGCTACATGGGACAGTTATCCAATCGGCTTTTTGGCAGATCGTGCAGGCGCTAGCCAAGAAAAACAACGCCGTTTCATGCGCCAGGGTGACCCCGATTTTCAGGCCTTTCATCACGATCTATATCGCAGTGTCGGCAAGGGGCGTTGGTGGATCATGGAGCAACAACCAGGCCCGGTAAACTGGGCACCTGTTAACCCAGATCCGCTGCCAGGAATGGTGCGCTTATGGACGTGGGAGGCATTTGCCCATGGGGCAGAAACCGTTGCGTATTTCCGATGGCGACAGGCCCCATTTGCACAGGAGCAGATGCACGCGGGCATTTTGCGACCCGACAGCGCAAAGGCCACGGCATATTTTGAAGCTGCACAGGTTGCTGAGGAATTGCTACAATCCCCAACGACAGACTGTGAAATGGCGGATGTCGCTATAATCTTTGATTACGATGCAGATTTTTCATGGGCAGCGTTGAACCACGTGAAAGATGGCGATTATTTTGACTTGGTCTTTGATCACTATCGCGCCCTACGTAAGATGGGCCTTAATATCGATATTTTGCCAGCGTCGCATCCTGAGTTTTCGGATTATCAATGTATCATCGCGCCAGGTTTGATGCATATGGATGCAGGCCTGCTATCGCGCTTAGAAAATACCGATGCAATGGTTATCTATGGCCCTGCAACAAATTCGCGAGCAGAAACGCTTCGCATCGCTAATCCACTTCCACCCAATTTGTCGAGTTTAGACGTCACCGTCTCGCGCGTTGATACGACCCGTGCGGACATGCCTATTCCATTGTCAAACGGCGGACATGCGCTGCGTTATCGCGAAGTTTTGGAGGGATCTGCCGACCCTATTTTGACAGATCAGAAGGGTAGTGCGATTGCGGTGCAAAATGGGAAATCTATATATTTGGGCGCGTATCTTGAACATGAAACGCTAATTCAATTTTATGATCGTCTGCTTACAGAATCCAACATCGAAACACTGCAACTGCCCCAAGGTGTGCGTAGGCGCATGACAAAGACTGAGGAATTCTGGTTCAACTATGACTGCGAACCGATGGACACCCCCCACGGGACACTGGAACCTGCAGGGGTTCTGCGGGTGGCACGAGTAAGCTAGCCTAAGAATATTGCGCAGGTGGGTCCATCTGAATAAACCACCATCTCAGTCAGCGCCTAAGGAATTAGCTAATCACGCCGGCACAATTGAGTATCCTTCCTCTATTTCAAAAACAACCCTGAGTTAATCCAAATTATAGTCATTCTGTCTTGTGGATCTCACTGCTAGTCGGGACCGCTTTTAGGACTACCTTCATATTTTAGGAGTCTTTTAACTATCTATAATTAAATGATAATTTAAAGAAGTATGGTTGCGCTCGCGGGCACCACTTTCCAAAACAATATCAATGACTTAAATTGCCAGTGAAAATAATTTTCGTCCGAATTATTGGGGATGTAATAGCGTCATGACATATGATTTTGTGATAGTTGGTGCGGGAAGTGCTGGCTGTGTCTTGGCTAAACGCTTGTCAGAAGCAGGCAACACAGTTTTGCTCTTAGAAGCAGGGGGAAATGATAATTACCATTGGGTTCATATCCCGATGGGGTATTTGTATTGCATAGATAATCCTCGTACAGATTGGCAATTTCGCACAGAGAGTGAGCTGGGTTTAAATGGTCGGTCGCTTATTTATCCACGTGGCAAGGTCTTGGGGGGATGTTCTTCGATTAACGGGATGCTTTATTTACGCGGTCAGGCAGCAGATTACGATAGATGGCGGCAAACAGGATTGACCGGATGGGGATGGGATGACGTCCTACCATATTTCAAAAAGTCAGAAGACTACGTTGATGGTGCATCAGATATGCATGGAGCTGGTGGTGAATGGCGCGTCGATAATCAACGGCTGCATTGGGAGGTTTTAGATGATTGGATGTCTGCTGCAACACATGAGGGTATCCCAAAAACCTCGGATTTTAATACAGGTAACAACGAAGGTGTTGGGTATTTTAGAGTAAACCAGAAGAACGGTTGGCGGTTGAATACAGCCAAGGCTTTTTTGCGTTCAACTAAAAGCGATAAGTTGCGCGTCGAAACAAAAGCGATGACCCAGCGCGTTATAATTGAGAGCGGGCAAGCTGTAGGGGTGCAATATATGCAAAATGGGCAAATCAAAACTGCCCGCGTGAATGCTGAGGTCATTTTATCCGCAGGAGCTATTGGATCGGTACAGCTGTTACACTTATCTGGAATTGGACCAGGTTCAGTGTTGGCGGAAAATGGTATCGAGGTTGAGTTACAACAAAATGAAATTGGTCAAAATCTACAAGACCATTTGCAATTGCGTTGTGCATGGAAATTGGAGGGAGCAAACACGTTAAACACAATGGCTAATTCGATATTTGGAAAAGCCAAAATTGGGCTTGAGTATCTATTCAAACGCTCAGGTCCCATGTCTATGGCTCCCTCACAACTTGGAGCATTTTCTAAGTCACGTCCAGATTTAGAAACCCCAGACCTAGAGTACCATGTTCAACCATTATCGCTTGAAGCTTTTGGTCAGCCATTGCACGAATTCCCCGCAATTACTGCAAGTGTTTGTAATCTACGACCAGAGAGCCGTGGTACAGTAAGCATCTCCTCAAACAACCCAAACGATGCACCCAGAATCTCCCCAAACTATTTGAGCACCGAAGGCGATAAGCAGACAGCGGTTTCTGCCATTAGACAAGCGCGAAGAATTATGTCGCATGGACCAATGTCCAAATACAAACCGCATGAAATCAAACCTGGAATTTATTCGGATGCAGATGAAGATTTGATTAAAGCTGCTGGAGATATTGGTACCACGATATTTCATCCAGTTGGCACTGTGCGGATGGGCGCTGACGAAACTGCGCCGCTTGATCAAAGACTTAGAATGCGAGGCATTGGTAATCTTCGAGTAGTTGATGCTTCAATTATGCCAACAATAACAAGTGGTAATACGAATTCGCCGACTATTATGATTGCTGAAAAAGCTGCAGATATGATTTTAAGTTAGTAAACGGCGGGTGTCAGAATGTTTACCGTCAGTGCGTTTGGGAAAGAATTGAGAATTTGATTTGATGCCGAGAGTTTATATTCATAATCCTAAACTTTTTTCTATTGGTTTACCATCGAGAAAAATTTTGGGTTGAGCACTATAACTCCAATTCCCAATAAGATCGTAGCTCCGCCATAAAACTTTTCTAATGTGATTGTTTCACCCAAGAAAAGATTTCCACCTAAGACAGAAAAGACCGGGAGTAACAGTAAGAATGGCGCGACTTTACTTACATCATGGTGCCGTATCAACGTGTTCCAGAAGTAATAACCTAGGCATGTCATTATCAGGCCAAGGTATAGAACGGTCCACCATACCAATGAGTTAGCAGTCTTAATTGCTTCTACTTGCCCATTCTCAAATATCGCTGACATTAAAAATAATTGTGGAGCAGCAAAAACTGCTATCCAGGCGGTAACTTGCATTCCTGAAACATTTTTAAGTTTTCTGATCATAACCTGACCTAGAGCCCATGCAAAGCAACCACTGAGCACCAAAGCGATAGAAATAAAACTTCCGCTCAGTTCATCTTGTTGGCTCATAATCGCAACACCCACAAACGATACGGCTATGCCAATCCACTTCTTGTAACCAGGCTTTTCCCTCAGGAGTAGTGCTCCAAGAATAACGAGGAAGGGAACTTCCAGCTGAACAATGATTGATGCCAGCCCTGCCTCTAAACCTTTAACACCAGTGAACGTAAGGCTGTATTGAATAGCGGCTGCAACAATTGCGATTTTAAAAAGTTGAAAAAACTTTCCTACAGGTAGTGGTGTGAACCAAACCAATACTAAAGCTGTCAATGAAAAGCGAAATGCCATCAGCAAAATTGGTGGAAAATGATTGATTGCACCTTTTGCAAATACGAACCCTAAACCCCACAAAAGTGGTACAAAGAGAGCCATGATAGTTTGTTTCGGGGTAAATTGGTGCATTAGCTGAAGATCAAAAAGTTTCTATGTATGAAGTCATCAACTAATAGCATGAGCATTTGCCATTTTGTGTCTGGTTTAAACACGACGCTTCCGGCTGTCGCCTTTGGCAAAGCTTTTAGCACCTAAAATTCTCAACATTACTGTGATTTCTAATCTAGCGGGTCAAAAATGACCAAAATCGTTGACTGTGTAGGGCTTGAGCAGCCTTATCTGAATGGACCAAGTTAACTGTTGGTGCAAGATTGGTCTCTGATCCACTCCTGAAATAGCCCACAAGATAATCAAGTCCTGAAGCAGAAAAACGTTCATTATTGAATTCCACAGCGTATCAAAATAGTTTCTTGGAAGTTTTTACTTATTAGAGTTGTTCTATGATTTATGCACCAAATCCATGCCGCTATGATGAAATGCTTTATCGAAAATGTGGTAATTCTGGCCTTAAATTACCCGTTATTTCACTTGGATTGTGGCATAACTTTGGGGAAGATTTCACCCACCAAAGTAAGAGGGAGATTTGTCGGGCTGCATTCGATCATGGAATTACGCATTTTGATCTTGCGAATAATTATGGACCACGTCCCGGAAGTGCAGAGACAGCATTCGGTGAAATTTTGAAAACGGATTTTGCAAATTACAGAGATGAATTAATTATCAGTTCTAAAGCTGGATATGACATGTGGCCTGGACCATACGGAGAGTGGGGCAGCAGGAAGTATTTGATTGCTTCATGCGATCAGTCACTAAAGCGCATGGGGTTAGACTATGTTGATATTTTCTATTCACACCGCTTCGATCCAGATACACCTTTGGAAGAAACAATGGGGGCATTGGATCACATTGTGAGATCAGGACGAGCGCTTTATATCGGTATCTCTAGCTATAATAGCAAGCGCACGAGAGAAGCTGTCGCGATCTTGAATGATTTGGGCACACCATGTTTAATACATCAACCAAGTTACAACATGTTAAATCGTTGGGTGGAAGACGAGGGTTTGCTAAACACGCTAGATGATTTAGGGATTGGCTCGATAGCGTTTACGCCACTAGCTCAAGGTTTACTAACAAATAAATATCTGGGTGGTGTTCCGGCGCAAAGCCGCGCTAATCAGGCTAAAAGTCTCGACAAACAGAAGATTACCCCTGAGTTGGTGAAAAACTTAAATGCATTAAACGAGTTAGCTAATGGACGTGGACAAACTTTAGCACAAATGGCTTTAGCTTGGGTGCTAAGACGTGATCGTGTCACTACAGCCTTGATCGGTGCTTCGAGTTCGCAACAAGTTGCAGATTGCGCCGGCGCCGTCGATAACCTTAGCTTTACGGACACTGAACTTGCTGAGATTGATACGCTATCTGGCGATCTAGGCATTAACCTCTGGGCAAAATCTTCTGAGATTGAGGAATGATATAAAACGCACATTTTTTGCTGTGTTCGTCTGTTGGGATCTCAGGGTTTGAAACTGCAACCTATCCCTTGGGAGTGGGCTGCTCTATCCGGTTGAGCCACGAATTTGTTGGTTGGCACGGACTTACTTGAACCCGTAACCAAAGCTTTATTGGCGCTCTGCTCTAGCCAATTGAACTAAAGGCCCGCCTAAGCATGTTTTTTCATTGATTGTAATAAGTCGCAACGGTTTCGTTTGTTTAAATACGATCCAAAACCATCTCAGCTCCAAGAAACTCTCTCGTCTTGTGCATCCAATCATCGAGTGCTGCCGCAGCACCTATTCCTACACCTTGGATCTGGTGAAGGTGTATCGTGAACAGCTTTGATGGATCAGCGGCCTCAGCAGGGTCCCACTGTCCACCCGTTTTGATAATAATTGTACCAACCTCTTCGATTGGTGACTTGCTATTTTGGATCCGTTCGTACGCAGTTTGAAGGTCGATATTCATGATATAATCCTCCGCAATGAGTTGAGTTACTATAGTTGGTAGTACTTAATTTGAGTTCAAGGTTCTAAAAACAGAGTAATTCAGTTTTGCCTGACAAATTATCAGTATTGCCGAAATAAGAGATCTCAATTTTTATCTTCAAATTCTTTTTTGAAATCTCGTACCTTTTCATGTTTTACAAGATCGATAATTATGTTTGTCACGTCTATTTCTTGACGCAGAACTGCCATTTTTTGATGCAATTTTCGAAGTTCTTTCTCATAAAATTCTAATTCTTTTTCTTTTCTAATTTTGTCATCAATTACGTCTGCCAGCCTTATTAGTTTGCTCATTTTTTACTCCTTCTACATTTATTAAAACGAAAATTCTTTTGTGACAAAAGCTAGAAAAAGATTGAAAAATATGTATAATGCGCGCTGTCAGATTGAGCGCAATTCAAAGCGAAATGTATGTTCATTGAATAAGAAAATTTAAAGCTAAATTCTTGAAATATATCATCTAACCCATACGTAACGTCTTGAAATTCTAAGCTGGGCGAAAACAGATGTTTAGACTCTTTTGCTTCGTTATGTTCTCATTTTTGGCATCGGCATCATTTGGAGAACGTAGTACCCCATCAAGTAATTTAGATGTCAAATTATCATTTTCGCCAATTGTAGAGATTGCATCGCCTGCAGTGGTCAGCATCTATGCGAAACGTCTTATCAATGGGCGGCGAAATGTGTTTCAGTATGACCCGTTTTTTTCAGATTTTTTCAATAATTTCCAACGCTCACGACCGCGATTGCAGAATGCGCTCGGGTCCGGTGTGATTGTTGATGAGGATGGTATAGTTGTATCGAACTATCATGTCGTAGGTGGTGCCCAAGAAATAAAAGTACATCTAAAAGATCGAAGAGAGTTTGATGCAGAGATTCTATTGGCAGATGAATCGGTAGATTTGGCAGTACTTCGATTAATCAATCCTAGTGGGCTTAATGCAATTGAGATTGGCGACTCAGATGAGTTATTGGTGGGTGACTTGGTTCTCGCTATTGGAAATCCATTCGGGATCGGGCAATCTATAACAAGCGGTATTGTATCAGGTTTATCTCAAAGTGTTCTTCGGGGTGATTTAAATTCAGGTTATTTCGTTCAAACAGATGCACCTATCAATCCAGGAAACTCCGGCGGTGCGCTGGTAGACATGACGGGAAAACTCATTGGAATTAACACTTCCATTCTAACAAAGTCGGGCGGTTCAAATGGTATTGGCTTTGCAATTCCTGCCAACCTTGTTTCTAAATATGTCGAGCAAGCAAAAAGTGGTAAGTCAGTCTTTGAAAGACCTTGGGCGGGTATAGAAGTTCAAGATATCGATCAGTCGTTAGCGAATGCATTGAACATGCGGTATCCTACTGGACTGCTAATTACTGAGATACATCCACAAAGTGAATTTTATCGTGCTGGTTTGCGGATAGGTGACGTAATATTATCCGTTCAGGGTTACGAGATCAATTCCGAGTTGGAGTTGAGCTATCGTTTGGCAATACTAGGGGTTGGGACTAGCGTTTCGGTATCTTTCCTGCGCAGCGATCAAAAAAATTCAGTTGAAATTAGCTTACGTAATGCGCCTGACGAACCAGTAGCGAAATTAGTGAATGTGAAAAGTAATGGACCGTTTTTTGAGTCAACTGTTGCTCAAGTTAACCCAAAACTTATAAACGATTTCAATTTATCTTTGAGATCGACGGGCGTTATGTTGACTCAAGTGTCTAATCTAACACAACGCTTAGGTTTAAGAGAGTCGGATATTATAGCTTCAATAAATGGTGCTAAAATATCTCATGTCGGCGACTTGTTAAGTTTAAATTCTGCAAAAATTGATAGATGGTCTTTGGACGTCATTCGAAACAAACGTTTGATTACAATACGTTTCTGAATATAAATTTAGTGCTCCGGGACCTGCAACAATAACTATCTTGCCCGACGGCTCGCTGGAAATTAATCAACTCACTATGCCCAATCCTGTCGCCTTTAGCTGTTTCAAAGCCAGCCCAGAGATGATCCAACTTACGGTAATGCTGTACGTGAGCTTTCTACGTTCACTGAGAAATGTGGAAGACCAAATTCATGAACGAGCTTTGGACTTGAGCGATGGACCCTAACCCAAACTATTTAAAATATCAAAAACACATCAAACAAATGCTTTTTCATGTGTCCGTCTGTTGGAATTCTGGTGTTCTACACTCTGTGTGCACCCTAATTAAAGAACACAGTTTTTATGAAAGGTTTACCAATCAAACATATGTGCAGTAATCTGGTTTCAGGATAAAAATATGATGGTTGGGACTATGAATATATTTTGGAGCCGGTACTCAGCACTTCTATACACCGCTGTTGTGGGTGTTATTTCTCTTTATTTCGCATCTAATAATATCTGGTTTCAGTTAATATGCATTGTCTCGTTCGGTTTATTTTTCACAGGTTTGTATGATTTTTTTCAGAAGACTCGGCCGGTTCTTGCAAATTTCCCGCTTATTGGCCGATTTCGGTTCTTCTTTGAATCTATACGACCAGAATTACGTCAGTATTTCTGGGAGTCCGATAATGACGAGTTACCGTACTCAAGAAATCAGAGATCGATGGTCTATCAACGTTCAAAATCACTTCTAGCAGCTCGTCCTTTTGGCTCCGATAAAGATCAGTATTCTGATGATTTCACGTGGCTAAACCACTCTATTAATCCAACGAAGATTACGGATGACGATTTCCGTGTTTTGGTTGGTTCCGGGCCGAATGCATATTCTATTTCCGTTTTGAATATTTCTGGGACTAGCTTTGGCTCATTGTCCCCGAATGCAATACAAGCAATGTCTTCCGGTGCTAAGTTAGGCGGTTTCGCACACAATACGGGCGAAGGATCATTATCGAAATATCATGAACTGGGTGGTGCGGACACTATTTGGCAAATATCCACTGGGTACTTTGGTTGTCGAACGATTGATGGCCGTTTTGATCCTGAAAAGTTTTCTAAAAAAGCAAAACTAGACCAAGTAAAGATGATAGAAATCAAATTAAGCCAAGGGGCAAAACCCGGACATGGGGGGATGTTACTTGCGCCAAAAGTGACCCCAGAGATAGCGGACACAAGGGGTGTTGAAGCTTACACGGATGTTATATCGCCTCATAGTCACTCAGAATTTTCAAGCCCCATCGAATTACTTAAATTTGCTGACAAGTTGCGCGATCTTTCTGGAGGTAAGCCAGTGGGTATCAAGCTTTGTATTGGTCACCCTTGGGAACTCATAGCGATTGTTAAAACAATGGTCGAAGCAGATATCATACTTGATTTTATAACGGTTGATGGCTCTGAAGGTGGGACTGGTGCTGCGCCAGTTGAGTTTACAGATCACCTAGGGTGTCCGCTCCGTGATGCCGTTGTTTTTGTAGATAACAGTTTAAAAGGCGCTGGGCTTAGAGATCGAGTAAAAATAGCTGCATCGGGTAAGTTAGTCAGCGCATATGATGTTGTAAGGATTTGTGCGCTTGGTGCTGACTGGTGTAATATGGCAAGACCGTTCATGTTTTCTCTGGGCTGCATACAAGCACGAGATTGCTCTTCGGGTCATTGCCCGACAGGTGTGGCTACCATGGATAAAAAGCGCTATCGCGCTTTAGACGTAGAGTCTCGTGCTAAACGAGTATATAATTTTCAGCGTAATACGCGGTATGCCCTAAAAGAGCTACTGGAGGCTGCTGGATTATCGCACACAAATGAGTTGACGCGTCGGCATATCGTAAGGAGATTATCAGGGAGCCAAATCGTTTTGGCAGACCAAATTTATCCTAAGGTTGAAGATGGTGCTTTGATACGCGGACAGCATGTAGAAGATGCTCGATTGTCTTCATATTGGAACAGGGTAACGGCAGCTTCCTTTAACCCACAGAAGTGAAAATTATATTCTGACATATAGTTGAAATTTATTCGATCCCTACTCAGGATCCTAGTTTCTTACGAAGCTCAACCCAATACATCTTTAATACTCGTAGCTAACTTCTGCGCCACTTCTTCTGCTTGAGCTTTGCTGATGCAGAAGGGGGGTGCAAAGCCGATGATGTCGCCTTGCGGCATTGCGCGTGCAATAACGCCATGTGATAATAAAGCTGCAGCAACTTGATAACCTATCTTTTGATCTGCTTTGAAAAATGCGCGATCGACCTTATCTGCGACAAGTTCCACAGCGCACATCAGTCCTTCGCCTCTCACCTCTCCCACATTCATATGGTCGCCTACTGCATCGATGAGTGCACTTTTGAAGTGATGACCGACCTCTTTGACATTTTGAATCAAATTCAAATCGTCAAGTAACTTTAAATTTGCCACTCCGGCAGCGGCAGAAATAGGGTGCGCAGAATATGTCCATCCATGACCAATTGGCCCGTATTGATCGGTTCCTTGTTCTAATATCTTCCACATTTTATCGCTGATAATTGAACCGGAAAGTGGTGCATAGGCTGAGGTGAGGCCTTTTGCGATAGTGATTAGATCTGGCTGCATGTCGTAATGATCAGAACCGAACATTGAGCCTAGTCGGCCGAAGCCGGTCACAACTTCGTCAGCAATGAGAAGGATGTCGTATTTTTTTAGAACAGCCTGAATGGCCGGCCAATATCCCTGAGGTGGGGGCACTAATCCACCAGTTCCCAAAGCGGGCTCGCCGATGAACGCTGCGATAGTGTCGTTCCCCTCTCTATTGATAAGTTCCTCAAGTTCGTTAACACAGTGTTTTACAAATTGTTGTTCATCCATTCCCATATCAGCACGCCTGTAAAAATAAGGTGCCTCTGTGTGAAATACGTTTTGTAACGGCAGATCGAATTTTTGATGAAACAAATCGAGGCCTGTCAATGAACCCGTCATCAAACCAGACCCATGGTAACCGCGCCAGCGAGAGATAATCTTTTTCTTTTCGGGTCGCTCCAATACGTTGTTGTAGTACCAAACAAGCTTGATGTTGGTTTCGTTTGCATCTGATCCTGATAGGCCAAAGTAGACTTTTGACATATGGCTTGGGGCACGCTCCAATATCATTTTGGAGAGTGTGATCGAAGCTTCCGTTCCATGACCTACATACGCATGGTAATACGCAAGCTCTTTCGCTTGCTCAGCGATGGCATCTGAGATTTCGCTGTGCCCGTATCCAACATTGACGCAATATAAGCCAGCAAATGCATCGAGACTCTTTCGCCCTTCGGTATCTGTAATATAGCAGCCTTCACCATTTGCAATAATTCGTTGAGCAAGGTCTCCGCGTGCAAAGTCAGCCAAATGTGTAGAAGGATGAAAGAAATTCTCGCGATCCCATTTCTCGAGCTGGTTATTAATAAGCATACTGCACCTCTCCATGCCAAACTTTCCGTCGGATTTTACTCGAACTGAAATCACGGAATGGATGGAGCGCACGAACGGTTCAACCAATCACCGTGATACTAGCAGCAGCGCGCAATGCCTTTATTGCCAGACGAAAGTAGGTAATTCCAAAGTGTTCCGCTTTGCAAGCACTTTTGATCGAGATTGTGCGTACTCAGAACAACCATTGGTTCCGAAAATTAGTGAAAGAACACTGTTCTTTGTGAGAATTCTTCACATCAAAAATACACTTTTATAGACTTGTCGGCGTTATGAGCCAAATACTGTAGTCAGCGGATTCGCGTGCGACACCCGCGAGATGATACTGCGTTCATCTTGGACATTGAGGTCCACCCAGTGAGCTAACCCAATACTTCCAAATACAAGGATTAACGTGCGTAAGCCCACCCATCTGAACGTGGATCATTTGCACTTTCAACTGTGCCGTTTTCATGTCGAACTATGGCTCCAGCATGTCCCATCATACTATTAAACGATGGAACGAGTTCTACCTCATGGCCAACACCACGCATGCGATCAATGATGTCTTTTTCAAAGTTTTCCTCAAATTTTAGCGTTGTTGTTGCATCACCCCAGGTTTTGCCCAAAAGCCACCGAGGCATTGTGATGGCTTGCTGTAATGAACTACCGAATTGAGCATAACGGGTATACAGCGCAGATTGTGTTTGAGGTTGTCCCTCGCCGCCCATGGTACCATATGAAAGAACGCGCCCGTCATTCAAAAGTGCCATCGCAGGATTGAGCGTGTGGAATGGTTGTTTACCTGGTGCCAATTGGTTGGGGCCTGGATCTAACGAAAAGCCTGCACCACGGTTTTGAAAAAATACTCCAGTGTCTGCACAGGTAAGTCCTGAACCGAATTCCCAGAAGACCGATTGTATAAAACTGACTGAAATGCCGTCTTTATCGGTTGCCCCCATCCAAATCGTATCACCGTCCTTTGGTTCATATGGCCATGAGAGCGAAGTAGAAAAATCTATTTTTGCTGCTTCGCCGGTTAGATAGTCGTCTGTGAGATAATGTTCGGGAGGATATTCCATATGTGCGGCGTCTCCCAATTTCGCATTGCGAACAATAAATGCGCGCTTGGTGGCTTCAATCAATCCGTGAATATGTTCAAAGGTTTCTGATTCTTTAATATTGAGACGATCGAAGATTCCCAAAATTCCAAGAGAGGACATCCCTTGGGTGGGTGGTGCCAAGTTGAATAACGTTCCGCTAGAAGTTTGGATAGATAAAGGTTTTAGAATTTCTGCCTTTTGGCTCTCTATATCCTTAAGTGTGATGGGGCTTCCGTGCTCTTTTAAGAAAGCCGCATGTGTTTCGGCAATATCGCCTTTGTAAAAGAAGTTTGTACCATACAATCCAATTGCTTCTAGCGTATTGCCCAGTGCTGATTGTACCATCTTCTCACCTGGTTGTGGCACACGACCATCCGAAAGAAAAATATTCGAAAAACCGTGTACATCCTCCAAGGTGCTTAATTTCTCCTCAGTCGTAATAGATTGGTTTTTAGTTACAGCAATTCCATTTTTGGCAAGTGCAACTGCTGGTGCCAACAATTCTGAGAGCGAAAAATTTTGTTGTGATTGTTCAAGCGCAAGACGCCAACCATCGATTGTTCCGGGTACTGTGAGTGCTGCAAGTGGCCCCCTCGCCGGTATATGATGAAATCCATGATTTTTATAAAATGTTGGAGTGGCAAGACTACCAGCGCGTCCGCAAGCTGCTATCGAGATTGGGCTCGATCCTGGCTTATGTATCAGCCAAAAGCCATCTCCACCGATGCCATTCATGTGTGGATATACGACAGCAATTGTAGCGGCGGCAGCAACCATTGCCTCAATGGCATTGCCACCGTGGTCCAAGATGTCGCTGCCAACTTTTGTAGCTATACGATGTGGTGCTGTGAATGCGTGGTTCAGACCATAAGCTGTTTCTATCATTGCAAACCTTAGTAAATAAGTGTTCAGAGGGGATAAATGATCGTATCGTTTTTCAGCACTTCAACGCGATGTCGATTAGCGGCCACGTAGATTTGGCCTGCCTCTGTCATCTCCGCGTTTGAACCTAATAAACCAGCAGCTTGTGCAATTTTGATGATCGTTGATACATCATTGGTACCATGTCGTGAGCCAATATCTCTCATTAACCATTCACGCGCCCAAAAGTTCCTCATGGCTTTCATAGTAGCCTCCTAAGCTATAGCGTCGTGTATATTGTTTACGCCAGCCAAACGCAGCTGGATCATAAGTCATTTGTTACGAGAACTGATCTGGTATTCGAAAGTAAGCGTGAATGTAACGTGACTCTTTGTGATTGGTTCTGCTTTTTAGAGTGTAGTACTTGGAGTTTATGTGCATTTTGTAGCAAAAGCTGTGCAGCGCATTCCGCGAATTGGAAAGTCCAAGTGCACTACAAATGCATCGCATAGTGACTAACTAAAGATTGCTTTGAAAAATTTTTATAATTTTAGGCCTTAAGCGATTTGTATCGCCTATGATGTTTCAACGTGGAATTGAACACGACATATATTGAAAAAGTACCCAACAAAATTGATAACTTGCGTATTTACTTCATTATTTCTTCAGGGTCACGACCGGGTGATGATCTATACGCAGGTAATCTCCATCCAAACATAATTGTACCTCCTCGTATTATAAGTACACAAATGAACCCTGCTAATGCTGAAACGACAGAAATAAATCCCAAACCCTGAAGTCCTAAAAACACACACGCTCCGGCAGCGCTCGCAGCTACGTAAATTTCTCTTTTCAATAGAATTGATCTCTCGCGAGCCAATATGTCGCGAATAATCCCACCCAATACGCCGGTAAATACGCCCATGACGATACTTATCGTTTCAGATCCGGTTAATAACATGCCTTTTTGAGTTCCAAATATACTGTACGCTGCAAGCGCAATTGCATCGAGCCATAACAAAACTTTGTAGCGTGATTCAACGAATGGTGCAGCGAAATAGATGAACAGTGCTGTTCCTGAACAAACCCACAAATAAATAGAGTTTTCGATCCAAAAAATAGGGACGCCGAGTATTAAATCCCTTACAGTACCTCCACCAATGCCTGCCGCGGAAGCTAGAAAAATAAAGCCAACAATATCGAGTTCTTTACGCGATGCAGATAGTGCCCCCGTCGCCGCAAATAGCGCAACCCCGATATAATCTAAGATTTCAAATGAACTCATTTAGCAACTTTTACTCCTTAGGCCTATTGAATGAGCGTTATTCCACGAGCACTTATTTGTTGCTGTCTGCCACCTCTTTTATACATTTAAATTTGGCCAAACATCTTCCAGAATACCGAACAATTCTGTTGTCGCATCAATCGGCAGGACAGTTGAGACATATTGGTCTGGTCGAACTAAAACCATTGCACCTTTAGTACGATTTACTTCACGAAGGTCGAATATGTTTGAATTTATTCCCTTTTGCGCACAGAATACCTTTTCGTAGTCGACTAAACCATATTTTCCTTTCCGTGGCTTCAGGACAGAGTGCATATCGGAATACTCTAATTCACGGAAATTTTCTGGATAGATAATACGCAGATCTAGTAGTTGATCTGGATCTAGACCGATAATAGATGACTTTCGTATCGGTGATCTGTCCTCCTGTTCCAATGAATCCAAGGTTGATCGCAACTGTGTTGATCGCAATTCTTTGTCTTGCGGTGCGAAAATAAAGAGTGTCCAGCGATACCCAAAATTCTGAGTATGTCCGAGCTGCATGGGTTTTGCATCAGCTAGGCGGTCTACCATCGCTGAGTGAAAACGTTCACCTATCGGAAATCCTTTAGCTAAGTTTTGAAATTCATCATTTTGCGTTAGAGTAGAAGGCTGATATTTCACTGTTAAACCAGCTGTAAATTTACCACCTTCCAGGAACTTTCTTTGCACTGTCGGCATTTCAGATAATGCTGGGTCAGATTTTTTGGATACGGCCCTGGACCATTCATGATCAAAATCGATTAACGCCTGAGCGGTTTTTTGGCGCTCTTCCGAGTAGGTGTGCAATAATGTCTTATCCGAATACCCCAATAAAACAGAAATCAGTTTCCAGCCCAGATTAAATGTATCCCCCATAGACACATTCATTCCCTGGCCTGCTTTTGGACTGTGAGTATGGCAGGCGTCACCTGCTATAAAAACGCAAGGATCACGACTTAGACCTTCAGAAACACCTGTATTATCAAAGCTATTGGTAATCCGGTGACCGATTTCATAAATTGACCACCAAACGATTTCTTTAACATCGATTGAGTAGGGCGATAAAATCTTGTTCGCTCTGTCGATAATGTCTTTTTCGGTCAACCCTCTTTCTGAGACCCTTTCAGTCTCTGACAACTTATCAAGTTCAACATAAAAGCGAACTAAATACCCACCTTCTCGTGGGATGATCAGAATACTTCCGTCATGCGCGGATTGAATGATAGATTTCATACGAATGTCGGGAAAATCGGTGTTTAGCAACACATCTATGACACCCCATGCTTGGTGTGCGGCATCTCCGTCTAGTTTTGCACCAATTGATTTTCGGACTGTACTTCTCGCGCCGTCACAACCTACGAGATATCTTGCTCTGACTGTAAATTGTTTGGGATTTTCTTGATTGGTTTGCTCCAAAAGAATTGATACCGGGTACTGATCATCTGCGTTATCAATGTCCACATGTATAATTTTATGATTGTACGAAGGCTCTAATCTTGTTGGCGATTTTTCCATGATTTCAAGATACATATCATGGATTCGCGCTTGATTGATGATCACATGTGGCATTTCACTTAAGCCATCTTCCACATCTTGAACGCGTCCTGCACGTGAAATTTTGGTCGGTGTTTTTTGATCGGGAGTCCAGAACGTTGTTTCGTTGATCCAAACCGATTCTTCTTTAATGCGTTCCGCGAACCCGAATGTTTGAAACATTTCCATTGATCTTACACTAATACCGTCTGCTTGCCCCTTTTCCATTGGACCTGACTTTGGTTCTACTACAACGGTAGTAATTTCCGGATGTTGAGAAAGCTGAGCCGCTAGACAAAGTCCAGCAGGTCCACACCCTGCAATCATGACATCTACTTTTGCCGGAATGTGGTTCCCTTTTCCCGAGTTATCGCAATTTATAGGATGGACTTTTGGATCGCCAGCTTTGAAGCCGTTTAGATGAAATTGCATCATAAATCTCCAGACAATTTACCATATAGTAATATTACTTACTAATTGAATTCAAGTAAAAAGTTAGTATACTTATCAAGTAGTTTTATAGTAATGAATAAGAATGGATAAAAAAACTCTTCAAAATCTGCCAGGCCATCAAATCCGAAGGCTTAATCAGATTTCTACATATCTTTTTTCAAAGCATATGCAGGACGCTGGCTATGACATCACACCCGTGCAATATGCGGCATTACTCGCCATCAAAGTGATGCCAAACTCAGATCAAGTGCAAATCGCAAACTATATTTCTTACGATAAGGTGACGATCGGAGGAGTGATTGAACGGTTGCAACGCAAAGGATTTATATCCAGGGCTGTAAACGAGCGGGATAAACGAGCGCGGATTTTGAATATCACGAATGAAGGCATTCACATGATTTCACAGGTTGATGCAGTTATCGAACAGATTCAGCAAGATATATTGAAAATGCTTGATGAGGAAGAACAGCAAACGTTCTTGCGACTATTGAGAAAGGCTACGCAGTCTCCTAAGGAAGCTTGATAACTGTGAATGCTGGTCGGGCGCTCTCAACTTAGATTTTTTAAAAACCCATTTTTGTGCACACCTATTCAATGCTCATACAACTAATTGTCTTCATTTGATTATCTACTATCATCTCTATTGAAAATCCTAGTGCCGGTGGTTCGATCCTGCCCCCGGGCGCCGCTTTTTAAAACAATATCAATGACTTAATTTTCGCACGCTAATGCTCTGCGTGTGAGTTTCAAAAACACAGCAAAAATACTATTTTTTGTTGTGTTTATCTGTTCTACCTCTGTAATTTCAAATTTTGTCTACAACTTGGTCAATGAACACAGTCACGCGCTATTCGTTTTAGCTTGGGAACCATTGTTGGTCTCGTTTTAGCCATATGTTTTTCACATCATTATACTCTATATCCAATTCGTCAGAAATGATTTCTGCGACAGTTGTACTAGCGCATTCTAAAGCAGCAGTCTTTACGGCGGAGAACTGAGTAAAACGAACTGATTTGTGAATACACTGACAAACTATGTGGTGGAAAAAATCAATATATGACTTTTTGTGGTTATACTTTGGTGGACGATGCGCTGGTGCAATAGTCTCAGCCATCCACATTTCTAGAAATTCTGGAACTTTTACTTGGTCGTGTTTTGCTAATTGGTATGCTTCGCGCAAGCCATCGTAAAACTCTCGATCATATTGGACACGCTCTATGTGCATGTACAAGGTACCTTCGATAATTTTTGAGTAGCATACGTTCGTCAGCACAAACTTTATGCCAGTTATGTAGTGATTGTGTCGATTAAAGTATTGGTGAACCCAATTACAAAGTTCGGCCTCTGAAAAGCGGTGCATTAGAAATTTGAGCTGAGCCTCCTCATTCCGTGCGAATGTTTCAACCGATGCTGCAATCCTATCAGATAACAATGCGCGTCCTTATTGAGTTATGCTTACTTAAGAAATAATGTATCGAGTTAGAAGAAATAGGAAACAACTAAGCGTGTCACCCCAGCAAAATTCGTCTAAAGTATTGATACTTGGCTCCGCTCCAAATGTGGTGGGAGTGCAAGCTATTGATGTTAGCTGCTATGATGAAATTATTGTAATTAACAATGCTTGGCAGGTTTTGGGATCCTGGACGGAGCATATTTTTCCATATGATTTTCCCCGAGAAAGTCAGCCAAAGCGTTATGCAAAGGATCAACGGGCTGTCGATGAACAGCTATTCGTTCGAAGGCAAAATGAATTTGGTGGGTTCATATACGCAGGTGGCACCATGGCGCTCACAGCGCTCTACTGGGCATTGGGTGAGCATATGCCTTCAGAAATACATATCTTAGGTTGTGATATGATTTATCCTGATGCTGGCAAAACTCATTTCTATGGAGAGGGTACTCCAGATCCATTGCGTGACGATTTCACATTGCGAGATTTGTATGCAAAATCGGCTCGTTTTATGTGTTTAGCCGCTAGAAATGGCTGCAGCACTTACAACCTTTCAAGAAAGGCTTCAAGACTTTGCTTTCCAAGACACAGTGGAAGGATCAATGAAAACCCTGTCCACTTCTTGATAAATCACGCTAGCGTGCAAAGTATACTCGATGAAGAAAATTCACTCGGGTACTTTATTACTTCTGGGCGCTACTGGGAAACTGATTTAAAACCGGACTTACAAGCTTTAGATAAAATTGACCAGCAGTGGACAGCATTGTCAAACACAATAACCATTACTGATATTCAGATCCGAAATTAATTCGTTTTGTTATAGGCTTGGTCGCATCTTTCCGCTAAAATTAAATCCAGAGGATGAAGATCTTTGATCTTATGGCTCCACCAAGTTACTTGTACCGAACCCCATTGCAGTAGGATCACCGGATGATGACCGACATCCTCTGCAAGCATACCGACTTTATTTGTATAAACTTGCGCTTCTTGAAAATTTGGGAATTCGTAAACTTTTGTCAGTTTTCGTGTGTTATCTTCATCGATGAGTATCCATTCCTCTGAACTTTGAATGAAAGCATCTATATCTTTCTGGTCGGCTGGGTCTGCTGTTTCCAGACAGGCTTCGCAAATCGGATCCATATTTTAACCTTTAGGCTTACAGGTGATAGTTAAGTTTAACATATAGATTGAAATATTACTCATGATTTATGCTGACAACCATCAGCTCAAATACTGATAGTTATCATTGTGAATTCATCACTCGTGGTTGGTGAGGACCGCTTTAGACGGTTTCCACATCCTTTCGGTACTTTGTCATCAAATTAAAATATCGAGCGCCAGCATCAGTGAGTTGAGCATCAGCATCTAAATATCCTGCATGTCGTGCGAAAAGGATGACTTCATCTAGCTCGTCAGTCGTCAGGTGTTGGCTTAGGTCTTCTAATATCCAATTGCGCGCTATGGACTCTTGCGAAGTTTGCATGTGAACCTCCATGCATGATTAAGCGTCGCGTAACCTAAGAATACATGATTTATTGTGAGTAGCAAAGCATATCATAAAAGATGCAAAAATCGGATGGTCAGGATCGTGCCCAACCATCCATAATCAATCATGATGTTGGAGTTTCAACGCAAGCGCCGGCTTGTTCGTCCCAAGACCAGCCAGCTTCACATAAATTAGCCATGCTTGCCTTCGATCCTGAGCATCCTTCCCCCCACGCAAATGCACTGGTGGTTGACATGATCAATACAAAAGTAGTCGTTGCTAATGCTTTCATAACAGCTCTCCTTTCGGGGAATAACGGTAGCGGTAATTCGTGAAAAATCAATCAATGCTGAAACTTTGACGAAACATATAAGTAGATTCATTTACGTTTTGAGATATAGTGAGGAAGTTGTCTGACATGCCGTGGAGAACTTCGCGCTCTTGGATATAATGCTGTGGAAAACCCTGCACTAACGGCTCATCTTATAAGTGGGATCAAATTCTGCAGTGCGACACAATTGCGCTTTGTCTTCCTGATAAAAGAAAGCGAGATCGGCGACCCGGAATTGCTATTAGTCCACCGACCCCATAGTTTTTGCTACATACACTTATTCTGTAACAAATTCCTTAGCATTGGAACTTTATTATGGTTAAAAACCAGAGGCTCCTTGTGTTGGCTGGTAAAATGTTAACACTGATTTACGAAATCGCCTAACGAAAAGATCGGAGGCTCGAAGCAAAAAGTGTGTGGTTTGTGACTACAATTGTAATTCTCTACAAATAGTTGCAGATCTGAATCTCCAGACTATCTCAATCCATAATGTGTCAGGAGTTCACAAGATGATGTTTATTAGATCAATTCTACAATCCATTTTTCTTTTAGTTGCTACGCAAACTATTGCGGCGGGGCACAACAGCATGATCACATACCAAATCGGAGATAACGAATATAAAGCATTCGTCGCCGAACCAGAAAGCACGGCATCAACAACTGTATACATTATCCATGATTGGAACGGACTTGATGACTATGAAATTGGTCGAGCGAAAATGCTAGCCGAACAAGGCTATCGAGCCGTTGCCTTAGATCTGTTTGGTGTAGATGCGAAACTAGATGGATTTGATGATTATCGTCGTGAAACAGGCAAACTTTACAAGGATCGCTCAGAATTCAGAACTCGGATATCAAAAGGGATTGAAGCAACCTCAAAAGGTACAGCACGTAGCATCTTAGCAGGATATTGTTTTGGCGGTGCTGCCGTGTTGGAAGGCGCTCGTGCAGGGTTTCCACTTGATGGTTTTGTAAGTTTTCATGGAGGATTGGCGACCCCGGAAGGCCAGGACTATTCGAACACTCAAGGAACGGTCTTATTATTGCACGGTTCCGCTGATCCAGTATCAGGGATGGATGATTTAGCGGGGCTATTGAATGAGCTTACAGAGGCCGGTGTGGAGCACACGGCGCGGGTATATGGCGGCGCTCGTCATTCATTTACGGTGCAAGGATCTCGTGATTATCTAGAAGATGCGGATGAAAAATCATGGCAGGCATTTCTTGAATTTTTAAGCGAGAAAAGTTGATTAATCTATAGTGCGGAATTTAGAAAAAATTGCGCAATTCCAATAGATGTCATCATATACTTACTCGCTGTCTATGTTTGATAAGGCCATAAATCTATGTGCAAAGCCAGCTATGTTTAGGGATAAAATATTGGCTTTCATGGCCTCAGTAATTCTACTGTCTAAGATATCTTATGCAGAGGCAGTTTACATCAAGGATTTTTCGATCGACCGAACGGAGGTCACTGTTGGTTCATTCGCTGAATATTCAGAATTGGAAGGAATTCTAACTCAAGCTGAAAAAAAGGGTGGAGGTTATGAATGGGCCGCAGGTTGGAAAAGAAGAAATGGTTGGACTTACAAGTCGCCGCAAGGGAAATTAGCCGCTTTTGATGAGCCAGTGGTTCATGTCACTTGGGACGAGGCAAGCTCATACTGCGCATACAAAGGTGGCCGTTTACCAACCCGTGATGAGTGGATATTGGCCGCATTTACCGAATTGAGAGATGAGCCTCATGGGGAATATCAAAAGGGAAAGGTATACCGATATCCTGTTGGGGATACTCCAATGGGCATGAATAATAACCGCTCTCATCATTTGTCAGTTAAAACAACCATTAGAGGTGTGAATGGATTATTTGACATGGGTGGAAATGTCTGGGAGTGGTTAGCTGATAGACGTGATGATCAGGCTCTGACAGCAGGTGGAAGTTGGTGGTACGGGCCGGAAAAATCTACTCGAAATGGATTGCAATGGAAACCTATTGGTTTTTATGCCGTATATATAGGGTTTCGTTGTGTCTATTAGGGCAATGAACTTATTTGGTATTAATTAGAAATTTAACAATCAAACAAACTCGTGACACCATAAATAACAATATTGTGCTCGCAAACTAGTAAAAGAACACAGTTCCATACTAAAGAGACTGGTTTTTTGGAGATCTAGTTTCAACGTCGATAACGTGGCGTATCTGGAACTTGTTGCATAGCTGCTTTGGTTTCCCTCCAAATCATGTACAGGCCTGACCCTATTATAAGAGCTATTCCAAGGTAAGAGACTATATCGGGCCATTCTCCAAATACCAATACGCCCCAAACGATTGCCATTGGTAATGCGATGTACTCAAAAGGGGCAACAAATGCGGCTTCGCTTACCCGGTAGGCCTGTGAAATAAAAAAGCCACCTAAAGCGCTAGCAGCACCAATGGCTACGAGAATGTAGTAATCATTTATATTTGGCCAACACCATTCGCGGAATAAGAATTCCAAGGATGGATCAGAACTACCAGAATATCTTCCATCGCCTAAAATGAGCCCGAATAAGATGGATACAAAAATAAAGGTTATCTGGATATAAAATGACATGGCAGCTGCGGACTCAGTGCGCCCAATGTAACGCGTTAACATGTGCAAAGTTGCATAACCAAAAGCAGCCATCAAAGGTAGGATCGCAGAAAATTGGAAAGCCTCAGTGCCTGGCCGTAACATAATTATCACCCCAATCAATCCTAGGATAATTGCCAGCCATCGTCTGGGTCCGACGGTTTCTTTTAGAAAGATCACCGAAAATATGGTGATCACCATTGGACTAATGAAAAATATTGCAACGCCTTCTGCTAACGGGAGCGCTGCGAGACCGAGGAAGAATGTCATGTTTGCAAACACAACACAGCAACCTCGTAAAAAATGAATCCCAAGTCTCTTGGTGGAAAGAGCTTTCCATCCCCCAGAGAAAGGAAGAATGAAAAATAAAAGAAAAAATAGTCCAATTATAGATCTAAATAATACGACTTGGTGAAGCGCGTAATTTCCACTTAAAAATTTGATAGCGACATCGTTTATCGAAAAACAAATGACAGCGATGATCGCGCTCGCAGCTCCCATTAGAAATGAATTTTCACTAAATTTTTGCAACATGCTGATATAGGGCAAGATAATATCTAAAATAACTAACACGTATGCGACATCTACCGGTAGTCCAATATTTAGGTTGTCTCGTATGTTGTCATTAAGTTGGCATGCTCATCCAGTTTTGTGCTATTCGATTACTAAGAATTTAATAAGAGCCCAATATTACGGTGAAAAATCTACATACAGAAAATTCTAAGGCAGTCATATTGTTAGCACTTGCTGCATTTGGCTGGGGTACCAACACTATTGCCAGCAAATTGGCTGTAGGAGAAGTTTCTCCAATGATGCTGATCTTCATTCGCTGGGCTATTGTCGCGATTTTGCTTTCTCTAGTTTATTTCAGGCAGATGGTGAAATGCTGGCCAGTCATTAATGAGAGGCTTGGTTGGGTTATTTTAATGGGTGGTCTTGGATTGAGTATGTTTAATGCTCTATTTTATTTGTCAGCTCATTACACAACTGCGCTGAATCTCGGAATTATACAGAGTACAATGCCTGCGATGATTTTGTTAGGTTCATTCATCTTTTGGGGGACAAAAGTATCAAGATTGCAATTTCTTGGACTTTTGTTCGCATTCGTAGGTGCAGTGTTAATCGTAACTAAAGGCAATTTTTTTGAGTTAATAACATTCAGTTTTAACATCGGTGATCTATTAATGTTCACTGCGTGTATTTTTTATGCAGGTTATGCTGTTGGTCTGCGTGGCCGTCCTGACATTGATGGACTTGTCATGATGGCGTATTTTGCTGTCGCGGCGCTTATTATGACAATCCCATTGGTATTGATTGAGATATTCTTTTTTGAAGTTCAGTACCCAACCAATGAAGGGCTTCAAATAATTTTCTACATCGCCTTTGTGCCTTCGTTTTTGTCTCAAGTGTTTTTCATGAAAGGCGTTGATACTATTGGACCAAATTCGGCTGGTCTTTATGCAAACCTAGTTCCAATTATCAGTACCTTTTTTGCAGTCGTATTGCTTGGAGAAGTATTTGAATTATACCATCTAATCTCACTCAGCTTTGTGTTTTTGGGTATTTATATATTCGATATCAAGGCGCGTAATACAGGATAAACAACTTCTTAAGCTCTAAGACAATCTGGTGAGAAAGCTTTTACTTGCTTTGTTGTAGATGTGCGTGAATGATCAATGCACAGATTGAAATGCGTATTCAAATTCTGACTTTTCAAATGCTTCAGAGACTGCTCTGAAAAACCAAGAGAAGCAACGACATGGTGATAAATAATCCCAAGGGTATCCTTCTTATGACTATTGGGATGGCGCTTTTCGCTTTCGCCGATACTGTAGCAAAATTGCTTTTAGAAAACTATCCCACTCTACAAGTGGTTTTTGTTCGTCAACTTGGTTTGTTCGCGGGCGTGACGATATTCATGATCTCTACCAAGTCGTGGGTTGGGAAAACAAGCCATCTTAAACTTCAGCTCTTGAGGGGCGTGTGTGCGACTGGTTCAGCATTAATATTTTTGCTGGGTTTAAATTTTATTCCGTTGGCTGATGCAACATCGATAGCGTTCGTGGCGCCACTTTTTGTTATCGGTTTAAGCCACTTTTTTCTTGATGAGCCGTTGGGAATGCGCCGCTGGTTTGCTGTGATTATTGGGTTTTTGGCAACGTTACTGATCATAAGGCCTGGTTTTCAACAAATGAACTTTGGTTACTTGTTTATCATTAGTGCCGCGTTTTTATTTGCTATTCGGCAAATTATTTCACGCGTTATTGCTGATACTGATGTGCCAATGACAACCGCTTTTTATACTGCTTATGTCAGTGTAGGCATTTTTTCATTATTTCAGCCCTTTGTATGGCAATCAATTAAATTGAATTGGGATTTAATAATCTACATTGTTTACGCTCTCTCAGCTGGTGTAGCTGAATTTTTGGTAATTCGCTCATTACAAATTGCGCATGCGGTCGTTGTTTCACCATTACAGTATACCATTCTTTTATGGGTATCTGTTTATGGCTATATCATATGGGGTGTTTTCCCAGATACGTGGACAGTTTTGGGGGCAAGTATTATTATTTTAACGGGGCTTTATTCTCTTTATCGTGAACGGAAAATAAAAAATATCGGTGAATGAAATTCCAATAATTTGGGTTTGTGACAAATCGAAGTTTCATAATTCCAGAGTCTGTCACTATGTCTGCAACCTGGTGAAAGAACACAAATCTTTCGAATGGCATCGAAAGTGAAAAATTTATAAAGTTAACGGTGATTGGGTTCAAATAACATGCATCTTTAATCAGTTATTATTTGGTTTAAGTGGCGACCTCGGCAGGATTCGAACCTGCAACCTGCCCCTTAGGAGGGGGCTGCTCTATCCAGTTGAGCCACGAGGTCGTCGGTAGGCTAGAGGAGGGACCTGACCCCCAATCAAAGCGTTATGAGCGCTCTGCTCGAACCAACTGAGCTAAAGGATCGCCTGAGCATGTTTTTTCAAGAATTGTAGTGAGATGCAACGGTATCGTTTGTTTAAATATGATCCAGAACCATATCAACTCAAGAAATTCTCTAGTATTGTGCATCCAGTTATAGAGTGCCGTTGGAGCGGCGTGTTCTATCGCATCTCACAATACCAATGCGAAACATAAAACTAACACGGTGATTGCGACGGCAAGTACTGAAACTGCACTGTCTTTGTCATAATGCTTTATTCAGAAAGTATCAGCGGTGTTTCTCAAGCCTTCAATGTACAATGTGTCACAGGCTTTATAGATGCGCACAAAGCACTTTAATGGATGTAAACGGTTACAAAACCATAAAGCATTAAGAAGGCGACAACGAAGATACACGTGTAAACCACGATATCAGCGATGCGCTTCTCGTCAAAACGGCGACGCATGAGATTCTCCTAATGTTGGCTACATAAGGGTAACACACTCTGCGCTATTTTCAAAATTTGAAAAATCGCTAAACCCATGGCATGTGTAAAGCGATTTTCATGGTGCTCTACTTTGTAATTATCTCAGGTCCCATAAAATACGTCGGGAGGAAGGTTGAGAGAATTGGTACGTACGTCACAAGGATCAAGAAAACGAACAATACCGCCAAGAATGGAAGTGCTGCGCGCACAACTGACATCATGGGCATTCCAGCAACACCGGAAGTCACAAACAGATTCAATCCGACAGGTGGTGTAATCATGCCAATTTCCATGTTCACGACCATGATTATTCCCAGATGAATTGGATCGATCCCAAGTTCGATTGCGATGGGAAATACGAGCGGGGCAACGATAACAATCAGACCCGAGGGTTCCATAAATTGGCCGCCGATTAACAAAATCACGTTCACAATGATAAGGAACATGATTGGCCCAAACCCAGCTGATAGCATCGCGCTGGCAATTTGTTGAGGGATCTGCTCGTCCGTAAGAACATGCTTTAGGATCAGCGCGTTCGCGATGATGAACATCAACGTGATGGTTAGTTTACCAGCTTCGAATAGCGTGTCACGAGTGTCTTGGTGGAAAAAGGCTGTAATGATCGCCAACGGGTTCTGCAGCAGTGATTGCTTTGGTTTATCACCTTTGGCCGCAAGCGGTCCCATATCGCGATAGACAAAGACCGCAATGATAAATGCGTAAATAGATGCAACTGCTGCTGCTTCTGTTGGCGTAAAGATGCCTCCATAAATGCCGCCTAGGATAATGACGATTAAGAAGAGGCCCCAAATGGCTTCTTTCGCTGATGCATAAACTTCGCCCCAACCGAGCCAATCGCCCTTGGGCAATCCTTTGATTTTTGCGATGACATAAATTGTCAGCATAAGCATCGTACCAGCCAATAAACCAGGGATCACGCCCGCCAAAAACATTCGCCCGACGCTCACATCAGTTGCGGATGCATAAACGACCATCACAATTGAGGGTGGGATCAAGATCCCCAATGTACCTGCGTTTGCGATGACACCCGCGGCGAATTCCTTGGAATATCCAACTTGTCTCATTCCTGCGATGACGATCGTACCGATGGCGACAACTGTTGCAGGTGACGAACCAGACAGGGCCGCGAAGAGCATACAGGCAAATACCCCGGCAATCGCCAGTCCACCAGGAAAATGTCCGACTATGGCAATTGAGAATCTGATAATCCTTTGTGCAACGCCGCCAGTCGACATGAAGGACGATGCAAGGATAAAAAACGGGATTGCAAGCAGTGTGTAGTGACCTGCCATCGCCTGAAAAAATGACTGGGCAATCGATGCAAGTGAGGTGTCACTTAAGACAAGCAAAAACAGTATTGACGATAAACCTAACGATACCGCGATCGGCACTCCAATCAGGAGCAAGACAATCACAAGACCAAATAAAATTGCGACTTCCATTAATTTGATCCTTGGTTAAGCTTTTGTGCTTCCGCGACAGCTTCTTCTGCTTCATGACTGACAATCATGCTATCGGCTTCATCTCTGTAAATGGCGAGACTGTTTTGAAAAATTCGGTATAGTAATAGGGCCATGCCAAACGGTAATATTGCGTAGGGCACAAAGCGTGGTAATTTTTCGTACCGCTCACCTTCATTCATCAAAGGCTCAATCCACCGTAAAAACTCAGGAAATGGAACATCTATCACTTCATACCAAGCGCGGTAGGAAGTACGCTTCATTTCCTCAAAACCAGTTGGAAACCACCGGCCAGTGGTTTGTGGTAGATTTGCAAAATTGGCCCAATAATCCCAAGAACCTTTAAGTAATAAGAAGGCATAGAGCAGGCATACGAATGCAGTAATGACCGCAAATGATTTGCGTGTTTTTTGAGAGACAACATTTATTAATGCGTCAACGCCCAAATGCGCTCGGACTTTAAATCCGTAGCTGACCCCGAATAAAACAAGCCAAGCAAATAAAAACGTAACAGATTCTAATCCCCAGATTATACCTGTATTAAATCCATAACGTAGTACGACGTTCACAAACGTAATCAGTGTCATTAATCCAAGCAATATGGCTATGACGGTTTCCTCGATTTCATGAACGAATTGCCCAACCTTTGTGCGTGGCTTAAAACTTTGTGACATTGTGCGCCTCTTCGCAAAAAATACCCGGCAGCAGAAAGTCTACAGCCGGGTACTGTTTCGAATTAGTGGTTTGCGTTGATCGCTTGGGCTGCTGCAATGTTATCTTCGCCAACATTGCTTGCGAATTGATCCCAAACTGGCTTCATCGCTTCGACCCATGCCGCGCGCTGCGCCGCTGTTAACGAGCGAACGACACCACCGGCTTTTATAATCTCTTGTTTAGCAGCTTCATTTACTGCGGTAGACTCTGAGTTACGCGCTTCTGTCACTTCAGAAACAAGTGTAAGGAATTGATCGCGCACATCTGCATCAAGTGAGTCTAGCCAGTCTGTTGAAGTTACGAGTAGGTAGTCAATGATACCGTGATTGGTTTCGGTGATGCCATCTTGTACCTCAAAGAATTTCTGACCGTAAATATTGGACCATGTGTTTTCTTGGCCATCAACAACGCCTGTTTGCAACGCGCCATATACTTCTGAGAACGCCATTGGTTGCGGAGAGCCACCAAGTGCTGCCATTTGTGCTTTCAAGACCTCTGAGTTTTGTACACGGAATTTCAATCCGTTTGCATCAGTCGGCATTTCAAGTGGCTTATTCGCTGACATTTGCTTCATGCCGTTATGCCAGAAGGCCAATCCCAACAGTCCGCGACGTGTCATGCTCTCTTTCATGGCCTGACCAGTTTCTGAATTTTGGAACTCGTCGACTGCATTTACGTTTTTAAACATAAAGGGCAGGTCAAAAATGCGGAATACTTTCGTGAATTGCTCAAATTTTGACAATGATGGAGCCGCCAATTGAACATCGCCTTGTAGCATCGCCTCAAGAACTTGGTCATCATTGTACAAAGTAGAGTTGGGATAGACCTCCATACAAGCCTTTCCGTTCATCTCATCATTTACACGCTGTTGTAGCAATGTAGCTGCAATACCTTTTGGATGTCGGTCGGTGTTCGTCACGTGCGCGAATTTGATTACAGTTTCACCTGCATCGCATGCAGCGCTTACTACATTGGCTGATACTGTTAGCGAAAGCGCAGTGATGGTTGCGGTTAAAAATTTCATATCTGTCCTCCCAGATTAATACTTCACGACACTCATAGTATTTCTTGATGCGTTGTTTACAAGAGTACTTCGCGCAACTCTTGTCGTTTATGAGGTAAACTATCAAGAAAATGTTATTTAGTCGGCCCTAAAATGGCAGCGTGGATCGAACTAAGCGGTAGACCACCTTCAGTTTCATTTAAGATGGTATCATGTAGCCGTAGTGTTGGTTGCAAATCACCCAACACTCGTCACAAACGAAGGTATCTGCAGATCATAAGGATGCTCTTGGCGCTCGTAGTTTTCATGAAGCGAATAACTTGTATCTACCATGGGTTTTCTCAAAATGGTAAATATCGAGAAAATTTACTTGTGAAAGGTCAAATAGTGCGCGTCGTTTCTTTAGATCATTTGGTGATTACGGTCCAAGATATACCGCAGGCTATCAAGTTTTACGTTGAAATTTTGGGTATGACAGAAGTCACTTTTGGCGATAACCGCAAAGCCCTTTCCTACGGACAGCAAAAAATCAATCTACATAAATTTGGTGAAGAGTTTGAACCAAAGGCTGCAGCGCCATTGCCTGGTTCAGCCGACCTCTGCTTTATAATTGATGGTGAGTTGGAAGAATTTATTGAACATTTGAATGATAATAATATTGAGATTCTGCAAGGGCCTATATCGCGCACTGGTGCTCTGGGTGTGTTAAACTCTGTGTACGTTCGTGACCCTGATCAGAATTTGATCGAACTTAGTAGTTATTCTCTTTGACTGAACCGTTTTGATGCTCTCTTGGATTTCGCAGCACGCCTTTTTTCAAAGATGAAATAGGCAAATACCCCCATATTTGATCGTTTTGTTATCAACTACGCAATTCTCATGTTTTATGGTACCTTTGTTATTGATCATGTTATATTTTGTTATAATGCATAACGGTGAAGGGCAGGCCTGATGATAGTGTTTCATTGCCTGACGAATGTATTGAACAGACGGAAAACGGATGAGTGAACGGACTGTAATAATAATTGGCGGGGGCATTGGCGGGCTGGCGCTGGGGTTAACTTTACATCAAATTGGTGTGCGTTGTTCAGTTTACGAGTCTGTCAGAAACCTAAAACCTCTGGGTGTTGGCATTAATTTGCAACCCAACGCTGTTCGAGAACTTTACGAACTGGGCATTGGCCCTGAAATCCTTGAAACGGTTGGATTGCCCGTGAAAGAATGGGCATTGGTTGGCATGCAGGGGCAGGATATCTATTCCGAGCCAAGGGGCAGCTTTGCTGGCTATAACTGGCCACAATACGCCGTGCATCGCGGTGAATTTCATATGGCCCTTTATCATCGGTTCTTGGACGTTTTGGGTGCTGAGGCGTTTCATTCAGGGCATCGTGCAAAAAGTTACCGCATTGAAGAAGACGGCAGGGCAAGCGTTGCATTCGAAACCTCAACTGGTGCGGTTACAGAAACGGCGGATTTGGTGGTCGCCGCAGACGGCATTCATTCCGCCATACGTGCCCAGATGTATCCAGATCAACCGTCAATACATTGGGGTGGGGTATTGATGTGGCGTGGAACGTCTTGGGCGAAACCTGTGCGCACGGAGTCCTCTTTTATGGGGCTCGGGACGCATGCGCATCGTATGGTGATTTACCCAATTTCACATCCTGATTCAGAAACAGGACTATCGTTGATCAACTGGATCGCAGAAGTCACCCATGATGATCCGGATGCCTATCAAAATATGGGTTGGTATCGCCAAACATCCGTGGATGATTTCATTCATTATTTTGAAGATTGGAAATATGATTGGTTGGATGTCCCCGCATTAATTCGGGGATCAGATATTGCATATGAAAACCCTATGATTGATCGTGATCCAATACCCAGCTGGGTTGATGGCCCAGTTGCATTGCTGGGGGATGCCGCCCATGCCATGTATCCAACGGGGTCAAATGGTGCGAGCCAAGCTATTATCGACGCGCGTATACTGGGGGCGAAATTCTTGGAATTTGGCGTGAATCCAGATGCACTGGCGGCATATAATGCCGAATTGCGTGATCCGATCTCATCCCTTGTTTTGCGCAATCGCGATGCAGGGCCATTTGGATTACTCAACATGGTGAACGATCGGTGTAGCGGCGATTTCAAGAACATCAACGATATTGTTTCGGAAGAAGAGCGGAATGATTTCATGGCGAAATACAAAAGTGCTGCAGGATTTGCTCGGGATGCATTGAACAACGCTCCACCTTTGATCGCTGCGGGTGCGAAAATCGGATAGCAATAAGGTGGATCCGTTTTGTCACTCGTGTCTTTAATTATGAGTCATGGTATTTCTTTTTCCCCAGATGCGACTAACTGGCGGGTTAAGACACCACAATTACATAGGGTTATGGGAGGTAAGACGATGGGTACGTTAAATTTAGACAAGGCGCGGTCAATCATCGAATTTGCGCTGAACTGGCGCGAAGAAAACGGGTTGAATCCGCTTACTGTTGCAGTTCTTGATAGCGCAGGCGTACTCATTGCGCTTGCACGAGAAGATGGCGCAAGCAATCTGCGTCCAGAAATCGCTCAGGGAAAAGCGCGTGGTGCGATCAGTATGGGAATCGGATCGCGCGCATTGTTCAACCGCGCTCAGGAACAACCATACTTCATCCAATCCATGAACAGCTTGGCGAATGGCTTTCTTGTCCCAGTACCTGGTGGTGTATTGATCAAATGTGATGGCCAACTTTTGGGGGCGGTTGGTATTACTGGCGACACATCGGACGCGGATGAAGCCTGCGCCATTGCTGCGATCGAAGCATCAGGTTTTGTCGCTGATCCGGGTTAACTGCGCACAACGTTGATCCGTTTTGACATTTGGCCTTGGCGTCCCTATTTTAGCCCTTCAGACGCCAAGGTATTGTGAGCGAATATCGCTTGCCTCGTCCAATTCGGTAGAACTCCCACTCCAAACGACAACCCCTTTGTGAATGATGTTGTGTTGATCTGCGATTTGCAAAAGGTCTTTCAGGTTTTTATCGACGATCAAAATCGACATTCCATCTCCCTTAATCAGTTCAAGTGCTTCCCAAATCTTTTTGCGGATCAAGGGGGCCAACCCTTCAGTCGCTTCATCCAGAATAAGCAATTTGGGATTGGTCATCAGTGCGCGTGCGATCGCAAGCATTTGTTGCTCCCCACCTGACAGCAGATTTCCCATACTTGATTTTCTGGTAGCTAACTCGGGGAATAGAGCATAAACGCGTTCGGCATCCCATATTTGGCCACGCTGAGCATGTTGCCGCGCAGTTGCAATTAGGTTTTCATGTACATTTAAATTCGGGAAAATTTGTCGACCTTCAGGCACCAACCCAAGGCCAAGTTTTGCAACCAGGTGGCTGGGCCAGCGTGTTGTATTTTGACCGTCAAATTTAATCGTACCGCTTGTTTTGCGCAAAATCCCCATTATTGAGTTTATCGTAGTGGTTTTTCCCATACCATTTCGGCCGAGAAGGGTCGCCACTTGCCCCTCATTGATTGTCAGATTTATGCCGTTCAACACCTGGCTATGACCATAGTGTGTGACAACATTGGAAAGAGTCAGCATATTAATCCTCTCCCAAATAGGCGTGTTGCACGTCTTGGTTTTGGCGAATTTGATCGGGGTCGCCAGTTGCTATGATGTGACCATAAACCATAACTGAGATGCGATCGGCCAATGTGAAGACAGCGTCCATGTCGTGTTCAATCAAAACGATGGTTTGCTGTCCTTTCAATGCCTCCAGAAGGGTGATCATTTCACTTGCCTCCTCTGGGCCTAGACCTGCAAGTGGTTCATCTAACAATAGCAGTCTTGCATCACTTGCAAGTGCCATCGCTACTTCTAGGCGTCGTTGCTCTCCGTGGCTCAGGTTTGCCACCTGAATCCCAGCACGGCTGCTTAAATCGACGCGCGCTGCGTATTTATGTGCGGCTGTACGCACGTCGTTTTTGTCGGCATAGGGTTTCCAAAATTTGAACGAATGGCCCTGCTTTGCATGAATAGCCAACTGCAGGTTTTCGATGACGCTCATCGAATTGATGAGCGATGTAATTTGATATGTCCGCGCGATCCCTAAGTGTGGGCGCGCGTGTTCCACCATGTGTGTGACGTCAATCCCATCAAATGAAATGGTTCCGCTGTCAGGAAACACATTACCACTTAGTTGTGAAATCAGCGTAGTTTTCCCCGCACCATTTGGTCCAATCACTGCGTGTAGTTCGCCCGTTTGCACCTCCAAATTTAGATCATTGGTCGCGCGTACCCCACCGTAGGATTTATGTAGCTGGCTGACACTTAATAACGCGGTCATTCTTTATCCCCCGCTTTGGGGATCAGTGCAGAAAGACCACCCTTCACAAACATAACGACGCCAATGAGCAGAAGGCCAAATGGCAGGTGCCAGTAAATTGTAATGGTTGAAAGAACTTCTTCCAATATGATGAAGGTAATTGCGCCCAATAGTGGTCCAAACGTTGTGGCAACACCGCCCAAAATGACCATAAACATCAATTCCCCAGAGCGCGCCCAGTCGATCATTTCGGGTGAGATGAATGTTGTGAAATTGCCAAGGAGTGCACCAGAAAACCCACAGATCATGCCAGAAATTACATAAGCCGCCAGTTTATAGGCAAAGGTATTATAGCCCATTGCAATCATGCGCTGTTCATTTCCCTTTATGCCTGCCAAAACCATCCCAAATTGTGACTTGGAAATGCGCCATACCAGCCACATAACGAAAAATAGCGATACTGCGCATATTGTGAACAATTGCGTTGAGTCATCGAAATTGACCAATGGAAATTCAGAGCGGGTATCAATTACCAATCCATCGTCCCCGCCGTATTCAGCGATAGATATGAACAGGTAATACACCATTTGTGCAAAGGCCATAGTGATCATAATGAAATAGACACCTTTGACCTTTAAACAGATTAGTCCTGTCAGCAGGGCAAAAATACCGGAAACCAACAGTGCCAGTCCAAATTGAACGAACCCATTGGTTGTCGCGATCGAATCCATTCCGCCATAAAGCCAATGATGCGCAGGTATCCCCACCGCATATGCCCCTAGTCCCAAGTATGCGGCATGACCAAAGGAAATCATTCCACCATATCCCAGAATAAGGTTCAAGCCTACTGCGGCGATTGCCAAAATGCACAACCTTGTCGCCAAATCCAAGTAAAACGGATGCCCCATATAGTTCAGCAGTAGTGGCACAATCAAAACCGCCGCAAGGATCAGACCCTGAACGAAAACCTTTTTTTGCATAGCGATCCTTATCTCAGCTTTGGCGGGAATAAACCCTGTGGGCGAAAGAATAAAATCAATGCCATGATCAGATAGATCGACATTGACGAAATTGCAGGCGCAGAGTTTTCTGCTACCGAACTGGACATGAATATTTTAAAAATATCATCCAAAAACGCGCGTCCCAAAGTGTCGATCATTCCGATTAATAGTGCTGCCAGAAAGGCGCCTTTCATGGAGCCAATACCGCCCACAATGATCACAACGAAAGCCGTGATGATAATGTTGTTTCCCATTCCCAAAGACGCTTCGGTTATGGGCGCGATCAGCATACCAGCTAGACCAGCCAAGGCCGCACCAATGGCGAATACAAATGAAAAAAGCGCTTGGATATCGATCCCAAGGGCCGTGACCATTGTTCGATTTGATGCGCCCGCGCGGATCAGCATTCCTGTACGCGTGTGATTGACCAACCAATATAGTCCGGCAGCGGCAATCAATCCTGCAGTAATTATGGCAAGGCGAAATGTCGGCACATCAATATGTGGCGCAAGTTGAGTTTGCCCATCCAATGCGGCGGGAAGGGGAATTGCAATTCCTGCGGGTCCCCAGATCATATGTGCAAGTGTATCAATGACCAAAATGGCACCAAAGGTTCCTAAAACATGATCCAAGTGATCGCGTTCATAAAGCGGTCGCGCAATCAGGCGTTCAAACCCGTATCCAATAACCGCCACAATGGGTAAAGAGATTAGAAGCGCATAAACAAAATTTCCCAAGGCAAAGGTTAATGAGGCGCAGATAAACGCTCCCAACATGTAAACCGAACCATGTGCCAGGTTTACGAAATCTAAAATCCCAAAAACCAGTGTAAGTCCGGATGCGACCAAAAATAATAGTATTCCCAGCTGAAGCCCGTTCAGCAATTGGATGACGAACAATGTGTAATCCACATAATCCTCATGTTATCAAGTGTGGAAGAAGATGGTTGCGGGGCGTTCGCCCCGCAAATTTTTTATTTCATTTTACAGTCTGCTGCGTGCGGGTCGACGTGATTAGTTAGGACTTTGTCGACCACTTGGGTGGTCCAATTTCCGTCCCCATCGACAACAACCTCGCGCAAATAGAAATTCTGCACTGGGAAGTTGTTTGATCCATAACTGTAAGGCCCGCGAACCGAGTCAAAATCTGCAGATTTCAAAGCGGCGCGGATACCATCCATATCAGACATGTCGCCATCTACTTTTTCGACAGCGGCGGCAATCATCCGAATAGTGTCATAGGACTGAGCGGCATAAAAAGATGGGTAGGTGCCGTATTTCGCCTTGAAATCAGAAACGAACTTTATGTTTGCAGCGTTGTCCAATGACGGATCCCATTCTTGGGTCACTTTTGATCCAACAACCCCAGAGAAGTTTGCCGCTTGAAGTTTCGGCAATGAAATACCGTCAACTGTGAATACCGAATAAAGCGGTAGGTTATCTTTCAAACCCGCTTGGTGATATTGCTTGGTGAATGCACCCGCCGCAGCACCAGGGTAAAAGACAAAGATCCCATCCGCACCAGAGGCTTTGGCCTTGGCAAGCTCAGCAGAAAAATCAAGCTGCGCATCTGCGCCCCATTTTGTTAGGTCTTTACCAACGATTTCGCCCTTAAAGGTGCGCTCAACGCCTGCGACCATGTCTTTGCCTGCTGCGTAGTTTGGTGCCATGATGTAAAGTGACTTTACACCTGCCTTATTCAAAACTTCGCCCATTGCCATTGGCGTTTGGTCGTTTTGCCAAGATGCCGAGAAAAAGTTTTCGTGGCATAGCTTACCCGCCATCTGCGATGGACCAGCGTTGGATGAAATCAAGATCTTACCAGCATCAAGCGCCGACTTCCGCGAGGCCAGCAAAACGTGGCTCCAGATATATCCAGCCACAAAATCTACTTTATCCTGTTTGACCAGGCGGTCGGTCACTTGCTTACCAGTATCCGGTGCGAAACCATCATCGCCAAAAATCACCTCAAGGTTATGCGCGCCTGCTTTCCCTCCAAGATGTTCCATTGCCAAGTTCACGGCGTTTTGCATGTCTTTGCCGATGACTGCGGCGGGTGTTGTTAGCGTTGTAACAAAGCCAATTTTCACATCTGCAGCCAGTGCAGAGGTCGCCAAAAGCGATGTTCCAAGCAACGTTGTGATTAGTTTTTTCATTTTTTTCTCCCATGTTGCCTGAGAATACTACTCATAAGATTCCTCCACGTAAACAAACTATTGCTATCTGCACTGCTGGGTATACTCTGATCTGAAACGTATCGATCAAGGGATAGAGACAACAGATGAATATTGCACGTGATTTTGATCTGAACGCCATTTCACCGGTATTCATTGAAAATCCGTACCCAACCCTTGATATGTTGCGCCAAGAAAGCCCAGTCCATGAAAACCCAGACGGTTCCGTATACCTAACGCGCTACCAAGATTGCCTCGCTGTGTACCGTTCACGCGATATGTTGTCAGATAAGACTGAGGCATTTGGCGAAAAATTCGGTCAGTGCCCCTTGCTGGAACACCACACCACAAGTCTGATTTTCAATGATCCACCCTATCACACAGTCGTGCGTAAATTGATTTCTGGTGCCTTTACTCCGCGCAAACTTCGCGAGATGGAGGCGCTTATTGAAACCATCGTCGATGATCTATTGGACACGATCGCAGAACAAAACACGATTGATATGGTCGCAGATTTTGGAACGATTTTGCCGACCGAAATCATTTCCTTCATGCTTGGAATTCCAAAAGATTTCCGTCAAAAACTGCGCGGGTATTCTATTTCAATCCTAGGTGCACTTGACCCAGTCGTAAGTAATGAGCGTATGCACGCAGGTAATCAAGCTGTGAGTGAGTTTAGCGAAATCCTGAACGATTTGATCAATTATCGTCGTGAAAACCCAGACAGTGCACAACAGGGCGAAGTTTTAGAAAGTCTGATTTTTGGAGAGTATGAGGGTCGAAAATTAGATCAGAAAGAGTTGATTCAAAACTGCATCTTTTTGTTAAATGCGGGGCACGAAACAACCACCAGTTTGGTCAGTAACTCGGTTAGTTTGTTTTTGGATCATCCTGAGCAACATCGAAAATTGTTGTATGATCCAACATTGATTGAAGGCGCAGTAGAAGAGTGTCTGCGCGTCGAAAGTCCTCTTCAAATTGGAAACCGCCAAGCTGTAACTGATTTCACATTTGGCGATCATAAAATCAACAAAGGGACCTACATCCATACGTCTATTGCGGGGGCTAATCGCGATCCATCGGTATTCGCTGATCCACATAAATTCGATATTGAACGAAAGAACAACAAACACATAGCCTTCATCACAGGGATTCATGTTTGTTTGGGTGCGACGCTTGCCCGAATGGAAGGCAGGATCGCACTTGGCAAATTATTGACCCGATTCCCAAACATGCAGCGTGACGGCGATGCCGAACGCTTGCCATTGGCACGGTTCCGCGGATTTACGCGATTACCGGTGAAATTGAACCCATAATCGGAGGCTTCAAATGTCAAAAAACAGTAACAAACCACACGCGATGCAACCAGAGGATACACCAGAGCTACGCGCGCTTTATCGTGGGTTCGAAGAAAACTATTTGAACCCACTGTGGATCCAGACAGCGAACCTGATGCCGCCACATCCCAAACCAGAGGCGGTCGCCCATATTTGGGAGTGGGACAAACTTTACGAGTTGGCAAGGCGTTCAGGCGATTTGGTGCCTGTTGGCCGCGGTGGCGAAAGGCGCGCAATTGGTTTGGCTAATCCTGGGTTAGGTGGTCGCGCTTATATTTCTCCAACGCTATGGGCCGCGGTACAATATTTGGGGCCACGTGAAAATGCCCCAGAGCACCGTCATGCGCAAAACGCGTTTCGTTTTGTGTTAGAGGGTGAAGGCGTTTGGACGGTTGTAGATGGTGATCCGATTCATATGTCGCGTGGTGATCTATTGTTGACACCTGGTTGGCAATTCCACGGTCATCAGAATATTTCAGATGAACCAATGGCGTGGTTGGATGGATTGGATATTCCATTTGCGCAGCAGATGGATGTTGGTTTTTTTGAATTTGGTGCGGATCAGGTATCCAATCTTGAAACCCCCGAAATTTCCCGTGGAGAGAGATTATGGGCGCATCCGGGGCTCCGACCTTTGTCGGGCCTAGAAAACACGATTTCTTCTCCTATAGGTGCCTATCGTTGGGAACATACTGATCGAGCATTACGTGAACAACTAGCTTTAGAGGATGAAGGTTACTCTTCTACTGTAAGCCCAGGGCATGCAGCGCTTCGGTTTATCAACCCGACAACGGGTGGGGATGTTATGCCCACCATTCGTTGCCAATTTCACCGTCTGCGTGCTGGGGCAAAAACGTTACCTAGGCGTGATGTTGGATCTTCTGTTTTGCAGGTCTTTGATGGAGCCGGGTCCGTTGTATTGAATGGCCAGGAACATAACATAAATGTTGGCGACATTTTTGTTGTACCATCTTGGATAGAATGGACTGTCGCAACGGACTTAGGAGTAGACCTGTTCCATTTTTCCGATGCACCGATTATGGAAAAGCTGAGTTTTAGTCGCTAACATTACCAATAAAGTGTGCCTCTGCATAGAAGTGAAGAGATTATTAAAAAATTGAAAGTGATGGCATGAATCGGTCCCAAATCAACGACATTATGAGTGCAGCAGACGATTTAATTCGTTCACATGGCTTTAGTTTGCCTCCGTTTGCATATTGGAGTGTCGATGAATTTCAGGCACGCAAATATGAAGCTAAACATATTATTGATGGTCGATGCGGTTGGGACATCACAGATTATGGAGCTGGTCAATTTGAAACGATGGGATTGTTTCTTTTCACTCTTCGAAATGGACGTTTATCTGATTTGGAGGGTGGGCGCGGAATGTGCTATGCGGAGAAACTCTTGATCAGCCGCCAAGATCAACTGTCACCGACGCATACCCATATCATTAAGGCCGAGGACATCATCAATCGAGGTGGTGCCACATTGATTGTTGAACTGTATGGATCTGACGATCAGGGCAATTTTGCAGAAGATCGGGGTGGTGTTGTTTATTGTGATGGTATCCGTCGTGAATATGCCCCGGGCGACAAATTAGCCCTAGACCCTGGTGAAAGTGTGACACTGATGCCAGGGGATTGGCATGCGTTTTGGGGTGAGGGAGGAGATGTCCTGATCGGTGAAGTATCTACCGTTAACGATGATGAGACCGATAACTTATTCCGCGAACCGATTGGAAGATTTGCAAATATTACAGAGGATGTTGACCCCGTGCACCTGCTAGTAAGTGATTACGCAACATGGTTGAAATATTAAATTTTATCGGATCTGTAATTGTTGAATCGTTTTTGCAAGCAACTGTAACCCTGTAATCAGATCCGATTCATCTGTGTCTTCTGCAAAATCGTGACTGATCCCATTTATAGACGGCACAAACAACATTGCGGTGGGCATAAGCGATGAAACATTTGCGGCATCGTGCAATGCACCCGATGTCATTTTTCGCCACTTCCCTGGGCATATGTCCTCTGCTGCGTAGCACAACTCGGCTTGAATATTATCATCCATAGAGGTTGGTTCGATGCCCAAAACAGGACCAATGGTCACCTGCATAAGCATTTCTGAGGCGACTTCATCTGCTGTTTCTCGAATGATTTCCTCCATGCGATCTAGTCGAGTCCTATCTCCGTCTCGCCACTGCATCGAAAAACTGCAACGGCCCGGTACAACAGAATGCGCATTTGGGTGCAGATCAACATGTCCAGTTGTCCAAACCGTGCTAGGAACGACAACATTCTGAAATCTATCGTTCACTTCTTTGATGAATTTACTTAGTGCTTGGAATGCATCCTTGCGGCGATGCATCGGTGTTGTTCCAGCGTGGTTTTGTTCCCCTTTAAACGTGATTGTACAATCACGAATGCCAACGATGTCACTCACAATGCCGATTGTTTCTGATGCCTCATGCAGCCATGGTCCCTGTTCAATATGGCATTCAATGAAACAGCTAAAGGAGTTTGGGTTTAGAAACTCTCGTGCGCGGTTTGGCATCCAATTGCGCGCGTTCAAAAATGCTACACCCTGTGCATCGGTCAATCCATCAGCTTGATCCAGCGGCAGCGTTCCTGCCCAAATGGCGCTACCTGTTGTGACGCCAAATCGCCCTTCTTCGTCCTGAAAACTCACAACCGAAATGGCAGGCCCTCCTGATTCGATTGCGGCGCGCGCCAATTCCAAACCGCAAATAACACCCAATGACCCATCCAACCAGCCACCTTCTGGTTGTGTATCTGTGTGAGATCCGATCAAGATTGATTTCCCCTCAGCCAGACCAAAGGTATTACCAACAGGATCAATGTATGGTGTTAATCCGATTTCGGAAAATTTTACGCATAACCAATCCCGTGCAGCGACATCCATTTCCGAAAATGCAGGGCGCACAACTCCTTTGCCCACACCAGTAGCCCCAATCTGTCGAAGTGCATGTAGATCAGATAAAAAGCGTTTTGGGTTTACGTTCATTGGATAGTGATCCTGTGTTATCTTGCACTTTCTAGAATTGTCCGTCCGTTTCTTTCTGACAAGGATTTTGTCGCTGATACAAAAATCCGACACGCGATATTTGGACTCAATCAAACTTACGCCGGGGTGTCAGTCCATGCATTTTTCAGGACCAAATTCTTCACGCTGAACCGATGATTCCTACCGCTAGTCACATCATGTAGATTGTCGTATTGGTAGCGTGCGGTCTACGTGGATGTTCCCATCTTTCCGACGAGCCATTCGGCAAAGTCGCAAGCATGCGCATTGTCCTTCCTTAAGGCTAAAAAGTACCCTTCGCTTGACGGGACCGCTGCTGGATCAATCTGAATCAATCGTCCTTTTGCGATTAAAGGTTTTGCGAGCAGTGAACTTACCAAGGCAATTCCAACCCCATTCACCGCCATTGAAAGTGCTACTCCATAAGAGTCCACGAAAATCGTTGGTTCAGCACTTAAAACTGTTCCCGATTGGACTCGCCAGTCTTTCCATCCTTCTGTCGTACCTACCGCTTCTATCAATGGGTAGGTGTTCCAAGGATCATTTCTGGGCGCACTGACCGCGATCAATGCGTCAGGGATTAGGCGTTTGGCATTATGACCAACGTTGCTGGCCGCACCAAAGCGTACTTCGACATCTGCGATTGAGGATTTAAAATCATCCGCCCAAATTGTGCCCAATATTCGTGTTTTTAGGTGCGGATTTGTTTTCGAAAATTCGGCCAAATGGGGCGCGATAACCCACTGTGCAATACTAACCGACGCTGCAACGGTTAGGTTTCCAGTGCTGGGACCAATGTCAAACATGTCCGTAGCATTTTTCAGGTTCTCGATTGAGGAACTCACTTTTGGAAGTAATTTGCGTCCCGCATCGGTCAGAAGCAGACCGCGCGGTTGGCGCAGAAATAATTGCGTTGCCAGACGTTCTTCCAATGCTCTGATCTGCTGACTAACTGCGGATTGTGTCATGCCCAATTCATCCGCCGCGGCGGTGAATTTTTGATGTCTTGCTGCGGCTTCAAATACACGAAACCAGTTCAATGGCGGCAGATGTCGGGTCATAGTATTTTTAGATATTAGTTTAACTTATATCTAACGCTTATATTTCATAATTTGTCAAATTTGGCTTAACGCGGCACCTTGCCCAGAAAGACAAAGGATTGTGGCATGGACCCCGAAATTCGCAAAATTGTAACCTATGACGAAGAAACGCTGATCGAAGGGTATCGCGCCGTGGAAACGCCGTGGCGCATGTTCGCGGTTGCAGCTGTTGTGCGTAATCCTTGGGCAGGTCGATTTGTGGAGGACTTAAAGCCAAAGATTATGGCCTATGGACCAAAATTGGGTGAGATGATGACACAGCGTATGATTGCGCTTGCCGGTAGTGGTAATGCAATCGAAGCCTATGGAAAGGCCGCAGTCGTTGGTTTGAATGGAGAAGTCGAGCATGCCTCGGGCCTGATCCATACGCTGCGGTTTGGGAATTTCTATCGTGAGGCGGTTGGCGCGAAATCTTACTTGGCCTTTACGAATACCCGCGGTGGGGCGAATGCGCCAATTATGGTGCCGCTTATGGACAAAAATGATGCAGGTCGGCGGTCGCATTATCTGACGATCCAGTTTTCAATTCCTGACGCCCCACGTGATGATGAAATTGTAGTCGTCCTGGGGGGTGCAACATCAGGTCGTCCGCACCATCGCATCGGAGACCGTTACCAAGACCTAAAGGATTTGGGCCATGATGTGGACAACCCAGCTGCGGTCTAGGGTCGGCTCTCTTGCCGCGATTTGTGCAGGGCAGGGGCCGTCCGTGACACTTTTGCATGGCGTGGGACTGAACGCGGATGCATGGGGTGCGCAGATTGATGCGCTGTCGCAGGATTATGGGGTTACCGTGTTTGATATGGCGGGTCACGGTGACAGTGCGGCTTTGAAGATAGCTGAGCCCAAATTAGCCGACTACGTCGACGCGGTGCGCGTCAATCTGACTGCACCAACTGTTGTTGTGGGGCATTCAATGGGTGCAATGATTGCATTGAAATTGGCACAGGACCCCGCCGTGATTGGCGTTGTTGCATTAAATGCGATTTACCAGCGAACGCCAACAGCATCCGCTTCAGTGCGTGCAAGGGCCAAGCAGTTGCGGGATGAGCGTTCGGTCAATCCCGAGCCCACATTGATGCGGTGGTTTGACGATCTGACCTCACCCGAGTCGATGGCTTGTAAGCGCTGGCTACGCGCGGTTCCGATGGACGGGTATCGCGCCGCCTATTCCGTGTTTGCAAATGAAAATGGCCCCACTGCATCCGAATTACAATCGCTACACAAGCCTGCGCTTTTCATCACGGGTGAGCGAGAGCCAAACTCAACACCTGAGATGAGCATTCAGATGGCCGCATGTTGCCCCATGGGTCAGGCGCATATCGTCAAAGATGCCGCGCATATGATGCCCATGACGCATGCGGGCGAAGTCAATGCGCACCTGCGGACATTCATATCGCAGTGTCACCAAGGAGAGGTCTGATGGATTTTTCACTATTTGCACATATGGAACGGGTCGATGGGACCGATTGCCATGAAACCCTCTATTCGGATTTCATTGATCTCTGCAAAACGGCGGATCAGGGCGGTATGCGCGCTATTTGGACGGGTGAACATCATGGGATGGATTTCACGATTGCGCCAAACCCCTTTTTGTCACTGGTTGATATTGCGCATCACACCCAAAATGTACGCTTGGGTACGGGGACTGTTATTGCGCCGTTTTGGCACCCCATCGCGCTTGCGGGTGAGGCCGCAGCCACCGATTTAATGACCAAGGGGCGTTTGGAAATTGGAATTGCGCGTGGCGCCTATAGCTATGAATATGAACGTATTATGCCAGGAATGGACGCTTGGGAAGCAGGGCAAAGAATGCGTGAAACGGCCCCCACACTGCGCAAATTGTGGCGCGGGGATTATGCGCACGAAGGCGAATTTTTTCAGTTTCCCGCAACCACATCTGCGCCCAAACCTGTTCAGGAAAATGGCCCACCGATTTGGATTGCCGCGCGCGATCCAAACAGTCATGAGTTCGCCGTTGCCAATGATTTCAATGTTCAGGTCACGCCTTTGTGGCAGGGCATGGAGGAAATTACATCCTTGATGGAACGTTTCAATGCAGCCAAGGCGCAGAACCCTGAAAAGTCGCCCAAAATCATGCTGCTGCACCATACCTATGTTGCGAAGGATGCTGCAGATGCGGATCAGGCAATCCAAGAATTAACTAAGTTTTATTGTTATTTTGGGGCGTGGTTTCAGAATAAGCGTCCAGTCACCCAGGGAGCGATTGAAAAACTGACAGACCAAGACATCGGAGACAATAAAATGATTTCGGCCGATAAACTGGCACGCGATTTGACAGTTGGAACCGCAGCAGAAGTCATTGATCGGATCAAACGATACGAGGATTTGGGATACGATGAATTTGCATTTTGGATTGACAGCGGTATGTCGGGTAATCGTAAAAAAGAGAGCTTAGCACGCTTTATCAACGACGTAATGCCAGCATTTCAGTGAGGACAAAATGACAAACCCGCATTTTCAACTTTATATTGACGGTTCATTTTGTGAGGGCGCTGGGGGTGCGGTGATGCAGAGCCAAAACCCAGCCGATGGTAAAACATGGGCCAGTTTTGCATGCACTGACAAACAGGATGTTGAACGGGCGGTTCTTGCTGCAAAGCGCGCCTTGGACAATCCTGCATGGCGCGACATGACGCAAACCGCGCGTGGAAAACTGCTGTTCAAACTTGCGGATTTGATCGAACAACATGCAGGCCGCTTGGGTGAGTTGGAAACGCAGGACAGCGGTAAATTATTGGCTGAAACTGCGACGCAAACCAAATATGTTGCGGATTATTATCGCTATTACGCGGGACTTGCCGACAAAGTTGAAGGCGCGGTTTTACCAATCGACAAACCCGACATGCACGTGTTCACCAAACGCATGCCAATCGGTGTGGTTGCGGCGGTGGTTCCGTGGAACGCGCAAATGTTTTTGTCAGCTACGAAATTAGGCCCCGCCTTGGCGGCAGGGTGTACTGTTATCTTAAAGGCCTCTGAAATCGCGCCCATTCCGATGTTGGAATTTGCCAAACTGATCGATCAGGCGGGTTTTCCAGACGGCGTGGTTTCTGTGATAACAGGGGATGCCGAAAATTGTTCCATTCCATTAACACGTCACCCACAGGTCGACCGAATTGCATTCACAGGTGGGCCAGAAACCGCGCGTCACGTTGTGCGAAATTCCGCGGAAAATTTTGCGGTGACCACGTTGGAACTAGGGGGGAAATCCCCAATTTTGGTGTTTGAGGATGCGGATTTGGATAGTGCGGCCAATGGTTTGATCGCTGCAAACTTTGGTGCCTCTGGTCAGTCCTGTGTGGCAGGGTCACGTGGCCTAATCCATCGAAGCATTTTGCCCGACCTTATCGCCCGCATAAAAGATAAGGCCAGTGGAATTGTGGTCGGTGATCCGTTGAACAGCGCCACGCATGTAGGCCCCTTATGTACAGGTGCCCAGATTGATCGCATTGTTGATACTTTGGATAAGGCGCAATCGCAGGGTGCGACAATCCATTTTGGGGGTGCGCCCCTTGAACGGGATGGAAACTACATGGCACCGACGTTGGTGGAATGCTCCTCAGAGGATACCGAAACGCTGCACATCGAAATGTTTGGCCCTGTTATGTCATTGATCCCATTCGATACCGAGGAAGAGGCCATAATGATGGCGAACAACTCGCAATTCGGATTGGGTTCTGGAGTGTTTACCCAGAACATCGCCCGTGCGCATCGTGTTTCTGATCGCATTCGGTCTGGGATTTGTTGGGTCAATACATATCGTGCAATCTCACCAATCGCGCCGTTTGGTGGATTTAATCAATCGGGCTATGGACGCGAGGCAGGTCAGGAAGCGATTTTGGATTACACCCGCACCAAAACCACGTGGATAAATACATCCGATGCGCCGATGCAAAATCCGTTTGTGATGCGCTAAGACTGTGCGCGATTGTCGGTTTTTGGCATGTGTTCAATGCTACAGGGCGGCATTATGATACAAGTTTCCCACAGGTGATACATGAGCAAAATAATCACAGAACCCGCAAAACAGATTGATGTCATCCATGAGACGGATGTTTTGGTTGTTGGGTCGGGACCGGGCGGTTTGGCCGCAGCGCTGGCCGCCGCGCGCATGGGCGTGAAAACGACCCTTGTGGAACGTTTCGGCTGTTTTGGGGGTAACATCACCACTGTGGGTGTTGAGGGGTTTGCATGGTATCGCCACGAACAAACCGTCGAAGCGGGCGGGTTAGGCCGCGAATTTGAAGATCGTGCCAAGGAAATGGGGGCTGCTGTCCCTGAAAGTCAAAGCTTGTCTTACGAATTAGACTCAGAAGGGTTCAAACTGGTCGCGGACCGCCTAATCGAAGAGGCGGGTGTGATCCCGATGCTGCACCGTTTGTTCGTTGCGCCAATTATGGACGGGGATCTCGTCACGGGGATTATCACAGAATCCAAAGCGGGCCGAGAGGCCTTGTTAGCGAAGGTTGTGATTGATGCCACAGGGGATGCTGATATCGCGCATCGTGCTGGTGCCCCCATAACCAAACCACCGAAAGAGGATTTGCAAGCGGCTAGTGTGATGTTTCATTGCGCAGGTGTGGATAAGAAAAAATTCATGGAAGACGTGAAAGAAAATCCACTAACCTACGCGGATTGGTCAACGGGTGAATGGACGGTAGAAACGGATGGGAAAGAGGACACGATGTTTTCTCCATTCATCAAAAAACCCTTTGAACAGGCACGTCAATCCGGATTGATCCCAGCGGATTTGTCCACGATTTCGGGAACATGGGGTGCGGTGCATGACACGGGTGAAATGACCTACATGAATTTGGTGCATCTGGCAGAATGCGATGGTACTGATCCCTTTGATTTAACCCATTTCGAAATGGAAGGTCGGCGTCAGGCGATGCTGGCGATTGATGCGCTGCGCGAATATGCGCCGGGCTGTTCGGGCATTCGATTACGAAATTTCGGCATGACGATTGGCATTCGCGATACCCGCAAAATCGACGCACATTATAACATGAGCGAAGACGATGTACGCCATCAGGCCCGATTTGAAGATAGTATTGGAATCTATCCCGAATTTATTGATGGATACGGCATTCTTATCTTACCAACCACGGGGCGTTATATGCATATTCCCTATCGCTCCATGCTTCCAAAAGGGATCAAGGGTTTGCTGGTTGCGGGCCGTGCAACGGGTGGGAGCCGGGTTGCACATGCTGCAACACGAAACATGGCCTGTTGTGCGGTATCTGGGCAGGGCGCAGGGATCGCCGCGGCACTGGCGGTGAAAACGCGATGCGACTTAATTGAGGTTGATATGACTGCTGTGCAGGGTGCGTTGGCCAAGCAGGGTGTTCGGTATCACTGAACATAGTGTTGGCGTGAGTGGTGTTTCACGGATCACTCAAAGTTCATTTTGACATGGGCACATGTCGCTCTACCACTAAAGTGTTAGTTTTAATTATTGGATGTGCACATGCGGTTCGTATTTCTATTTATTGTGTTCTTATTCCCCCGTGTTGGTTTTGCAGAAACCATCAAGGGCAGCCACGATACTAGGATACACTTGACCTACATCGCCGAATTTAACGAACCTTGGGCAATCGAACACTTAGACAGACAATCGATTTTGCTGACGGAAAAATCCGGTCAAATGTGGCGCGTGGATGATGCGGGCAACAAAACGCTAATTCGTGGTGTCCCCAATGTCGCCTATGGCGGCCAAGGTGGATTGGGGGACATCAAACTGCATCCTGATTTTGGCGAAAATCGCCTAATCTATTTTTCCGCTATCGCTTCAGATGATGGTGGTGCAACCCGCGGTGCGGTGGTCTATCGCGCGGAATTTACGGGTGATGCACTTAAAAACGTGCAGCAAATTTGGCGACAAGATCCCTTTGTTTCTGGAATGGGACACTTTGGTCATAAACTTGCGTTTTCAAAGGATGCCGCAACAGATCGCGATGTTATTTTTATAACCTCGGGGGATCGTCAATACATGCATCCTGCGCAAAATTATGGTACCAATATTGGTAAAATCGTTCGTATCTTTGATGACGGTCGCACCCCTAAAAGCAACCCATATTTTAGTAGTCCGTCGCCCACGAAGCAAATTTGGAGTGCAGGTCATCGAAATCCATTGGGCATTGCACTTGACCCGACAGGCGCCTTGTGGAGTGTCGAGATGGGGCCAGCAGACGGTGATGAATTAAACCTGATTAAACCCGCCCGCAACTATGGTTGGCCCATCGTGTCCGAAGGAGAGCATTACGATGGTACACCCATTCCTTCACATGCGACGCGTCCTGATTTCACAGCGCCGATTAGAAGCTGGGTGCCCACAATTGCCCCATCTGCCATCCGTTTTATGGCTGAAAGTGGTGAAAATGACTGGGCCGCAAATGCATTTATAACAGGTTTAAGAAGCCGTTCATTATTTCGCATTCAAATTGAGGCAGAACGTGTCGTATTGGAAGAGGTGTTCCACTTCGAACGCCGTCTTCGAGATGTTTTGCCAATGTCAGACGATCGTATCTGGTTGATCGAAGATGGAAAAATGGCGCGTCTGATCATTGCAAAGAAACAAGATTAGGTAGGAAGATGAAGCAGGACCTTCACTGGTTTTGGGCCATTAGCAGCGCAGGATAAGAAAAACTTCATCTAGTGTGATTACAGCGCCGAAAATATGTAAAAGAGGGATCGAAGCCAATTTCAAATGTATGTGTTAAGTCTTTTGACTTAATTGATTAGTGTCAGATCACTTGGCATCCTATGATTAAGAACGGTTGCCGCGTTGACTATATCGTTGTCATGGGCCCGCTTTTTTGCGGCTGTTTGATCCAATCCGTGGTCTAGCCAACGGTTGATCAGTCGGCGTTCCAATTCGTCAAAATCGGCCTCAACAAAAACGGAATAGCCCCAGAACTGACTTAGGTCGCGCCAATCCTCTTGGTCCAGCAATAGATAATTGCCTTCAACGATGACATATTGGTCGCCACCCGTAATTTTTGCCGCATTGGGTATTGTACAATCTTTCGCACGATCAAACATTGGAATGGACACTTCGTCCTCCTTCAACAGGCTTTCCAAGGTCGATGTGAACGCCGATACATCAAACGTCATTGGCGCCCCTTTGCGATGCAGTAACCCTTTCGCAATTAGGGTTTCGTTATCCATATGGAACCCGTCCATGGGAACAATGGCGGCTTGTTTTTTTGCTTGGTTCAGCTTGTCACAGAGGCATTCGGCCAATGTGGATTTCCCAACCGCGGGTGGCCCTGCGATCGCAACAAGGCAGCGTTTGTCTGATTGGAGATGTGCCGACAACGCATCGAAAATGCGATTTGTTGTGTGTTCCAACGTCATTGGTTGTACTCGTCCTACGTCGGGTTTTTTGCGCCTGTCATATAAGCGACGGCGTCAGACATCTCATGGTCTTTTGGGTCTATAACGGTCAGTCGTTTTCCCAAACGGTGAATATGAATGCGATCACAAACTTCAAAAACATGTGGCATGTTGTGACTGATCAGGATGATCGGAATGCCACGGGATTTCACGTCTTGGATCAACTCAAGAACACGCCGACTTTCTTTTACGCCTAGGGCGGCTGTTGGTTCATCCAAAATGATGACTTTCGATCCGAATGCAGCGGCACGTGCCACGGCGACACCTTGGCGTTGACCCCCTGAAAGTGTCTCGACCGCTTGGTTGATGTTTTGAATGGTCATCAAGCCTAACTCAGATAGTTTTTCACGCGCAAATTCCTGCATACGCTTTTTATCCAATTGCTTGAAAACAGATCCCATAATACCCGGTTTGCGCAACTCGCGACCCATGAACATATTATCCGCAATCGACAATGCGGGGCTCATGGCCAATGTTTGATACACGGTTTCAATGCCGTGCTTGCGCGCGTCAATTGGTGATGTGAAAGAGATCGGCTTGCCATCTAAATATACGCTGCCTTCGTCTGGTGTGACTGCGCCGCATAGTGCCTTGATCAGGGTTGATTTACCCGCACCATTGTCACCAATAACGCCCAAAATTTCACCGGGCATCAATTCAAAGTCACAGTGATCTAGCGCCGTCACACGACCGTAGCGCTTCACAAGTCCTTTTGCAGAAAGAATAGGTTCCATTAGCTTGTTACCTTTCTGATCCATTGATCAACTGTTACCGCGCCAATGATCAGCATGCCGATCAACATGAATGTCCACTGGGGATCTGCACCCGCCATCCGAAGGCCCAGTTCAAATACGCCAACGATCAAGGCGCCGAAAAATGCGCCGACAATGGATCCGCGCCCGCCAAATAGGGAGATGCCGCCGATCACAACCGCTGTGATAGCCTGAATATTTCCCACTACACCTGTTGAGGCAGAGGGGGATACCGAACTAAACCGTCCAATCATAACCCATGCAGCCAAGGCGCAGATGAAACCAGCAAGCATGTACACAGACATCAACGTGCGGTGCACGTCGACGCCTGCAAGTTCAGCGGCCTCGGGGTCATCACCAACGGCATAAACATGGCGCCCCCATGCGGTTGAACGCAGCGCGTAGGCCAAGATAATTACCAATGCAACCATCAGCACCACGCCAAAGGTAAATGTCGCGCCACCGAATTTGATTTTGGTGCCCAAGAATTGGAGGAAGGCCGCCTGTTCTGCGATATCCTGACTGCGCAAAGTTTCGTTTGCTGAATATAGGTAGTTCGCGGCCAAAACGATTTGCCACATGCCAAGCGTCACGATGAATGGGGGAAGCTTTACGCGGCTAACCAACCAACCGCTGATCGCACCAAGTCCAGTGCCCACAGCCAAGCCAAGTGCTACGGACATGGGCGCAGGAATTCCATATCGAAAACTAAATTGCCCCATGATCACTGTGCAAAATACAGCAATCGCACCAACAGACAGGTCAATCCCCGCCGTCAAGATAATAAGGGTTTGCGCTGCGGCAAGAACGCCGACAATTTGGACCTGTTGCAAAATAAGGGTTAGCGCGAAGGGCGAGAAAAATTTTGACCCCAATAAAATGCCAAATAATGCGATGGCAAACACAAGGACGATTAACGGAACGAGGGCAGGGGTCACATGAAGCGCGTGTTGCAAACGGCCGACGAATCCTTTGCGATGGTCGTTGAAATCGGCCACTTCATCGGATGCGTCCGATACTGCCTTTTCATAATCTTGCGAAGATGACATTTACATTCCTTCCTCAATCGCCCGCGGTTTCAGTTTGTATGTCGTATTATATGCTGAGAGCGGACGATTGTCCGCTCCCAAATTCCTGATGGCCCAAGGGCCAATCGGGAGGAGAAATTATCCCCAGCAGAGGTTTGTACCTTCTGCAACATTGATGCTGTCGACACCATCAACTGCTTCTGCAGCAACCAATGATACACCAGTATCTAGGAAGTTTTTGCCAGGTGTGTTTGCAGGCAATGTTCCGTCTTTTGCAAATTGTGCAATCGCTTCGATACCAAGAGATGCCATCAACAATGGGTATTGTTGTGATGTCGCTGCAATCACACCGTCTGCAACGTTTTTAACACCTGGGCATCCGCCGTCTACAGATACGATTGTGACATCGTTTTCACGACCAATTGCCTTTAGCGCTTCGTATGCACCTGCGGCCGCTGGTTCGTTGATTGTGTAGACAACGTTGATCATCGGATCTTGGGCTAGGCAGTTTTCCATCGCTGTGCGACCGCCTTCTTCGTTACCCGCTGTGACCTCGTTACAAATGATGCGTGCGTCTGTTTCGTCGCCCCATTTGTTTGGGTCACCTAGGTCAATACCAAAGCCTTTAAGGAAACCTTGGTCACGTAGAACGCCAACTGTTGGCTGGCTGATCGCAAGGTCAAGCATCGCGATTTTTGCATTTGCCGCATCTGCGCCAAGTGCTGCTGCTGCATATTGACCGATCAATTCACCCGCTAGGAAGTTATCTGTTGCGAATGTTGCGTGTGCCGCGCCAATTGGTTCCAGCGGAGTATCAAGCGCGATCACCAATAGACCTGCATCTTTCGCCTGTTCAACCGAAGGAACGATTGCAGCTGTGTCAGACGCTGTCAAAAGGATACCTGATGCACCATCTGCGATACATGTTTCGATGGCTGCAACTTGGCTTTCGTTGTCGCCGTCGATTTTACCCGCATAGCTTTTCAGTGTTATGCCAAGCTCTTCTGCTTTCGCAGCAGCGCCTTCGCGCATTTTTACGAAGAAGGGGTTTGTATCTGTCTTTGTGATCAAGCATGCGGTTGTAGAGTGGCTGCCCGCAAGCGCGGCGCCAGCAGTCGCGACTAGGGCAATCGCAGTCGCTGTCATTAACTTTTTCATTTTATTCTCCCATTGGTTGTGCCGAGTGAAGCGCACTCAAAAACGCCACACTCGAATGCTGCACATTAAGCGACGATTCTTGAGGTTAGTCAATAAATAAATCAACTTTATTTATTATTGATTTTTGATTTGATTTCGGTGTTAATTAACGCGATAGACCGCAGAGCTCTGACGCGGGATGGTGAAGAATGACGGACCAGGCCTCAAAATTTGACGTTGAAGGAACGAACCAATCGGGCGTGCGGGAACGCAACGAACGACTTGTGTTATCGATCCTGCGTCGGGAGGGGCCATTGCCCAAAGCGGAAATTGCACGTCGTACCGGTTTATCGGCGCAAACGGCATCTGTGATCATGCGCGCATTAGAAAGCGATGGTCTGATCGCCAAGGGGGAAAAGGTGCGCGGGCGCGTGGGCCAACCATCGGTTCCAATGTCACTTGCACCTGATGGTGCTTATTTCTTTGGGCTGAGCGTGGGACGGCGGTCTGTTGAATTGATCCTGACGAATTTTATTGGAGAAGAAATCACGCATCGCCGCGAAAGCTATGCCTACCCCCTGCCGTCTAATGTCTTGGACTTCGTGCAGTCAGCTTCAGATGAAATCTTGC
>JBMTQO010000009.1:0-59353 GCA_049446275.1 Paracoccaceae bacterium | reverse complement strand
CAGACGCAGCATTTTTTGTGAATGACAGCGTCCGCATACAGGATGCAGATAGAAATTTCAATTGGGTAATCAGAAACGTTGCAATATGACGCGGTACATACGCGTCAGCCTACAGATCCTGTTCATAGGGAGGATTACAGCCCGAACTTTGACAGTTCAGCGCAGCGGCCTTTGCCGCACGTGCTAAGATCCGTCTTAAATCGTCTTCTGTAATGGATCCCAGTTTTGACGCAGGCAGGCCTGTCTTGGAAATTTCAACCAATAACGTGCCCATAAACGTATCCCCAGCACCCACAGTATCCACCAATGGATTTGCCTTTGCCGCAGCAACCTCAAACTGTGCTGATCCGCAACGCACAACTGCGCCATCTGCACCCTTGGTCAAAATGATAATGGCGGCCTGCGTTTGGGAACAGATGTATTCAAAGCCATCCATTAACGGCTGATCTGGGGCCAAGTAATCCAAATCTTCATCAGATAGTTTCAGAACGCGCGCATGTTTCATCATACGCAGCAGGCGGGCGACATACGGAATCTTATCTTTGACCACCACTGGGCGCGCATTCGGATCAAGGCTGGTGATCACTTCATTAGTCGCAAGCGTTGCAAATCGCTCTTCCCATAGATCTGCGTCTGCGCCTTCGATTAACGCAAGCGACCCGATGTGAAACACGCGTGTTTGATCTGAAATCGCGGCGTCCAATGTGTCGGGTGTAATTTGGCGGTCCGCTGTGTCGCTGCGATAAAACTGATAACTGGGCTTACCATTATTGACGGACACAACTGCCAAAGAGGTTGGTGCATCAGTGCGCGGCGTGGCCAATTGGATGCCATCGTCGATCAGGCGCTGGGCCAACACGTTGCCCAAGCTATCGGTGGAGATTGGGGTTACATAGCTGACTGTTTGACCCTGACGCGCTGCTGCAATTGCAACGTTATAACATGAGCCGCCAGGAATGGCGGTATAGACGGGTAAACCATCTTTCACCTCGGTTTGAACGTAATCGATTAGGTTTTCACCACCGATCGTAATCATGTCCGTTCTCCTTTGGCGGCGCGTTCAAATTCTTCTGCCGCTGCTTCAGTTAGTTCGTTCTGAAATAGGTCCTGCGCGATTGTGGGAGCAATTGTAAAACAATCATGACCGATTTGGGCGATTTCCACCATCTGCTGGGCGCTGCGCAATGATGCGATCAACGGGCGACATGGCCCATTCCATGACATGGCGTGGATTGCGCGCATGTGCGCCATTGCGTCTAGGCCAGCTTCTGTCATGCGTCCAAAGTATGGGGCAATATAATCCGCACCAAGTGCGTTTGCCGTAATCATCTGTTTTGCATCATAACAGGCCGTCATCAGAGTTTTACCACCTAGTGCCTGAATCTTTGGCGTGAGAGAAATGCCGAAAGTGTTGAGCGGTATTTTCACAACGCAATCGATGTTAGACGATGCCCCATATGCATAAAGGTTCTCGGCAAATTGTAGCGCATCAGTTTCGTTACCACTGACCTGCGCATGAAACTCCTGTGCACCGGCATCGGCGGCGATTTGAACCATGTTTTGCCAGTTGATCTGATCATATTTCAGTCCCGCACGCGCGGCCAGCAGTGGGTTTGTCGTAATACCACAGAATACACCGCTTGGCATCCACTCTGCCCATGCAGTTTTATCGGCCGTATCAAGATATAGACGCATAGCAGGTGTGCTTTCTATGTGTGAAAATGTTAACGCTACCATTCCCTGTGCCGCGTGATAGCGAATTTGATGAGATCAGGCAACAACGCATCAGGTCTGCGCTGAAAATTAGTGATCGTGTCGTGCAAATGATTAAAGTGCAGGACCCAAAATTATCGGATCACCATTTTTAAAGCGATCATAACGAAATCTGTGCAACACATGATTGGACTGTTTCCCGCTCATCATATCTGCGACGACGCGCCCAACACCGGGACCGATACCAAATCCATGTCCCGACATCCCTGTTGCGATTGTCAGACCCGGAATATCCGAACACCGATCAATAATGGGAACCACATCGGGCATGGTGTCGATCAATCCTGCCCAGGCGCCTAATACGGACCAACCTTTGAACTGTGGAAATGCACGGTCAAAGGATTTCTTTATTATGCGCATAGCCTTTCGTGATGGCGCTGGGTTTAAAATGCGGGTGCGTTCAAAGGGGGTTTCTTCCTCAGCAGTCCAGGATCGTTTGACAGTCCAACTATCTGGATAGTTGGGGGGACCAAATGGGTTTATGCGATTATTGAAAGGGTCATTTTTAACCGATGACCAAAATGATTTCACATGTCGCATGCCATCCCAGCCCAAAAAGAGATCATGCATACTGCTGGTTGCAAGCGAATATCCACCATCGGCGCGGTGGCGGAACGCCAATTTACTATCGACAGCACCGCCTGCGAACACTTCGGGTAATTCAGATGTTTTGATCACGGTTGCGCGTACTGATAGTTGTGGGATGCGCACACCGTGCCCCTGCAAAAACAGCGAAGACCACGCACCCCCACATAACAGCGCCTGTTCACAGGCGACATGACCGTGTTCTGTGATGACACCACTAATCTGACCATTTTTGGTGTCCAGTCGACGCACTGCACAATTTTCGCGAATTAAAACGCCCCTTTCCGTGGCCAATCGGGCAAGGGCAGGAACCGCCACCCATGGTTCTGCGCGCATATCGGATGGTGTGTGCAATGCCCCGCGATATGAATGATTTAGGTCAGGGATCATCGCATGCACTTGAGCGCGCGACATTAGGTTCGATTCAAGTCCATGCTCGGCGGCTAGAGATGTGAACGTTTCATACCGTTCAAGTTCGCTGTCATTATCACTGAAATAAACAATGCCGCCCTGACGCAGCCCAATATCGCAATCAAGTTGCGAGTTCAGGTCCTGCCAAAGGCGATTTGCCTCCATCATGATGGGCAGCTCATCAGGGTCGCGTCCCTGTTGGCGGATCCATCCCCAATTACGGGACGATTGTTCGCCTGCCACGCGTCCCTTTTCGCAAACGAAAACAGACTGCCCTTGGTGGCGCAAGAAAAGGGCAGCGCAAATACCAATGACGCCGCCGCCGATGATTACAACATCCACCCTTTCGGGTAACGCCTGCGCATGTTGTGGTGGCGTATGTATCCCGATTGGAAAGGTGAATTCGGACATTTATGTTTATTCCGCTGCTTGTGAATAATCGCTCATTGGAGGGCATACACAGATCAAGTTACGATCACCATATGCGTTGTCCACACGATTAACTGGTGGCCAGTATTTGTCCACACGGAATGCACCCGGTGGGAAGCATCCCTGTTCGCGGGAATAGGGCCGGTCCCATGGACCTACCAAATCCTCAACAGTGTGCGGCGCGTTTTTCAGCGGATTATTGTCATGATCCATTGTTCCGTTTTCGATTTCGGCGATTTCCGCACGGATGGCCAGCATCGCGTCGCAGAAACGATCCAATTCGGATTTGGTTTCAGACTCAGTCGGTTCAACCATCAATGTGCCAGCAACGGGCCACGACATTGTTGGGGCGTGGAACCCGCAGTCCACCAATCGTTTTGCAATATCTTCAACGGTGACACCCGCACTTTCGGCGAACGGGCGCACATCTAGGATACATTCATGGGCCACGCGACCATTGCTCCCCTTGTAAAGCACGTCAAACGCGCCTTCTAAGCGCTTTGCAATGTAATTGGCGTTTAGGATTGCAACACGGGTCGCCTGCGTCAGTCCTTCTCCGCCCATCATAAGGCAGTAGGCCCACGATATTGGAAGAAGAGAGGGAGAGCCAAATGGCGCTGCAGAAACTGGACCAGCTGCGGTTTCTTCCAACGGATGACCGGGCAAATGCGGAACCAGATGTGCCTTTACACCGATTGGACCCATGCCTGGGCCACCTCCGCCATGCGGGATGCAGAATGTTTTATGAAGGTTCAGGTGGCTAACATCCCCGCCAATATCACCTGGACGAGACAACCCAACCATAGCGTTCATATTGGCGCCATCAATGTAAACCTGACCACCAAATTTATGCGTGATTGCACACACCTCGTGCACTGTTTCCTCAAAAACCCCATGTGTTGAGGGGTAGGTGATCATGCAGCCTGCAAGGTTATCTTTGTGCGCTTCGGCCTTTTGGCGGAAATCATCAATATCAATGTCACCATTTTCGTCCGAGTTTACTGCAATGACTTTCCAACCAACCATCTGCGCGCTGGCAGGGTTCGTTCCGTGGGCTGACATCGGGATTAAACAAATATCACGGTGCGCCTCACCACGAGCGGCGTGATATTCTGCGATCGTCAGCAGACCTGCATATTCACCCTGTGCCCCAGAATTGGGCTGCATTGAAATTGCATCATATCCGGTGATACGGCACAATTTGTCAGACAGATCGTCGATCAGTTCCTGATAGCCTTCCGTTTGATCAGCAGGCGCATATGGGTGGATCAATGAAAATTCACGCCAGCTAACGGGCATCATTTCCGCAACGGAATTCAGCTTCATCGTGCAGGACCCCAGCGGGATCATGGCACGATCCAATGCCAGATCACGATCGGATAGGCGGCGCATGTATCGCATCATTTCAGTTTCGGCGCGGTTCATGTGGAAAACATCATGTTCCAAATATTTTGTGGTTCGTTTGTTTTTATCAGGAATACGATATTCTGGCGTCAAATCGTCATCGGTTTGGTCAATGCCAAACGCGCGCCAAACCGCCTCGGTTGTTTCGCGGCGGGTCCGTTCATCAAATGAAATACCCACTTTGGTCTTGCCAACAGGGCGCAGGTTTATGCCTTCGTTTATTGCCGCTTGGATAACACCTTTTTGCAGCAAACCAACATCAACCGTGATCGTGTCAAAAAACGCGGTGGGTTCGACCTTAAATCCAGCCTTCTCCAAACCCTTTGCAAGACGAACGGTTTTGCGGTGTATGCGCTGTGCAATCGCCTTTAACCCCTCGGGTCCATGGAAAACGGCATAAAAGGATGCCATCACCGCAAGCAAAGCTTGGGCTGTACAAACGTTTGATGTCGCCTTTTCGCGGCGAATATGTTGTTCACGGGTTTGCAGTGATAGGCGATAGGCTTTGTTCCCATGGCTATCGATTGAAATCCCGACGATCCGACCTGGCATAGAGCGTTTATAGGCATCTTTCGTTGCCATATACGCTGCATGTGGCCCGCCGTAACCTTCTGGGACACCGAAACGCTGGGTGCTCCCGACGGCGATATCGGCGCCCATCGCGCCTGGGTCTTTCAGCAGCGTTAATGCAAGCGGATCGGCCGAGATGATGCCAATTGCTTTTTGTGCATGCAGTGCGGACATTTCATTTGTGAAATCACGGATGTCTCCGTGTGTCCCCGGATACTGGAAAATTGCCCCAAATACCGCGGTTGGATCCAGATCGTCCGAGTTTCCAACAATCACCTGAATACCCAGTGGTTTTGCACGAGTTTTCATGACCGCAATGTTTTGAGGATGACAGTTTTCGTCAACAAAGAATGCTGTTGCTTTTGATTTGGCGACGCGCTGAGCCATCGTCATTGCCTCTGCGCAGGCTGTCGCTTCGTCTAACAGAGACGCATTCGCGATTTCCAAACCCGTCAGATCCGAGATCATTGTTTGGAAATTCAACAATGCCTCAAGGCGTCCTTGAGAGATTTCGGGCTGATAGGGCGTATATGCCGTGTACCATGCGGGGTTTTCCAGAATGTTTCTTTGGATCACTGGTGGTGTGACGGTGCCATAGTACCCCTGACCAATCAGGCTGTTCATCACTTTGTTTTTTGATGCCGTGACGCGCATGTGATAGAGCAATTCCCGTTCTGACATGGGTTTGCCGAAGTCTAACGGCTCTTTCTGGCGGATCGATTCAGGCAATGTTTCGTCGATCAATGCGTTGAGATTAGGGGCACCCACTATTTTCAACATGTCACTCATCTCCGCAGGAGATGGACCGATGTGACGGCGGTTTGCAAAGTCATAGGGCAGATAGTCAGTTGGTTTAAAAGGCATCTGAGTGCTCCTTTATCATTGGAAAATTTGGAATTAACCGATCAAAGCGTTGTAGCCTGCTTCGTCCATATATTCGTCCATTTGCGACAGGTCGCTTGGTTTGATTTTGAAAAACCATGCATCGCCCATCGGGTCTTCGTTTACCTTCGAGGGTTCGTCCATTAGTGCCTCATTGATTTCAACGATTTCACCATCAAGGGGGGCTAAAATATCTGACGCGGCTTTCACGCTTTCGATCACGACTACTTCATCGTCTTTGGATACTGTGTCGCCTTCTTCGGGTAGTTCGACAAATACGATGTCGCCCAATTGCGTGCTTGCGTGTTCGGTAATGCCGACGACAACGATGTCCCCTTCAACGCGTAGCCATTCGTGTTCTTCTGTATATTTCATTTGTCCTCTCCTTGTTTAACGTTTGAAATTTGCGGGTACGAAAGGAAGTTCAGAGACTCCCACAGGGTGGCGTTTGCCGCGCACTTCTCCATAAAGCGTTGTACCAACTGTCGATAAATCTGCAGTGACATATCCCATTGCAACGGGTCCTTCGACGCTGGGGCCAAATCCGCCTGATGTGACTTTACCTACTGGATCAGAGCTGTTTTCACTGTCAAAAATTTCCACGCCCTCACGCATTGGTGCGCGCCCCATTGGGCGTAATCCGACACGACGGTGCGGCGCACCGTTTTCCATTTGTCGAAGGATAATGTCAGCGCCTGGAAAGCCACCAGCGCGTTTGCCATCTGTGCGTCTGGCTTTTTGAATTGCCCAGTTTAGCGATGCAGAAACGGGTGTCGTATTTGCATCAATGTCATGTCCAAAAAGGCACAGTCCTGCCTCAAGCCGAAGTGAGTCCCGCGCACCTAATCCAATGAATTCGACATCGTCATGAGCCAGTAACGCACGCGCCACAGTTTCAGCCGCAGCAACAGGAATTGAAATTTCGTATCCATCTTCACCTGTGTAGCCAGAACGTGAAACCCAACATTCCACCCCTGAGATGGGAAGCGTGTCCACATCCATAAAGCTCATCTCATGAAATCTGGGGTGATACTCGGCCATTACGGCCTCAGCAGCTGGGCCCTGAATTGCCAACAGAGCACGATTATCTAGTTCCCTGATCGTGATTTCAGGTTCCAGATGTTTTCGTAGATGAGCAATGTCGGCATCTTTGCACGCGGCATTTACTACGACGAAAATGTGGTCTCCGCGATTTGCAAACATCAGATCATCCAAAATTCCGCCTTGGTCATTTGTAAAGAAACCATAACGTTGGCGATCAACGCCTAGATCAAGGACGTTCGTGGGAATCAAACGTTCCAGCGCACGCGCGGTCGTTTCATAATCTGGTCCGCGTAGGATCACTTGACCCATATGGCTGACATCAAATAAGCCTGCCTTGGATCGCGTGTGTAAATGTTCTTTCATCACGCCTGCCGCATATTGTACGGGCATGTCGTATCCCGCGAATGGCACCATTTTTGCGCCCAGTTCGAGGTGTAGATCATAAAATGGCGTTCGCTTTAGGCCTTCGCTCATCCGGCTTCCTTCAATGTCTTACCGGATAATCCGGCATCAATATGCTCGCGGCGCGATGTCCGCGGTTTGATGCCCCCTCTGTCCTTTTGCCTGAGATCGCTATCCCTTCGGCGGATGTTACACATCTCTCTCCAGAGTTTATTTACCCCATGGTCCTGCGGCCTGAGAGTTTCCGGGGGCGGTTGCTCCTTCGGCACTGGATCACCAGTTCTCCCATGGTGGTGCGCCTATGTAGACATATGTACACAAAATTTCCAACAAAATTTTTGTGCGCATTGCAATTGATAGGTTTGACACCGTTGAACGGTTGGTCCAACACTGCAAATATGAGTGATCCCTATTTTTTCGGCTACGGTAGTCTCGTTAATACCAAAACCCATGTTTATCAGGATGCACGTCCAGCAAAGCTGTCTGGATGGCGGCGCGCCTGGAAACGTACTAACGCGAGGGATATGTCGTTTTTGACGATTGTGCCTACTGATCGCACAGAATTACTTGGGCTCATCGCCAAGGTCCCCGATGCTGATTGGGATGCGTTAGATGCGCGCGAAGTGGGATATGATCGTTTGATTGCGACCGATATGATCGCCCATGATCATGCTGAAAATCCTGAACTTGCGATTTACGCGATCCCTGAAGCGATGCGATTCCCGCCAACACCTGATTATCCGATATTGCTGAGTTACTTGGACGTGGTCCTGCAGGGATATTTGCATGTTTTCGGTGAAGCGGGCGTTCAACACTTTATGGAGACCACCGATGGGTGGGATACAGTTGTTTTGAACGATCGTGCAAATCCAATGTATCCGCGCGCTCAAATGTTAAGTGCGGATGAAACCGCACTTGTTGATACATGTTTGATGCAGGTTGGCGCGCAACTTCGCGACTAGATCGCGGTTTTCATGCTTTCTTCTAGATAGATTTCCCGCAGTCTTGGAACGACAGATCCTGGCCCACCGCTAGAAATTTTCTGTCCGTCTAATTCTACCACAGGGGTTACAAAGGCAGATGCACTGGTGATGAATGCCTCGTCTGCTTGCAGCGCCTCTTCAATCGTAAAATTACGCTCTTCTATCTTCATCTGTGCTTCGTCCGCGAAACGCAAAACTGCGGCACGGGTGATGCCGTGTAAGATGTTATTTGAAAGCGCGCGTGTGATGATGACGCCATCTTTAACAATGTAGGCGTTATTGGATGTACCCTCTGTCACATAGCCATCTTGAACCATCCATGCATCGTCGGCGCCCGCTTTTTTTGCCATCATTTTTCCCATTGAGGGATACAAAAGCTGCACCGTTTTAATGTCACGACGTCCCCAGCGAATGTCCTCGATACTGACGACTTTTATTCCAGTTTTTGCTGATGGGCTATTGGCGAGACCCGGCTTGCTTTGTGTAAATAGTACCACCGTCGGAGTGGTTGTTTCTGGGTCTGGCCAGACAAAGTCACGATCATTTGGTGCGCCGCGTGAAATTTGCAGATAAATCCCACCATCGACAAGGTCATTCGTGCGTACCAACTCGCGATGAATGTTCAACCATTCTTCGCGTGTATGGGGGTTGTTGATTTCTAATTCATCCAATGAACGTTGCAGGCGCACGATGTGCCCGTCGAAGTCGATCAGTTTGCTACCCAATACCGAGGTCACTTCATAAACCGCATCTGCCATTAGAAACCCACGATCAAAAATTGATACCTTGGCTTCGGTTTCGGGAAGGTACTCTCCGTTTACATAAACTGTGCGGTTCATTCTAAATCCTTTATTCTAACCCCATAATGTCGCGGGCGCAGGGAGCATTCCGTGTACGCCATACGAAATCGGGGTTTTGCGATCTTTCGCTAATAACAGTGGACCGTCAAGGTCTACCAGTGTCGCATCCGTAGCAAGTAACAGGGCAGGCGCCATGGCCAAAGATGTCCCTACCATGCAGCCAATCATGATATCAAAGCCCATCGCTTGCGCCTTAGTTTTCAACTCAATAGCGGCGGTCAATCCGCCTGATTTGTCCAGCTTTATGTTTACGCAATCGTACTTTGCGATAAGCGCGCTTAAATCCGCACTCGTATGCACAGATTCATCTGCGCAAATTGGAATAGGCCTACCTAGTTCAGTCAGGCATGCATCCTGACCCGCAGGGAAAGGTTGCTCTATAAGCGCAATACCCAAGGCGACAAGGTGATCTAGTAGCTTATGGTAATCATCAGGTGTCCAGCCTTCATTTGCATCAATGACCAATTTTGCATTTGGTGCTGCATTGCGCACGGCCATAAGTCGTTCCAAATCGTTGTGTGTTCCCAATTTTAATTTGAGGACAGGACGGTGGGCGTTTTCTGCGGCGGCAAGCGTCATGTTTTCGATTGTATCTAATGAAAGCGTGAATGCCGTTTGCACGGGTTGTGGTTTTGGCAAGTTTGCTAATTGCCAAACGCGGGTATTGGCTTCTTTGGCATTCAAATCCCACAGTGCACAATCCAATGCATTTCGCGCAGCCCCGGCAGGTAGCGTTTCAATCAATTTTGCACGGGTTATTTGTGGCGAAACGCATCGCAGTTGTTCCATGACGCTTTTAGTTGTTTCGCCGTATCGTGCATATGGGACGCATTCACCCCAACCCTGCAAACCATTCCGCGTAAGTTTGACAGTCACCACATCCGCTACCGTCTTACTGCCACGCGAAATTTGGAACGCGGATTTGAGTGGGAAAGATTCTCTTGATATGTCGATTTTCATGCGTGTTTCCCCATCGATCATAAGATTGAATCATCCTTTCAGTGCACTTTCAATTCTAATTCTTCTGCGGCGATGCAGAAAAATTGCTGCGATTGCATAATTTGGTTGCGCTTTGGCTGGTAATTTTATAACCCACTTCCTGTAAAATTCGAAATTTAGTTGCGCAAATAGAAGGGCCGTCATGTCATTTCGTATCCAACCAACTCCCGTTGCTCGTCCAAATCGTTGTCAATTGTTTGGCCCAGGTTCGCGTCCAGCAATTTTTGAAAAAATGGCGGCCAGTGCTGCGGATGTGATCAATCTTGATCTCGAAGATTCTGTTGCGCCTTCTGATAAAGACATTGCTCGACAAAACGTGATTGATGCGATTGGCTCAGTAGATTGGGGAACAAAAACACTGTCTGTGCGCATCAATGGCTTGGACACGCCTTATTGGTATCGCGATGTGGTTTCGTTGCTGGAAAACGCATCCGAACGCTTGGATCAAATCATGATCCCTAAGGTCGGCTGTGCGGCAGATCTGTATGCGGTTGATGCGCTTGTCACAGCAGTTGAGCGTGCGCAGGGACGTACCAAAAAGATTGCATTTGAAGTGATTATCGAAAGCGCCGCGGGCATTTCCCATGTCGAAGAAATTGCGGCGGCAACGCCGCGCCTACAAGCGATGGCACTGGGGGCTGCTGACTTTGCGGCGTCCATGGGCATGGCAACCACTGGTATCGGTGGCACGCAAGCGAATTATTATATGCACCATGAAGGCAATAACTATTGGTCTGATCCATGGCATTGGGCGCAATCTGCGATTGTCGCAGCATGTCGCACACATGGTGTGCTTCCAGTGGACGGCCCTTACGGTGATTTTTCAGATGATGAAGGTTTCCGTGCACAGGCGCGTCGTTCGGCAACACTGGGCATGGTTGGCAAATGGGCTATTCATCCCAAACAAGTTGCCTTATCAAACGAAGTCTTCACTCCAACAGAAGAAGCCGTTACTGAGGCGCGTGAAATTTTAGAAGCGATGGAAACGGCCAAGGCAAACGGCGAAGGCGCAACAGTTTACAAAGGGCGCTTGGTCGATATTGCATCAATTAAACAGGCGGAAGTTATCGTGAAACAATCCGAGATGATTACATCTTCATAAACATTAAAAAGTTGAATGCACGTAGTCTTTTGCTTCATGCATTTTTGCTGTTGGTTGAAATGCATCAAGTATTGCTCGCATGAATTGAATGCTTGTAATAAATATGCATGGATACCATATAGCGCGACTAACCAAGATAAAGGCATATCATGACCCACTATCTAGATTTTGAAAAACCATTGGCTGAAATCGAAGGCAAAGCCGAGGAATTACGTGCAATGGCGCGTCAAAATGAAGATATGGATATTGAGGACGAGGCCAAGGCGCTTGATCGAAAAGCACAGCAGCTTTTGAAAGAGCTGTATCAAAGCCTCACGCCGTGGCGAAAATGCCAGATTGCGCGTCATCCAGAACGTCCGCATTGTCAGGATTATATTGACGCGTTATTTACGGAGTTCACACACCTTGCTGGGGATCGCAACTTTGCCGATGATCAAGCAGTTTTAGGGGGTTTGGCACGTTTCAACGATACACCTGTCATCGTGATTGGTCACGAAAAAGGCAGTGATACGAAATCGCGCATCGAACGTAATTTTGGTATGGCGCGACCAGAAGGTTATCGCAAAGCGATCCGTTTAATGGAGATGGCTGATAGATTTGGTCTGCCTGTGGTCACATTAGTGGACACACCAGGTGCCTATCCTGGCAAAGGCGCAGAAGAGCGTGGCCAATCTGAGGCGATCGCACGCTGCACAGAAAAATGCCTGCAATTAGGCGTGCCTTTGGTGTCTGTTATTATTGGCGAGGGTGGATCAGGCGGAGCCGTTGCCTTTGCGACCGCCAATCGCGTCGCGATGTTAGAGCATTCTGTATATTCTGTTATTTCACCAGAAGGCTGTGCATCGATCTTATGGAAAGATTCAGAAAAAATGCGGGAGGCTGCAGAAGCATTGCGTCTTACCGCGCAAGATTTGAATAAGTTGGGAGTATGTGATCACGTAATTTCGGAACCAGTTGGTGGCGCCCATCGTGACCGCACAACCACGATTGAAGCCGTGAAAAATGCGATCAGTGTGATGTTGGCAGATTTGGTAAATTCTAAACCCAAAGCTCTGATCCAAGACCGCCGTAAAAAGTTCCTTGATATGGGATCAAAAGGATTGGCAGCCTGAGTGTTTAGGCGCCTAACATTTTCAAGCTTTGAGTAACGTCACTGCGCACAGCAAGGCGCAGGCTTGGTTCATCGCCCGCCTTTAGTGCGGCAAGGATTACCCGATGAAAATGGGGTAGTTCTTTTTTATTTAGCTTCCCGTATAGGCTGCGCATCGATGGCCCTAATTGTAACCAAACTGTCTCTGCCATGGCCAGCATTGCCGGTGCCTGCGCCCGTAAATATAGGGTTCTGTGAAAATCCAGATTGCCACGAATATAGGCCACGGCATCGTGATCATCGATTGCCGCAGCGATCATTGCATTGATCCGTTGTAGTCTGTCAATCAATGCCAGATGTGCACGGGGCAAGGCACGAGATGCCAATTCAACCTCTATCAATGAACGCAATGCAGATAGCTCTTCGATTCGCTCGCTTGTCAGCTCTGGTGTAAAGACACGTCCAGAATTCGACATGGACAACGCCCCTTCGGCGACCAAGCGGCGAACAGATTCGCGGGCGGGCGTCATCGAAACGCCAAATTCCGTCCCAATCCCACGCAGGGTGAGGGCCTGGCCAGGTAGAATTTCACCATGCATGATGCGGCTGCGTAGTCCGCGATAGACCCGATCATGGGCTACACTGTTTTGATCAGAGGATAGATTTTTTTTCATAGAATCTATTTGTGATCACAAATGCACAAAGTCAAGAATTGAAGTCATATCGGTGCAATTGGTTTCCTTGTGTTCGGAGCCAATCTCTTGACTCTTTGTAATCGCCATAAATGTCACCAACCACTGACCAGAAGGATTTTGAGTGATTCATTTCGACCAGATGCGCAACCTCATGTGCGGCGACATAGTCAAGTACGCTAGTTGGTGCCATGACTAGGCGCCAAGAATACATCAAGTACCCATCAGATGAGCACGAGCCCCACCGTGAACGTGTATCGCGCAAACGTAAACCTTTATAAGTATGACCAATACGCTGGGCATAATGATCAGACGCCCGTGCAAGTTGATTGCGTGCAAGTGATTTTAGTAATCCTTTCACTTGGAATCCAATACTGGAACTGCGTTGGGGTACCAAAATCTGATCATCTTCCAAAGATATTTTTCGTATGTTGGCTGTTTTAATGACACGTAGTTTACCAAGAACGGGCACTGTCGTGCTATCGTGAACGGTGACGCATTCTATTTGTTTGCGATTAGCCAATATCCATTCGGCCTTACTATCTAGAAACTCTTGAAATTTGCTCTCAGGTACAAAATGTGGTCCCGTGATTGTTATTCTCCCATCGAGTGAAGAGATTCTAAGCGACAAACGCTTTGCCTGCCGTGATCGCCGCAAGGTTGCGCGGATAGTAGGATAACCGCTAAGAAATATCTGCATTTTTCCAACCTTAGGGCCTATATTGCAGACCGATACTAAATTTCTTGGTCAAAGCCTTTGACATACTGCGACTCTTATGGCAGTTGGCGCAGACCGTCGACAAGGCCAAAGTTTTGAAAGGGATCATCATGCCCAAAGAAGAATGGGGTACAAAACGCATATGCCCCACCACAGGTAAGCGTTTCTATGACCTGAATGCAGATCCAATCGTAAGCCCATACACGGGTGAGGTTGTTGAACTGGATACAGGAAAAACACGTTTGATAGCCGCAGATCAAGAAGATGCAGCATCACGTAAAGCCAAACAGACAGAAATGTCCGAGGATGACGTCGTGTTAGAAGACGATGACGTTGATGTGGATATGGATGACGATCTTCTAGATGACGAAGATGACGACAACGTATCCCTTGACGATATCGCTGACATGTCCTCAGAAGAAGACGAAAACTAAAACATAGATAAGCGGCGGTATTTTCTGCTTGATCATATCGCCACGATTGCATACCTAATGCGCGTGAATTTGGGGCCTTAGCTCAGCTGGGAGAGCGCTACAATGGCATTGTAGAGGTCAGGGGTTCGATCCCCCTAGGCTCCACCAAATCACACCTGTCAAATCGCTTATGAATTTCCAGTCCTGCGATACTAAATACTCAGAATGATGCAAAAATTGATGGCATCAAATTCTGAAGGGCATAACAGATCGAGAAAACTGATGAAAATGGACGCTTTTGATTGGGTGATGTTGATCACACTTGCTACCGTTTGGGGTGGTTCATTTTTGTTCAACGCGATCTTGGTTGCTGAACTTCCTGTTATCTCGATTGTTGCCATTCGTGTGACGGTTGCGGCTCTGGTATTGTGGGGATTTGTGCGCGTCACAGGGCGCAAAATACCAACCTCGCCCCAAGTGTGGGCAGCGCTGCTAATCTTGGGCATTTTAAACAATGCGATTCCCTTTAGCTTGATTGTGCAAGGACAAACACAAATTACATCAGGATTGGCATCGATTTTGAACGCTACGACACCATTATTCACTATACTAGTCGCAGGTTTTTTTCTTGCAGATGAACAGTTTAGCATCTTGCGCATTCTCGGAGTTATTGTGGGATTTTCGGGCGTCATATTGATGATTGGCCCCGAAGCGTTAGGTGGCCTAGGGGCAAATTTTTGGGCGCAACTTTGTGCTTTGGGGGCCGCGTTATCCTATGGATTTGCGAGTGTTTTCGGACGCCGTTTTCGCGAATTACAGGTGGATCCCGTGATGGTGGCAACAGGCCAAGTCACAATGTCGTCCCTTATTTTATGGCCGATTGCATTTTGGATTGATGGCCCCATAGATCTTAGAAACATTTCATTTAACGCAGTGCTTTCAATGTTTGGATTGGCAGTGCTTTGCACCTCATTTGCTTACATACTATATTTTCGTATTTTAGAACGCGCGGGCGCTACCAATATTTCATTGGTCACTTTTTTGGTGCCAATATCGGCAATTATCTTAGGTGTTCTGGTATTAGGGGAAACCATTTTTATCAAAGAAGTCATAGGTATGGCTCTGATCGGCTTGGGATTAGCCATTATTGACGGACGGCTGTTTCTTCTCCTTAGGGATTGACCGAACTCTCCGCATTGGATAGGGGCGAGGCCTTAGCTAAAGCAGGATATTGAATGGCACGAAAACGCAAAGGCCGCGCGATTTCAGGTTGGGTCATCATTGACAAACCCGCTGGTTGGACATCGACAGCCATTGTAAACAAAGTCAAATGGGCCTTTCAGGCACAAAAAGCCGGGCATGCAGGGACCTTGGACCCAGATGCAACAGGTGTGCTGGCCGTCGCGCTGGGTGAAGCAACCAAGACTGTTCCATTTGTTACAGATGCGCTCAAAGCCTACGAATTTATGGTGAAATTTGGCGAAGCGACAAATACAGATGATGCTGAAGGTGAGGTGATTTTGCGTTCAAATGCGCGCCCCTCTGTCGATGACATCAAAGAGGCGCTGCATGCCTTTGTTGGTGATATTGAGCAAGTTCCGCCAAAGTTTTCAGCAATCAAAATCGATGGTCAGCGGGCCTATGCATTGGCCCGTGAAGGAGAGGATATCACCTTATCTGCTCGTCCGCTTTATGTGGATAGTCTAATTCTGACTGAGCAGCCCGACGAGGATCACGCAATTTTGGAAATGGTTTGTGGCAAGGGCGGGTATGTTCGTTCGATTGCTCGTGATCTAGGAGAGAAATTGGGATGTTATGGATATGTTCAGTGGCTGCGGCGCACATGGTCGGGTCCCTTTGACGTGGTTCATGCAGTTTCGTTGGAAACCATAGAAAACCTTGCGCGCAGCAAAGACATAGATGCGTTATTGTTACCACTAGAGTTGGGGCTTTGTAATCTGCCCATGGCAAGTTGTGCACCTGAGGCTGCGGCACGTTTGCGCAACGGAAATCCCGCAATGGTTTTTGCTCAAAATCTGGAGTGTGGCGATGAATGCTGGGCCAGTTGTGATGGTGAACCCATCGCCGTGGGTGTGTTCAAAGCAGGAGAATTACATCCCTCTCGCGTGTTTGTTTGCCCTGAAAAAGGGTCCTAGTTTTCGATTTGGGGAGATGACGACATTGCTGGATCAGGGATATTTTTATCCTATTCCTACACGTAGACAGCTCACAAGAAACACAAACGAAACCCCTAATATCATTCACATTTATCGCAGTCGCAACCAGAATGCATTGGTGGAACGCCTTACTTGATTGCAATTCATTCTGCGAACCGCCAAGGTTACAGAATGTTAAGACGGACCCATCAAAAGGACGATGCTGCGTCAGTTGCAATTTATTCCGATTGCGAATGCTATCGTTATAGCCTAACGCGAGTTTGGCATGAAACAGGCCGTAGGGTGCATTTTGTAATGCTGAATCCCTCAACCGCAACAGAGGTGCAAAATGACCCTACCGTTGAACGGTGCGAACGTCGCGCTCGTGCGTTGGGATTTGGTGCTTTTCGCGTAACGAATATATTTGCATGGCGCGATACAGACCCCCAAAAAATGCGCGCAGCCCACGATCCTGTCGGCCCCGCAAATGATGCTGCGATTTTGGATGCATGTGATTGGGCAGATGTTACCGTTGCGGCTTGGGGGACGCATGGAGAACACCTAGACCGGGGTGCGAAGGTCAAAGTTCTATTACAAAATACAGACATACCGGTGTTTCATTTGGGCCTTTCCAAGGCAGGGCATCCAAAGCATCCGTTGTACATAAGTTATGCGCAACAACCTGTTCCATGGAATGAATTGCATGGCTGACAATTAATGCCTGAGTGAACAAAGGGATCAATTCCTGAACCATCTCGCGTTGCGCATGAAACGAATTGTAATTGCAATGTTAAGTTTCAATCCATTAAGTAGTGTGGTTTTTGTATTAATGGCTCCTTTGAGTGCAGCTACTTTAGTTTATGTCGCGGTTGAAATCCTTATTTAGATCGAATTTATTCTAATCGCAGGTGGTTAGGCGACACAGCTGTTCGCGATTACAGATATTGATCCCTCCGTTGAAACGATGGCTGTTCAGTTTCAGTAAAATGATGTACATGCCATATTTGTTCACATCGTTTAAGATGCTGGATATTAAATTCGTTTGGTCGATCACGAGGCCGTGTATTTGAAATCAACTTTGCCATTTGATGGATCCAGTACTATGTCCGAAATGTGTGCAGAGAATCCTCTTTGCAAAGCCAACATTTTTGGGTATACGCTGTTGATCTGTGCAAACAGATCCCTCCAAGGGCCTTGCTGGACGACATCCCGGCTTGTGCCATAACCTCAAACATAAAGGAGACCCCGATGTCGATTACTGCTGAAGAAAAAGCACGCGTCATGAAAGAATTCGCGACGAAAGAAGGCGATACTGGTTCCCCAGAGGTTCAAGTTGCCATTCTAACCTCACGTATCACAACACTGACAGAGCACTTCAAATTCCATAAAAAAGACAACCACGGTCGCCGTGGTCTTTTGAAAATGGTTGCGCAGCGTCGTAAGCTTCTTGATTACCTAAAAGCAAAAGAAGAACAGCGTTACACTGATCTGATCAAGCGTTTGGGCATTCGTCGCTAATTTGCGTCAGGCATACGAACACATCAAACCGCGCAATTTGGTGCGGTTTTTTGTTTGTGGGTGTATTGCGATCTAATCCTTTCCATATCTTCTTTTCTCCTATATACGCCCGACATCTGAGATCAGGCGCCCGGACTCCAGCGCCCGAAATATAAGATACAGGGGTCAGGGGGAATCCGCCCCCTACGCAAATGGCCAGTGGGCCAATATAGGAAAACGAGATGTTCGAAGTAACGAAAAAATCTATGCAGTGGGGCGAAGAAACGCTTACACTAGAAACAGGCAAAGTTGCGCGTCAAGCGGACGGCACCGTGATTGCCACATTGGGCGAAACATCCGTGATGGCAAACGTCACATTCGCCAAATCAATGAAAGAGGGGCAGGACTTTTTCCCTCTGACCGTCCATTATCAAGAGAAATACTATGCCGCGGGTAAAATCCCTGGTGGCTTTTTCAAGCGCGAAGCACGCCCATCAGAGGCCGAAACACTTACAGCGCGTTTGATTGACCGCCCAATTCGCCCATTATTCGTTGATGGTTTCAAAAACGAAGTTTTGGTGATGTGTACGGTTCTTAGCCACGATTTGGTGAATTCACCTGACATCGTTGCAATGATTGCGGCCTCTGCTGCGCTAACCATTTCTGGTGTCCCATTCATGGGTCCAATCGGCTGTGCGCGCGTTGGTTTTGTCGATGGTGAATATGTTTTGAACCCAACCGTTGATGACATGAACGGCCTGCGTAACAATCCTGAACAACGTTTAGATTTGGTTGTTGCGGGAACCAAAGATGCCGTGATGATGGTTGAGTCAGAGGCATACGAACTCAGCGAAGATGAAATGCTTGGCGCGGTCACATTTGCGCACGAGCAAATTCAGCCAGTCATCGATTTGATTATCGATTTGGCCGAAGTCGCTGCGAAAGCGCCGTTTGAGTTCGCACCTGTCGATTATTCAGATCTATATGCAGCAGTGAAAGCCGTTGGCGAAGAGCAAATGCGCGCGGCCTACGGTAACACGGACAAACAAGAACGTGTCGAAGCCGTGGCGGCAGCACGCGAAGCGATCAAAGCGGCGCTGAACGAAGAGCAATTGGCAGATGCAAACCTCGGTTCAGCGATGAAGAAGCTAGAGGCAAGCATTCTGCGCGGTGATGTTGTGAAGGGTGGCAAGCGTATCGATGGTCGAGCAACAACAGATGTGCGCGCGATCGTAAGTGAAACAGGAATGTTGCCACGTACCCACGGTTCTGCGTTGTTCACCCGCGGTGAAACGCAGGCATTGGCGGTAACGACGCTGGGTACTGGTGATGATGAACAGATGATTGATGCACTGCATGGCACGTATAAATCAAACTTCATGTTGCACTATAACTTCCCTCCTTATTCCGTGGGTGAAGTTGGGCGTGTTGGCTCACCAGGTCGTCGTGAAATTGGCCATGGTAAACTGGCATGGCGCGCGCTTCAGGCTGTTTTGCCTGCCGCAACTGATTTCCCATACACAATCCGCGTTGTTTCTGAGATCACTGAATCAAACGGTTCATCTTCAATGGCATCTGTGTGTGGCGGTTCATTGTCCATGATGGATGCGGGTGTGCCACTTAAAGCACCTGTTGCAGGTGTCGCCATGGGCCTTATCCTTGAAGATGACGGCGATTATGCGATCCTAACTGACATCTTGGGTGATGAAGATCACTTGGGTGACATGGACTTTAAAGTCGCTGGTACAGAAAATGGAATCACATCCCTTCAAATGGACATCAAGGTTGCAGGTATCACACCTGAAATCATGAAGAACGCTTTGGCACAGGCCAAAGAGGGACGCATGCACATCCTGGGTGAGATGTCGAATGCATTGAGCGAAGCAGCTGAATTCTCGGTACACGCACCACGCATCGAAACAATGCAGGTTCCTACCGATAAGATCCGTGAAGTGATCGGTTCAGGTGGTAAAGTGATCCGTGAAATCGTTGAAGTTTCTGGTGCCAAAGTCGACATCAACGATGATGGTCAGATCAAGATTGCTTCGCCTGATGGTGAATCAATTAAGAAAGCATATGACATGATTTATGCGATCGTTGCAGAACCAGAGGTTGGTCAAATCTATACAGGTAAAGTTGTGAAGGTTGTCGATTTCGGTGCATTTGTGAACTTCTTTGGAAAGCGCGATGGCCTTGTACACGTCAGCCAAATTGAAAATCGTCGCCTAAATCACCCATCTGACGTTTTAAAAGAGGGTCAAGAAGTCAAAGTCAAACTTTTGGGCTTTGATGATCGTGGTAAGGTACGTCTTGCGATGAAGATGGTTGACCAAGAAACCGGCGAGGAGATTGTCGAAGAAAAGTCAACCGACGAAGAATAATAAAAAGGCCCTCTCAAGCGAGAGGGCCTTTTCATTGGTGGCCTTATAGAAGACCTCTTTGCTTTTATACACTCATACAGATGTATTTAAGTTCCAAGTAGTCATCGATACCGTGATGGCTTCCTTCGCGACCAAGGCCAGATTGTTTCACACCACCAAAAGGCGCAACCTCGGTTGAAATGATACCTGTGTTGACACCAACGATCCCGTATTCTAATGCCTCGGCGACTTTGTAAACGCGGCTAAGATCTTTGGCATAGAAATAGGATGCAAGGCCAAAAATTGTGTCATTTGCCAGTTCGATTACCTCGTCGACGTCTTCGAACTTAAATAGTGGCGCAAGTGGACCGAAGGTTTCTTCGGTAGCCACTGCCATGTCTTTGGTTGCGCCTGTCACGATTGTGGGAGGCATGAAAAAGCCATCTCCCTGATGGCTTTCACCTCCATAGAACACGGTGCCGCCCTTTGCTGTGGCATCTGCAATATGCTCTTGGACTTTTGAGATGGCATCTTGGTTGATCAGTGGACCCAACGCTACACCATCTTCAAGTCCGTCACCAATTTTCATCTGGGACAGTGCTGCGGCTAGTTTTTCTGCGAAGGCATCATAAACTCCTGCTTGCACATAGATACGGTTGGCACAGACACATGTTTGACCGTTGTTGCGGAACTTACACATGATTGCGCCTGCAACTGCTTCGTCTAGATCTGCATCGTCAAATACGATAAATGGTGCATTACCACCCAGTTCCATGGAACACTTCATCACCTGGTCCGCGGCCTGGCGCAGCAGGATGCGGCCAACTTCGGTTGACCCTGTGAATGTCAGTTTGCGCACGGCGGGATTTTCACAAAACTCTTTGCCGATTTCTGATGAACGTGAAGAGGGGATAATTGACAAAACACCCTTTGGGATCCCCGCGCGTTCTGCCAAGACGCCCATGACCAATGCTGACAGTGGCGTCTCTGCTGCAGGGCGTGCAACAAAGGAACAGCCCGCAGCCAATGCAGGAGCAGCTTTACGAGTGATCATCGCATTTGGGAAGTTCCATGGTGTGATCGATGCCGCAACGCCGATTGGTTGTTTTAGAACCATAATGCGTTTGTCGGGCTGGTGCCCCGGGATCGTTTCGCCGTAAATACGTTTTGCTTCTTCTGCAAAGAATTCAATGAATGATGCACCATATCCAATTTCGCCTTTTGCCTCGGCCAAAGGTTTACCCTGCTCAGCAGTCAAAATTATGCCAAGGTCATCTGCATTTTCCATCATTAGATCATACCAACGACGTAGAATATTGGCCCGCTCTTTCGCGGTTTTGGTTGCCCATTCTTTTTGTGCAAATTCTGCTGCTGCGATTGCCGCAGCAGTTTGTGCGCGACTTAGATCCGCAACCTTTGCAATAACATCCCCCCTTGCAGGATTTGTTACGTCAAATGTTGCCCCATCCTCTCCATCAACCCATTCGCCCGCTAAAAAACCTTTGGTTGCGAGCAATGACGGATCTTTCAGCAGGTCTTTTAAATTGGTTTCGTTTGCCATGGCGTCCTCCGAAAATTTCTCGTGCATAGGCAAATCACCTCTGTCATAGATTGTCCAGCTTACAAAGGATCCAAAAATGTCGCGAATTGATTATGATGATGCTTATGCCAATGCTGCGTATATACCAAACGCAGATGATTTCATCACACAGTGGCAATCAGAGGCATTGGCGTTTCGTTCAGCCATGCTGGAACAAGAGCGTGCTGAATTAGAAATCTCATATGGCGAAAGCATACGGCAATCATACGACGTCTTTCATCCTGAGGGCGAAGTAAAGGGTACTCTCGTCTTTGTGCATGGGGGATATTGGCGGCGGTTTGATAAATCCTTTTGGTCACATTTTTCGAATGGCGTATTAAAGCAAGGGTGGCGGGTTGTGATGCCATCATATGATTTATGCCCTCGCGTATCGATTGCAGAAATTACACATCAAATACGCAGTTTTGTGACACAGATTGCAGCAAAGTATGCAGGACCACTTGCGCTCACTGGACACTCTGCTGGTGGCCATGTGGTGGCGCGATTGGGCGTGCCCGATGTATTACCCGACGATCTGGTTTCTCGAGTCACGCACATTGTTCCAATTTCGGCAGTCGCAGATTTGCGTACCTTAGTGTTTACAGAAATGAATAAAGATTTTCGATTAACTGATGAAAGCGCCGCAGCCGAAAGCCCTGCATTGATGCCCAAACCAACCTGTCCCGTGACTGTTTGGGTGGGGGGTGATGAACGACCTGTATTTTTGGAACAATCAATGGTTTTGGCCGAAAACTGGGGTGCAAAAATGATCGTGCGTCAAGGTGAGCATCATTTTAATGTGATCGATGCATTGAAAGACCCTGACAGTATTCTGGTGCGATTATTAACTTCAGAACATTAAATCAAATTACACCTTGCGATATTAGTAACGAATTTTTTGCCCTTCCTCACAATGCGCAAGTATTTTTCAGCGATATAATTGTAATGGGATGGGCAACTCAAATTTGGACAAAAGAAGCTGTGGTGAGAACTTTGATTCACGATTTTAGTATTCTGGCCAGAACATTTTTTATTTGGAATAATCAAAAAAATTACAAAAATTTAAGGACATTTTACCAAAATCCAAAGCAAAATCGTTAGACTACTCGGATCCGTTTTTTATCAAAGACACGAAGGACCGTTTTCAAATCGTGCCCTCGTTTTAGGATTTGTCCATCCATGCCGATAACGCTGTATTCGCCCTGTTTGCTACGTAATTTTGGGCGCTTTTCAATTCTGTAAAGGGGTTGTTCCGCTGTGCGTCTGAATATTGAGAATACGGCGATTTCTTTTAACGATGAAATTCCATAATCGCGCCATTCGCCTGCAGCAACCATTTGACCGTAGAGTGATAGTATTACGCTAAGCTCAGTGCGATGGAACGCAACAACATGATGTGCATTCGTACCAGGAAAGGGTGTCAGGTTATTCATAAACTCAGACTTGCGTCATCTGGGTGAATTTTCAAGAAAAAAAGCCCCACGTGCTGCGGGGCCTTACAGTTGGTTTATAAAATCAGCCTATTCCATATCTTCTGGTAGGATTTGGTTCAGCACAATTGCAAGGAATGCTGTTGGTGCAACCGCAGAAGTCGCGAGTGTCTTCCAAATGCCTGGGAGATATTGAACAGCTGTTGGAACAAGATTCAAACCAAGACCTGTGGTCAGTGAAATTGCGATGATCACCATGTTTCGGCGTGTCATCTTTACTTCTGACAAGACATTCATCCCTGCAGCAGCAACCATGCCAAACATCACGATCACACCACCACCTAAAACAGGGAGTGGCATTGATGCGATCAGTGCGCCAATTTTTGGCAGCAAACCGCAGATCACCATAATTACACCAGCAATGGTCACAACGTGACGGCTCATCACGCCGGTCATGCCAACAATGCCAACGTTCTGGCTAAAGGATGTGTTTGGCAAACCGCCGAAGACACCAGCAACAGCAGTGCCTAGTCCGTCTGCATATGTTGCGCCCGCAATCTCTGCATCTGTTGCGTCGCGCCCCGCACCCGCTTTTGCGGTAGCTGACGCATCACCCACCGTTTCAACAGCAGATACGATTGACACCAATGTGACCGCGATGACCGCGCCCAAGCTAAATTCAAACCCATAAGGAAGGACTTGGATACTTGTGACCCAGCTCGCTTTTTGGAAACCTGCCATGCTTACCATCCCTAACATTGCTGCAGCTGCGTAGCCTGCAAGCAAACCAATAAGGATTGCAGCGTTTGAAAGTGCTCCAGATGTTTTGAACTTAAACAACAAAGCGACGATGATTACCGTCAGCGCTACGGTCCAATGTTTTAGTGAGCCGAAGCTCTCCGCCGCCATTTGAAAATCAGCAGCGCCACCTGCGGCATATTTGATGCCGACAGGGATCAAATAAAGACCAATTGCCAAAATCACCAAACCGGTGACAAGCGGTGGGAAAAGAAAGCGGATGCGTCCTATAACGGAACCCAAAGCAAAGTGAATAAGTCCGCCGATGACACATGCAGTTAGGGCAACACCCAATCCTTGTGTCGCTGATATACCCGCCAAGACCCCAACAAACGCAAAACTAGTGCCCTGCATAATTGGCATCCGTGCGCCGACTGGACCAAAGCCCATTGTTTGGAAAATCGTCGCTACCCCTGCAAACAACATCGCCATTTGGATCAGATAGATTTGCTCTGCACTACCAAATGCTAGTCCTGCGGCGCCTGCCACAATAATTGAGGGTGTAACGTTTGATGCAAACATCGCCAAAACGTGTTGCAAACCAAGTGGCACCGCCTGACCCATCGGCGGCATTGAGTTGGGATCGCTATACGCCCCCATTGCTTTGTCAGTCATAATAAGTCTCCCTTGATTGACTGTAATTTATGCCTTCCGCCTCTTAATTGGGCGAATTATTAAGACTTTGATACAACTACATATGGTGTGTCAAAGAAAAACTCTTCTAGATTTGTGCCTTCGCCGATCCGATCAATGACGCAGAATAGGCCGGGTGCTTGTAAAGGTGTCAAAACACCATGCCACGTATTGCGGTGAAAATTAATGCCCTGACCCGCGTTAGATAAAAACGCACGCGGGACGCCTGGGATCCCATTTGCATCTGGTGCGACAACAATCAGGAATGGAAGATACGTCATGGGAATAAAGGCCTGTGAGCCTTCTGGATGACGCTCCATCATCGTTAGTTCATAAGGCAATGTTCGAGCTTGGGCATCAAATATACTAATACCTGCACGACCATTACTAAAATCCAGTGTGGCAAGGTCATTGTGTCGTCCACACATGCCTTGATTTATGATTTTATCAGGTTTACCAGACGCTTCTAAAATTTCACCAAATAGGGCGAATGCCTCGGCGCTCAGAGGTTCAATGATGATTTTCTCACTCATGGCAGAATCTCAATTAATCTTAGCTCTGCGATCCGCTCGACTTGCTTGCAAGCTTCCTCAAATTCAATCTCGGTAGCATTGCTAATCCTGCGCTCAAATGCATGCAAAATGCCTTGTTTGCTGTGATCCCTCACGGCGATAATGAAGGGGAAGCCATGCTTTTCTACATATTGCGCGTTCAGCTCTTGGAACTTTGTCCGCTCTTCATCGGTCAATGCGTCTAGCCCAGCGGATGCCTGTTCTGAGGTGCTTTCTTTAGTTAGGCGTTTGGCTGCAGTTAATTTACCGGCCAGATCAGGGTGTGCGCGCAAAACGGCTAAACGAGCCTTATGATCCGCGCGTCTGAAAACCTGTGCCATCGCGTTATGCAATCCAACTGCGCAGTCATGAGCAGGGCCCAATTCGCCATCAAATGCGCCCTTTGCTACCCATGCGGAATGCTCAAAAATAGAACCAAATGTTTCAACGAATTGTTCACGTGCCATTTGGCTGGGTCGATTAAAATGAACAGGCGGGTGGTTTTCGATCCAGTGTTTCGCAATGTTGCGTCTAGTTGCGAACCAAACGCCTTCTTTTGCCTGTGCATATTCCATAAAACGGCGCAAAGCCATCACACGGCCAGGACGTCCAATCAAACGACAATGAAGCCCTATGGACATCATTTTGGGCTGTCCACTCGCACCCTCTGCATATAGCGCGTCAAAACTATCTCTTAGGTATTGATAGAATTGATCGCCTGAATTGAACCCCTGAGGCGTCGCAAAGCGCATGTCATTGGCATCTAAAGTATATGGAATAATTAACTGGTCCCGTCCATCCAGCGTCATCCAATAGGGTAGATCATCGGCATAGGTGTCAGAGACATAGTCAAATCCACCTTCTTCTGCGACCAGTGCGACCGTGTTTTCTGAACATCGCCCCGTATACCAACCATATGGGCGTTCGCCTGTGACCTCGGTGTGCAGCGCGATCGCCTTTTTGATTTGGGCGCGCTCTTCTTCTTTGGGCATATCCTTGTGTTCAACCCATTTAAGACCGTGACTGGCAATTTCCCAACCTGCATCCTGCATCGCGCGCACTTGAGCTGGAGAACGCGCAAGTGCGGTCGCAACACCGTAAACGGTCGCAGGAATATTCAGTTCTGTGAAAAGACGATGCAAACGCCAAAATCCTGCGCGGGCCCCGTATTCATATATGCTTTCCATATTCCAGTGACGTTGATCAGGCCACGAAGCCGCGCCAACGATTTCGGACAAGAATGCTTCCGATCCTTCATCCCCGTGCAGAACGCAATTTTCGCCGCCTTCTTCATAATTAATTACGAATTGCACCGCGATGCGCGCCTGATTGGGCCAGTTTGCATTTGGCGGCGTTGCTCCATACCCCAGCATGTCCCGTTCATAGCGTTTCATGGTGTTTCCTTAGTTCTGTTTCATTCCCTTGTACTTTCGCGAAATTCGTTTGCCTTTCAAATTATTTTTGAAACTCTTTTGGCGTAGGGATTGGTGTTGATCCTGCGCCCAACAGACGAAATACTGATCAAAACTAACTAGGGGCCATTATGTCAGGTTTTTTAACAACACATGTTTTGGATACTGCACGTGGATGTCCCGCGGCGGGACTTAAGATTGATTTGTACCGCATCAATGGGGATGCTCGCGTGCACGTGATCAGTTTGAAAACAAATTCAGATGGACGGACCGATCAACAAATACTGCCAGCTTCGGATTTTGAATTGGGTCAGTATGAATTAGTGTTTCATGCTGGGGATTATCTTGTCGCAACTGAACAGTCTGGGCCAGACCCTAAATTTTTAGATGTTATTCCTATTCGCTTTGGTATTGCGCTGGACGATCATTACCATGTGCCTCTGCTTCTATCACCCTATGGGTATTCTACCTATCGGGGCAGTTGATCACTTCTGAAGCGCAACCGTAATGTGCTGGGCCATGAAATCCATAAAGTGCCGCGTTTTGGGGTCCTGGCGCTTGCGATGCGGATAGAGGCACCCCAGCTGAACCTCTGTTGGCGTAACATCTGTCAGGACAGGGACTAAACGGCCAATATTAAGATGCTCTTGAACCTCAAATAAGGGTTTCAAAACGATGCCGTGACCCTCTAGTGCCCAATTGGTCAGGACATCCCCATCATCGCTTTCGTAGGGGCCTTTAACTGCGATGCGCTGTATTTTGCCATCGATTTTAAGAGGCCATTGAAATTCAGATGCACCTGGGAACCTAAGGTTAAGGCAATCATGTGATCCATCGGTTAAGGCTGCGACATTTTTGGGAAGACCACGGGCAGCAAGATATTCGGGTGCCGCGCACAACAGGCGCGCACATGTCGCAAACTTGCGCATTTTTAACGTCGAGTCTTCAGGGTTGCCCAAGAAAAAAGCCAAATCCAAGCCTTCGGCCAAAACATCCACACGCCGATCAGATAGACGTAAACGAATGTCAATAAGTGGAAATTGTTGTTTGAACATTGGGATTGCAGGAGCAATTAGACGTCGTCCGATACCAAGGGGGGCGGCTACATAAAGTGTTCCGCGTGGGTTTTGGGTGATATCCTGCACGGCGGCTTCCGCGTCTTCTACCGCTTCCAACACGCGGGTTGCACCTGAATAGAACAACTTACCCTGCTCTGTGGGATGCAACATACGTGTGGTGCGCTGAAACAAACGGACGCTTAGATGTTCCTCTAGTTGTGAAATGCGTGCAGAAGCTACAGCCGGCGAAATGCGTTGATCCCGTGCGGCTGCTGACATAGAGCCGAGTTCATAGACGCGAATAAAGGTTTTGATATTATCAAAGTACGACATTATTCCGATTTTCTTGAAACAGATTGGATATTTTCTACAATACAAGAAAATCACAAACAACGATAGTTTCGCACCAAAAGCTAAGATCAAGGGCAGAGTGATGGCATACGAACTGGCGATTATTTGGGATTGGCTGGCATTTGCGGTGCGCTGGCTGCATGTGATTACGGCAATCGCATGGATTGGATCATCGTTCTATTTCATTGCATTGGATTTGGGGCTACGCCAAACGCCGGATTTGCCCAAAGGGGCGCATGGTGAAGAGTGGCAGGTGCATGGTGGCGGTTTTTACCATATTCGCAAATATTTGGTCGCACCTGAACGTATGCCAGAACATTTGACATGGTTTAAGTGGGAGAGTTATTCCACATGGCTTTCCGGTGCCGCCCTATTGATGATTGTCTATTGGGCAGGTGGTGAATTGTATTTGGTTGATGCCAGCAAAAGCGATTTGTCCCTTTCTCAGGGTATTTTGATTTCAGCAGGTTCATTAGCATTTGGTTGGGTTGTTTATGATCAACTATGCAAATCCCCATTAGGCGAAACACCAACCCTGTTGATGGTTCTGCTATTTGTCTTATTGGTTTTCATGGGATGGGGATATAATCAGGTATTCACGGGGCGCGCCACGTTGTTGCATCTGGGTGCCTTCACTGCGACGATTATGTCGGCAAATGTGTTTTTTATCATCATACCCAACCAAAAAATTGTTGTCGCGGATTTGATTGCGGGCCATGCGCCCGACTCAAAATACGGCAAAATTGCCAAGTTACGCTCGACCCACAACAATTACCTAACTTTGCCCGTAATATTCTTTATGCTGTCCAATCACTATCCATTGGCATTCGCGAGCGAATATAATTGGATCATCGCAGCATTGGTTTTCCTAATGGGTGTGACTATCCGCCATTATTTCAATTCACTCCACGCGCGGCGTGGAAATCCAATTTGGACATGGCCCGCGACCATCATTTTATTCATTCTGATTATGTGGCTGTCCACCGCACCACTGCATCAAGATCCCTCAGACTCGAGCGAGCTGTCTGTGCGGCAGGAGATCTTTGCAACAGCACTTGGTTTCGAACAGGCCCAAGATATTGTTATGGGCAGATGTTCAATGTGTCATGCACGTGAACCCGCTTATGACGGAATTCGCCGCGCGCCCAAACATGTGTTTTTGGAAACTACTGCTGACATTACCCAATACGCCAAGGCCATTTACTTACAGTCAGGGTTAAGTCACGCGATGCCGCCAGCAAATGTGTCTTGGATGGAAGAAGATGAGCGGTTGATTATTAGGCAATGGTATCGCAATGCGATGGACACTATGCCTCTTTCGCTAGCGTTGAAATAATAAAGGCGCGTGAAACGCGCCTTCGGTTTTCAAATTGATCTTGCGTTAGTTCAACAAACCCGCGTACCTCAATGCATCTTTTACCTTTCCTTTGGTGCCGTTTGTTAGTGGGACAAGCGGTAGTCTTACTTGGTCAGAACATAATCCCAATTCTGACATTGCATACTTTGCTCCCACAAGACCAGGTTCTGTGAAAATGGCCTTATGCAAAGGCATCAAACGATCCTGTAATTCAAGCGCTGCTGCATAATCACCGCGCAAAGTTGCCTCTTGCATTTGCGCGCATAGCGCTGGGGCAACATTCGCAGTTACAGAAATACAGCCAACGCCACCCTGTGCATTAAACCCATGTGCCGTTGCGTCCTCGCCCGAAATCTGAAGGAAGTCTGCACCACATGTCATGCGTTGATCGCAAACTCGGGCCAAATCACCAGTTGCGTCCTTCACGCCGATGATGTTGGGCAGCTTTGCCAATTCGCCCATCGTTTCTGGTGACATGTCAACAACCGAGCGACCCGGAATGTTGTAGATCACGATTGGTAAGTCAGATGAATTTGCAAGTGCCTCAAAATGCGCGATCAAACCTGCCTGAGTCGGTTTATTGTAATACGGCGTAACAACAAGGGCAGCATCCGCACCTACTTTTTTCGCGTACTCAACGAATCGCAATGCCTCAGATGTATTATTAGATCCAGCACCTGCAACGACCGGAACGCGTCCTGCTGCTGCTTTAACCACAGTTTCGATGACAAGTTCATGTTCATCATGGGTTAGGGTCGGGCTTTCGCCTGTTGTGCCAACGGGAACCAACCCATGGCTCCCTTGGTCAATATGCCAATCAACCAATTTTTTAAGTGTATCCAGATCCACAGCGCCGTCTTTGAACGGCGTGATCAAAGCTGGCATTGAGCCTTTTAACATGACACGCTCCTTTCGTGTTTGGCGGGCAGGGCCCGGATGAATAAAGCGGTTTCTTGCGGATAAGGAAACCGTGACTTGATGCCTGAATTCTTTAACATAAGCTAAAGGTACCTATTGAGCCAATGAGTTGAAATTGCAAGCCATGTTCCGAGTATTCTGTATTTTTCTTATGCTTTCATCTGTGGTTTCGACCCTCTGGGCTGAAGAGCGCGCTTTGGAGCGGGCATTTTTGGAAATGCAAGCGCGAAATTGGGCGGAAGCATTACGCCTTGCGCAAAGTGATGGTGCGGTTGCGCGGGACATCATTGAATGGCATCGTTTGCGTGCAGGGCAGGGCACCGCACAAGAGGCGCTGACATTTCTGGAAAGGAATGGGGATTGGCCTGGGTTGCCCTATTTGCGAAAACAATCCGAAGTCGGCTTAATCGATGCAGACGATCAAACAATACTCACATATTTCGAAAATTCCGCTCCCCAAACGGGTGTAGGTGCGCTTGCTTACGCATCAGCACTTTCAAAACATGGGCAAGGTAGCAAAGCCGCGTTGGTTGCACAGAATGCCTGGATTACGCTTCCTCTCACGGCGCCTCAACAAGATGCATTTTTGTCTGCTTTTGGTTCGGTTCTAACGCCACTTCATGAGTTGCGCTTGATCGAAATGTTATGGATGGATGAACATGCTTCGGCGCAACAGATGGGGGTATTGGTTGGGACTGACGTGTCCGCATTGTTACGTGCACGAATTGCCTTGCGAAAGGGTCAAAAGGGTGTGAACGCATTGATAAATGCTGTTCCGAACGCGCTGGGTAACCATCCTGTGTTAAATCATGCCAGATTTGAATGGCGATTGAATAATGGATTTCGAGATGGCGCAATAGACCTGCTGAGTGTTTCAAGCGAGCATGCTAGTCGATTGGGGCAACCCGCAAGGTGGGCCGATATGCGTATCCGCATTGTACGCGATCTTTTATTCGACGGAAAAAACAAACAAGCCTACAAACTTGCGGCCAATCATCACATTGCTGAGGGATCTAACTATGCCAAATTGGAGTGGCTTGCAGGTTTTGCAGCCCTGCGTCGGCTAAATGATCCAAGCCGTGCGGCACAACATTTCTCGAATTTTCTGTCCGCGGTAGATACGCCAATTTCTCTTGGTCGCGCGCATTACTGGTTGGGACGTGCACATGCCGCTTCAGGAAATAAGGACGCAGCGCTAGCGGCCTATCGAAACGGCTCCAAATATCAGAGCAGTTTTTATGGCCTCCTGAGTGCAGAAAAAGCAAATATGCCAATGTCATCTGACTTTTTAACTTGGGGAGAGTTGCCAGATTGGCGGGATGCTAATTTTGTGAATAGTTCCGTCTTACATGCGGCGATACTGCTGTTTTCAGCAAATCAAAATCCGCTGGGTGAACGGTTCATTACACACCTTTCCGAAACGCTCGCGACCGACGATGTTCATAAGCTGAACGACTTCTTGGAAGAATTACGCAAACCTCACGTCTTGGTAATGCTGGGGAAACGTCAGGCATCGTTGGGCAAGACTTTTGTGCGTCCGTATTATGCTTTGCATCCAGTCGCGCGGATGCCCGCGCGCGTGCCCCCTGAATTGGTTTTGGCGATTGCGCGTCGTGAAAGTGAATTTGACCCCAATGTAATTTCGCCAGTAGGGGCACGTGGTTTGATGCAAGTCATGCCTAAGACGGCCAAAGAAATGGCAGATCGCGTTGGGCTAAGGTACTCGCAGAAACGTTTGGAAACAGACTGGGCCTATAATGCACGCATAGGTATTACTTATTTAGAAGAGTTGGCTGAACGATATGCTGGAAACCCAGTATTGATGTCGGTTGCCTACAACGCGGGGCCATCGCGGGCGGACCGTTGGATTGAACTGATGGGGGATCCACGAAAAAGTGAAGTGGATGTTATTGATTGGATCGAAATGGCTCCGTTTCAGGAAACGCGAAATTATATCATGCGGGTTACGGAAAGCCTGCCAATTTATCAGGCACGGCTTGGAAAAGCCATCGCACCGAAAAGCTTTGAAGCCATGCTAAAGGGATCAAGCCTGTCGTTGCGCACGCCATAGTGTGAACAGGCCGGCGGACACAACAATCACGGCCCCAACCGCGACGTGTAATTCTAATGTTTCGCCAAAAATCCACATGCCGATTCCTGAGGCAAAGACCAGTTGCAAATAGGCAAAAGGTTGCACAGAGCTCGCCTCTGCCACTTCGAAACATTTGATCAATAGGTAATGCCCCAATGCGCCCAAGACGCACAGAATTGCCATCCAGCCGTAGTCCGTGAGTGTCATGGGTTGCCAGTTGCCGATACCGATTATCGTCATAACGACAACGCCAACGATCCCTGTCCAGAAAAAGGATGTGGCCGCGCTGTCCCCGCGCGCCACATATCGCGTCATCAATCCATAAAGTGCGAACATGAATGCCGAGATCAGGGGGATCACAGCCGCCGGTGAAAATACAGCATAGCCCGGTTCAAGAATGATAAGAACGCCGAAAAACCCAACAAAGATTGCCGCCCAGCGTCGCCATCCCACGCCTTCGCCCAAAATGGGCCCTGATAAGGCTGCGACCAACAATGGATAGCATGCAAACACTGCATGGCTTTCGATCAGCCCTAATATTGTGAAAGCGGTCACCATGACACAGATTTCTATTGCCAATATTGTTCCGCGTAGGATTTGCAAAATAGGATATTTGGGTTTGAGTGCTGCCTGAATACTGCCCGGCCGTCGGGCTGTGATTGCAATGACAAAGGCGGCAAAGAACCAGTATCGGATCATGACCACTAAATAAACGTTGTAGGTGCTGCTGAGGTACTGCGAAAACCCATCTTGTAGTGCAAAAACAAGTGTGGTTGCCACCATGTATAGAATGCCAAGGCGAGTATTCGATTGCATCTTTATGCCTTTCGCGCAACGCTCATGTGGCGTTTGCGTCCAAACCCGTTGACGCGTTCAACATCAAAACCCGCATCTGACAGATTTCGACGTACAAACCCCGCGGCGGTATATGTTGCCGCGGTCCCACCAACGCATGTTTTGGCGTAAACAGCCTTCATCAAATTGGCCTCCCACAGTTCTGGGTTTTTTGCGGGTGAAAAGCCGTCAAGGTACCAACAATCTGCTTGCGCGTCCCAGAGGGTAACTGTTCCACGCGCATCGCCTGTAATCAAATGCAAATGCGCATCGTGCAGTGATAATGTGCCTGTTTCCAGCAGCTGCTCCAGATGTGGCGCAATTTCGCATGCAATGTTTGCAATCTCTGGAAACTGTTCATAGGCCTTGATCATGTCAGTGGGCGTCATTGGAAAGGCTTCAAAGCTTGTGAAATAAAATTTTCCCTCAACCTTACTCTTGCGCCATTGATCAAGTGTTGCGATGAAATTTAAACCTGTCCCAAATCCCAATTCGGCGATCCGAAACTCATCGACAAACCGCGACGGAAGGTTATTTCCACTGAGAAAGACGTGATGCGTTTCCGCAAGTCCGTTATCGAGCGAATAATACGGATCATCAAATTGTGTGGACACAGGGATTTTATCCTCGCGCCAAGTCAAGGACGGATTTGCGTTTTTCATTTGGGTCCTTGCGAAACGTCATAGACGTGAATAGGGACACACTATCATCAACGAAAGTCTTGGCAATGGCAGAAGTGACAATCAAAGGCGCAGGGATTATCGGTTTATCGATTGCTTGGGAATGTATCCAGCGCGGTGCCAAGGTTCAGGTGATTGATCCACATGGTATTGGTGCTGGCTCAAGCGGGGGTATTGTTGGTGCACTTGCGCCCCATGTCCCAGAAAATTGGAATGAAAAGAAAGCGTTTCAATTCGAAAGTCTTAAGATTGCGCAGCCGTTTTGGGAACACGTTGATCGTATCTCTGGGTTAAACAGTGGGTATGCGCGAACAGGTCGAATTCAGCCATTGCTGGATGAAGCGGGTTTATCATTGGCGCATGAACGGGGTAAAAATGCCAAGTCGCTGTGGCAGGGGATGGCAGAGTGGCAGGTTGTTGATCAGCAACCTAAATGGGCGCCCTCCTCGCCAACGGGTAAATGGATTTACGATAGTCTAAGCGCACGCATCCAACCCCGAAACGCTGTTGCTTCAATCGCGCAGGCCATTCAAAAATCAGGTGGGGAGATTCACTGTTCGGCTGCAGATTCAGGAAAGGTTGTTTGGGCGGCTGGGGCATGGGATTTAAAACGCATATCGGACTACACGGGCAAAAGTTTCGGCGCTGGCGTTAAGGGGCAGGCGGCACTATTTGATTATGATCAGCGCACACAGCCGCAGATATTTGCGGACGCTTTACATTTTATTCCCCACGGCGATGGTACGCTAGCTGTAGGGTCAACATCTGAACGTGATTATGTGGACCCGAAGGCAACGGACGAACACTTGGACAGCGTGATTGAACGTGCAATCAGTATTATACCTGATTTGAGATATGCAAAGGTTCTTGCGCGCTGGGCTGGGGTACGCCCCAGAAGCAAAAGCCGCGCACCCGTATTGGGGGCACACCCGATGGACACATCTGAATATATCGCAAACGGAGGGTTTAAAATTGGGTTTGGTATGGCCCCAAGAATTGCACAGGTGATGGCGGATTTAATCTTGGAATATTCCGACACGATCCCTAACGATTTTCGCGTCGAGAAGAGTTTGTAAGCGGGGCAAAGCCCCGCCCAAGTATTACTGAAAACAGGTTTTGAACGCCGTAACTGCACCTTGCATGAGATTTAGGTACGCATTTTCACCCTGAACGACGTCGCCAAGCTGAGAGAATTCAACGGTTTTGATTGAGTATTCTTCTGCCAGCGCATAGGCCAAGGCAGTGTGATCATTTGGATCGATGATCATGCATGCTGGTGCCGTTTTTTCAATCTGTGCGCGCAGATTGGCCATATCACTTGGCGAGGGTCGCAACCCCATAACATTAGTCACTGCCCATGGGTCATCAATGCCAAGGCTTTCCTCAAGGTACCCAAAGGCATCATGCGATACAGAATATGGTTTTGCGACGAGTGTTTGCATCTCTGATTTGATGTCGTTGAGCGACTGCTCGAAAGATACAAGATTTGCATTGATATCTGATGTCAGCTCAGGAAAAAGTTCTGATGCCGTTTTTGCAATCTCATGTGCCCAAACGTCCGCATTATCGATATCCAACCACATGTGTGGATCCACCCCACTGTGGTCATGGCCATCGTGTTCGTCGTCGTGATGTTCATCATGTTCATGCTCGTTATGTTCTTTTTCATCCGCATGATCATCGTGATCATCATGATCTTTGTGGTCACCGTGATGTTCGTCGTCATCATGGTGCGCGTCGCCGTGATCATGTTCATCGTGGCCTTCGTGTGCGTGGTCGTCATGATCTGCATCATGGTTATGGTCTTTATGATCATCGTGATGCTCGTCGTCATGATGGGCATCATCTTCATGGTCCTCGTGCGCGTCTTCATAAGCGATCAGATGCACATTTGGGACCTCGGCAAGTTCGATGATTTTTGCATTATTTGCTAATGAGGGTAACTTTTCCGCCAGACTTGGTGTTAGCGCTTCACCAATCAGCACAATCAAATCTGCGTTCGACAGCGCGGCGGCATGGCTGGGTTTCATGGTGTAGTTGTGTGGATCTACACCGCTGCCGATCAGTGTCGTAATGCTTGCATTCGATCCCAGAATACCATCAACAATGCCGTGAACGGGCGGGATGTCGACCACGACCCGCAATTGATCCCCAAAAACGGGTGTTGTTAATATCGATGTTGCAAATAAGATGGAAATAGTTTTGTTCATCGAGTCACTCTCCTGTATCTTGCAGGTCGTATATGTGTTATGTTATAACATATCAATAGTTTTTTGGAGGTTGAATGCAAAACGTTTTTGCACCCCATGACCATGCAAGTTGCACGCAAAGCGCGTTGACAACTGTCGAACGCGCTTGTGTAGAACGTGGATTGCGCTTGACCCCGATCCGTAAGCGTACTCTTGAAATATTGCTGGAAGGTCATCACGCGCTTGGTGCCTATGACGTATTACAAAAGCTGAGCGATGATGGATTGGCTGATAAACCCCCCATGGCCTATCGCGCGCTGAATTTTTTGGTGGAACACGGATTCGCACACCGTGTTGAACGCTTGAACGCTTATGTTGCCTGTGCGCATCCTGACGCAGAACACACGCCGGCGCTATGGATTTGTTCGGACTGTCACAAGGTAGCTGAAACGGCGCAGGCAGCGGAGTTGGGCCAACGCCTTTGGCAGGAAGATGGGTTTTCGATCAACACCCTGACAATCGAGGCAGAGGGTTCGTGTCAGCAATGTCGAGGTGAGAGTTCAAATGACTGATTTGATATCGTTGAATTCAGTAACGATTGGATACGATAATAAGATTGTTTTGCGTGATGTTGATTTAACCGTGAAACGCGGTGAAATCATAACAATCGTTGGGCCAAATGGATCGGGTAAGACATCCATGATGCGCGCGTTGATTGGTGCACTTGTTCCAAAAACTGGATCTGTGTCACGCTCTAAATCGTTACGCGTCGGGTATGTCCCGCAAAAACTAAATGTCGATCATAGTTTCCCGATAACTGTCCGTAGATTTTTGTCGGTTCCCACGCGTGCTAGCGTCGAACAAATATCGGAGGCAGCGGTGTTGGTCGGTATTCTTGATATTTTAGATCAGCAAATCGCAACGCTTTCAGGAGGTCAATTTCAGCGTGCCTTGGTAGCCCGTGCAATCATTGATACCCCTGATTTATTGTTACTGGATGAACCCACGCAGGGTTTGGATCAAAATGGTGCTGCACGATTTTATCAACTGATCGCAGAACTAAAGGCCAAATTGGATTGCGCCATTGTCTTGGTAAGTCATGATCTACACGTTGTGATGAGCGCATCTGACCGCGTTATTTGTTTAAATGGACACATCTGCTGCGAGGGGACACCAAGCGTTGTTTCAAGTGCGCCCGAATATCGCGCATTATTTGGCACAGACACACAGGGTGCTCTTGCGCTTTATCAACACCAGCACGATCACGTGCATGATGAAACCTGTTTGCACGATCATTAGGACCGGACCATGTTTGCAGAATTTATGATACGCGCATTTTTGTCGGGTTTCGGAGTTGCGATACTGACTGGTATCCTAGGTTGCTTTGTGATTTGGCGGCGCATGGTATATTTTGGCGATGCCTTGTCGCACGCTGCAATTTTGGGTGTGGTGGGTGCGATTGCGCTGAACGTATCTGTATATTTTGGTGTGATTGCTCTTGCGTTGATCTTGTCCGTTTTGCTGTTCACATTAACAAGTCGCATTCAGGGGGCCGATGTTATATTGGGCGTCTTTGCCCAAACGGGCCTTGCATTGGGGTTAATCGGAGCAAGCATTTGGGGCCGCGGATTATCGATTGAGGCGATATTGTTTGGCGATATCTTGGCTGTTGGTTGGCACGACATTATTTCAATATGGATTGGTGTTGCGAGCATTTTGGGTATCGTTTTGTGGCGGTGGAGCAATTGGATTACGGCCACCCTAGGCGATGATTTGGCAGCATCTGTCGGCGTGAATGCCAGACATGAATCGTTTTATTTGGCAGCCCTACTGGCGATTGTCGTTGGTTTGGCTTTGAAAATCGTGGGGGCCTTGTTGATTACGGCCTTACTGATCATTCCCGCGGCAACTGCGCGTCGTTTCACAACCACACCAGAAATGATGGCGATTTTGTCAGTTGGATTTGGTTCTGCTGCAAGCGCCATTGGACTTTGGGCGGCCTATGTATTCGATTGGCCCGCTGGTCCGTCGATGGTTGCAACCGCTGCCCTATTCTTTGGAATAAGCCAATTGCGAAACCCAGTTTAACGGTACTTAAAAACCAACTTCGTTTTGTCGCTCGTCGTTAGGACCAGTCCATTTGGCACAACTGCGACCATAGAAGCGCGCTGCAATTCTTGGAAATAGCAATGCTCGGCCGATAGGTGGGGACAGGCCATTTATGTTGAGCCAAGCGGCCCTACTTGAATGCTGCTCGAACCTAAGTTCGATTGCACGATTGATCCAAAATGTCGATTACAGGGGCCTTGGCCGGAAACGCGTGTGTCTTCGATTCTCTAGGTGACACGCTGTAATCCTGTATCATCACTGATCAGGCGATACATACCGCCTATATCTTTGGCGCTATTGCAGCCACCAAGGACAAATGCAAAGACTATGACAAAAAACTGGCGCATCTGGATTTCCTTTGCGCCAGTTCTACAAATCGTGAAATTCTGTCCAAGGGGAAATTCCACTTAAGACCATCAATCCATTAAGCGACGTGCAATCACTTGGGCCTGAATTTCGGCGGCACCTTCAAAGATGTTTAGGATGCGTGCATCACACAAAATCCGGCTGATCGAATATTCAAGTGCAAAGCCATTCCCGCCGTGGATTTGCAAACCGTTGTCTGCCGCAGACCATGCGACGCGGGCGCCCAGCAACTTTGCCATGCCGGCCTCCAGGTCACAGCGACGCTCATTGTCTTTTTCAAAGGCGCTGAAATATGTCAATTGACGGGCAACTGTGATTTCGACGGCCATCATTGCAAGCTTATTTGCAACACGAGGGAAGTTAATCAATTCCTTGCCAAACTGCTTTCGGTCCAACGCATATTGCATTGAAACATCTAACGCAGATTGCGCAACACCAACAGCACGCGCCGCAGTTTGGATGCGTGCGCTTTCGAATGTTTGCATTAACTGTTTGAAGCCTTTGCCCTCTTCCCCGCCCAGAAGGTTTTCAGATTTTACATGGAAGTTATCGAATCCAAGCTCGTATTCTTTCATCCCGCGATAGCCCAGCACTTCTATCTCGCCACCTGTCATTCCTTCTGTCGGGAATGGTGCTTCGTCCGTGCCTGGTGTCTTCTCGGCTAAGAACATAGACAGTCCGCGGTGATCTGTGCTGTCGGGATTTGTGCGGGCAAGAAGGGTCATCACATGCGTCCGTGCTGCATGCGTGATCCATGTTTTATTGCCGGTGATTTTGTAATTGCCGTTTTCGTCTTTCACCGCACGTGTGCGCAAAGCGCCAAGGTCAGAACCTGTGTTTGGTTCTGTAAAGACCGCTGTTGGTAGGATCTCACCGCTTGCTAATTTTGGTAGCCAGTTTTCTTTTTGTGCATCCGTACCACCGCAAATGATCAACTCGGCTGCAATTTCAGAGCGGGTGCCTAATGATCCAACGCCGATGTAGCCCCGCGAGAGTTCCTCTGACACAACGGCCATAGATGCTTTAGTTAACCCAAAACCGCCTAGCTCTTCGGGGATCGTAAGACCAAATACACCAAGTTCAGCAAGCTCTTCGATGATTTCCATCGGGATTAATTCGTCTTTTAGGTGCCATTCATGTGCATGCGGCTCAACTTTGTCTACTGAAAAACGGCGGAACTGTTCGCGGATCATTTCGAGTTCTTCGTCCAAACCAGACGCGCCGAAAATTACGTTTCCGGCCTGTTCCTGCATCAGTTCAACAAGACGCGTGCGCGCCTGTTGGGTATTGCCGTTTGCAATCAAATTCATCACGGCTGGAGTCTGATAGTCTTGCTGTGCTGCAGCAGGGATTTTGATGTCTGACAGACGAACGATTTCACCCTGTGACATTGGGATACCGCCGACAATTTGTGAGTGATATTCGCCGCATGCGATCTGGTGTAACAATTTCTCAGCTTCCCCGAATTCGCCTGCGTCGCTCAGCTTGGATGCCCAATTTTGCATCTGCCGCATAGATTCGTGGTAGGTTGCTAACCATGATAAGCCGTGTGCCGCCGCTTGATGTTGTTCCATCAAACCCGATGAAATACGACCATCTTTTGAAACCAATGACTTAACGGTCCCTTTTGCAACCTCAAACAATATGTCCAAGCATTCCAATGCCTGTTGTGTTGTTGCCAAAAGATCCGGCATTACAGTGTAGTGTTCTGTCTGCATTGCAGCATTTTGTCCGTCAAGTGCCATGAATCAACTCCTCATACAGTGGAACAACTCTAGCCATTTCGCACTTGCAGCGCAACAAAAATACCAACAGTGCGTCAATATTGATCAAAAATTACGTCACGAAATAACGCTGGACGCGATGTTGCCATATGCTACACCCGCGCTATGAGTAGCGCTATCTCCTTATTAACTGCCGATCAATGGGTTGTCGCCGTTGTTGGCGCGCTAATCGCGGGATTGGTCAAAGGTGTTGTTGGCTTTGCTTTGCCCATGGTGATGATTACAATATTGGGTTCTGTTGTCACGCCCGAGCTTGCATTGGCGGGCCTCATTTTGCCAACACTTGTCACAAACACGCAGCAGGCTCTGCGCCAGGGTGTTAGCGCTGCTTGGAGCAGCGTCGTGATGTTTCGTGTCTTTATGTTAACAGCGCTCTTTTTTTTACTAATTAGTGCACAATTGATCCGCGTTATTCCAAACGCCCTTTTCCTTGGGGCTATCGGTGGCATGGTTATTTGTTTTTCACTACTGCAACTATCAGGTCGCCGCATTCCAATTAAAAAAGAATCCAAAGTTAGCCATGCAGCGATCGGCGCGCTTACTGGTTTCGTGGGTGGTTTGTCTGCGGTTTGGGGTCCACCAACAGTTGCGTTTCTGACGGTAATGGATGTGGAAAAGAAAGAGCATATCAGAACGCAAGGCGTTGTTTACGGGGTTGGTGCACTGGCTCTGACCTTTAGTCATTTATCAACGGGTATTTTAAACCTGAATACCCTGATTTTTTCGGCAATCTTGATCCCTGCTGCGATTTTTGGGATGCGTCTTGGTCGAACGATCCAAGACCGAATTGATCAAAGCATATTCATGAAAGCGACACTCTTTGTATTGATGGTTGCTGGCGTTAACCTGATCCGGCGTGCATTTTTTGCCTAGCGTGATGGTAGACACAGCGCATTTGGCATTTCGCAATCTACAATGAAATCCGCGACTCAGGGAAAGGGTATTAGCGATTTCGACAAGCATACCTATGCCTCTTAGATATACCTTTGCTTGCATGCTATAGTCATCATGTTGCGTTCTAAAAATGAATTTGATTGAATATAAGTACCTTAGATGACCGATGCGGGAACCCATATCAAGTTATCAAGAAGGTTTAATACTTTGGGTTATGGTGCTGCAGTCCTTTCATGATCTCGCTAAATATTTGTTAGTGTTAAGCCTAAGCCAGCTAAAGGACATATTAGTAAAAATCATCTACTCAAAGGTGGGGCGGGATCAAGAAAATCAGGATCATTGCCAGTTTATGTATTCGCTCTTTTCTTTTGAAATGAAAGTAGTTATAGACAGCGCAAGTTCCCCTACAATGGAAACCCGCCTTGCGAAGGGCTGTCTGCTTGGCAGGTGACGGGGAAATTTTGCGAAGGAGAGACATTATGGCCAAACCGATTATGGCACGCGCAACAGCCGTTTGGCTGGTTGACAATACAACACTGACTTTCAAGCAGATCGCAGATTTTGTTGAAATGCACGAATTGGAAGTGCAGGGCATTGCAGATGGTGATGTTGCCGTTGGAGTTAAGGGTTTTGATCCAATTGCCAACAACCAATTGGAACCAGTCGAAATAACAAAAGGCGAGGCAGATCCGCTGCACAAACTAAAGCTAAAATTCAACCCATCTGCCGTGGGTGAAGAAAAGCGGCGCGGTCCACGTTATACACCATTGTCAAAGCGTCAGGATCGCCCTGCATCTATTTTGTGGTTAGTCAAATTCCACCCAGAACTAAGCGATGCGCAAATTTCGAAATTGATTGGCACAACCAAACCAACAATTCAGGCGATCCGCGAGCGTACGCATTGGAACATCGCGAATATTACACCAATCGATCCAGTTGCCTTGGGTTTGTGTAAGCAGTCTGAATTGGATTTAGTCGTCCAAAAAGCGGCATCTAAGAAAGCAGCCGAAGGCTCCGTGATGTCTGATGATGAGCGTCGTAAATTGGTCAGCACTGAGCAATCACTTGATATGCCAGCAGAGCCAAAAATCCCATCAGCAATCGAAGGATTGGAGGCATTTTCATTGAATGATCCAGCTGACGCTTCTGACGATACTGTGAGTGACAACGAATACCTTGACGCTGACAGCTTCTTCAACTTGCCGGATGATGATGGCGACAAAACACCAGACTAAAAAATAAGAACCTGGCCACTTTGCCGGGTTTTTTTGTCCCTAGAATGCCTTACGCGCACGTAGCGCAGCAGAGATCGTCCCATCATCCAAGTAGTCAAGTTCGCCACCGATTGGGACACCTTTGGCAAGGGTCGTGATGTTCACAGCGTTTCCTAATTCATCTGCAATATAATGCGCGGTTGTCTGACCATCGATTGTAGTGTTTAGCGCCAAAATGACTTCTGAAATGCTTTCGCTTGCAATGCGATCTCTGAGTTTCGGAATGCGTAATTCATCTGGGCCGATGGCATCGAGCGCGGACAAAGTTCCACCTAAAACATGATAGCGACCATGGAACACGCCCGCGCGTTCCATCGCCCATAAATCAGCGACGTCTTCTACAACACAGATTTCACCGTTGGCGCGTTTCTCACTATCGCAGATATCACAAATATCTGTGGTTCCGATATTTCCACAATTTAGGCATTCACGGGCTGAGGCTGCGACTTGTTGCATCAGGTCAGCAAGGGGCGCAAGAAGGTAATTTTTCTTGCGTACCATGTGTAAAACTGTTCTCCGCGCTGATCGTGGACCAAGCCCCGGAAGCTTGGCCATTAGATCAATCAAATCATGAATATCTTTCGCGCCGCTCATGCCCTTAGAATGGAAGGTTCATCCCGGGAGGCAGACCAAGGCTTTCCGTCAGCTTTTGCATCTCTTCGCGTTCGCGGTTTGATGCCTTTTCTTGAGCGTCTTTCACCGCTGCCACGATCAAATCCTCAACGACTTCTTTGTCATCTTTGGAAAAAATGGATGGGTCGATGTCCAGGCTTTTTAAATCGCCCTTGGCCGTGCATGTCGCCTTGACCAGTCCTGCGCCTGCTTCGCCCACAACCATGATGTTATGCATTTCTTCTTGCATCTGCACGACTTTGCCCTGCATTTCCTGGGCGTTTTTCATTAATTTTGCCATATCGCCCATGGCGCCTAGACCTTTGAACATGTCTTACTCCGTTAACTTTCTTCGAATGGGTCCCACTCGTCTTCTACTTCTGGCAATGCATCTAACTCTGCGTCTGCCGTGATCTCCGCCGCAGTGCGTATATCAATGATTTTGGCATTTGGAAAACTCGCCATTGCGGCCTGCATCAAAGGATGCTGTTGAGCCGCGGATTTTATGGCATCTTCTGCTGCGCTTCTATCCTCTGCAATTGTGGTTGCGGTCCCAGTGTTTGATAGGATGATTGCCCATCGCGCGCCTGTCCAGCGTTGCAACGCACTTCCAAGGCGTTGGGATAAATCAGACGGTGCATCGTTTGTTGGCGTAAACTCGATGCGACCAGGTTGATAGGACACAAGCCGAATACAAGATTCGACTTCAACCAGTAGTTTCACATCTCGTTGTGATCGCACCAAATCAACTACGGCATCAAAAGTTGCATAATGTGCAAGAGCCGAAGCCGTTTCTATTGTGGGTTGTGCGGACCCTATCGATGCTGTCGGTCTACCCGTCGGTGTAGATGTAACCGTAGCATTAGATTGCGCGTTTGTTACTGTTCCTGCACTGACACCTGATATCCCACCTGATGGTGGTACTGAGGGAGGGGAAGATTTCTGTAGTTTTTTAACTAATTCTTCGGGTGAGGGTAGGTCTGCAACATGCGTTAGTCGAATGATCGCCATCTCGGCTGCCATCATTGAATTTGGTGCCTGTGCAACTTCGTCCAGTGCCTTTAGCAACATTTGCCACATGCGTGTCAAAACGCGCATTGCCAGTTGTTCTGACAGTGTTGCGCCACGCGCGCGTTCGTCAGGTGAAACGGTTGGATCGTCCGCGGCATCCGGTGTGATTTTGACAACTGAAATCCAATGTGTAATTTCTGCCAAATCGCGCATAATTGCCATCGGGTCGGCGCCTTCGCTGTATTGTGCCCCCAACTCTGCCAAAGCTGCCGATGCATCACCAAGCATGATTGCTTCAAATAAATCCAGAACACGACCGCGATCGGCTAAGCCCAACATTGCCCGCACTTGATCGGCTGTTGTCTCGCCCGCACCATGGCTGATTGCCTGATCTAACAAAGATGTCGCGTCCCGTGCTGATCCTTCGGCGGCGCGGGTAATTAAGGCCAATGCGTCATCAGTGATTTCTGCGGATTCTGCCGATGCGATTTTGCGCATCAATGTAATCATAACCTCAGGTTCAATACGACGTAGATCAAAGCGCTGGCACCGTGAGAGGACCGTGACAGGAACCTTCCGGATTTCTGTTGTTGCAAAGATGAATTTCACATGCGCAGGCGGTTCTTCCAGCGTCTTTAGCAAGGCATTAAATGCATTGGTCGACAACATGTGAACTTCATCGATAATGTAAATTTTGTATCTGGCTGAGGCCGCTCGATAATGCACACTATCAATAATTTCGCGAATATCATCGACACCTGTGCGGCTGGCGGCGTCCATTTCCATTACGTCCACATGGCGACCTTCGATAATCGCGCTGCAATGTTCACATACGCCGCAAGGATCTGTTGTCGGAGCACCTTGCCCGTCGGGGCCGATACAATTCATGCCTTTCGCAATAATGCGGGCGGTTGTTGTTTTACCCGTTCCGCGAATACCTGTCATTATAAAAGCCTGCGCAATGCGGTCAGCGGCAAATGCATTCTTCAGGGTGCGCACCATTGCATCCTGACCAACCAAATCGGCAAAGGTTTCTGGTCGGTATTTCCGCGCAAGAACCTGATAGCTTTGATTGGTGGTGTCAGACATGGGACCTCGGAATTTCGCTCTTGTCTAAGCTACGCTGCCATAGTTAGAACGTCCAGAGCAATGTGTGAGGTCGGACATGAGTGAGTTTGAAATTTCTGAAATGTCTCTTGGATCAGGAATAATCGGGATGTCGCCGCTCCCCGGGGCCAAGGGGAATTATGCCACCGAAATGGCGGCGTGGTTGCAATGGAAGCCCGATGCTGTACTATCTATAATAGGTCAGGCCGAGATGAAGAAATTGGGTTCTGCCGATATTCCTGACGATTTGCGCAACGAAAATATCCAATGGCTGCATTTTCCAGTTCATGATTTTCAGGCAGCACCGGCGAATCGTGATGTCCTCTGGGTTCCAATTTCTCAAACTTTGCATCGGATTTTGAACGCGGGTGGTCGCGTTATTGTGCATTGTCGTGGTGGATGTGGACGCACAGGAATGGCAGTTTTGCGTTTAATGGTTGAGGCGGGTGAAGAGGGCGAAAGCGCGATGGACCGTTTACGCGCCGTTCGACCATGCGCAGTTGAAACCAGTCGTCAAAAAGATTGGGCATTCAGCAGATAAAGGTGAGAGGCTGACAACGACCCAAGCGGGACTCGTTACGGCTGCTTCCTTCCGGACCTGACCGGGTTGGCGAGGCGCTCGCCCGCGCCAACCTCTCAGATTGCTAATTAGAGGCTTGGTCAAATAATTGCAAGACTACGAAAATGCATTGATTGTGCTAACTCTGCATGCAAGCCTACTTGGGCGACGACTGGTAGGAAAAAAATGAAGCTAGCAGAAACAGTTACATTTGGTGGATCTAGATTGGATCGCGCGGCACAGCTTCGCGGCAATCTTGTAGAAACGGATATTTCAAAAGGACAATCCATTGTCATCTGGCGTGGCAAGGTTTTGGTTTTGAGTAAAGGCAATCCAACTTTAGCGATGCTTTCGTGTGCGCACCCCATCCTTGCAGATGCACCGCAAATATTTTTGGGCCGTGACGATGAAACGATGCTTTTTGCGACTGATATTTCAACTTGGGAACCGCCATCTGATCAAGAGTCTCAATCGCTCGGGTTCTTTGATCCGACTGAGCAACGCCATCCTGATTTGCCAGCGTCCTTTGTGTTTCTTGAGTTACGGGGATGCATGAATGCGCTGAGTTCGCGAGATTGTGAATTGGCGGCAACAGCGAGAGCATTGTTTCAATGGCACCAAAGCCATAAGTTCTGTTCTCGCTGTGGCGGTTGCAGCGCGATGACGCAGTCAGGTTGGCAGCGTAACTGTCACGATTGTAATGCGTCACACTTTCCGCGTACCGATCCAGTTGTGATCATGTTAATCACCCATGGAGAAGAGATATTGATTGGGCGTTCACCAAATTTTCCCGAAAAAATGTATTCTCTGCTGGCTGGATTTTTAGAGCCAGGCGAAACGATTGAAGCCGCCGTTCGCCGCGAAGTTTTGGAAGAAACGAATGTGGAGGTGGGTCCTGTTACGTATCTTGCCAGCCAACCGTGGGCATTTCCAAATTCACTGATGATCGGGTGCCAAGGACATGCGACATCAAAGCAAATTACAATCGACCCGCACGAAATCGAAGATGCACTTTGGATTTCAAAATCTGAGATGATGGATGTGTTTGCGGGTACAAATGACACTCTCTTCCCTGCGCGTCAGGGATCAATTGCGCATTTTTTGATAAAACACTGGCTTGCAGATCGCTTGGACTAGGGTACTCGGAGTTAGGGAGCCGGGACTGCTATGAAGTTTTCAGCGCAATAAGATTTAAAATTGCCGCAGGTTGAGTTGTGCGCGTTGAGTTGTGCGCGCGCCTTTGGAATTTCGGAACATTTGAACGTAGTGCAATTAAACGCAATGTTCGTGCGTCGCATATTTCGCAAAACAATCTGAACGAATTTACGTTAGGTTGAAATTGCCGATCCAAAGTCTGTATTCGAGCCAAAAAAATTGGCTGGACGCTTGTTGGTGCAGTTCATGGAGTACGCACGATCAAAGTTTAATCAGCGCTTCAAATCTAGTGTTGGTAAATTGGCGGAAACCGTTTCGCAAAAGCCTGCCGCCTAACCGCGCAGCGGACTAGCCGGATATACACCTAGTATTTTGATCGAATCTGTGAAGTAGGCGAGTTCGTCTAGCGCTAATTTGACATTGGGATCGTCAGGGTGCCCATCAATATCTGCGTAAAACTGTGTCGCGGTAAATGATCCGCCTACCATGTAGCTTTCAAGCTTGGTCATGTTGACGCCATTCGTTGCAAAACCGCCCATGGCCTTATACAAAGCCGCTGGAATATTGCGCACTTGAAATACAAATGTGGTCAGCATCGTATCCGCGCGGCGTTCATGATTTGGTTCGGTCGACATGACTAAGAAACGTGTGGTGTTGTGAGCATGATCTTCGATATTGCGGGCAAGGACGTTTAATCCGTAAATATCCGCGGCAATTTCGCTCGCCATCACCGCGACATCTGAATCGCCAGAGGCAGCCAGCTCTGCTGCTGCACCCGCACTATCCACAGCGGTTACGGCACGAATGCTATGTTCATCCAAAAATTTTTGTGCCTGAGGAAGAAGGACCAAGTGCGCACGTGCTGTTTTAATATCCTGTAATGCAACCCCTTGGTTTGCCATCATTGAAATCCGCACGCGAATAAACGTTTCGTCAATGATATGCAGACCGCTTTCGGGTAGCAATCGGTGGATATCTGCCACGCGACCATAGGTCGAATTTTCGATTGGTAGCATCGCGTATCCGGCCCGTCCGGAGTTCACCGCTGCGATTACTTGATCGAATGTTTTACAGGCCAATGGCTCTAAATCTGGGCGTGCAGCATTACACGCTTCATGGCTGTAGGCGCCCAATGCACCTTGGAATGCAATTTTCTTTGTCATTTTCTTATTTTTTTCTCTAACTGCGTCGTTTGGATGCATGTGTACACCTTGCATAAGCGGTAGGAAAGCGGATAGATACCGCGCAAACAGTAGCAGATGGAATGTGGCTATGGATCAAATGACATTTACCAAAGTAATTGGCGGCTTTTGTGGCGCATTGTTGGTTTACCTTCTTGGCGTGTGGGCAGCGGAAGTTTTGTATCACGTGGGTGGTGGACACGGCAATGGCGATGACAACGTAAAAAGCGGCTACGAAATTGAAGTTGCCGTTTCCGAAGAAGTAACTGAGGAAGAAGAAGTTGCGGATTTCGCAACGATTTATGCATCCGCAGATGTCGCACAAGGCGAAAAAGTTTTTGGCAAGTGTAAAGCATGTCATAAATTAGGTGATGGCGAAAACGGCACCGGTCCACACATGTACCAAGTTGTCGGTCGTGCTGTTGATGGTGTTGCTGGTTATGGATACTCGGGTGCTCTAAGTGCAGTTGCAGATGTTTGGTCACCTGAAAACTTGAATGGTTTCCTTGAAAACCCTAAAAAATATGCGCCAGGCACGAAAATGGGTTTTGCAGGTTTGAAGAAAATCGAAGACCGCGCAAACGTTATTGCATACTTGGCAACCAATAATTAAAGTCGAGCGTAATTAATTAGAAAGCCGCGCCTAGCTGTGCGGCTTTTTCTTTTGCTCACTATTGTTTTATCGCTATTGAACCTGACCCTTGAACGCCCTAGCCTTATGTCCAACCTGGGAGGAAGGCTATGATCAAATCAAGGGTACAGACGAAAGTTGTCGACACATCAAAACTGCGCAATATTGTGTTGGGGTCGGCCATTGGGCTTGCGGTTATTTTTGGTGCAATGTCCCTGCGCGCGGATGAAGCCATTACCAAAACGCATGGTTTTAATTTCTTTGGCGAATTAAAATATCCGGCAGATTACAAACACCTTGATTACGTGAACCCCGATGCGCCCAAAGGAGGTGAAATTTCTATCTGGACGATGGGGACCTTTGATAGTTTCAATCCCTACACACGTAAAGGGCGTGCTGGAGCCCTTGCTTCGGCACCATTCGAATCACTTCTTGATGGCACTTCAGATGAAGTGGGAACAAGCTATGGCTTATTGGCTGAAACCTTGGAATACCCAGAGGACCAATCGTGGGTTATCTTCAACATGCGCCCAGAGGCACGTTTTTCAGATGGTACCCCTGTCACAGCTGAAGATGTGGCCTTTACCTACGAATTATTCTTGAACGAAGGCTTGGCCAGTTATCGTGCAATTCTGGGTCAGATTGTGACGGGTGTGGAGATTTTGGGACCCCACCGTATCAAATATTTATTTGCGGATGATGCGTCACGCCGTGATGCGATTCCAATCGTTGGTGGGCTACCCGTTAAAAGTAAGGCGTGGTTTGAAAAGACTGGGGCAAAGCTAGACGAATCACGGATGGAGCCTGCAATTGGTTCAGGTCCATATGTTTTGGAGAGTTATGACATCAACAAACGCATTACCTACACGCGCAATCCTGATTATTGGGGGAAGGATTTGCCGTTCAACAAAGGGCGTGGGAATTTTGATACAATTCGCATCGAGTATTTTGCGGATTCCAACGCTGCGTTTGAAGGTTTCAAATCAGGCGCTTACACATTCAGACAAGAGAACTCGTCAAAATCATGGGCAACTGCATATGATTTTCCTGCGCTGGACGAAGGTCACGTAATTAAAACGCTATTGCCCGATGGTGGTATGGCGACTGGGCAAAGCTATGTGATGAACCTGCGTCGCGACAAATTTGACGATATCCGTGTGCGTCAGGCAGTGGGTTTGTTGTTTAACTTTGAGTGGTCAAATGAATCGCTCTTTTATGGTCAGTACGCGCGCATTAATTCGTTCTGGGAAAACTCTGAATTGGCCGCAGAAGGTATGCCATCAGAAGCGGAACTTGCCCTGTTGAAACCCATCGCGGATCTGCTACCTGCTGGAGTGATTGATGGTGAGGCAGTCATGGCACCTGTATCAGGGAACCGTACGTTGGATCGAAAAAATCTACGTAAGGCAAGTGCACTGCTCGACGAAGCAGGTTGGACCGTCAGCAATGATGGATTGCGCCGAAATGCTGCCGGCGAAACCTTGACGATCGAAATTATCGAGGATAGCCCTACATTCGACCGCGTACATTTGCCATTCATCGATAACCTTAAAGCAGCTGGAATAGATGCAATTTATTCACGCATAGACCCTGCGCAGATGACCGATCGGTCGCGTAATTATGATTTCGATATGATGGTTGAACAGTTCCCGATGTCACTGGAACCTTCATCTGGATTGAAACAATATTTTGGATCGGAAACCGCGGATCAGTCTGTGTTTAATTCGATGGGGTTAAAATCAGAGGCGGTTGATGCGCTGATCGAACATGTTGTTAATGCTCAGAATAAGGCGGATTTGGCGACATCAGTTAAGGCGTTGGATCGTACTTTACGTGCTTATTACTTTTGGGTACCACAGTGGTTCAACAATACCTATCGTGTGGCCTATTGGAACATGTACGAACACCCAGAAACATTGCCGCCATTCGCATTGGGTAATCTTGATTTCTGGTGGTACAATGCCGAGAAAGCCGCCGACCTTAAGGCCAAAGGTGTTTTGAGGTAAGCAATGGGCGCCTACATCCTTCGCCGGCTCTTGCTGGTTATTCCTACGCTACTTGGGATCATGGTAATAAACTTTGCCCTGGTTCAATTCGTCCCCGGTGGGCCGATTGAACAGATCCTCGCCAATTTGGAGGGCGAAGGAGACGTGTTCGAAGCAATATCGGGCGGCGGTTCCGAAACCGCTGCCAATAGTACCGGGAACACGGATTATGTAGGTGCGCGTGGGCTTCCACCTGAATTCATAGCGGAGCTAGAGAAAGAGTTTGGTTTCGATAAACCACCGCTCGAACGTTTTCTTAATATGATTTGGAACTACATCCGGCTTGATTTTGGCGAGAGTTATTTCCGTTCGATCAGTGTGATTGATTTGGTTCTGGAGAAAATGCCTGTTTCCATTTCATTGGGGCTGTGGTCGACACTGATTGCCTATCTGGTATCGATCCCGTTGGGCATTCGAAAGGCTGTGAATGATGGAACGCGGTTTGATACGTGGACCAGCGGCATTATCATTATGGCCTATGCCATCCCGGGTTTCTTGTTTGCAATCATCCTGCTGGTCTTGTTCGCGGGTGGATCATACTATCAAATCTTTCCGCTTCGGGGACTTTATTCGGATAATTTCGCCGAATTGTCACTGTTGGGTAAAATTGCGGATTACTTCTGGCACATTGCATTACCTGTTGTTGCTTCTACGATATCCGGGTTTGCAACACTTACGCTTTTGACGAAGAACAGCTTTTTGGATGAAATTCAAAAGCAATATGTGATGACCGCTAAGGCCAAGGGGTTAAGTGAATCGCGGGTACTCTATGGTCATATTTTTAGAAACGCGATGTTGATTGTTATTGCTGGGTTTCCAGCGGTTTTTGTCGGGGTATTCTTTGGGGCGAGTTTGATTATTGAAACCATCTTCTCTTTGGATGGGTTAGGGCGTCTTGGATTTGAGGCAGCCGTCGCCCGCGACTATCCTGTGATTTTTGGCACGTTGTTCATCTTTGGACTGATGGGCCTTGTGATTGGGATTTTATCGGATTTGATGTACGTCTTTGTGGATCCACGTATCGATTTTGAGGGGCGTGAAGGATAATGAAACTATCGCCGCTAAATCAACGCCGCTGGAAAAATTTCCGCGCAAATAGGCGCGCACTATGGTCATTGATAATCTTCGGCGTTCTGTTTGCGGTTTCCCTATGCGCGGAATTTATTGCCAATGATAAACCCATTTTGGTGAAGTATCGGGGTGAGTATTTTACGCCAATCTTCAATTTCTATCCCGAAACACGCTTTGGTGGAGATTTCAAAACAGAGGCGGTTTATCGCGATGCAGAGGTTCAGTGTTTAATACAGTCGGGCGGCGCACTCGATTGTTTCGATATTCCGTATGAAATTATGGACGAAATTTCCGCAGGTTCTTATTCAATGGCTGATTTTGAACAGGGTTGGTTAATGTGGCCATTGATTCCATATTCCTATAATACACCTGTTGATCGCCCCGGTGCCGCACCATTGCCGCCAAATTCACAGAATTACTTGGGTACAGATGATACCAAGCGGGACGTTTTGGCGCGTGTGATTTATGGGTTCCGATTGTCCATATTGTTCACAATTTTGGTTACCACGTTATCCAGTATCATTGGAATCATTATGGGAGCAATTCAGGGATTTTTTGGTGGGTTGACCGATTTGATCATGCAGCGCGTTATCGAAATTTGGGCAGCCGTTCCATCCCTATATGTGATCATCATCATGTTTGCGATCTTGGGGCGAAGTTTCTGGCTCTTGGTCTTTTTAATGATCCTGTTTGGTTGGACTGGCCTTGTTGGTGTTGTTCGTGCTGAATTTTTACGGGCACGTAATTTGGAATACGTCCGCGCAGCCCGTGCATTAGGGGTTAGTGACTCGACAATTATGTTCCGGCATATGCTGCCGAATGCTATGGTTGCTACATTAACAATGCTTCCATTTATCGTGACTGGAACAATTGCAGGCTTGGCAAGTTTGGATTTCTTGGGCTTTGGCCTACCAACAACTGCACCGTCACTGGGTGAATTAACGTTACAGGCGAAACAAAATCTACAGGCGCCATGGTTGGGTTTTACGGCCTTCTTGACCTTTGCCATCATGCTTGCATTGTTGGTCTTTATTTTCGAGGGCGTTCGAGATGCCTTTGATCCAAGAAAGACATTCAAATGACGCCCGTACTTTCTGTTGAAAACCTCAGCATCTCCTTTACCCAAGAGGGCCGTTCAGTGACTGTTGTGAATGGTGTCAGTTATCATATTAATCCAGGTGAAGTTGTTGCATTAGTTGGGGAAAGCGGTTCTGGAAAATCCGTGACAGCTTTAAGTTCGATGAAACTGTTGGGAAACAGCGCACAGATTTCTGGGAAAACACACTATAACGGTCAGGATATCTCGGAACACGACGAAGGTGCGTTGCGCAAGTTGCGGGGCAATGAGGTTAGCTTTATCTTCCAGGAACCGATGATCTCGCTTAATCCGCTGCATACGATCGAAAAACAGTTGCGCGAGTCATTGGAACTTCATCAAGGGGTCACAGGTGCAGCTGCTCGCGTGCAGATTTTGCAGTTGCTGGAACGTGTTGGCATTCAGGACGCAGAAACACGGCTGTCGGATTATCCGCATCAACTTTCTGGTGGACAGCGACAGCGTGTGATGATCGCGATGGCAATAGCAAATGGTCCGAAACTGCTCATTGCGGATGAACCGACAACGGCCCTCGATGTGACAATTCAAGCGCAAATTTTGGATTTGATGAACGATCTGAAAGAAAAAGAAAACATGGCGATGCTGTTCATCACCCATGATTTGGCAGTAGTGCGCAGAATTGCAGATCGTGTTTATGTGATGAAAGATGGGGATATTGTGGAACATGACACCGTTGAAAAGGTGTTCTCATCACCAAAGCATCCTTATACGCAAAAACTGTTGTCCGCACATGCAATTGGCGCTCTCGATGAAATTAATGCGGACGCCCCCGTCGTTGCGCGCGCAGACAAGATGCGTATTTGGTTTCCAATTCAGCGGGGATTGCTGCGTCGTACGGTTGGCCATGTAAAAGCCGTAAACGAAGCAAACTTTGAGTTGCGTGTGGGCGAAACACTCGGCATCGTTGGCGAAAGCGGTTCGGGCAAATCAACGATTGCAATGGCATTGATGCGTTTGATCTCGTTTGAGGGTCAGGCCGAATTTGATGGGCGTTCGTTGGCTACGCTATCGAAACGCGAATTGCGCAATTTACGCCAAGATATGCAGATTGTCTTTCAAGACCCCTATGGTTCGCTATCTCCTCGCATGACCTGCGCGCAGGTGATTGCAGAGGGATTAAGGGTACACCGCATAGGGGATGTTTCTACAATCGAACAAAAGGTCTGTGATATTATGGTTGAGGTGGGCCTAGACCCGGCCATGATGCATCGCTATCCACACGAATTTTCGGGTGGGCAGCGGCAGCGTATCGCAATCGCGCGTGCGATGGTACTGCGACCTAAACTGGTTATTCTGGATGAACCCACTTCGGCTTTAGATATGACGGTCCAAGTACAAATTGTCGATTTGCTACGCGATTTGCAGCGCAGTTATGGTTTGGCCTACATCTTCATCAGTCACGACCTGAAAGTTGTGCGTGCTATGTCGCATCGCGTGATGGTGATGAAGCGTGGGGACATCATTGAAGAGGGAGACTCAGAACAAATTTTTACCAATCCTTCGACGGAATACACCAAGGCGTTGGTTGACGCTGCAATGATTTAGGTCGCACAACTGTGATCCGTTCCTGATAATGCCTAGGTGTCGAATTCGTGCGCGATTAAGTGGGTCAATGGCCGTGCTTCGGTTGGAATTATTAGTCCTGCTTCGGTCACGTTTAGAAGATTTTGAAAGCGCGGATTTAACTGGATATACCGCTCTAACAACACGGCTGGATGTATGGTGTAGTTCTCGCAAACATCTGAAATTGACATAAAAGTGCGGCGATTATGTCAACGCTTATTGTATCATCGTCTATTAACGCATCCCTTCGAACTGTGGCCAGATTGTATGCATCGATTAGCTTGCTATATTCTACGGTTTCCGGCGGAGTTTAGACTTAGCCTTCTGGAAATTTAGATATTTCGGATGCACCGATGCCAATCAGAACCTATGAAGGGCCAATCGTAAACCCTTGAAAATTTCAAAAAAGTGTCCCTTTGTGAGACTTAAGTATTATAAAGTCATTGGGGAAAGCAAAATGCTCAATGCCAATCGACTAATACTCATCTCGCTTTTCCTGGTCAGTTTTGGTTTGGGTACGTTCTTTTTAGCTCTACGCTCCCAGCAGTACGACGATCATGTCTGAAACGTCGAACGTATTTTGTAAGAAACCTGGGAGCAAAAGACAAAACCTAACCCGGTGAAATCGTCGAACATTTAATATTGCGTGCGCTTAGCCGAATGCAGGCCTGAAGCGCGCGCGCTTCGCTCAGTCCAAGGAACGTCGCTTCAAATCCTTGTCTGCTTTTGTGAACTTTGCGTAAGGATCCATTGAGTGAATCAATTTCGGCAAGTGCCGTTTTCAATAGCATTTTTTCGGCCGAATATCGTGTATTAAAACGCCCGACATTGATCCCCCAATGACCGCCATTCGACGTCGATAATCGACTAACGACCGTTGGTCCCAAACTTTCTTCTATTGCGCTGGTTGTATCAATGGTCGCAATATTCACTGAAATCGGCATCGTCTGCTCTGCAGGTGATCGCTCGACTTTAATTCGTACATTCTGCGCCTCGCTTAGTGCACTTTCGATGCCGCTTTGGAGGTTGGTGGTCGCAAGATGAATTTTCGCAGGGCGCAATTTTGGGCGCGGGCTATACGGGCGATTTGTTCTGACTCGTACGATTTTCCCGGCAAGTTGAGAGCCAGTGTCTGTCGAGGTAATTGAATAGTCAGGACGCGCAGGTTTTTGTATGGCGACGCGACTCGGCGCTAATTTGAACCCTTTGTCCATCAACTGCGCTACGCGTTTGTTCCGTGTTGCAGTAGAGCGCCCACCAAAAACGGTTGTAATGATGCGCTCTTGACCACGTTCAGCGGAGGCGACAAGGTTGAACCCCGCCGCGCGGGTGTAGCCGGTTTTAATCCCGTCAGCGCCGCGGTAATTTCCCAAAAAACGGCGGTTAGTATTTGCAACCTCTCGCAGTCCAGCATGTGTGCGGGTACGCGAGAACAAATTATAGTAATCGGGGTAGTCATAAAACAGATGGCGCCCAAGGATGGTCATATCACGTGCAGTAGAAAGATGCCCCTTTTCCGTCAAGCCATGCGCATTTTTAAACGTTGTGCGCTCCATTCCAAGCGCCTTAGCTGTGCGGTTCATGCGTCGTGCGAAGGCTGCTTCTGATCCTTCAATTGCCTCGCCCAATGCTGTTGCTGCATCATTTGCCGATTTCACGGCTGCTGCGCGGATCAGATATCTTAGCTTAATCCTTTGGCCAGAGCGTAACCCAAGTTTTGAAGGAGGTTCCGCCGCAGCCTTTTTGGAAATCCTTACCTTTGTATCCAAAGAGATTTCGCCATTTTCGACAGCCTCGAATACAACGTACAAGGTCATCATTTTGGTTAGTGACGCAGGATGAAGCCGTGTATCGGCATTTTCAGCATGCAGCACTTTTCCACTGCGCGCGTCCATAACCATTGCGGCATATGGTGCAGCCCAAACATGGTGAGTTGTGAAGATGATCGCAACAAGTGTGGTAAGCATACGTACCACGACCAAGCCCGACGATGTTAGCCGTCTGAACACGTTAGATTTCCTTTACTGCCTCATGCGTCTATTTTGACGCTTCCACAAAGATTATCACATTTAGTTCTGTGGATAAAGCTCTATGATCCAATGATTTTTGGGAGAATTGGTATAGTTTAATCAACATATTGGGGTAGCTAGTTGTAAAACCACAAATTGCGTCAATAGGTTTCGAATTACGTTCAGCATTCTGTTATCGACGATCTTTTGTGATTTGCAATGGTGGTTTCGGTTTTAAATTTATCGTGCCACTATCGCTTTTACTTTAGTGTTCATGACCTATATAAGGCGTTCGGCATAACTCGAATTAGGGATGTAGATTTGTTGGATCTATATGCGCACAAATTAAGTGACGACAAAAATGATGAGGGCGACGCAGACGTTTTGTTAAAACCCAAAACGCGCACAAAACGGCCCCCTTTGTATAAAGTTTTGTTGCTGAATGATGATTACACTCCAATGGAGTTCGTGGTTATTGTGCTTGAACGTTTTTTTGGACTTAATCACGCTCAGGCCTTTGAAATTATGCTGACTGTACATAAAAAGGGTGTCGCCGTTGTCGGTGTTTTCAGTCACGAAATAGCTGAAACAAAGGTCGCGCAGGTTATGGATTATGCGCGCCGTCACCAGCATCCATTGCAGTGTACGATGGAAAAAGAATAGACAGGCCAGCGTTGTTTAGTACACGTTTTCAGTTCATAGAGGATGACTTTGCGCATCTAAAGGGAAAAAGGTGGATTGTTTTCAACGCCGAGAATCCTGAGCAAATCGCAGCGCTGAAACATCTAAACCCAACGATTTATCAAACATTTGCACCTGCGGTCTCAGTTTTGCAGTCAGCTGGTTATAATGTGGTGCAATCTGTTCCATCAGATTTCGACGCCGCCGTAGTTTTATTGTCCAAGGCAAAGGCGCTTTCGCGCCATTTGATTGCCACGGCACAACAATGCACAAACAGCGGATTTGTGATCGTTGATGGACAAAAGGATGCGGGCATTGATCCAATTCTAAAAGATCTGCGGAAACGCACATCTATTGGGGGCGCAGTATCAAAGGCGCATGGTAAAATTGCTTGGTTTACAGGCGATGTGAATTTATCAGATTATTTGGATATTCCAAAGCAGCTAAAGGATGGATTTAAAACCGTTGCAGGTGTTTTTTCGGCGGACGCCGCTGACCCTGCTTCTCAACTATTGCTCTCTGTGCTGCCTCGGTTAACTGGAACTGTGGCCGATTTGGGTGCGGGATGGGGATATCTGACACGAAACCTTACCGAAATACCCACCAAGCGTGTCATTGCTGTCGAGGCTGATCATCGCGCGATTGAAATAGCGCGGGTGAATGTTCCCTCGGACAAGGTTGAATTCGTTTGGGCGGATGTAACGGTGTGGCGCACTGGAGAAGTTTTGGATACTGTTGTAATGAACCCGCCTTTCCATAATTTTGGCAAAGCTGATCCAGGAATTGGAATAGATTTTATCAAAACAGCAGTCAGATCCCTTAAACCAAGGGGGGATTGTTACATCGTGGCCAATCGCCATTTGCCATATGAACAAATCTTAACAGAATTGTTCCAAAACGTAAGTGAAGTAACCAAAGACAATCGCTTTAAAGTTTTGTATGCATCTAAACCAAAGCAAAAAGCTGAAATTTAGATCATTGGCAACCTAAGGAGCGTAAGATGAGTTTTTCAATAGACGGTAAAACCGCAATCGTCACAGGTGCTGCGAATGGAATCGGACTTGCTATTGCACGACATTTTGTTGAACAGGGTGCCAATGTGGTTTTCGCAGATATGGATGAAAAGCGGCTTAAGAAAGAAATTGGGGATATCGCAGAACAACAAAATGTCACCTACTTTGCTGGCGATTTGCGAGAACGCCTAACGGTGGCGAATTTATTGTCGGCGACTGTCGATGCCTTTGATCAGATAGATATATTGGTTAATGCGTCGCGCCAGGTTATGACAACCAATGCCTTTGAACACAAAGACAACAGTGTTGAAACTTTGTTTGAGCAAAATGTTCTAACAGCTCTGCGGTTATCACAAGCTGTTGCCAAGCGTATGAAACAACAAGTCGAGGTGCGTGATGATGAATGTATCGGAACGATCGTGAATCTGAGTTCCTTGGCCGCGCAAAGGGCTCAACCCCAATTGCTGGGGTACTCTGTGTCAACCGCAGCACTGGATCAAATGACACGATCTTTGGCACTTGCTTATGCGTCTAGTGGTATTCGTGTGAATGCAGTTGCTTTTGCATCGCTCATGTCCGCAAGTTTGCAAGCGACCTTAAAAGAAAACCCAGAGATGCGCAAAGATATCGAAGAACACACTCCAATTGGATGGATCGCATCTGCAAACGAAATTGTGGAGACAGTTCAATATTTGGCATCCGACGCATCCCGTTTTGTCACGGGTCAGATCGTTACTGTTGACGGGGGTCGCGGTTTACTGGACGCGGTGTCTGCACCTGCCCATTAACGCTTTAATTTTTCCAGTCGAAGAAGTTTTTTGGGGTTGTGTTGAGGATTTTGTTTGCCATTTCTGAGCCGAGTGTTTCGGCGTCTTCGATGGGGCAAGATTGGTCGTCGTTGATGGCTTCGCTTCCGTCT
>JBMTQO010000008.1:0-62208 GCA_049446275.1 Paracoccaceae bacterium | reverse complement strand
AACGTCTTCATTCATTCCGATCTTGCTGCTGATCGCTGGAGATTGTTTCCAAAATTGCACCATTTTATTCCAGTGCAATGTGGCCCGCGTCAGCACAGCCACAGGCCCAGTGTCCCGCTTGTTTTTGGTGCGAAAAGGCGTTTGACCCGACCACTCTCCTCGCGTTGCATAAGGCTCTAAATGTATCGTGACACTTTCGGCCGCCATTTCGTGATAACGGCGGAAAACGCGAGACTCTTTAAGCGTTCTTTCGACATTCGTCGGTTCTTGCCAAACACATAAAATAGCGTAAACGCCCCAATTTGGTTTTGGAGTAAATCCCTCACCGGTCCCAGATCCCAATAATTTCCAGAAAATTAAGTTTGGCATCAGGTTTAAGAAGGGTCTCGCAAGGCCCATCATCACAAAGGCCCACAACTTATGGTGGGGCTTTTCAAATCGAAAGAGGCTTAGTGTTACCATTGTATTCTTGGCACCAGATCATCAGGTGTTTTCAGTGAAACACAAAACGGGACAGTTGTAAAATAAATTAGACACATATAGTGTTTAAATAATATGACAGCACCCGAGCCAAAATTACTGATTCCAGTTATTCCCGATAACGCCCCAAGAGCCATAGTGATTGGGGCAGGTTTAGGTGGGTTGTCCGCGGCTATGCGTTTGGGTGCCAAAGGGTATCGCGTAACACTCATTGATCGCCTTGACAGATTAGGCGGGCGTGGGTCGTCAATTTCGAAAAACGGATATCGTTTTGATCTTGGCCCAACAATCCTCACGGTGCCTGATGTTTTTCGACGACTATGGGCAGATTGTGGGCGTGATTTCGATGATGAAGTGAATATCACACCAGTTGACCCCTATTATGAAATTCGCTGGCAAGATGGGTCGAAATTTCAGATCAGAGATACACAAGAGGATATGGATGCAGAGGTTCAACGTATTTTCCCCTCTGATTTTGCGGGCTATCAAAGATTTCTGAAAGACTGTGAAAAACGTTATACATTCGGGTTTGAGGGGCTGGGTCGGCGGCCATTGAATAAACTGTGGGACTTGGTCAAGGAATTGCCCGGCTTTGTCGCATTGCGTGCTGATCAATCTGTTTATCAACATGCTGCGAAACGCGTAAAAGATGCACGCTTTCGCATGGCGCTTTCATTCCACCCATTGTTTATCGGGGGTGATCCGAGGCGTGTGACCTCGATGTATATTCTGGTCAGCCATTTGGAAAAGGAATTTGGCGTTCATTATGTGCAAGGTGGCGTCCAGGAATTGGCGGATGCAATGGGGCGCGTCGTCGTTGATCAGGGAGGTCAAATCATACCCGAAACAACGGTTGATCAAATTCAGACAAAGGGAAACCGTGTGACGGGTGTGCGCCTGGAGTCGGGACGCGAGATCAGTGCGGATATAGTTGTTTCGAATGCGGACCCGGGTCAGACCTATGAGCACATGCTGCGCCAACATTCGAAAAAGCGTTGGAATAAAAACCGTCTGCAAAACTCAAAATGGTCGATGGGGTTGTTCGTTTGGTATTTTGGCACTAACGGCACGTCTGATGAATGGTCAGATGTTGGCCATCACACGATACTAAATGGCCCACGCTATCGTGGATTGCTGAAAGATATCTTTGATCGTCGTTTCTTGGCTGATGATATGTCGATTTACTTGCATCGCCCATCGGTTTCCGATCCGTCTGTCGCTCCCAATGGAGACGATTGTTTTTATGCGCTTTCACCCGTCCCAAATTTAAAGACAACAGATGCAGTGGATTGGCGGCAAGAAACTTCCGTTTATAAGGAAAAAATGCGCAAAGTCCTCGAGCAGGTTATGCCCGGGTTTTCCAAAAAAATTGCTGCAGAACATGTCTTAACGCCTGATGATTTTGAATCACGGTATTTGAGTCCCTACGGTGCAGGATTTTCGTTAGAACCTAGAATATTCCAATCAGCTTGGTTTCGGCCGCACAATATTAGTGAAGATTTTGAAAACCTGTACTTGGTTGGCGCCGGAACACATCCAGGTGCAGGAATCCCAAGTGTTGTTACCTCGTCAGAGGTATTAAACCAACTGGTCCCTGACGCGGTCGAGAAAGTTTCAACATGAGCGCCACATACGAAAGCGATATGAAATATTGCGAAGATGCAATTCGGCACGGATCCCTTTCGTTTCACGCGGCCTCTCTGTTATTGCCAAAGGCTGTGCGCGATCCGTGTCTGGCACTCTATGCATTTTGTCGGTTGGCTGATGATGAAGTTGATCTGAAAACGGATAAATCTGCATCCGTCAAAGATTTGGTGCATCGTTTGGATCAGGTTTATTCGGGAGCGCCGCGTAATCGACCTATGGACCGTGCATTTGCCCACATGGTTGAAGAATTCGACATGCCGCGCGCTTTGCCTGAGGCATTGATCGAGGGTTTGGTTTGGGATGCTATGGGCAAAAAATACGAAACATTTGACGATCTGGTTGCATATTCTGCGCGTGTTGCGTCAGCTGTGGGTGTTATGATGTGCGTTATTATGCGTTCTCGTGATCCAAGCGTTTTGGCGCGGGCTTGTGATTTGGGCGTCGCGATGCAGCTGACAAATATTTCACGCGATGTTGGTGAAGATGCGCGAGAGGGGCGTTTATACCTCCCACTTGAATGGTTTGATAAAGCTGGTCTCTCGTCAGATGATTTTTTATCAAATCCCATATTTAGGCCAGAAATTGCACTTATGACGCGTCAACTTTTGGCACGTGCCGATGCATTATATCATCGTTCAGAGGCGGGCATTGCCTGTTTGCCGCCAAAGGTTCGACCCGCGATGTTTGCCGCACGGCATATATACTGTGCTATTGGAAATAGTGTTCGTGCAAATGGATTTGACAATATTTCCGTCCGCGCGCGAACGACAAAGGCCGCGAAACTGCGTTTACTTGGATTGTCAGCGGCATATTCCATGGCAAGCACGTTTATGCCAACGCCAGCAACTGTTTATGCGTCACCTTTACCGCAGACAGAATTCTTGGTACGTGCTGCAGGCATAAAGAAGCGCGTAACATTGGGATGGAGTGAGCGATTTGTTTCAGTGATGGAGCAGTTGCATGAACACGATAAATCAAACATTGGCGCGTAATTTCGCAGAGTAGTTTAAGGGGCTACAGAATGTGGATTGATTTCGGGATATATTTGGTGGCTTGTTTTGTGGCTGGATCAACAGGTGGATTATTTCCGCCTGGTGATTGGTATGCGAACTTGAAAAAGCCGCGCTGGACGCCACCAAACTGGATGTTTCCTGCCGCATGGATGACGCTTTACGTTTTAATGGCCTATGCAGGGGCGCGACTATCTCAGATTGATGGAGCTGGAACAGCCATAGCGCTTTGGTCTTTGCAGATTGCATTGAACGCACTGTGGACGCCGGTATTCTTTGGATTGAAAAAAATCAAACTGGCACTTTATTGCATTTTTGGACTTTGGGCCGCAGTTGCCGTTTGTGTTATTACCTTCTGGCAATATTCATGGATTGCTGGGGCTGCATTTGTGCCATATCTTTTGTGGGTCAGTGTTGCGGCGATGTTGAATCGCGCTGTATGTCGCTTGAATCCTGAATTGACTAATCTTTGAATGTCCAACTTGGCCGACGTGGCACGCGAACAGCGAGCATCGCAGTTATAATTTTGTTGCGGAATCGATGAAGGTCCAATGCCTCAAAAACGCCCATACTTTTTTCGCCGTTCAGATGTGTTTCAACAACTGAGCGACTATAAAATGGCGCATCCAATAGGTTTTGAACCTGTTTTGGTTGGGCGTTATCATCACACCTGGTTTCGCGGCGCACGGCCCACAGGCTATTGCGAAATCTTTTAATAGGTGGCGCAGTTGAAATTTCGGTTGCCTTACCTGCTAGGTTAAAATCAATGGCGTGCATGGCGGTTTCACCATTGCGCAGCTCTAAATCGTAAAAACACTGCGTCCCAGTGGTTATTGGATACCGACCCCATGTCCAATAATTGAAATCTTGTTCAAGGGCGCGAGTACCGAAATTTGCATCGAAATACCCATGTCCACTCCATTGCCAACCTTTGGCCTCCAGGTCCACGTCAATATCTGCAGTCGGGGCAAATGGGCGCCAAATATGCGTTCCCGACGGGGTCAGGGGTAATTCCACATTTGTGATCGATTTTGGTCGCAAGGTGATTTTTCCGCGCACGCGCGAAATCATTGGTGGGCTGCTGATTTCATTCACGGTTATCGTTAGGGTTTGATCAATCGGATCCCACACTAGCGATGATGGCCCCACAGTAAACGAATGTTCGCTTTGGCGCAGTGCACCACGCCCCCGATCTGTCATCGTAAAGCGACCACCCGGACCATAGGTGGCCACGTTTATGCAGACGTTGTTTTGTGGTTCCCTGCGTCCTGACCACTTATACCAAGGTGAAAAGACAGATCCGATGAACGCAATGATTGAGATTGCGCGACCAGATCTTGGATCCACGCCATCAACATACCACCATGCGTATCCATTGGGCGGAACATCTATGTTAAAGTTTGGCGCTTTGTCATCTCCGCGACCGCGAGCTCGGCGCAGAGAGTTGCCATCGGAATACCCGCTCCCGGATGCACCCCGCCGCCGACCAGAAAGAGGTTGTTCAACTTGGTTGTGCATTTCGGGCGCTTCAAGGTCGCCATCATGCCCCTTGGGCTCTGCCCGTAAAGTGACCCTTCCGACGCTGGAAAAAGAGCCTCGAAGTCCTGTGGCATCGTTAGGTGTTGCCGAGCGCGTTTTCCTTGAAAAGAAAGGCCAAATTGTTCCAGTCTCTTGAATGTGATTTCGTTGCATCGTTCAAAATCCTCTTCTTTTGGTTGCCGCCGGTTTAGGGGGGGCGCGTTCAAGATCAATTCAAAGTTTTCAATTTCGGGTGATTCCAAGGATTTTCCACGATCTTGTGCGCATACATAAATTGTTGGGTCGCTCGGCATTTTACCTTTTGCAATATCCCGAAATTCGGAATTTGGGGTGTCGGCAAAGAAAACATTGTGATGCACCAGATTAGGTCCATTGCACTTCGCGTCAAATCCCCAAACATAGGCAGATAGGCTGCGCTCTTCTTTTGCGATATTTGGAACACTTTTTTGCACCTCATACCCCAGATGACCCAATGCGATTGCGCGGGGGTCGCCGTTAAATACAACTGAATCCACGTCGATTGCCTCATTGGTGTCCAGGATCACTTGTGTCGCGGTTCTTTGATGTTTTGTGATTGATTTGACGCGACAGTTATAGGTAAATTCAACCCCGCGTTCGATGCAGAGAGCTTCGATGACACTTGCCAGTTCGTGCATTCCGCCGTTGATTGTCCAAACGCCTTGGGCCTCAGCCTGCCAAATGAGGGAGAGGAGTGCTGGCGCAGTTTGTGGCATACCTCCGACATATGTTGCGTATCTTCCAAACAGTTGTTGCAATCGCGGGTCTGAAAACTGTTTTGCAAGACCATGTTCAAGAGTGGACACTGGTCGCATTTTCCCAATAACACTTGGTCGCTTCATGACTGCGAGCATCATTGAGGGCAGATTGGGATTTGCATTTTGCATGACGGGTTCGTCAAAGCATTCGAATAATGTCAAGGTGTCAGAATAATATGACATGAATTCAGCGGCGGATTTTTCTCCAAACACATTTCTGATGTTTTCAAGCGATGTTTCCAGATTTGCATCCAGATCTACGCAAGTTCCGTCCCGCCACCAATGTCGGGCCAAGATATGTTGTTGTGTTACGGAAATATGATCGTGTAAATTTTCTCCAACATCTCTAAAAAGGCGTTCAAAAACGGATAGTAAGGTAAGAACTGTTGGCCCGAGGTCGATAGGGCTATTTGTACCTGAAAGTGTTCTGATTTTGCCCCCTGGAGTTGGCGCGGCTTCAATAACTTGTACTTTATGACCAAGCGCTGAAAGCCTGAGCGCTGCAGCAAGACCACCTATTCCTGCACCCACGACAACAATTTTCTGACTATGTTTTGATAAGTTTTGCACATGCGCCATGACAGGATTGTTGACTCGTTCCCATAAATATGTCCAGAATAATTTACACATGTGTTAAATATATTAGTCACTTAGGAGGTGCTTGCATGCTGAATGATAGAATTGAAGCAGCAATTCAAAGGCATATATGCAGCGCCGAGGTTCAAGGGCCAGCGCCGACAGGACTTCATAAAGCAATCGATTATTCTGTTTTCCCAGGTGGCGCGCGTATCCGTCCTGTAATTTTGACATCCGTTGCTCTGGCGTGTGGCGATGATCAGCCGACGATGACAGATGCAGCAGCAGCAGCGCTTGAGTTCATACATTGTGCAAGTTTGGTCCACGATGATTTGCCCTGTTTTGACGACGCGTCAACGCGTCGAGGTAAGCCGACAGTGCATCGACAATTTTCAGAAACAACTGCAGTCCTTGCGGGGGATAGTCTGATAGTTGGTGCTTTTAAAACACTTACATCGCAGGCTAATGTGGATGCGCATCGTGCTTGTAACTTGGTTGCGCATTTGGCGAATTATACGGGTTTTCCAAATGGGATTTGTGCCGGTCAGGCTTGGGAAGACGAAGCTACGATTGATCTGAAATCCTATCACCTGTCAAAGACGGGCGCATTATTTATTGCAGCAACGCAAATGGGGGCGATAGCCGCAGGACATGATCCAGATCCCTGGCAAGAACTGGGCGCACGTATTGGTCAGGCCTTTCAAATTGCGGATGATTTGATGGATGTTGTTTGTGCTGATCAAGATATGGGTAAGCCTGCGGGTCAAGACGCCAAAAATGACCGGCCAAGTGCGGTTTCTGAATACGGAGTGGATGGGGCTAAGAGATTGCTGCACGATATCCTTGGCGGAGCTATTGCTTCAATTCCGTCCTGTCCCGGTGAGGCAGAGCTTGCAAAAATGGTACAGTTACAATCAAGCCGCCTCATGTCCGTTGATCGCCAGGCAACGCATTCCTGATCAATGACAAAGCAGGAAATATATCCACGGCGTCCCACGCGATTTCGAGATTGGTGGTATCATAAGAAAAGCCAGTTTTACGCAAGTGAATGGGTACAGGATATTTCTGCGCGTCTTCCGCTTTTGTCGCGCATATCGCGAAAAGAAGGCGAAGCGATTTTTCAATTGATGAGTGGATTTGTTGATACTCAAATCTTACTCGCGTTTGTGCGAACGGGTGCTCTGGATAAGTTGCGCGAAAGACCCAAATCCATTTCGCAATTGGCATCTTTAATCGGGATTGATGTTGAGGCGGCACGTGTTTTGTGTGGTGCTGGGCAGGCGCTTGGCCTTGTAAGTGTGCGCAATGATCAGGTTTCAATTGCGCGTCGTGGGATCCTGATCCTTACATTGCCGGGGATTTCCGAGCTGATTGATCATCATTCTGTGTTGTATTCTGATCTGCAGGATCCTGTTACATTTTTCAATGGTCAGTCAGAACGGCAGCTTGCGCATTTTTGGCCCTATGTTTTCGGGGCAAAAAATGGCTTAGATGCTGCAGATGTTTCGCGATATTCTGATCTTATGACAAAGTCGCAGCGTATGGTTGCACATGATACGTTAGATGCGATCACCTTACCCAAGAGTGGCACTTGGTTGGACGTCGGTGGTGGTAGCGGTGCATTCGTTTCAGAAGTGTTGAGGCGTCAGAATTCGATTAACGCGAGTGTCTTTGATTTGCCTGGATCAAATAGTGCTTCTGGAGCGCATGGCTTTATCCCTGGGTCTTTTTTTGAGGATGACTTACCAAGTGGGTTCGATGTGATTTCGCTGATCCGCGTTCTCTATGATCATTCTGACGACTCGATTATCAAACTGTTAACTAAAATTTACAATGCGCTACCCAAGAATGGCAGATTGATTGTTTCAGAACCCATGCTGGGTCAGAATTCTCCAAATCGCTGGGGGGATACATACTTTGCAGTTTACACTATGGCAATGAACACGGGAAAAACCCGATCTGCCATAAAAATAGCAGAAATAATGAAAGAAATTGGGTTTTCGAACATCAAAATTCATCGATCCAAGCGTCCGTATGTGACGCAGGTGATCGAATGTTCGAAAAAATGACATAGGCATATGTCTAAAAAAATTGACAGTTTATTATGTCAAGTTATTATAACACTTAGAGTCACCCGAAAAATGTTCAACGGGAACGAGGAAACACTATGCGCGCGTCAGCAGTTCTAATCGAAGGAGCTAAAAAGCTATCTTTGGCCGATATAGGATTGAAAGATCCTGAGGCTGGAGATGTTGTGGTACGTGTGCAGCATTCTGGTATCTCGACGGGTACAGAAAAATTGCTTTGGTCTGGTGCGATGCCTCCATTCCCTGGATTAGCATATCCTTTGGTACCCGGCTATGAAGCTGTCGGAGAAGTGGTTGATGTGACCGCAGGGACAGGACACAAGGTCGGTGATTTTGTCTTTGTTCCTGGTTCTACCGGATTTCGAGAAGCCAAAGGGTTATTTGGTGGCAGTGCCAGTTACTTGGTCACACCTGCAGATCGAGTCCGCAAAATTAATCCATCGTTGGGTGACAGCGGAACGTTGTTTGCGCTGGCGGCAACTGCCAGACACGCTTTGGCGGGATTTGATGCTCGCTTGCCTGAATTGATCATTGGACACGGTGTTCTGGGACGTTTGTTGGCCCGATTAACCGTTATTGCGGGTGGAAAGTCTCCAACTGTATGGGAAGTTGATGAAAATCGGATGGCAGGCGCGCAAGGGTATCAAGTAATCCACCCTGATCAAGATACCAAAAGAGATTATCAATCGATTTACGATGCATCGGGTTGCACCGATTTATTGGATCAATGGATCCAATGCTGTGGTCGCAATGCTGAAATTGTGTTGGCTGGATTTTATTCAGAGCGCATTAATTTTGCTTTCCCCCATGCGTTTATGCGTGAAATGAAATTCCGCATTGCGGCGGAATGGAACGCTGAGGACATGACGGCGATCAACGCCCTGATTGATGAAGGCACCCTGTCATTGGATGGGTTGGTGACACACAGAGCTAATGCGGTGAATGCTAAGCAAGCTTACGTTCAAGCATTTGAAGACCCCACTTGTTACAAAATGGTCCTTGATTGGGAGGCAGTAAATTGAAAGACGAAGTTCCAAACCTCAAGGATTATTCCGCAAGACTGCGTGATGAAGCCAACATGGATTTGGCTGATATTCAGACAGAGCAAGCCAGTGGCGAACCTACAAAGAAAACCCAAATCATTGCGATTTATGGAAAGGGCGGCATTGGCAAATCTTTCACGCTTGCCAATTTATCTCACATGATGGCCGAGATGGGTAAGCGCGTTTTGTTGATCGGCTGTGACCCTAAATCAGATACCACATCGTTGTTGTTTGGGGGCAAGGCCTGTCCGACAATTATTGAAACCTCTACACGCAAAAAACTTGCAGGTGAAGAAGTTAAGATTGGCGATGTCTGCTTCAAGCGCGGTGGTGTTTTTGCCATGGAGCTTGGCGGTCCTGAAGTTGGTCGTGGCTGTGGTGGTCGAGGTATTATTCACGGATTTGAGTTACTGGAAAAACTTGGTTTTCATGACTGGGACTTCGATTATGTTTTGCTCGATTTCCTAGGCGATGTTGTATGTGGCGGCTTTGGTTTGCCCATTGCCCGCGACATGGCGCAAAAAGTTATTTTGGTTGGTTCAAACGATTTACAATCGCTTTATGTGGCAAACAACGTTTGTTCCGCGGTTGAATATTTCCGTAAACTTGGCGGTAACGTTGGTGTGGCTGGTTTGGTCATCAACAAAGATGACGGAACGGGCGAGGCAGCAGCCTTTGCAAAAGCAGCTGAAATTCCGGTTTTGGCCTCAATCCCTCAAGATGATGATTTGCGCAAAAAATCCGCAAATTACCAGATTGTTGGCACTGCTGCTGGTCCATGGGGCGACTTGTTTGGCGCACTTGCAGAAGAGGTCGCTGGCGCACCTCCCATTCGCCCAAAACCACTGGATCAAGATGGTTTGCTGAACTTGTTCGATAGTAAAGATACAGGCGGTGACGTGGTTTTGGTTCCTGCAACAGATACTGACATGCGCGGCAAACATGCCAAGCCGCTGAAGTCTCTAGAAGTGATCTATGACGAGGTCTAAATGAGCAAAGAAATCACATACGACGCCACCAATCAGGTCGATGTGATCCAGGGCCACCCCGCGGAAGAGGTGGTTTCCCCGTCTGTAAATCAGCAACCGGGAACTGCAGGTGCATGTGTTTCTGAAGAGTTGAAGAACGCCAACTTGGCAAACTCTGAAAATGCCGAAATCCTTGAGAAATATGCTGCTGATTATCCCGTTGGCCCACATGATAAACCACAATCGATGTGCCCCGCCTTCGGTTCATTGAGAGTGGGCTTAAGGATGCGCCGCGTGGCGACTGTTTTGTCGGGATCGGCGTGCTGTGTCTATGGTCTAAGTTTTGTAAGTCACTTCTACGGCGCGCGCCGTTCCGTCGGGTATGTTCCCTTTGACTCTGAGTCTTTGGTTACGGGCAAACTCTTCGAAGATATTCGCGATTCTGTTCATGATCTAGCGGACCCTGATCAATACGACGCAATTGTCGTAACCAACCTGTGTGTTCCAACAGCAAGCGGCGTGCCTTTAAGGTTGCTGCCAAATGAAATTAACGGTGTGCGCATCATTGGAATTGACGTGCCTGGTTTCGGTGTTCCGACCCATGCTGAGGCCAAAGATATTCTGGCAGGTGCAATGCTAAACTTCGCCCGGCAAGAGGTTGAGGCAGGCCCAGTTCAGGCACCAAAGGGCGGTAAGCAAGATCGTCCAACTGTTGCGATGCTGGGTGAAATGTTCCCCGCTGATCCAATGATGATTGGTGCGATGTTAGCACCAATGGGATTAGGTGCCGGTCCTGTTTTGCCGGCGCGAGAATGGCGTGAAATGTATGCAGCATTGGCCTGTGGTGCGGTTGCGGCGATTCATCCGTTTTATACATCAACGATCCGTGAATTTGATGCCGCTGGTCGTCCATCAATCGGTAGCGCACCTGTTGGATACGATGGAACGGCTGATTGGTTGGCGGCGATTGGAGATGCCTTTAACGTAGGTACCGATAAAATTGCAGCGGCGCAAAATGCATTCCTCCCCGCGATCAAAGGGGCGCTTTCACAAAACCAAATCAATGGCCGTATTACTGTTTCGGGGTACGAAGGCAGCGAATTGTTGGTCGCACGCTTGCTCATCGAAAGTGGGGCAGAGGTTCCCTACGTTGGAACAGCCTGCCCAAAAACGCCAATGTCCCAGGCGGATGCAGAATGGCTTCAGTCAAAGGGCGCTGTGATCAAATTCCGCGCTTCTCTTGAAGATGATTTGTCCGCTGTTGAAGCCTTCAAACCAGATCTTGCAATTGGAACGACGCCGCTTGTGCAAGAGGTGAAAGAAAAAGGCCAATCTGCGCTTTATTTCACCAATCTTGTGTCTGCGCGTCCACTGATGGGACCTGCGGGTGCCGGCAGTCTGGCGCAAGTGATCAACACTGCCATCGAAGGTGGTGAACGGATGGCAAACATGCGCTCCTTCTTTGAGAACGTCGGAGAAGGCGACACCGCGGGTATATGGCAGGGTACGCCGAATCTTCGACCAGACTTCCGTGCGCAGAACCTAAAGAAAATTGAGAAGGCCGCACGCGCCGCTAAAGCACAGGAGATGATCTAATGCACATTCTAGATCATGACCGTGCGGGTGGATATTGGGGTTCCGTTTATGCGTTTTGCGCAGTTAAGGGATTGCAAGTTGTCATTGACGGTCCTGTTGGATGTGAAAATCTGCCTGTTACGTCAGTATTGCACTACACCGACGCGCTGCCTCCACATGAATTGCCAATCGTGACAACCGGTCTAGGTGAAGAAGAGCTGGGACGCGATGGCACAGAAGGCGCGATGAAGCGCGCATGGGAAACCCTGGATCCTGCTTTGCCTTCTGTCGTTGTTACCGGATCGATTGCTGAAATGATCGGCGGTGGTGTTACGCCACAGGGCACAACAATCCAACGCTTTTTGCCGCGTACAATTGATGAAGATCAATGGCAGTCTGCTGATCGCGCTATGACGTGGATCTTCACTGAATTTGGAATGACCAAGGGCCGTATGCCGCCTGAGAAAAAGCGCGAAGAGGGTGCAAAGCCACGGGTGAATATTTTGGGTCCTATGTATGGCACCTTTAATATGCCCAGTGATTTGGCCGAGATTAGACGTTTGATTGAGGGGATTGGCGCCGAGATCAATATGGTGATGCCACTAGGCGCCCATGTTGCTGAAATGCGGAATCTGGTCAATGCGGACGTCAATATCTGTATGTATCGTGAATTTGGCCGTGGTCTGTGTGAAGTATTGGGTAAACCCTATTTACAAGCACCCATTGGCGTTGAGTCTACAACAAAGTTCCTGCGCAAATTGGGAGAGCTTTTATCGTTAGATGTCGAGCCTTTCATCGAACAAGAAAAGCATTCGACCATTAAACCAGTGTGGGATCTTTGGCGGTCTGTGACCCAAGATTTCTTTGGGACCGCCAACTTTGCCATCGTTGCAAACGACACCTATGCACGTGGCATCCGAAATTATTTGGAGAATGATCTGGGATTTCCTTGCGCCTTTGCGGTCAGTCGCGTGGCGGGATCAAAAACCAATAATCACGAAGTGCGCCAGTTGTTAGAGCAGCATCGGCCATTGGTGGTGTTTGGTTCAGTTAATGAAAAAATCTATCTTGCTGAATTGAAGGCAGCGCATGGACCTCAGCCTTCGTTCATTCCTGCGTCGTTCCCAGGTGCTGTTATTAGACGTGCACTGGGAACGCCAATGATGGGATATGCGGGCGCGACTTATGTGCTTCAAGAATTATGCAATGGCTTATTTGATTCATTGTTCCACATCTTGCCGCTGGCAAGCGAGATGGATGCTGTTGACGCCACGCCGGCTGTTTTAAAGCGTGATCTTGAATGGGATCCCAAGGCGCAACAAGAGCTAGATCGCATCGTCGCAGAACATCCAATTTTAACACGAATTTCAGCTGCAAAGCGCCTTCGCGATGCAGCCGAGGCCGAAACACTTAAGTCTGGACACGATCTTGTGGCCCTTGAAACTGTTTCGGCACTTGGCGGTAATGCATCCGCTAAAAATATAGGAGAGGAGTGATATGTCAGATCTTTCAAATACAGATCGCAGACTCAAATCAAGACCACGTTCGCGTTTTGAATATGTTTTGTTTTTCAGTCTTATTTTCATCTTTGCCATCCCGTTTTCAACGGTGGGTTGGATGATTGATCTCTATCGCAAACAAACATTCGTGATCAACGGACCGCTTGCCCGTGCATGGCTAGAAGCGCACCGTATCACGCCCGTAATTTGCTCGGTTTAGGCCCAGCATCAAGAGCTGTTCTGCCAAAGGCAGATCAGAACCCTGGAACGATATCCAGGGACCCTGGCCACAGAGGCACTGTGGCGCCACGATAAATTTCGGAGGAAATATCATGGCGGACAATAACCTGTCTTTTACAGGACTAACTGACGAACAGGCGCAAGAACTGCACTCTGTCTACATGAGCGGGCTATGGTTGTTCACAACCGTTGCTGTCATCGCTCATTTGGCAACGTTCATCTGGCGCCCTTGGTTCTAAGGAGGATTGAAAATGGCAAAATTTTATAAAATCTGGCTCGTTTTCGATCCACGTCGCGTGTTTGTTGCACAAGGCGTTTTCCTATTCTTGCTAGCAGCAATGATTCACCTCGTTCTGCTAAGCACAGAATATTACAACTGGTTTGAACTAGCCGCGCAAGCGGGCGGTTAATAACCCGTTTGATAGTTTGAAAAACGGTCTGCGGGTGAGTCTTAACTTGCCCGCAGATGCTCACCAATAAGACGGCCTTCATCTCAAAGGTATCGGCTGGATTCAACGGAGACAAACGATGGCATTGCTAAGTTTCGAAAGAAAGTATCGTGTCCGAGGGGGCACATTAATTGGCGGTGATTTATTCGATTTTTGGGTAGGGCCTTTTTATGTCGGGTTTTTCGGCGTAACGACTGCATTTTTTGCTTTACTTGGAACAATCCTCATTTTTTGGGGTGCGAGCCAGCAAGGTACCTTTAATCCTTGGCTAATAAATATAGCACCGCCAGATTTAAGTTACGGTTTGGGCTTGGCGCCCTTACTTGAAGGAGGATTGTGGCAAATTATTACGATCTGCGCGACAGCAGCTTTCATAAGTTGGGCGCTGCGCGAGGTTGAGATCTGTCGCAAACTAGGTATGGGGTATCACGTTCCATTTGCCTTCTCCTTTGCAATATTGGCCTATGTAACATTGGTTATTTTTAGACCATTGTTGATGGGTGCTTGGGGGCATGGATTTCCGTATGGAATTTTCAGCCACCTAGATTGGGTTAGCAACACTGGTTACGCGTATCTGCATTTCCACTATAACCCAGCACACATGTTGGCTGTAACTTTGTTCTTCACAACAACGCTTGCATTGGCGTTGCACGGCGCGCTGGTTCTCAGTGCGGCAAACCCTGAAGAGGGTGAAGAAGCACAAGGCCCAGACAACGAAGACACCTTTTTCCGTGATTTCATCGGCTACTCAGTTGGAACATTGGGCATTCACCGCGTAGGCTTTTTGCTGGCGATCAATGCTGTGTTCTTTTCTGCCGTATGTATCATCATCTCTGGCCCAGTCTGGACCAAGGGTTGGCCTGAATGGTGGAACTGGTGGTTAGAAATGCCAATTTGGCCAAGTCAGATGGGGATGTAATTATGATTGAGTATCAGAATATATTCACACAAGTGCAGGTCCGCGGACCCGCCGAAATGGGTGTAGATAACGAAAACAATATGATGTCCGAACGTATCGGCACACCTGGGTTTTCAAATCTTGCTGGATGGCTTGGAAACGCGCAACTGGGGCCTGTTTACCTTGGTTGGACTGGGGTGATATCGCTTGCCACCGGTTTGCTATGGTTCAACATTGTTGGCCTGAACATGCTTGCGCAGGTTGGTTGGTCAATTCCAGAGTTTTTGCGCCAATTCTTTTGGTTGGCACTTGAGCCTCCAGGACCAGAATGGGGCATGCGTATGCCACCTTTGGATCAGGGTGGTTGGTATCTAATCAGCTCGCTTTTCTTGTTGGTATCAGTTTGCACCTGGTGGTTGAGAACCTATCTCTTGGCGCAACAGCATAAGATGGGCAAACACGTCGCATGGGCATTTGCCGCCGCGATTTGGTTGTTCCTTGTCCTTGGTCTGTTCCGTCCAGTGTTGATGGGTAGCTGGTCAGAAGCCGTTCCATATGGGATTTTCCCACACTTGGATTGGACCACAGCATTCTCAATTCGCTACGGCAACCTCTATTATAACCCGTTCCATGCACTCTCAATTGTGTTCTTGTACGGTTCAGTACTTCTGTTCGCGATGCACGGCGCAACGATCCTTGCGGTAACACGTTTTGGTGGTGATCGCGAATTGGAACAAATCTATGATCGAGGAACAGCATCAGAACGTGCTGCATTGTTCTGGAGATGGACTATGGGCTTTAACGCGACGATGGAGGGTATACACCGTTGGGCGTGGTGGTTTGCAGTTTTGTGTCCAATCACAGGTGGTATTGGTATCTTGTTAACAGGTACAGTTGTCGACAACTGGTTCATCTGGGCTCAAGAACATTACTTTGCTCCGATGTATGACGGTTCCTACGGTTATGAAAACTATGGCTCGTATGAGTCATTTATCGGCCAGGAGGACTAATCATGTTACCAAGTTGGTTTAATCGTTGGAATGAAGAAAACCCAACAAACGTCTATGGTCCGGCGATCTTGATCGGTGCCCTAGGCGGGGCCGTGTTCCTGGCAATCATGGTCGTGGTGTTTGGACAGCCATATGCAACATCTAGTTTGCAAACAGGTCCGCGGGGCCAGGGTATGTCGGTCACTGAATTCAACAGTGATTTGGCAACACCTGATCCCGACATTGAGCTTGTTTATGAAAACGAGCCCTATGTTCCAGATGGATCCGAAGCTCTTGCAAAAGACATCTACCAAAATGTGCAAGTGTTGGGTGATCTCACCGAAGACAACTTTGGTCGCTTGATGGGGGCAATGACAGAATGGATCGCTCCTGAAGAGGGCTGTGCATACTGCCACGGTGATGGTGATGTCGAAACCTATGGTGAAGACGCACTTTATACCAAAGTGGTCGCACGTCGCATGATCCAGATGACCCAAAACATCAATGAAAATTGGTCGGGTCACGTTAATGCAAACAAAGAAGTCGGCGTAACATGCTTTACGTGTCACCGTGGACAGCATGTGCCAAGTGAAATCTGGTTCAATATTGTACCTGTGAATGAGGCATCTGCGGGTTGGTCTGCCAATCAGAATCGCGCAACGGTTCTAAGTCAGTCAACTTCATTACCTTCTGACGCGTTGGAAAAGTATCTCCTGGGGTATGAGACAATCGGGGTTCATGATTATGAATCACGCGTTGCCAATGAACCTGGTGATCCACTGATTCAGAATGCTGAACGCACGTACTCGCTGATGAATTATTTCTCGAATTCCTTGGGGCGCAACTGTGTGCTATGCCACAACACACGCGCTTTCTATGATGCAGAGCAGGTAACACCTCAGTGGGGTACAGCATCGCTTGGTATCGGTATGGTCCAAGAAATGAACAACGACTATCTTGTTCCATTGCAGGATGTGTATCCAGAAACGCGTCTCGGTCCGGTACATGGTGATGCACCAAAGGCGGCATGCAAAACATGTCACAAAGGGTATCAGCAACCGCTGCAAGGCACGAACGTGATCAAAGATTGGCCAGAACTCGCGACGACAGGCGCGCCAGTCTATGAGTAATTATTGGCCGCGCGGTGTCGCGCGGCCATTCGTTTTGGGGCGACCCCAAACATATTCCATCCCTCCCTGTTGACTACAGGAGCCTGGCGTCGCGTTTGCATTGGCAAGCCGGCGCCCTTTTTTTCTGAAGGAACACGCAATGCAGACAAAATTATTGGACACGGTACATAGCCCATCTGATTTAAAACGAATGTCGGATCGTGAATTAAGCGTGTTGGCACGCGAGGTGCGGAATGAAGTCATCGAAACGGTTTCACAGACCGGAGGTCATTTGGGATCTTCCTTAGGTGTGGTTGAATTAACAGTGGCCATTCACGCCGTATTCAATGCGCCATTTGATAAATTGGTTTGGGATGTCGGGCATCAATGTTACCCGCATAAAATTTTAACAGGTCGTCGCAGTCAGATGAAAACACTCCGCCAGACGGACGGAATAAGTGGTTTTACAAAAAGAAGCGAAAGCGAATATGATCCTTTTGGTGCGGCACATAGCTCGACCTCAATTTCTGCAGCTCTGGGGTTTGCGCTTGCACGAAAGCATGGTCAGCCAACAGGTGATGCAATCGCAGTGATTGGGGATGGATCAATTTCTGCTGGAATGGCCTATGAGGCGCTAAACAACGCTGGGAGCGAGAAAGAGCGGCTCTTTGTTATATTGAATGACAATGAAATGTCGATTGCGCCACCTGTGGGTGCGATGTCATCGTATCTGTCACGGGTCAACAGCCATGATGTTTTAGGAAAGTTAAAAGAGATTGGCGAAAGCTTGGATGACCATCTGCCGTTTAAATTGCGTGATCATGCACGACGGGCCAAGCAACTGGTCACAGGGACATTGGGACAGGCGACATTATTCGAAGAGCTAGGTTTTGATTACATAGGTCCTATTGATGGACATGATATGGAGCAACTTCTGACTACGCTTCGCGCGGCCAAGGGCCGTGCCAATGGTCCCGTTTTGATCCATGTCTGCACCAAAAAAGGATATGGTTACGCGCCCGCTGAAAATTCGGCTGATAAATATCACGGTGTTTCAAAATTTGATGTTTCAACGGGTGTACAGAAAAAGACACCTGCGAATTCTCCTTCCTATACAAGTGTGTTTGGGAAGTCGCTGTTGGCAGAAGCCAAAGAGGATAACCGCGTAATTGCCGTAACGGCGGCCATGCCCTCTGGCACAGGCGTTGACATTTTGGCCAAAGAATATCCGCGTCGGGTGTATGATGTTGGTATCGCCGAACAACACGCAGTTACATTCGCAGCAGGTTTGGCCGCCACTGGAATGAAACCGTTTTGCGCAATTTATTCAACATTCCTTCAACGTGCATACGATCAAATCGTTCATGATGTTGCTTTGCAAAACTTACCTGTTCGATTTGCGATTGATCGCGCGGGTTTGGTTGGGGCGGATGGGCCTACACATGGTGGGATTTTGGATATTTCTTATATGGCGAATTTGCCGAATATGACGGTCATGGCTGCGAGTGACGAAGCCGAACTTGCGCATATGGTTCGTACAGCCGCAGAGTATAACGATGGTCCAATTTGTTTCCGTTATCCGCGTGGAACGGGTCCAGGCGTCTCGGTTCCGTCGCGCGGTGAACCACTTAAGATTGGAAAAGGGCGTGTTGTGAAAACGGGAACCGATCTCGCGATCCTTTCTTTTGGAGCGCATCTTGAGGTAGCACTTGAAACAGCAAAGCTGCTTGAGCAGCAGGGCATAAGTGCGACTGTGGCTGACGCACGTTTTGCAAAACCGCTTGACACAGATCTTGTTGATAGCTTGGTCTCATCGCACGAGGCGATCTTAACACTCGAGCAAGGTGCAATGGGTGGATTTGGCGCGATTGTTCTACAACATTTGGCGGTGACGGGTCAGCTTGCCGATGGGATCAACATTGATACAGTCTTCTTGCCTGACCGCTTTATTGATCAGGGATCGCCTGATGATATGTACCGCGATGCTGAAATGAGCCTATCTCATGTTTTTGATCGCAGTATTAAGCTGCTGCAGCGTTCAGATGTAAGTAAATCGGCAAACTTGCGTCATAGTGTAAATAATAATTGACATATTATGCAATGTTGTGCTTGCATAGCGTTGCCTAATACATTTCCTTAGCATTGGAAAAGGCAGTGACTGAGGGCTTCATGCGTCGTTCGAAGCTCTCAGTCCGTTTCTAAGAAAACTCCAATCTTATTCAAATGAATTATATTTGTTATATTTCATATATATAGATGAAATTGGCGGACGATTGAGAGTTTGAATACAACGGTTTTATCGTCCGCCAGCGTATCGCGCATAACATCTTTGTAGCCAACAAAAGGAGCTGCACGTTACGTGCTTAAACAGAGGGTCTAAGCATGTTTATTCTTTATTAAAAATAAAATATGTCAATATTTATTTACATAACGTGCAAAGTATGAATTTTGGAAACGCCTTTATCAAGTTTGTCCTGGCGAGCCACTACATTTGTGGTATTCGATTTTCAAATTTGCACTCTGTCAGGATAGTATTCAAACGTTTTTGACGCGTTTTTTCGGTCTTTGCGGACTTGAGCCAGCGCAGAACATTACGTTTGTAGGATGGCGGACAATTTTTAAAATAGGTTGCTGCGGTGCGATTTTTATCCAGCAAGATTTGCAAGTCAGTTGGAATGACTAAAGTGTCAACATCCTGCATGACGTCCCAAAGGCCCAATAACTTAGATTGCTTTATCGCGTCACGCCCTGATGGCAACATCCGGCCCTCAGCCTCTAATCGCTCTGCCCGCTGTTTATAGGTTGCGCTCCAGCTCTGTATTTTTCTTGGCGAGATAAGTTGCATTGTCCGCTCATCGTCCAGCTTGCGCCGAATGCCGTCAATCCAACCGTGTGCGATAAGGGCGTCCAAAACTTGTTCGCGTGACAGATATTTTTGTGGCGTAGATTTCTTGTATGTGGTCAGCCAAACACTGTCCTGCGAAGTAAAGTTGTTCGACAGCCAAGTCCACAAGTCGCGCTCGGTCGTAATTTCCACAGACGAAAAGTGTCCTGTTTTGATTGCGCCCATTTGTACCTCTCGCCGTAACACTGTCTGAAATACGAAAGAAACGCAGGATATGATCACATATTGGAGCGATTTTGACGTTTTAGCTGTTTTAAGATCGGTCTTAATTCGGGCTGTTTCAGTTTTCGAATGGCGGTATTTACCCCCACCCAACGAAGTTTACGTTGCCCGCGTTCGGGAAAATTTTTCGAAAGTTTTGCGGTTTCAAAGCTAAACAGCTGAATGTCTATGGGTTGGTTCGTTCCGTCCTTCATGACCTTAATATATCGCAAAGAGCCACAGTGTATTGGATCGCTTTTGATGCGTTTGACCCCGGCTTCTTCCCATGCCTCGATTAGGGCCGCTTTGCTATCGGGGATGTTATCCATTGGCCATCCTTTGGGTAGGATCCAGCGACCTGTCCCGCGGCTAGTTATGATCAAGATTTTGATGCCAGATTTCGTACGCCGGTATGCTATTGCGCCAACCTGTTTTCTGGGTTTCCGATTTTTGAACTTGTTCTCAGGGGTTTTCGAATTTGCTTTATGGTTCAACGGTTACAACCAAATTTGATAGTCCATCAATGCGTGCGTCCAATTTGTCACCTATCACGACAGGTCCAACACCTGCAGGTGTTCCGGTCATGATCACATCGCCGGTTTGCAAGGTGTAATATTCGCTAAGATCGCAAATGATATTGGGGACTGAGTGGATCATGTCAGACAAATGTGCGCTTTGCGCCGGCTTTTCGTTTACGAGCAATTCAATTTTCTGCGGACCAATTTGACCAAATTTTTTCTTGGGCGTGATCGTGCCAATCACCGCAGACTGTTCAAAATCTTTTGCTAAACCCCAAGGGCGGCGTTTTTCCTTGGCGATGGCTTGCAGATCGCGGCGGGTCATATCCAATCCACAGGCGTAGCCAAATACATGATCCATTGCGGCATGTGCTGGAATATTGTGTCCAGCCTCTCCAATAAACACTATAAACTCAACTTCGTGATGATAGTTCTGCGTGCCAGTCGGATATCGAATATGTGATTGGCCATGACTGACGGATTGAAGGGATTTTGTGAAATAAAAGGGTGCACTGCGATCAACCGTGTTTCCCATTTCGGCGGCATGTTCCGCATAGTTGCGCCCAACACAGAAAATGCGGTTTATTGGAAAAACACGGTTATCTCCATCAATACTGATTGACGCAGTCGGTGGTAGCTCAAAAAGAGACTTTGCCAAGATAATCCCCGTTCTATATTTTTTATTACCGTAGATTGGAGGGAATCTGAGTGCAAGCGGTATCAAGCGGACTGTCATGCCCTCACCTTCTTGTGACAGGGGCTTACTTTTAATGAAGTTGCTCTAGCTTTAAGCTTCCCCCAAGTTCTAAAGGAAACTGCAATGTTTGCTATGTTGAGAAAGTATAAAATCCTTGCCCTGACTATCACCGCGTCAGCCGTGGCTGCCACCTTTGGTGCAAAAACTGCGGATGCTACTACTGATACCTTAATTGTTGCGGGGGGATGTTTTTGGTGTGTTGAGGCTGATTTTGAAAAAGTCGATGGTGTGATCGAAGTCACCTCTGGCTATACAGGAGGTAAAACTAAGAACCCCACATACAGGGACGTTACGCGAGGTGGTACAGGACATTATGAGGCAGTTGAAATATCATTCGATCCCTCTGTTGTTGCGGTTGAAACATTGCTGCATTCGTTTTTGCGCAGCGTGGATCCCACCGATGATGGGGGACAGTTCTGTGATCGCGGGGACAGTTACCGAACGGCAATTTTTGCAACACCGGCCCAACGAATGGCAGCAAATATGGCGATCAAACAGGCCGAAGCGGAATTGGGGCAGAAAATTGTAACCCCCGTGTTGGATCGAACAGTATATTATCTGGCCGAAGATTATCACCAAGATTACTACAAGATGGGCACGCGAGTTTTAACGCGGTTTGGGTATCGCAAGCAATCGGATGTGTATTACATGTATCGCGATGCCTGTGGGCGCGATCAACGGGTACGAGATCTATGGGGGGATGCCGCGCCTTTTTCCAAATAGAATCACCTTGCGCCGCTGTCGGACCTAATTTACCTGCTTGGATCGGTTAAAACGCACCTTTTCGTGCGACACGACAGCGCGAAAGTCAGTCTAAAACAAATGCACACTGGACTTCCTAAAATTCCTCGCTAAAACGCAGCGAGGAGACGTCCGTCAGTATACGGACACAATCGCTTTGGTCGAACGACTAACCTAACAATGGAGTTTACCTCGTGTCACACGCAGACGATCACGAAGGCACACGCCGCGACTTTATCTACTACGCGACAGCTGGTGCTGGTGCCGTTGTAACAGGGGCCGCAGTATGGCCGCTTGTTAATCAAATGAACCCTTCAGCGGATGTTCGCGCCTTGGCGTCGATCCGTGTCGATGTGGCCGACGTTGAGCCGGGTACGCAGCTGACTGTAAAGTGGTTGGGTAAGCCTGTGTTTATTCGTCGTCGCACAGAAGAAGAAATCGCAGAAGCGCGTCAAGTTGCATTGGACGATTTGGCAGATTCTGAATCACGCAACGAAAATGTACCAGGTTCCGACGCATCTGACCAAAACCGCAGCTTGGATGAAGCAGGCGAATGGTTGGTCATGATGGGTGTGTGTACGCACCTTGGTTGTGTGCCACTGGGTGATGGCGCAGGTGATTTCAATGGCTGGTTCTGCCCATGCCACGGTTCACACTACGATACATCTGGTCGTATCCGCAAAGGTCCAGCACCAACAAACTTGCCTGTGCCTGTCGCGGAATTTGTCGACGCAACAACAATTAAACTAGGTTAAGGGAGAGCTTAGAGATGGCTGGAATTCCTCACGACCACTACGAACCAAAAGGTAACTTTGCCAAAGCTGTGCATTCACGTTTGCCAATTGTTGGCCTTTTGTACGACACACTTATGATCCCAACTCCGAAAAATCTGAACTGGATGTGGATTTGGGGTATTGTTCTAACATTTTGTTTGGGACTACAAATTGTTACAGGCATCGTTTTGGCGATGCACTACACACCACACGTTGATAACGCGTTCGCATCTGTAGAACACATCATGCGCAACGTGAACGGTGGTCACATGATCCGCTATTTGCACATGAACGGTGCGTCATTGTTCTTTATCGCCGTTTATGCGCACATTTTCCGTGGCCTATATTACGGTTCATACAAGGCGCCACGCGAAATCACATGGATTATCGGAATGCTGATTTATCTGTTGATGATGGGTACAGCATTCATGGGCTACGTTCTTCCATGGGGGCAGATGTCTTTCTGGGGTGCGACAGTTATCACAGGTCTGTTTGGTGCGATCCCGTTCGTGGGTGAGGCGATCCAAACGCTCTTGTTGGGTGGACCAGCTGTTGACAATGCGACGCTGAACCGCTTCTTCTCATTGCACTATCTGTTCCCATTCTTGATCGCAGGTTTGGTAATGGTGCACATCTGGGCGTTTCATACCACAGGCAACAACAACCCAACAGGTGTTGAAGTTCGACGCGGTTCAAAGGAAGAGGCCAAGAAAGACACAGTTCCGTTCTGGCCATATTACGTGATCAAAGATTTGTTCGCGTTGGCGGTGATTTTGGCAGTGTTCTTTGCGATCGTTGGCTTTATGCCAAACTACTTGGGGCACCCGGACAACTACATCGAAGCGAACCCTCTTGCGACGCCTGCGCATATTGTTCCTGAATGGTATTTCTTGCCGTTCTACGCAATCTTGCGTGCGTTTACAGCAGACGTTTGGGCCGTTCAGTTGGTCTCATTCGTGACTGGCGGAATTATCGACGCGAAGTTCTTTGGTGTACTTGCAATGTTTGGTGCGATCGTGGTTATGGCGCTTGCTCCTTGGTTGGATACATCAAGTGTACGTTCAGCACGCTATCGCCCACAGTTAAAATTGTGGTTCTGGATTTTGGTCGCAGACTTCTTCTTCTTGATGTGGTTGGGCGCGATGCCAGCAGAAGAACCATATGCATCGCTTTCATTGATTGGTTCAGCATACTGGTTTGGTTACTTCCTAATTATCCTTCCATTGCTGGGCGTCCTAGAAAAGCCTGCACCACAGCCAGCTACGATCGAAGATGATTTCGACGCAAATTTTGGCAAAGCTGAAACGCCAGCTGAGTAAGAAAAGGGACTGAAAATGTTGAAACATTTCATCACAAGCACAATCATGGCCCTGACCCTGACAGCAGGCAGTGCATTTGCAGCGGGCGGAGCAGGCGAGATAGAGGACGCGCAATTCTCATTTGAGGGTCCTTTTGGGACATTTGATCAAGAACAATTGCGTCGTGGATTAAAAGTCTACACAGAAGTTTGTTCAGCATGTCACGGATTGAAGTATGTGCCTTTGCGTACACTTGCGGATAAAAACGGTCTTGGCTACTCAGAAGATCAAGTACGTGCATACGCAGAAGAGAATTTCGAGGTATATGACGCAGATCTGGATGATACACGCCCTGCAAAGCCAGCAGACCATTTCCCAGCAAATGACTCAGTTGGTGCACCCGACCTGTCATTGATGGCGAAGGCGCGCGCGGGTTTCCACGGACCTTATGGAACTGGTATCAACCAGTTGGTTAAGGGCATGGGCGGCGCGGAATATATCGCTGCACTGCTGCATGGCTACACAGGCGTCGAAAAAGAGGAAGCTGGCGTAACGCTTTATGAAAACAAAGCGTTTCCTGGTGGCTGGATCTCAATGGGGCCACCCCTAGAGGATGAGTTGGTTGAATTTGACGATGGTCACAAAAACGATGTGCACCACATGTCAGAGGACGTAGCGGCGTTCCTAATGTGGGCCGCAGAACCCAAGATGATGGACCGTCAGGACGCAGGTTTCCGTGGTGTACTGTTCTTGGCTGTTCTATCAGTTCTTCTGTACTTAACAAACAAACGTTTGTGGGCGCCGATCAAATACGCTCCCAAAAGCTAATTTGACAACCAAATATTGCGAAAAGGCCCGCGGCTCGCGGGCCTTTTTTGCGTTAATATTTTGTCGTTGCTTGGATCTGTTTTTGCTGCTGTAGGGCGCGCCATAAAATAAATCCGATGATCACAATGTTTAGGAAATTCCACCCAATACCATTCCAAAATGCTAGCGCATATGATCCGCTAACGTCATAAATCCAGCCTGACATCCATCCACCTAGGGCCATCCCCATGATTGTTGCCATCATTACGAAACCAACGCGTTCGCCTGCGACGCGCGCCGGAAGGTATTCGCGCACAATAATTGCATAACTGGGTACAATGCCCCCTTGAGAAAGTCCAAAGATCAATGAAACCAGATAGAGCGATGTGAGGCCATCAGAGGGTAGGTAAAGTATCAACCCAATACACTGGAGGGTTGCACCGATCAAAAGCGTTTTTACCCCTCCTAAACGGTCGGACAGCATGCCCGAAATCAAGCGAGAGACAACGCCACCCATCAACATTAAGGACAACATCTCTGCGCCTGCGGTTGGCCCGTACCCTAAGTCGACGCAATAGGCGACGATATGCACTTGTGGCATTGACATGGCGACACAACATCCCACGCCTGCCAAACCCAAAAGCCATGTAAGGGTTCGTGCGCTAAAAGGAAGTGAACCCAATCTATTGTTTGATTGCGCATCAGAAAGTTTAATGGATTGATCGTTCACTTGGCGTGAAAGCAGCAAAGACAACGGCACCATAATGACGAGCGTTAGGACCGCGAGCCATAAATACACACCATGCCATCCTGATGTGCGCAGCACACCTGTCAGCAAAAGTGGCCATATCGCGCCCGATAAATAATTCCCACTGGCCGCAACCGCGACTGCGATACCACGCCGTTTTAGAAACCACTTTGAGACATCTGCGATCAATGGTCCAAAGGTTGCCGCAGTTCCAAACCCCAAAAGGAGCTGAAAGAAACAAATAAGTGCGAGGGATGATGTGAGGGTGGTTGCGTAAAAAGCACCAGAGTTTAAAACGGCAGCTCCCAATAAACAGGCCACAATGCCATAGCGATCCACCATCCGTCCGATGGCATAGTTACCAACCGCAAAGCCAATCATTGTGAAAGTATAGGGTAATGATGCGTCTGCACGATCTAATCCCATCTCTGACTGAAAATCGGGCATGACAACCACAATCGCCCACATACCCACATTGCCGATGACGGCAATCAGTAGGCTAATGAAAAGGCGAAGCCAAGAATATTGAGTATCTAATTGAGACATAGGGCAATGCTATGATCAAGGATTTCTATTGTATAGCTATAACGCAGTGTTGCATGAAAAAATTGAGTGAGACTTTGTCACCAAATGGCAGGGTTATTTAACGCTGAAACGCATGTGCAAGTTCCCTGCAAAGGCGCGATTTCGGCTCCGTGCAGGGATTGTCCTATCCAGCCTATTGGTATGCTAAGTGGAAATGGTGGTGGCGCCACCTGTTCCGTCACGGGTAAAAAACCAACTTTTCCGTAATAGTTTGGATCGCCATAGGTCATGAGAATGTCGATGCCATGATCTTTTAGAAGTGCGATACTTTCCCGCAATAGGGTCTGCCCAATCCCTTTGTTCTGATGACTGGGGTGAATGGCCATTGGCGATAAAATAAAAACATCTCGTGCATCATTTGTGTAGGTCAAACGCGAAAATATCGCACATCCGATGACGGTGTTATCGTGTAATGCGGCAAAGATAAACATATCGGGTTTGGGGGTATCTTCCAAAAGGTTTGCGACGAGTGTGCTGATAAGCTCTCCTTCCGCTCGACCTTCAGACGCAGAGAAGGAATGATAAAAAACATCAGTGATTTGCTGTGCTATGAGCGTGAAGTTCCTAATGAGTTTGAACTCGTACATGTCGTATCTATCAGCTGAGAAAGCCCGCATGTCTAATGGCTTTTTTGCTGTCCTTCCAAAGTGAATTTAAATTATCCATTTCTGACCACAGCGCATCAACGCCTTGTAGTTTTACCTTGATTTCGATCATATTCAACTTGTGGCGCATCTCTGACAGCCCCAGTTGTGCAGATGATCCTGCCGTTTTGTGGATGTCTTTAATCAAAGTCTCGATAGCGGCGTCTTTTCCTTGTTGCGAGTTCAATAGCGTCATCAAAGCGGCTGTTTCGTCTTCGTAACGGGTTAAAAGAATTTCGATAGTGTCATGGCCCAATTGTTCTGACAGTTCCGCAAGGACCCTCATATTCAATATTTCTTCTGTCATACCGGCGCCCTAGTTTTATTCTATTTTTCTCGCCAAATCTTTCTTGATTTGCATAGTTATATTTTTCAATGCTATGGCAAACCCATCGTCTAAAAAAGTTTCTTCTACAACTTTCGGTTCGACACTTTTAAGATTTAACGACACATGTTCATAAACTTCTTGCGAGGCACATAGTTAGATTGAAATATAGACTGGCCTGACCTAAAAGAGTGTAGAGCTATGCAAATAGGGTATATTTAACACAAAAGAATAGTATCTGAAATTAGTAGTATTTAAAATCCAATGCTGATCAACGATCTGCTGTTGGTGGTAAGCTTTAATAACGGTGAAAACATAAATTAGGTGACGAAATGAAAATTCTTATTGCTGACGATCATGATTTACTGTGTGACACATTGGTTTTATTTTTAACAGGTGAAGGTAACATTGAAACGTTCACTGCTTCTAATTTTGATGGGGCGATGGCTCTCATTGATGCCCAGGGTCCGTTTGATTTGATCATGCTGGACTACAATATGCCGGGCATGCAGGGTTTAACGGGGTTGAAAACTGCGCTAGCGCATAATGGCGGGCAAAGGGTTGCCTTGATGTCAGGTATTGCAACCAAGTCTGTCGCGGAGGATGCTCTGGTAGCGGGCGCTGCGGGTTTTGTACCTAAAACTCTATCTGCAAAATCACTTATGAATGCTGTGCGTTTTATGGTAATGGGCGAACAATACGCACCAATTGATTTCATGACACAAGAAGAAGAGGTTGCCCCGCCAAACCCTCTGGCTGAAAAACTATCACGCCGTGAGCTTCAGGTTCTTGAAGGGCTGTCTCAGGGGAAGTCGAACAAAGAAATTGCACGCGACCTTGATTTACAAGAACCCACAATCAAGCTGCATGTAAAAACACTCTACCGCAAAATTGGCGCGGCAAATAGAACTCAGGCGGCGCTCATGGCCAAAGAACAGGGGCTTTTCTAGGCTCAGAGTGACAAGTGATACGAAAGGCGGTAAGTGATCCGCACGACCACCTTTTTTATTTGGAACGCCCCTTGGCCTTGGATCATTTCAAACCTCATCCAGATGCTGAATTTATTGATCTGTCACCAAACGGGTGCCAGGCCACTCTCTTGGATAAGTTTTGGAAAATGATCGCGGCAGGGAAAGAGCCTGTCATAGGTCAGAACGGCCTCATGTCAGTAGGCACACAGACGGATAGAGGCGTCTTTCAATGTGAAACGGGTGGGACATCAGGAAAACCAAAACGTATACGCAGATCGGCGGAAAGTTGGTTGGCTAGTATTCGGGTTATTTCCCAAAAATATACTAATTCTTCAGCATGCTACGGCATTTTAGGGGATCTGGGACATTCGCTTGCGTTTTATGCAGCGGTTGAGGCACAGATAATAGGAAACCGGTGTGTGTCTGTAGTGGGCAGATCGCCCAAAGAACAAGCGCATCAATTTGCAAGAGCAGGGGTGGATGTGATCTATGCCACGCCAACGCAGATGCGTTTGTTGGCCAAATCGCGGCAGGCTTTAAAATATGTGCAGGTTGTCCTTATCGGGGGTGGTCGGCTTGATCCAGAAACACGCGAAAGAGTTGAATCCCTCGCGCCAAATGCAAAGGTTTTGCAGTTCTATGGGGCCGCTGAAACCAGTTTTATCACTCTGGCAGAACCACATCACGACGCGGCTTCGGTTGGAATTGCTTTTCCGGGTGTCGAAATAGATATTCGGAACAGCAACAGGGACGGTATTGGTGAGGTTTGGGTGAAATCACCTTATGTTTTTTCTGGTTACGCGATGGGTCAATCAAATGATACTTGTTGGCAGGATGGTTGGTTGACGATTGGTGAAATGGGCAAAATTGATAGCTCTGGTCAACTGTTTCTGTCGGGGCGAAAATCGCGCGCGTTCACGGTTTCCGATAAAACCATTTTTCCAGAGGACATAGAGCAGTATCTGAATGCCAAACCCGAAGTCATTGCATCGGCGGTTTTTCCTGTAGACGATCCGTTGCGCGGGGCACGTATTTATGTTGCGCTGTGCTCAGATCAAACAGATGGTGATCATCCTCAGCGCATTTTAGGTGACTTGAAAGAACGTGGAGTAATTGTCGATCGTTGGCGTTTGTATGGATTGGATGAATGGCCCATGTTGGTGTCTGGTAAGCCAAATTATCAGGAAATCGTCTCAACCGCGTTGGAGGGTGCATGGCAAAAATTATAGCGGCATTGCGGTCGGCAGTTGTGCCTCGTGCTGGGGCATTTTCACATTTGTCTGTGCACGAATTGGCAGCACCTGTTATTCAAAGTGTTATAGACCAAGCGGGTGTGGAAACAGATCAGGTTGATGAATTGGTCGTATCAAACGCATTAGGAGCAGGCGGGAACCCTGCACGCCTGTGCGCCTTGGCTGCGGGCTTACCAGTAGATGTTGCGGGGTTATCTATTGATCGGCAATGTGTTGGAGGTTTGGATGCGATCATACGTGCGGCTGATATGGTGGATGCAGGACGCGCGCGTCTCGTTGTTGCAGGCGGTGTAGAAAGCTATTCACGCCGTCCATTGCGCATGCATAGTAATCATGGGGCTGATATCGGCGTGGCCTACGATCGTCCAGCATTTGCACCAGAACCTGCATTTGACCCCGATCCGCATGAGGCCATGGCATTGTTGGCGGCGAAGCATTCGATTTCGCGTGAGAAGCAAGAGGCTTATGCGCAAAAATCACATCAAAGCGCATTGGACGCAGGGGATCACCTCGCGCATGAAATCGTCGAAATTGCGGGCATAACCCGTGACCCCTATGCCCGTAAGCTAAGCGAACAAGTCTTGGCCAAAGCCCCTGTGCTTGCGGGTACTGTTACAGCTGCCACCGCTGCCGTTGCCGCCGATGGGGCCGCCTTTGTTGTAGTTGTTGCAGATGATTTTGAAACGAATGTTTTGCACTCATTGTCTGTCGGGCCAGCACAGACGATTGGGGCCACACCCGAAGATCCGGCACTTGCTCCCATTCCTGCGATCAAAGGTGTTTTATCCAAACATGGAAAGAACATAGATCGGGTTGAGATGATGGAGGCCTATGCCGTGCAATCCATGGCGTGTATTGATGGGGCAGGATTGCATATGACTTCTGTGAATATGTGTGGCGGTGCGCTCGCGCGTGGACATCCGATTGGAGCATCTGGCGCGATCCTTGCAGTGCGCCTGTTTCACGATTTGCAACCTGCCCAATCAGGGTTGGCGGCTATTGCTGCCGTTGGTGGATTAGGCAGTGCGGTGATTTTTGAGCGGAGTGCTTAAGATCGTGATAGAACTTTTTCAGGTTGCGCGCGATAGATCGCTTGGGTCACGAAACCGCAGATAACGACCTTGACCAGATCACCAATGACGAAGGCCGAAACAAGGCCAAATACAGCTATTAACGACTTGTCCAAAATCAAGGCCATTCCAATAACGCCTGGGATATAAAGGGCGACCACACCCCCCATGAATGAGGCGATAAAGGACGATGTTAGAACATTCGTTTGCACACGTTCCATGACCCAACCTGTCACAAATGCTGCGAGCGGAAAGCCGATGATAAAACCAACAGAAGGTCCAGACAGCAAGCCAAGACCACCGCGGCCACCCGCCAATAGTGGAAGTCCAGCAAGCGTCAATACAACGAACAGCAACGCCGCTGCACCGCCGCGTTTCGCACCCAAAACAGTTCCACACATCATAATACCCAAGCTTTGAGCAGTGATTGGAACGCCGAAGGCAAGTGTGAATTTAGGCACGAAACCCAGTGCTGCAACCAATGCCGCGAGAACAGCAATTAGTACGGTTGATCGTTCCATTTTGGCTATCCTTTGTCTTTCGTCTCAACACCGCCGCGCGCTCGGAGTGCATTTGCCACGTGTTCGGCATCGTTTAACACCGAAAGCGTCAGGGGCACAATGATGCGCCAGCCAGATTTTCCTGCGGACCGCGCGCGAAGCGCCGCAAGCATTGTGATACTGCGATCGATCAGAGTTGGAATGAAACGAATGAACAGGGCAATGGTGATTGCCACAGGTTTTGTAGATACCCCGATCCAATTTAGTGGGCGTAACAATCGCATCAGTACATCGATCATATCATTTAGAGGTGTGGTCATTGTCACCAGGTTTGCCAATGCAACCGCGATCAGCATGCGTAGAATTATTTCGCCACCGGTCTCGATATCATTCGTGATACCGTGATATAGTGCAATAATTGCGACAAATGGCCAAAGGGGCCAAAGCATGCGCGCCCCAAATCTTGCAAATGACCATCCCTGGGCAAGATAAAGCGCCATCACCGTAAATATCAGGCCAGATAGAATGAACAGTGATCCAACTTGAAACAGCGCCGTCGATAAAACACATAGCGCCAATAATTTTTGACTTGCTGAAATTTTATGAAAAATCGTTTTTTGCGGTGATGTGAGGGTCAGCATTAAAGAACCTCAATCTGGTTCATTTCGTTGATGAATCTTGGCAGTACATTTGCAGGTGACCCTGTTAGAACGATTTGACCCTGTTCCAACCAGATCGCTACATCGTAATCCTGGATAGGTGTCGTATCATGAGTGATGTATATCAGAGTTTGTGGTAAAGATTGCAAAATCTGTGTTAATTGGCGCTGTGTTGGAATATCCAAGGCAGCTAAGGGTTCATCGAGTATAATCACCTTTGGCTCCATCGCCAAAATCGCCATGAGGCACAGCAGCTTTTTCTGCCCTTGAGAAAGCGTGCTGATTGCACGATCACGCCAATCCGATTTTCCAAATTTTGACAAGTATGACATGGCGCGCTGTATCGCGGATGATTTATCAATGCCCATTTGGGTTAAACCAAATATCATTTCTTCAATCACCGTTGGGAAAATGATTTGGTGATCGGGGTTTTGAAATATCATCCCAATCGTATCCAATGCCGCGCGTCTGTCGTGGTACACGTCAATATCGTTAATGTGGATTTTTCCCTGAGAGGGACGATCAAGTCCGCAAATCAAACGTGATAGCGTGGACTTACCAGATCCGTTGCGCCCTAGAACGGCGATGCGTTTAGCATCAGATTTAAACGACACCTCCGTTAGGATTGCGGTGTCATTTATCTGATAACTCACGTCTTTTATGGAAATGCTGTTCATGTTCGCCCAATCCTCATGGACGCGGAATTAGCGGGCTGGATATAAGGATGTCAAATACTTAAAAATGTAAATCGCCGCACGTGAGCAGCGCAGCCATTCAGCATTCGTTAGAAAAGAAAGATTATTTCTTGTCTGCTGCGGCAGCGATTGCAAGCTATAGTAGCGCGGGAAGAACCCAACCAGAGGTAGATGATGATGCTGCTTCAGACGCAAGAAGAATGGGTGCTGGATCTTACTTGTAGCGCCGGTGGGCTGCCAGCGAAAGTAGATGTTGCAGCCCTAACGAATGCCGTTGTAAGAGCGATCTTTTTAATTTTATTATGGCTTATTTGGCAAAATGTGCATGCTTCTTAGGACAGATTTTTACGTAAGCCCAATTCGTCGAGTGTATATCAAGTTAATGTCAGTTAGTGATCATTTCGAATAAGCTAGAAAATTAAATTAATAGAACTTGGGTTCCAACCTTGGTGGTAGCATATAGCTCAGCGATTTGTGAGTTATAGAGGCCAATACACCCATTTGATGATCTTCTACCAATTTTTCGAGTGTCATGAGTTCCATGGATCCTAAAGTAGGTCCAACTCAGATATAGAGCGTGGGTTCCAAGTGGATTATCAGGGCCTGGTCCGATAAATTCAGGCCATTCAGGATTTCTTTTTCTCATAGCAGGCGTTGGCCGCCATGACGGACCTTCAACTTTTTTTACAATTCTAGTGTATCCCCTTTTAGTCAGGTCTTCGGTCATTGGGACCGAGGTGGGGTATAGACGGTACGTTTTTTCATCCTGTGACCAAAAATGTAACGCTCTGGAAGAAATATCGACCAAGATTGCGCCATTTTTTAGTGAGTCGAAGTATGGACGCCAATCTAACGCACGGAAACTGGAAATATTGTGACGTACAACGCCCGTAACGTCGCTTTCTTGTTCCGTCGTGGTTTCGGAATTTACGTTGTCAGTTTCTGCCAGGCCCTGGGTTGCTAACAGTGCACCGCTAGCTGCGACAAAACTTCGTCTGGTAAATCCTGCCATGATGATCCTCTGTCTTAATATATCTCATCCTAATATGACGTTAACCCAGTAATGACAAATCAAACTATTGTGTTTTTCGCAAAATTCGACGTTGTGGGTTTGAAAAGTCACGATGGCAAGGGTATGTGGCTAGTAGAAAGCATGGTTAGGTGAAATAAATGAATAAGTGGTTATCAATTCTTCTCTTGGTATCTATGGCAGCCTGTGGCGTCGTCCCAGAAGAGAAATTGGCGGCAGATGGCAAACCCCTTCCGAAATTGTATGACCTGGCAACTGTGGATGCGGCAACTCTTCAATTTCGAATGCTAGACGCGGTGAATGCGCTGCGAAGTGGCGCTGGATTAAATCAACTTACCTTTAATGCAAAATTAACAGCTGCAGCGGCAACGCATTCGCGCGACATGGCATTGCAAAATCGTCCATGGCATTTTGGATCTGATGGCTCTTCTCCGCTCGACCGGGTGAAACGTGTTGGGTATGAAAAGCAGTTTTTGGGTGAAACGATCTCTGAGACCTATGAAAGCGAAATTTTGACTTTGGCTGCATGGATTGAAGATGATGCTACTCGCTTTATTCTTATGGATCAGGGAGCCACTGAGATGGGATTTTCTTGGTTTCAAGAGCCTAATGGTAAAATATGGTGGACGCTTGTGACAGGCGGACCAATGCTAAGTGCGCGTGATGTTACCGCTGGATAGTGATTGGCGTTCCAATCCCTATCATTGAATAAATTTCGGTCATCTCTGCATCGCTAACAGCGATGCATCCCGCGGTCCAATCTTTGTCAAAAAAATAGCGCCAACCTTGTTTGATGCGGTGTTTGAGATCCTGATTGCCATGAATAAAGATATCGCCACCTGGTGATTTGCCGATGCTGTTGGCATATGAGCGGTCCGCTTTGTTGGGATAGGAAATACCAATTGATAAATGGAATTTTGAGTTTGGATTTTTTCGGTCGATCACATAGCGGCCTTCAGGTGTTTTACCGTCCCCCTCAATCTTTTTGTGACCATCAGGGGCAAAGCCTAACCCGATATTATAGGAGCGCAAAACAGTGTCATTATGCATCAGAAACATTTTGCGTGCCTCTTTATGCACCACAATTGCAGTCACGGGCTCCCCGTCATACTTGGGGATTGTTTTTGCCAACGCTGTTGTGCCGCTGATCACGAGGATCAGTGCCAAAATTCCAAGGATCCGGGCCATTTTTGCCTCTTACTGCTCTGCAGTTTAGATAACATAAAACTCTGTACGCTGCCATACATCCAAAGGGTTAGTATCGTGCAAACTTTGCAACCAACTCTATATGTGTTGACCATCTAAATTGATCGACGGTTTGTACGAATTTTAATTCGAAACCTCGTGAAAGCAAATGCGCAGCGTCACGTGCAAAGGTTGTTGGATTGCACGAAACATAGGCGATTAGATTGATATCGGATGCGGAGAGTTCGTCAATTTGCGCTTCTGCCCCTGCACGGGGCGGATCAATGATTGCGCAGTCAAATTTCCGCAATTCATCTGGTTGCAATGGACGGCGGAATAAATCACGTGTTTCGGTGGTGACACGTTTTAGTCCTGTTGCATGGCGCCATGCTTTGTCCAGCGCGCGCAGCATATCAGCTTCGCCTTCAACTGCATGTACTTCTGCATTACGCGCTAAGGGAAGGGTGAAAGTGCCACATCCAGCAAACAGATCAATGATCCGATTTTGGTTGCTGACTATGTTGCGCACTTCGGCGATCAAATCGCTTTCGCCCTGTTTGGTTGCCTGCAGAAAACTTCCAGAAGGTGGATCCACAATGATGCGATCAAACTCTTGACTAGGTGGCAATCGTATCGCAATGACTTCGCTATTCCATGACAAACGCGCAAGGCGCAGTTTTTCGCAAGCCTTCGTTAAATCCATGCGCAAGTGATCATCTAGTTCTTTCCCGCCTGTTGCGGCTACATCCAATCCATTGGCGCATAGTGTTACATTGACTGAAATTTCGCCTTTACGTGATCCACCAATTGTTGCCAATTGTGCGACCATTTCGCGTGCGGCGATTAATTTGGGATCAAGCAATTTACAGTCTGGATTTTCGATGATGACTTCAGAACCACGTGCATGAAATCCTACTGAGGCGCCTTTTTTCGTACGACGTACTGAAAACGTTGCGCGGCGGCGTGACTTTGCTGGGGACGTGAGACAAGGGTGTAATTCCGTTTCTAACCCATGTGCAGCCAGTGCGGCTCTGACGACATCAACCTTCCACTCAGCGACAAATTGATCGCTTGCATGCATCAGGCTGCACCCACCGCAGGATTTATAATGACGACATGCTGCGCGCACGCGATCCGATGAGGGAGTGATGATCCGAACATCCCGCAAGATTTGCTGATCCAGCGTCCCCGTTACAACTTCGGCAGGCAAGGTCAGAGGCACATAGACGGGGCCCTCGGCAATCCCGTCCCCTTGATGCCCTAATCGTTTGATTGTGAATTCGGCCATAGCGCAGGAAATAATCTGAAACAGCGTTGATTGGAATAGTTATTCTGCCGCATCCTGTGCACCGATAAAACCGCCAGATTGCCGATTCCAATACCGCGCGTACAATCCATTGTGCGCCAATAGGATGGTATGCGTTCCATCTTCAACAATGCGGCCATTTTCCATCACGATGATGCGATCCATTTCGGATAATGTTGATAATCTGTGCGCGATGGCAAGAACGGTTTTTCCCTGCATGAATTCATAAAGGGATGTTTGAATCGATGCTTCGACTTCACTGTCGAGTGCACTTGTTGCTTCGTCCAACACAAGGATCGGAGCGTCCTTTAATATCGCGCGTGCGAGCGCGATACGCTGGCGTTGACCGCCGGACAATTTAACACCACGCTCGCCTAAATGCGCCTCATATCCTTGTCTATCTTTGCCGTCGACGAGATCGACAATGAAATCATGTGCCTCGGCGCGTTTTGCAGCCTCGATCACTTCTGCATCACTTGCCTCGGGGCGTCCGTATCGAATGTTGTCCATGGCGGATCGGTTAAACATAGCCGTTTCCTGTGTTACCATGCCAATACTTGCACGTAGGCTGTCTTGGGTCACTTTGGAGATATCTCGATCCGCGATTTTGATCTCACCGTTTTCAACATCATAAAGGCGCAAAACCAAGTTGACTAAGGTTGATTTCCCAGCACCTGATGCCCCAACGATTCCAATTTTTTGGCCTGTAGTCACGGATAAATTGATGTTTTCGATACCGCCTTTTTCCTGTCCATACCGAAAACTGACGTTGTCGAATGTGATTGTCGTTGGGTTTGGATCTAACACACACGCATTTGGGTCATCGTTCAGACTCCAGTGTTTGCTAAGGGTGCGCACACCGTCCTCAACTTCACCGATGCTGCCGTAAATATTCATAAGGGTAAAGCTGACCCAACCCGTCATCTGGGCAAGTCGCAAGCCAACCGCACCTGCGGCGGCAATCTGACCGACAGTTGCCAGACCGTTTGACCATTGAACAACACTGTATCCTATCAGAACAATCGGCATAATGCCGGCCAAAACCAAAAGTAGGAAGCGAAACAGAACCATCACCTCTGCCCGATCAAGCGAGCGTTCAAAATACCCCTTCATCGCGCCTAGAATGGCGTTATCCTCATGGCGGATATTGGCAAATAGTTTTACGGTTTTTACGTTTGTCACTACATCCACGACCTGCCCCACAACAACTGCGCGCGCGTCTGCATGTGCTGCCGATCGTTTTCGCATCTTTGGCATAAAGGTTTTTATGAAATAGATGTAGGCTACCAACCAAGCGAAAACAAAGAGGCTCAGCAAGAGGTCAAGCCCTGCGACAATGACCATTGCCCCCAGAACTGATGCAATCGAAAAAACAACTGTGTGAACAAATTCGATCACCACATTTGTGGCACTGGTCGCTGTTTGCATTTCCTTTTGTGCGATGCGGCCGGCAAAATCGTTTTCAAAAAATTCAACTGATTGCCCCATTGTCCATCTGTGAATGCGCAACATGATCAGGTTCAACATGTTGGGCTGCAGGATATAGGTTTGGGTAAGCGAACTGATCCCAAATGAAACAGGGCGCGCGATCATAAAAAACAGGATGCCGCCAAGCAGGAGGGGTAGGTTTTCAATGAAAAACCCCGATCCAGTGCTGTCAGTTGCGGCATCAACAACCCAGCCTAAAACGATGCTAGAGGCCATTTCAAAGAAACCTGCAATGCCCGAGGCAAGTGCTGCCAATAAGATAACGGGCCACGTTCCTTTGGTGCACCATGCCATGAAGGGCCAGAGCTTTGTTGGCGGCGGACCATCGGCGCGTTCCGTGTAATCAATTAAATTTGCAAGCCGTCTAAACATCACCATCCGCATTCAAAAAGCCACCAGATTGGCGTGCCCATAGTTGAGCATATAGGTCGCCTTTTTGCAAAAGCGTGTCATGCGTACCATCTTCGATAATGCGGCCTTCATCCATAACAACGATTCGATCCATTTGTGCAATTGTGGATAGGCGGTGGGCAATAGCGATAACTGTTTTCCCCTCCATCAATTGATAGAGTGTGTCCAAAATAGTTGCTTCGACCTCGCTATCCAATGCGCTGGTCGCTTCGTCCAACAACAAGATAGGCCCGTCCTTCAGAATCACGCGGGCTAGGGCGATGCGTTGGCGTTGACCACCTGATAATTTTACGCCCCGTTCGCCAACCGTTGACTCATAGCCTATATTTCCCGATTGATCCTGGAGCGTTTGAATAAAGTCATGTGCTTCTGCCTGTTTTGCAGCGGCAATCATGTCAGTGTTATTTGCCCCTTCGCGTCCATAAAGGATGTTTTCACGAATGGAACGATGCAACAAGCTGCTTTCCTGTTGGACCATTCCGATTTCGTGGCGCAGGCTGTCTTGGGTGACTTGTGAAATATTCTGACCATCAATCAAAATTTGACCAGACTCAGCATCGTAAAACCGTAATAGTAGTTTGAATAACGTGGATTTACCTGCCCCTGAGCGCCCAACCAAACCAACTTTTTGACCGGCTTCAACGTGTAACGTTAAGTTATCTAACCCGCCCGTTTCGCGCCCATAATGATGCGTCACATTATTGAATTCAACCGTTGCATTTGTGATTTGCAACGGTTTGGCATTCGGCGCATCCAATAACTTTACGGGTGCAGCAAGTGTTTCAAGACCCTCACCTACCACGCCAAGTTCACGGAAAAACGTAGTGAATGCCCACATTATCCAACCCGACATCCCATTGAATCGAATGACCAATGCAGACGCTGCTGCTACCTCACCACTGGAGACTTGGTCATAGGTCCATAGGTACAATGCTGTGCCAACAGTTCCTGCAATCAGCATCGCGTTCATGATGCTTAGGATGAAATCCATGCGAGTATAGATACGCATTTCGCGGAATACTGTTTTTCGCGTATCTTCAATCGCTTCTTTGACATAGGCTAATTCTGACTGTGTATGCGCGAACATCTTAACGGAATGGATGTTGGTATAGGCATCCACAACACGTCCGTTTAATTCAGAGCGCGCGTTGGAAGAGTCTTTCGACGCAGGCTCAACGCGGCGGACGACATAGCGTAACAAAAAGACATAAGCGATGACCCAAATCAGCAGTGGAAACAGCAAAAGTGTATTTGCATTCATTAACAAAAACAGTGCACCCACGACATAGGCCAGTGCGTAGGCCAATGCATCAAACACATGAAATACCACCTCACCTGCGGATCTAGGTGTTTGCATCACCCGATTTGCAACGCGGCCTGCAAAATCAGCTTCAAACCATCCGATGGATTGACGCATAACATGTTTATGGCCGCGCCAGCGGAACAGCGTCGCCACATTGGGGATAAGCGTATTGCTGATTAGCATGAAATCAAGCAAGTAAAGCGTTGGTTTCAAAACAAGAACAAAGGCCAAAAGGCCGATGAAGTGCCACGTATAGTTTTCCCACAAGGTGGCAGGCGTTTGTGCAGCCATCAGGTCCACAACCCACCCAATAGCTGCCAGAAGGAAAATTTCAAACACCGCGGCCAAGATTGTGGCTATGCCCGTGATCAAAAACAGTTTGCGAAATGGTTTCGTGTGATACACTAAATACTGCGTAAATCCCGAAGGTGGGTCCATTTCATCTTCATACGGAGAATAGGGATCAACCAAATTTTCAAAAAAGCGAAACATGGAAACCTCGGGAATCAAACACTGCCGATCAGATCACAGGGACACTGAATAAGTAAAGGCACGGTATTCGATAGTATCAATCAAGAAACAGAAAGACGACACAGCCTGCGATCAACATTGCCATCACGCGGTTGAACCATTTTAGGCGCTCTTCGGTTTCCAAGAAACGTTGAAGTGACACGCCCAACACCGCCCAAGTTGACGCAGACGTTAGACCGAAAAACATAAAAACTGCTGCGATGATCGCGGCGGTTTGCATGGGTGCATTGGGCGTTGCGAATTGCGATGTGATCGCTATTGCCATCGACCAGCCCTTTGGATTAACCCACTGAAACAGAGCAGCTTCGTGAAAACGAAACGGACGGCTTGCCTCCGAGGATGACCCGAGTCCCCCAGCGATGGCAATTTTATAAGCCACATAGACTAAAAGGCTGACGCCAATCCACCGTAATAATTCGCGCAGCAGAAGTGAGGATTGAAAAAGCTCTCCAAGAAACAGGCCAACAATGAAAATCATTACTGGAAAGCCGAGCGAAATGCCCAAAACGTGGGGAATTGTGCGCAGAAAACCAAAGTTTGCGCCCGAGGCTGCGACCAGCGCGTTGTTGGGGCCAGGCGTGAAAGCTGCGGTGAACGAAAGGATGCACAGGGTTATAATGCTATCAAATCCCATCGAGCAAGGCCTCTTTCGTCAGGCTGAATTTGCTATCAATCCATAGAGTTTCTAGTGCGCGCAGCTTTTGACCCAACTCAGGCCCAGAAAATTGGGGCATCAAATCATGGGCCTTGATCGGGAAAACTTGCTCCGCACCTGCCGCGGCCGCATGCCAATCTGTGTCATTGGGCATTTGCTCAAAACTCGCCCAACGCAGCAGCAAAATATCCTGCGCAACGGATGCGCCATAGTGATACCCCAATACATGGGGTGGTTTCATATTGCCAATTGCATTACGCATGATGATCAGTTTTTGAGTTTCATCATTGCTCAGACGCAAGCTATCTTGTGCATCTGTGCTCCTTAAAATTGCCAACCGTCGTAGCCAATTTAGGTGCGCATCGCATTGGGATTCTAGATACACCAAAAGGGCTAGCATACTTTCATCGGCACCCTCTAAAATACGCAGTAATGCCCCTGATGAACGCATTGCTGCGATGGAGGGCGCTGGATTGGCCGCGGATAATAATTTGCGCATCTCGGCTCCGATCCGCTCTTTCGATAGGCGTTCTAAACCGTCCAAATGTTCGGCAATCGTTGAAAGCGTTTCTGGATCAAATCCATGATCCTGATTTGCGTAGATTGCGGAAAATCTAAAAAATCGTAGGATGCGTAAGTAATCCTCGCGTATGCGTTCGTCTGCGCTGCCGATGAATCTGACCCGCTGATGTGCCAGATCGTCTTTACCTGAGCCGAGCGGATCATAAACTTTACCATGACGGTCCGCGTATAGGGCGTTGATTGTGAAATCACGCCTCGCGGCGTCCTCTTGTATCAGTGTCGAAAATTCCACAATGGCGTGACGGCCATCACCCTGCACATCGCGTCGATAGGTCGTTATTTCATGCGGGATACCATCAGAAATCACGGTGATAGTTCCGTGATCGATGCCTGTTGGAATGCATTTTAAACCGCGGTTTTCACAGGATGTGATAATGTCTTGTGGTAGGGCGTTTGTGGCGATGTCCAAATCATCCACGTCAAACCCCATTAATGCGTTACGAACGCAACCACCCACAAAAAACGCCTCATTCCCTGCGTTTTCAAGTGCTGAAAAAACTGTCTGTGTCGCTGCGGTTTTGATCCAAACACTGTCAATTCTCAAGACGACACCTTTTGCGCCAACCCAAACAACATGCGCGCCGTCGCCCCCCATATATAATACGGGCCGAAGGGCACCGCATAATATTTTCGTGTCACACCATTCCAAATGCGTTCTTCGACGCTAAAGTTTTGGAGGTTCAAAACATAGTGCAATGGTACGCGAAATAACTCGTCCACCTCGGTAGGTTCAAGAATTGGATCAAACGGGTGCGTTAACAAACCGACCACTGGTTTTACTTGAAACCCCGTGACCGTTTCGTGACACGCGAGTTGTCCCAAAACCTTGACATGCCTGCGTGGTAAACCAATCTCTTCGCCTGCTTCGCGCAGTGCCGTATCGATTTGGTTGGCATCTTCGGGATCTGTTTTCCCGCCAGGAAAGGCGATTTGTCCTGGGTGATGTTTCAAATGGCGTGCGCGTTTTGTCAGGTAAACAAACGCGCCTTGTGCTGTCTCTTCAATCAACATTAACACGCCCGCGTCGCGCAGAACACGACCTGGAGGCAAGATGATGTCGGGATTTAAGTCAAAATCTGAAGACGCCTGATGATCAGACGCCAAAACGGATGTAACCCGATCAAGCGCGTTATGCTGGATCGCCATCATTTTTCGCAGCCTCAAATCCAACCGACAAAGGATCCAAATCATAATGCGTCCCGCAGAACTGACAATCTGCGGTGACGCGCCCGTCATCATTTGTCATTTTCTCGATGTCCTTTGCTGAATAAATTGATAAGGACTGACGCACACGATCCTCAGAACAGGTACATCCAAATCGGACCGACTGCGCGTCGTAAACGCGCGGTTGTTCTTCGTGGAAGAGACGTACCAATAGTTCTGTTGGCGGAACGCTTGGCCCGATCAATTCCATCTCCTCGACGGATGACAAGAGGATGTTCACACGGTTCCAGTTTTCTTCATCGTCGCCCTGCACCAAATCTTCGGCGGCGAGCAATCCGACGTCACCGCTTCCACCTTCACCGCTGACAGATGGGCTGGCTTTGGGCATATGTTGCAACATCACGCCACCGCCGCGCCAATGCTCTTCGACTCCCGGCTCACTAGATTTTCCAAAACTCAGCTCAAACCTAGTTGGAAGCTGTTCAGATTGTGCGAAGTAGGCCTCCGCACAGGCTGTTAGGGAACCACCTGCAATAGGTGTGATGCCTTGGTAGGGGCGCATGTCCTGGCCTTGGTCAATTAAAACCGCGAAATATCCTTCGTCCAGTTGATCAAAGCCCGCGCCGTCGGTGACGCGATCCCGATCAAATGAGGCATAAGCGCGAATACGGGCAGGTTCGCCCTCGTTCTCGGGGCCATAGTAATCTGTTGCGATCATGCGAACAGCGCCACGTGACTGGATCTGTAACGATAGTTTCCAACGCAATTTGATGCTCTGGCCAATCAAAGCTGTAAGCAGCGCCATTTCTGCGACCAATTCTTCGACTGCAGGTGGGTAGTCGTGCTGTTTCAATACACCACTTAGAACGCCATCCAAACGTGCAATGCGCCCGCGAACGTCCGCGCGATCCAATTGAAATGGCAAAACGGTGTCATCCCATGCAATTTTATCAATCAATGTCATGTGCGGATCCTCTCGCGGCTTTTCAGTGGCATACCGCGTCTATATAGGGGTAGCAAGAGGCGGTCCAAGAAGTGAGTCATGTTAAAACGATACGGAACACCCCCCAAACGGGGCATAACATATACCCGTAGACCCGGTGCCTATGTCATATTGCCCATTGGGGAGGGAATTATACTTACCTATCAGCATGGTGAAGAGCGTGAATTCCAATTACCTGGGGGTGGTGTGGATGCAGGAGAGCATCCCGTTCCCGCGTTGCATCGAGAGGTGATCGAAGAAACAGGTTGGATTATCAGCGCGCCACGTCGATTGGGTGCGTACAAGCGTTTTGTTTTTATGCCCGAATATGATTTGTGGGCGGAAAAGATTTGTACGATCTATGTTGCGCGTCCATGCTATCGCCTATGTGATCCACTAGAAAAAGATCACAGTGATCATATCCTTTCCGTTCCGTTGGCTCTTGAGGTGATGACGAATTCAGCAGATTGTGACTATATCAGGGCGTTTTTCGATCTTTAATCTGTGCCCGTCCCAAAGTGTTCGACCATAATGATTGAGACATCTCAGTGGGATAAAGTTAAGTTCTGATATGTGTCTAGGCTAATGAAGATGCGTTTAGAGCAGCTTTCAAGCGCAAGGTTTTCATAAACTAATTCACAGAACGACTGGTGGTTTAAATCAGAAGATGCATAGTTTTTGGGTCAATCCCCTCAGTTTGTGATAGAATTCGCCGCCGCAATTTTTGCATGCCTTTGATCCACTTTTCGGGATTACCTGCGCGTAGTTTTGCATATTCGGCTACAATAGGATGAGGCAAAATTAGGAACTGTTGCTCTTTCATCCCGTCAATCACAGCGCGTGCTACATCCGTGGTTGTCAAAAGGCCAGGGTGGTCTGGGATTATATCGTTTGCATCGTATCCCAACATAGATGATGCAACATATTGCGGACAGATAACGGATGATCGAATGCCGTCATCCCCGTGCGAAATGGCCAGTGATTGCGCGAAACTGATCGCGGCCGCTTTGGTCGCGGAATAGGGGGCGTCGCCGATTTGCGACAATAGGCCGGCTGCAGAGGCTGTGTTTACAAAATAACCAGAACCGCGTGCAATCATGTCCGGTAACAACGCGCGTACCGCCCAAACATGGGCCATGACATGGATATCCCAAGCTAATTGCCAAATTTGATCAGATGCGGATGCAACGTGATCTGGATCGGCTGAAATGACGCCTGCATTTGAAACCCAAATATCGATGTTCCCAAGATCGTGCGTGATATCTTTGATTACCTCTTGGATTGCGCTGGGTTGTGTTACGTCGCATACAGCGCCATATGCCCCAAGATCGTGTGCTGTTTTGGAAACCGCATCTGGATCCAGATCCAAAATCGCAACGTCAGCATGTTCTGCAATCAATGCCGCAGCGATCGCGCGCCCGATGCCTTGTGCACCTCCAGTTACCACCGCGATTTTTCCGGAAAGCTTCATGTTAAATCACAAATTGCGACAGCAGATCATCATTGGTGATATCAGTATATGTAAATCCTGCGGCGTCCAAACGTTTGAAAAAGTCATCAAATTGTTCAGGTGTTTTAGTTTCTATACCGATCAGGATTGATCCGAAATTTCTCGCGGATTTTTTAAGGTACTCAAACCGACTAATGTCATCCTCTGGCCCCAAATGGCTCAGGAATTCGCGCAGTGCACCGGGACGTTGTGGCATACGCAGGATCAAATACTTTTTGATACCGCCAAAACGCTGCGCTCGTTCTTTTACTTCTGGAAGGCGTTCAAAATCAAAATTTCCACCGGATGAGATGCACACAACCTTGCGCCCACGAATGGCCTGTCCCATGTCCTTTAGCGCATCCATCGCCAATGCGCCCGCAGGTTCCAAAACTACACCTTCAACATTTAGCATGTCCAACATGGTCAGGCACAGACGGTCCTCAGGGATGCGTAGCACATTGGCCAATCCAACACCTTTTAGCCGTTCAAATGTCTTTTCGCCAATCCGTCCAACTGCGGCACCATCGGCAAATGTATCAACAGTTTCCAAATTTACAGGTTTTCCTGCGATTAAGGCCGACCACAGACAGGCCCCGCCAAGGGGTTCAACCAGGCTGAATTGACAGCGTGTTTCAAAATAACTGATCACGCCGGACGACAATCCGCCCCCACCAACTGGCAGTACGATGTGGTCAGGAATGCCGCCCAGCTGTCGTTCGATTTCAACGGCAACTGACGCCTGTCCCTCAATCACATCATCATCGTCAAACGGGGACAGAAAATGTGCACCAGCTTCGGCACAATGGGATTGGGCCGCGCGCAAACAATCATCGAAATAATCACCAACCAAACGGACCTCAATATTGCTCCCACCAAACATCTTGGTTTTTTGAATCTTTTGCTGTGGGGTGGTGACAGGCATAAAAATTGTACCCTGCACTTTCATATGCCGGCACATATATGCCACGCCCTGCGCATGGTTTCCTGCGCTGGCGCAGACAAAATGCGTTTTGCCCGCAACCTTGCGCATTGCGTTGAAAGCCCCACGCAGTTTGTAAGATCGTACAGGGCTTAGATCCTCACGCTTCAGCCATATTTCGGCGTCATACATCGCTGAGAGGTGTTCATTTTTTTGCAGCGGCGTTTCGGGGAAAACTCCCCGCATTTCTGCCTCGGCTGCTTTGGCCATATCTTGAAAATTCGTCATGAACATAGCTTTGGCGCAGGCCTGCGATCCATGCAAGGATATACTTTGGCATACTTTGGAAGCATCATTGCGATTTCGCTTTGATTTTGGGTCCTATGACTTGCCCCCAGATTGAAAAACCGTTAGTGCCCTTGCCAATTGAAAAAGGGGAATCTGAATGTCCGCGCCTAAGAAAGTAGTATTGGCCTATTCTGGCGGCCTTGATACATCTATCATCCTGAAATGGCTTCAAACTGAATATGGATGTGAAGTCGTGACCTTTACCGCCGATTTGGGTCAGGGAGAAGAGCTGGAACCCGCGCGCCAAAAGGCAGAATTGCTCGGGATCAAGCCAGAAAATATTTACATCGAAGATGTACGCGAAGAATTTGTGCGTGACTTTGTGTTCCCGATGTTTCGTGCAAATGCCTTATATGAGGGCTTGTATCTTCTTGGCACCTCGATCGCGCGGCCATTGATTTCTAAACGTTTGGTAGAAATCGCAGCAGAAACGGGTGCGGATGCCGTAGCCCACGGCGCGACAGGCAAGGGCAATGATCAAGTGCGTTTTGAATTAGCAGCCTATGCGCTGAACCCAGATATAAAGGTGATTGCGCCCTGGCGTGAATGGAATTTGTCTAGCCGCACGAAGTTGATTGGTTTCGCCGAGGAACATCAAATTCCGATTGCCAAGGACAAACGCGGCGAAGCGCCTTTTAGCGTCGATGCGAACCTGTTGCATACCTCGTCAGAGGGTAAGGTGCTGGAAGACCCAGCTGTTGAAGCGCCGGATTACGTTTACCAGCGCACGATACATCCTGAGGATGCGCCAGACACAGCCGAAGTGATTGAAGTAACATTCAAGGCAGGCGATGCCGTCGCGATCAACGGTAAAGAGATGTCGCCCGCCACTATCCTAACAAAACTGAACGAATACGGCGGCAAGCATGGGATTGGTCGTTTGGATTTGGTTGAGGGCCGTTTCGTTGGGATGAAGTCGCGCGGCATCTACGAAACACCGGGTGGCACCATCCTGTTGGAAGCACATCGTGGCATCGAACAGATCACTTTGGATCGCGGAGCCGCGCATCTAAAAGATGAATTGATGCCAAAATATGCGGAACTGATCTACAATGGCTTTTGGTATTCGCCAGAGCGTGAAATGTTGCAGGCATTGATTGACAAGTCACAAGAACAAGTGACAGGCACTGTGCGTTTGAAACTGTACAAAGGATCAGTGCGCACAATTGGCCGTTGGTCAGATTATAGCTTATACTCCGAGGCGCATGTGACCTTTGAAGAGGATGCAGGGGCCTATGATCAAAAGGATGCGGCAGGATTTATCCACCTGAACGCGCTTCGCCTAAAACTCTTGGCGGCGCGCAAGCGTCGGCTTGGGTAAAGCATTGTAAATATGAGAAAATATGGCCGTCCTTGTTGGGACGGCTTTTTTGTTGGAGTGTGACATGACCCCAATTTATGCAATCGGTGATATTCACGGGCATCTAGATAAATTGGATGAAGCGTTAGAACGTATTCTCAATGACGGTGGAGCGGATGCGACGATTGTTTTTGTTGGGGATTATGTGGACCGTGGCGCGCAAAGCCAAAGTGTCATTCAGAGAATTATCGATGGTCAAACTGCAGGTAAAAACTGGGTCACACTAAAGGGCAATCATGATCGCATGTTCGAGTTGTTCATGCAATCGCCGCCGCAGCATGATCCACATTTGCTGTTGGGGATGGATTGGTTCAATGATCGCATTGGTGGGATCGCCACACTCGAATCCTATGATATTGAAATTGAACGGGGTGTCTCACGAACGTATCAGATCCATGCCCAAGCCGTAGAGTGCGTGCCTGCCGCGCATATTGCGTTTTTACAGGGTTTGAAGACCCATTATCTGGTCGGTGGCACCTTGTTTGTGCATGCGGGCATTCGGCCCGAAATTCCGTTATCTGAGCAAACGGAGACAGATATGTTATGGATCAGACAAGAATTTCATGACTATAAAAATGACCACGAATATTTGATTGTGCATGGTCATACGTCCGTGATGAATATCACTCATTATGGCAATCGCGTGAACATTGATGGGGGCGCGGCCTATGGGCGGGAATTGACCCCGATCGTGATTGAGGGTGCAAAAGTTTTTGCGCTGGATCGGGGCGAACGGGTGCCATTAGAACCTTAAAAAATGGCGTCTGTTTCACGTCGGTATAACGTCGGTATCGTGTCGGTGCTTTTGAGAATTGGCGGTACGATGCTCGTACAATGGCATGTAACTCTGCCCACCATCTTGCAGCGTTAGAGGCCTGCTTCGGCCTCGATTGCTTTTCTAGATTTTCGCGCACGTTCGGTTGCAGATTTTAGCTGACCACAGGCGGCCATGATGTCTTCGCCACGTGGTGTGCGAATGGGGCTTGCGTAGCCCGCTTTGTAAATAATATCGGCGAAAGCTTCGATCCGAGACCAGTCAGAACGTTCATAAGGTGAGCCTGGCCATTCGTTGAACGGGATCAAGTTGATCTTGGCAGGAATCCCCTTGATGAGTTTGACTAAGCGACGTGCATCCGCGTCCGTATCATTCACGTCCTTCAGCATCACATATTCAAACGTAATTCGTTCAGAATTTGAAACCTTTGGGTAGGTGCGCAGCGCATCCAACAATTCCGCAATGTTCCACTTTTTGTTGATGGGGACGAGTTTATCGCGCACCTCGTCCGTGGTCGCATGAAAGGAAATGGCAAGTTGGCACCCGATTTCCTGCGCTGTTTTCGCAATTTCAGGAACGACGCCAGATGTGGACAGTGTGATGCGGCGGCGGGACAGAGAAATCCCCTCGGGGTCCATTGCTATTTTCATCGCATCCCGCACATTGTCAAAGTTATAAAGCGGTTCACCCATCCCCATTAGAACGATATTTGACAATAGCCGTGTTTCGTTTTTGGGCGCACCGGGTTTGGGCCATTCGCCCAAATCATCCCGCGCAACCAACACCTGACCGATAATTTCCGCAGTTGTCAGGTTACGCACCAATTTCTGGGTGCCCGTATGACAGAAGGAGCAAGTCAAAGTGCAGCCTACCTGCGAACTGATACATAATGTGCCGCGATCCTCTTCTGGGATATAAACAGTTTCAACCTCATGCCCGCCTGCGATCCGCATAAGGTATTTGCGCGTGCCGTCCAGCGAGACTTGTTTTGAAACAACTTCTGGCACCTCGATCACAAAGTGTTCAGCCAATTCGGCGCGATAGGTTTTCGCAAGATTGCTCATCACGGCGAAATCACGAACGCCCTTTTCATAAATCCATTGCCAAATTTGTCCAACACGCATTTTAGCCTGTTTTTCTGGTGTCCCACATTCGATCAAAACATCGCGCATCTGGGCGCGGGTCAGTCCCACCAAATTCATTGGACCATCGGGCAATTTTCTTGGGATCGTCAAAACGTCCTGCGTGATCGGCGTGGACACAGTCATAATATACCTGTTCATCAAAGAAGTGAACCCATACAGGATTCGCCCAGAATTAGCAAAAAGATTAGTTCGCGCGTTATTTACAACGCTTATCGGCATCCTCAACTGCAGCGGTGAACCCAAGTAGGGAAAAGGTGTCTTCCGTCCGCGTCCCTCGGGATGAACGAGCGGTCAGCTTTGCCTTTGCCCCCTTTTTCATGGCGGCGATGATTTTGGCGTCTTCGCCTTGGTTCGCCCAAGCCCATTCATCTTTGGTGTAGAGGGCAAATTTGTTACCATCAATTGTCATGTCCACAGTTGAATCAGGGGCAAAGGGGTAGCCTCCTGTAAACACAATCTGGCCATTCACTTTGGCGTTTGGATCATAAACAACCATTAGCGCGATATCGCCACGGCGCACGGCAACGACGCGACCGTTACGGGTGTTGACCGTTTCCTTTGGGATCGAAACGGCCCAGCATTGCTTTGGGTTTGTTTCGGAAAATACATCCCAATCTACACTTTCATCAACCTTTGCAGTGCTAGTTCCCTGCGCGCTGACGGGTGCGCCAAACATCAATGATATTGGTAAAACGAGGCTAAGGATTAATTTTGCTTTCATTTTTTTCCTTCCGCCCGTAGTGGGCCTGCTGTGTTTTCTTATTTGACGCCTTAACATGCATGAAATAATGCGAAAGACACCTTAAACTCGACGATGGCAACTTAACGCGAGTTTTGACTTTTATGGAAGTCCTTTTGGCGTAAAATTGCCAGTAAAGACGGAGAAACGTGATGCGTATACCCCATCCTATGTGTGAAGCGTGGCGCGGACCTGTATTAGAAAATATGCATTTGGGTCATGCCGTCATATGTGATGCAGGTGGCGATATTGTGCACGCCTGGGGCGATCCAGATGCTGTGATCTTGCCACGTTCTTCTTGCAAGATGATCCAAGCATTGCCTCTGATCACCTCTGGTGCGGCGGAGGCGTTTGGATTGCGGCAGGATCAGTTAGCCTTGGCATGTGCATCGCATAATGGGGCGACAATCCATACGCACCGTGTGCAGGCGTGGCTGGGCGATCTGGGGCTTGGGGATCATGATTTACGTTGCGGGCCGCAAATGCCACGCGATGCAGAAGAACGTGCAATTTTGCGTGCGCAGGATATAACACCGTGCCAATGGCATAACAATTGTTCTGGTAAACATGCAGGATTTTTGACGCTTAACAAACATCTGGGGGGTGGTGCAGACTATCACGAACCTGAACATGTTGTTCAAAAAGCCTGCCTAACGGCGTTTGAAGACACAACGGGGCAGGATACGCTGGGCTATGGTATTGACGGGTGTTCGGCACCAAATTTCGCGACAACGGTACATGGATTGGCGCGCGCGATGGGGTGGTTTGCGTCCGCCGAAGATCGCAATGATGTGGCTTCTAATGCGGCATCAGAACTGGTGCAGGCGATGTGTGTCTATCCCGAATTGGTTGCGGGCAAAGGGCGGGCCTGTACAGAATTGATGCGGGCGATGGATGGCCGTGTCGCAATTAAAACGGGGGCGGATGCCGTGTTCGTTGCCATCATCCCAGAGCGCAAGATGGGCGTGGCACTAAAAATTGCGGATGGCACGACGCGCGCGGCGGAATGCGCGATTGCTCATATTTTGATTGGTTTGGGTGTTCTGGACGCAAATCACCCCGCTGCGCAGAAATACCGCACACCCGACATCACCAATTGGAGAGGCATAATATGTGGGGGCGTAAAGCCCGCAGACGGGTTTATCGTATGATCCTATTGTTCAACAAACCCTTCAATGTTTTGTCGCAGTTCACGGACAACAGCGTGGATGCAGCCAAGCGTCAGACGCTATCCGATTTTATCGATATTCCCAAGGTCTATCCTGCTGGCCGACTGGACCGCGATAGTGAAGGGTTGCTAATCCTCACCGACAATGGGCGTTTGCAGGCGCGGCTTTCAAATCCCAAGCACAATACACCCAAAACCTATTGGGCGCAGGTTGAGGGTGCGCCGAGTGATCATGATCTTGATCCGCTACGGAACGGTATCACGCTAAAGGATGGAAAAAGCCTGCCCGCCAAAGTTGAATTGATCGCACCACCCGATTTGTGGGATCGCGATCCGCCCGTGCGCTATCGAAAATCAGTTCCAGATACGTGGATTTCCCTGACGATTACCGAAGGACGTAATCGTCAGGTGCGCCGAATGACGGCTGCGATTGGATTTCCAACGCTACGTTTGGTGCGTGCTGAGATCGGGGATTGGTCTATCCATGGTATTGATCACGGCACTTATAAATTAATTGACTAAATTTTCTGAGGCTTCAGGGCGTGAAACGCCTCATATTGCGATAAAAATACCCGACCTGTCAGATTAGTCAGAAAATGACTGCATTTCAGGCGATCCATTACGGGACCTTTTACCTCAGATAAGTGTAATTTGATGCCCAGATCCTTTAGACGGTGGTTGATCGCCTCAAGGCTTTCAAGCGCCGACATATCGATTTCATTCACCGCAGAGCACATAAGCACAACATGCCGAATGGGTTGATCGCAAGCGATACGGTCATACACCATATCCTGTAAAAACGCAGCATTTGCGAAATATAGGCTTTCGTCCACGCGCAGGGTGACTAAGTTGGGATAGGTTTCAACCTGATGACGGTTGATGTTGCGAAAGTGTTCAGTGCCTGCAACCAGCCCAACCTCTGCCACGTGCGGTTTTGACGTTTTGTAGAGGAACAGCCCGATTGAGAGTAATACGCCTGCGGATACGCCTGCTTCGACGCCGAAACCCAAGGTTAGGACGATGGTGGCAAAAACGGCGGCGAAATCCACCCTTGAATAGGACCATGCATTTTTCAAAACCGAAAAATCGACCAAGGATAATACGGCAACGATGATTGTCGCGGCCAATGTTGCTTTGGGTAAAAAGAATAAAAGAGGTGTTAACAGCAGGGCGGCCAATCCAATACCAATTGCGGTAAAGGCACCAGCAGCAGGCGTTTCTGCGCCTGCATCAAAATTAACAACAGAGCGTGCGAAGCCACCGGTCACAGGGTATCCGCCAGAGACGGCCGATGCGATGTTTGACGCCCCCAAACCGATCAATTCCTGATCGGGCACAATGCGTTGGCGTTTTTTCGCGGCAAGGGTCGATGCGACCGAAACAGACTCAACAAATCCAATCACAGAAATCAATACACCAGACATGAACAGCTGACCCCAGAGCGTTGGTGAAAAACTGGGTATTGTAAGTGGTGGTAGACCCATTGGAACTAATCCAACAATTTTGACCCCATGTGACGAAAGATCGAACAGAAAGGTGATAAATGTCGTCACAAAAACGGCCCCAACTGGACCAGCCTTGGCCAAAATATCTGCAGTGCGTGGGGCAAGTCCCATATTCAACAGCGTTGGTTTTAATCCTTTTCTTACCCAGAAAAGAAAGACCAAGGTGCTAGCCCCTAATCCCAAGGTTACAGGGTTGATCATGTCACGGTGGTCGACCAATGAAAAAATTAATTCAACCAAGGTGTGCCCATGTGCATTAACACCCAAAATATGTTTTAGCTGACTGGTGGCGATTAAGAGTCCAGAAGCTGTGATGAACCCTGCGATTACAGGGTGGGATAAAAAATTCGCCAGAAATCCCAGTCGCAGAATACCCATTGCAATCAGGATAACCCCCGAAATAAAGGCCAGTGTAACCGCGGCCAATGCAATATCTGTGGGTGATGTAAGTCCAAGGTTCCCAATCGCAGCCGCCGTCATTAGTGACACAACTGCAACGGGTCCAACCGCCAAGGCCCGCGATGTACCAAAAATCGCATATGCCACCAAAGGTAAGATGGACGCATATAGGCCCATTTCGGCAGGAAGACCTGCCAGCAATGCATAAGCCAGCGATTGTGGGATCAGCATGATTGTTACGATAATCGCAGCAACCGCATCTGATGTGAATGTGTTCGAATTATAGACAGAGGCCCATTCAAGCATTGGAACATATTGCTTGATCCGGCCATACTTAGGTGATGGCGTCTTCATCGTGTTATTCCAATGTGTTAGCCGTTTGCGGCGTGAAACAGGATTGATGAGCGATTTCCACTGCGACAATAGGCAAAAATGGGCGTCGGCAATTCGGACATTGCGTTGGCCATTTCCTTAATTTGTGCGGGCATTGGCATTGCAGTGATGGGGATATGCGCTGTTTTCAACCCCGCATCATGCGCAGCGTTAGCAATATCATTGAACACAGGCTGTGTGGGCTCTTCGAAATCCGGTCGGTTGCAAATAATCGATTTAAAACCCGCTTTGGCAATCTCGGTCACATCTGCTGCTGTGATCTGAGAAGAGACAGAAAAATCCTGTGAAATTTGAGTAATGTGCATGGTTTGAATCCTAAATCGAGTCGTTGCCCAATTTATATATTCAAAAAATGGAATAAATAAAAGCCCAAAAGTGTTTCCAAAGAAAAATAGTGAGTTCCAGTCCTAAATTGCGCTGAAACCTTCGTCTAGAGCCCTAAGAATTTGGTTCACTTCATCCTCCGTAATGGTCAGAGGGGGTGACATCAGAATATTGGGGTAACCAGGGCGAACCATTGCGCCTGCTTCGTACACGCTTTGCTGGATATGTTTCAGGGTCGCCATATCGATGGGTGTTTTTGTGGAACGATCTGATACCAGCTCCAGACCGTTCATCAATCCATGTCCGCCCCGCACATCGCCAATGATGTCATGTTTCTCGGCCAATTTTAGCAGGCCTTGATACAACTGATCTCCCCGGGCCGCTGCATTGGTTTTTGTATCCAACCGCTGCGTTTCGTACAGGCATGCCACAACCGCGGCCGCCCCAACTGGATGCGCGGAATAGGTGTAGCCGTGGAAAATGCCGCCATCCCCACTGGCGTCATTTTCAAAAACCTCGGCGACTTTATCCGACATTAGCGCTGCACCAACAGGATAGTAGCCAGAAGTGATGCCCTTGGCCATTGACATCATATCAGGTTTCACACCCCAATGACGTGCACCTGACCAGTCGCCTGTGCGACCAAATCCTGTGATCACCTCGTCCGAGATCATAAGAATGCCGTGACGATCACAAATATCTCGCATCAGCCCCATAAAGCTGGGGTCAGGTACGATAACCCCACCTGCACCTTGGATCGGTTCCATAATAAATGCGGCGATTGTATTGGCCCCTTGGAATGCAATTTCGTCCTCAAACGCGTTCGCGATATTTTGGGCTAGCGTTGAAGGATCAGTTTCATTGAAGGGATTGCGATAGGTATAGGGGCTTGGCAGGTGGAAGCATCCGGGCATCAAGGGTTCGTAATTGATGCGGAAACGGTTGTTTCCATTGACTGAGGCCCCGCCAAAATGCGTACCATGATACCCCTTTTTCAAAGAGATAAATTTTGTACGTGTCGGTTCTCCGCGTAGACGGTGATATTGCCGTGCCAGACGCAGACATGTTTCCACAGAGTCTGAACCGCCAGAGGTGAAAAACACCCGTGCCATACCGTCGGCTTCAAACATTTCGCGCACCAGATAGGATGCCTCGATCGCAGGTGGGTTTGATGTGCCCGAGAATGCCGAATAATAAGGTAGGTCGTAAAGCTGCTTGGAAATCGCTTCTTTGACGGCATTATTGGAATAACCAAGGTTCACACACCATAAACCGCCCACGGCATCGACCACGGTGTGTCCATCAATATCGGTGATTGAACTGTTCTGAGCACTCACGATCACTTTAGGTGGATTTGCTAGGGAGTCGGCAGGATGCCCCATGGGATGCCACATGTGTTTGGCATTGTTTTCCTTGGTAAAATTATCGTCACGCATGGGTCAAATGCTCCTCTACTGCATTTGATCAAATTTTACGTGTGTTTTTGAAACTGTCCAGTGGAATAATGCACTGCACTGTGGAAGATTGTTTGTCGCCTCTAGACTTGGTGAACTAGGGCCTATACATCCAATCCAACATGGCAAAGCAAAAGACAAATACGAATTACAAAGTCATTGCAGAAAATCGTCGCGCACGGTTTGATTACGCGATTGAAAGTGATTTGGAATGCGGCATCATTTTGATGGGATCCGAGGTTAAATCCCTGCGAAAAGGCTCTTCAAACATAGCAGAAAGCTATGCCGAAGTAGAAAATGGCGAACTATGGCTCGTCAATTCCTACATCGCACCCTATGAGCAAGCTAAAACATGGGGCCACGAGGAACGCCGCCGTCGCAAGTTGATGGTTAATAAACGCGAGCTTGCCAATCTGTGGTCTGAAACCCAACGCAAGGGAATGACAATTGTGCCGCTGGTGATGTATTTCAACGATAAGGGTTACGTTAAGCTCAAGATCGGCATCGCCAAGGGTAAGAAAAACCATGACAAACGTGCCGACAGTGCAAAGCGTGACTGGAACGTGCAGAAACAGCGTTTGTTGAAAAATGGATAAGTAAAACCACGCGGTCTTTCCCCTAACGCGTGCTCCTTCCTACTTGTACTCATGACGCCTTGCAACCAACTTGCGGGTGTCATGGAAGAACTAATTCTTAATCCGGTATCAGGGGCCGTTCGTGGCAATATCGTTGACCTTAATCGATGCCCCGTTCTTAGGGACAGTCATAAATTTAATCATTGGGATTTTGAGCGGTGGTCTTGGCGACCAATCTTGGGGATACTTTGTGTCTTCAATATGCCAGAATGGCAGGTGATGTCGGTGGGTATGGACATTGGTGCTCTGCTTGGTAGTGGCCCGCGGTGGCGTTGGTCGGAGTGTATTATTGGCGATCGTAGGCTTTGTAAGCTCAAAAATGGTATAAACCAGCCAAAATGAGGCTAAAATGAGGCGGAACGTGGTTCGCCCCACTTGCTTAACAGGTTCTTGGGATGTAGGCACCCATATGGAAATAGGGGGCTAAACATGCAAGACGACCCAAAAACACTTGTTTCGACAGAATGGCTTCATGCACATCTGAAGGATCCCGATTTGCGGATTTTGGATGGGTCCTATTATTTGCCGCAAATGGGCCGTGATCCACGTGCAGAATATAATGCCGCACACATCCCCAACGCGCGCTTTTTTGATATTGATGATGTAGCGGATCATGGATCTGACTTGCCTCACATGGTGCCGCCAGTTGAAAAATTCATGTCACGTATGCGCGCCATGGGCGTAGGCGATGGACATCAGGTTGTCGTATATGATGGCATGGGGTTATTTTCAGCAGCCCGTGTTTGGTGGCTCTTTAAACTGATGGGGCAAAATAACATCGCGGTGCTTGATGGTGGTTTGCCAAAATGGCATGCAGAGGGGCGCCCTATCGAAGATTTACCGCCAGTAATTCGGGATCGTCACATGACCGTGCGGCGCCAAAATCACATGGTGAAAGACGTGACACAGGTTTCTGCGGCCTCAAAACTTGGGGATCATGAAATTATTGACGCGCGTTCGCCAGGCCGTTTCCGTGGAGAAGAGCCCGAACCACGTGCTGGATTGCGCCCGGGTCATATTCCAGGATCAAAAAACGTGTGTTTCAAAGACCTGTTGAACGCAGATCAAACAATGAAAAATCCGGTAGAAATTCGCCAGATTTTCGAAGCCGCTGGTGTTGATTTCAACAAACCCGCAATCACAACCTGTGGATCGGGTGTGACCGCAGCAGTCCTAAGTTTGGGGCTAGAGCGGATCGGAAAAACAGATCATTCACTTTATGATGGAAGCTGGTCAGAGTGGGGTATGTTCCCAACCGTACCAGTCGCAACTGGAGATGCGTAAATGTTTCAAGCCCTGAAAGAGCAACCTGCTGATAAAATCCTTGCTTTGATGCAAAAGTATAAAGAAGACCCAAGAGAGAGCAAAATCGATCTGGGTGTTGGCGTTTACAAAAATGCCGAAGGATTAACGCCAGTGATGCGTGCCGTGAAGACGGCCGAGCAGCAATTGTGGGAACGCGAAACAACGAAATCCTATGTTGGGTTGGTTGGGGATCCACTATTTTCAGATGTCATGGTTGATTTGGTTTTATCAGAGAGCGTTGCGCGTGAAAATGTCGCCGCCGCGGCGACACCAGGGGGCACAGGTGCAGTACGGCAGGCCTTTGAATTGTTGAAAATGGCAAATCCAGATGTTCGTATTTTTGTATCTGATCCCACATGGCCAAATCACCTATCAATTTTGAAATATCTGGATCTGCCCATTGTGCCATACCGCTATTTTGATAGCGAAACACGGGGCGTCGATTTTGCAGGCATGATGGAAGATTTGGCAAATGCGCGTTCAGGTGACGTTATTTTGTTACATGGGTGTTGTCACAATCCAACGGGCGCAAATCTGAACATGTCGCAATGGCAAGAAGTAGTTGATTTCTTGAACAAAACAGGTGCAACCCCAATGATTGATATCGCCTATCAAGGGTTTGGTGACGGATTGCAAGAGGACGCTGCAGGGACACGTTTGATTGCATCCTCTGTACCTGAAACAGTTATCGCAGCAAGTTGTTCAAAAAACTTTGGGATTTACCGCGAACGTACAGGCCTGTTGATGGTTGTCTCCCAAGATGCAAAAGCCAAAGGATTGAACCAAAGCACATTGGCGTTTTTAAACCGTCAAAACTTTTCATTCCCACCCGATCATGGCGCGCGCTTGGTGACAATGGTCCTGAGCGATCCGGCCTTGCGTTCAGATTGGGCCGCGGAATTGGAAGAAGTGCGTTTGGGTATGTTGGATTTGCGCAAGCAACTTGCTTCAGAACTTCAGAGATTGTCGGGATCTGATCGATTTGGGTTCCTAGCAGAGCACCGTGGCATGTTCTCACGCCTTGGAGCGTCGGCAGGGCATGTTGAAAAACTTCGCGCAGATCATGCTGTTTATATGGTTGGCGATAGTCGTATGAATATTGCGGGCCTAAACAGTGCAACTGTCCCCGTATTGGCCCAGGCGATTATTGACGCAGGTATTTAAGTATTATCCGCTCTGGCATCTAGTGTTGCCAGAGCTTCGTTATCCAATCTTCTAGTTCCGATTACACAAAGCTATATCAAAGTTGTTTTATGCCGTTACCTTGCTCAACTACAATAAAAGGGCATAAAGTAATGATTGTTTTCAAGTCATCTGAATGGTCAAGCGAATTTAGGTTTTCTGGTCGATGACTTAAGGACGCGTAAGCCACATATCCAGCGACTTGAAGTAATCGAAGTTACTCCGCTAAGTTGATATGGGTTATCTTTAGATAATGGCTGGGATGGTAGGATTCGAACCTACGGTACACTGTACCAAAAACAGTTGCCTTACCACTTGGCTACATCCCAGTGTGACGCGGTTTCTACGATGGACGCGCCGTGTTATCAAGAGTGAATCTACATTTTTTAATTACATTAATTCAGATAACTGATAGTAATTTTGGACAAATTCCAACACAAGTGCTCAGAACCACGACGGTCCACCCTTAAAAGGTGAGCTTTAAGTGCTTAAGAATCAGTGTGAAGCACCAATGACTGGCTAGCTTGCCTGTCGTGCCTTGTTCACATTTGTCAGCCAATCTGGGTCCATTTCAGGAACAGAAGAAAGCAACAGTTCTGTATATTCTGGATGTGGTGGAGTGAAGACATCGCCTTTTTTCCCTTGCTCAACCACTTGGCCCAGGTTCATCACAACCACCTGATCTGAAATTGCTTTTACCGTTGAAATATCATGCGTGATGAAAAGATAGGTTAGGTTCAACTCCTTCTGCAGCCGCATCAAAAGTTTCAAAATACCCTCTTGCACAATTTGGTCTAGGGCTGATGTGACCTCATCACAAATGATGAAATCTGGCTCGGCCGCCAGGGCGCGCGCAATACAGATCCGTTGTTTTTGACCACCTGAAAGTTCGCTAGGCAAACGATCAATAAAGCTTTCGTCCAATTCGATCATTTTCAGCAATTCTACCACGCGCTTTTCACGCGCTGCCCCTGACAGACCTAAGTAGAATTCCAGCGGGCGACCGATGATTTCACGTACAGTTTGGCGCGGGTTCATTGCCGTATCAGCCATCTGATAAATCATTTGGATACGGCGCTTTTGCTCTTTTGTGCGATCCTCTAGCTTATTTGGCAATGTCGACCCGTCAAACTCGATCGAACCTGTCATCGGCGGCAACAAACCTGTAATGACCCGCGCAGTTGTAGATTTTCCTGACCCTGATTCACCCACAACCGCAACCGTTGAACCACGCGGCACCGAGATGTTCACATTATTCAGGACTTTTACCTTGCTATAGGCTGCATCGATGTTTTTAATTTCAAGGATCGGGGCTTGTTCCTTACTTGGGTCTTTTTCTAGCGTCCGAACGGACCACAAGGATTTGGTGTAATCCTCTTTGGGGGCGCTTAGCATGTCGCGTGTTGTGGCCTCTTCTACCTCATTGCCGTGGCGCAGCACTTTGATGAAATCTGCCATCTGTGCGACAACGGCCAAATCGTGTGTAATGTAGATTGCTGCTGTGTTGAACTCTTCCACAACCTTCCGCATAGCGGTCAGCACTTCTACCTGTGTAGTGACGTCCAACGCAGTCGTTGGTTCATCAAAGACGATTAGGTCGGGACGCGGTGACATGGCCATTGCGGTCATGACGCGCTGCAACTGACCGCCAGACACCTGATGCGGGTACCTGTTCCCAATCATACTGGGGTTTGGCAGGTTCAGCGCGTCATATAGTGTGATAGCATCCGCTTTTGCCTCAGATTCAGGTTTAATGCCAAAGCGGATTGTAGATGCTGTTGTCTGATCAATCAGACGATGCGCAGGGTTAAATGAGGCGGCCGCGGACTGGGCGACATATGTGATGCGATTGCCCCAATATTCCCGCTTTTTCCCTTCACTCAGTTTTGCAAGGTCGACACCGTCAAACGTAATTTCACCACCTATGATCCGGCAACCTGGTTGGGTGTACCCCATCGCCGCGAGGCCAAGTGTTGATTTCCCCGCACCTGATTCACCAATCAGACCCATGATCTGACCGCGGCGTAGGGTCAGGTCCACGCCTTTAACAATGGGATGCCATTTTTCATCAGAGAACCCTTCAATCTTGAGGTTCTTAATGTCGAGTAAGATATCGTTTTTGCTCATCCCATTAATCCTTGATACCGCTGGTGTGGTGCAGGAACCAGTCCACAACAAAGTTCACAGCAACTGTAAGCAACGCGATGGCTGATGCTGGCAACAGCGGCGTCAAACCCGCCTTTAGGTCATATTGCGCAAATTGGATCAGGGACGCATTTTCGCGCACCATTGAACCCCAGTCTGCGGTTGGCGGTTGGATCCCTACGCCAAGGAAGGACAGAGCCGCAATGGTCAGGAACACAAAACAGAAACGCAGCCCGAATTCAGCAACCAATGGAGGCAGGATATTGGGCAAAATTTCACGCCGCATGATCCAACCTAGACCTTCACCACGCAGGCGGGCCGCTTCGACATAATCCATGACAACGACATTCACCGCGACCGAGCGTGTTAACCGAAACACGCGGGTCGAGTCCAAAATAGCGATGATGAGGATTAGGTTGATTGCAGACGATCCAAAGATGGACAGCAAAACCAGCGCAAAGATCAAGCTTGGGATCGCCATAAGCACATCGACACCGCGGCTAAGCAGTTGATCCAGCCAAGAGCGATTGATCGCCGCCGCCAACCCAAGGCCGCCACCGATGACAAAGGCCAAGATGGTGGTCACCAGCGCAATACCAACGGTATTTCGCGCACCGTAAATCATGCGTGAATAGATATCGCGCCCAATTTGGTCTGTGCCCAATAGGTGTTCGCCACCCCAAGGTGCATAGGGTTGCGCAAAAACCTCTGCTTCGCCATAGGGCGCGATCCAAGGCGCGAAAATCGCAACAAGGATGTAAATGGCAATGACAATCATCCCAAAACGTGCCGTCGCAGGCGATTTGCGCAATAGGATTTTGGTACGGCTCCACGCGGTCCGCTTTTCCAAGAATGACGTGACTTCATCCTTGGCGGAATAGGCTGTTTGTTCCTGACTCATTTTGGATGCAACAATCTTGGATTAGTGATGATGCCGATGATATCGGCCAATAGGTTCAAAAAGATGTAGGTGATCGCGAAGATCAGCGCACATCCCTGCACTACGGGGATATCCCGACTGGTAACGGCGTCCACCATGAGCTGGCCAATACCTGGGTAAACAAAAACCACCTCAACCACGACGACACCCACAACCAAATAAGCTAGGTTAAAGGCAATCACCGTGGCGATTGGTGCCCATGCATTGGGTAGTGCGTGTTTGATGATCACTTCTCGTTGGGTCGCTCCCGATAAGCGCGCCATTTGAATGTATGGATTAGCCAACAGATTAATGATGGCAGCACGCGTCATACGCATCATGTGCGCGACAATTACTAGTGTGAGTGTAAAGGCGGGTAATGCACTGCGATAAATACGTTCGCCAAGTGGTGTGGCCGCATCAATATTGGCAAGTGATGGAAACACAGGCCACAAGGCTGTCAAAAGCAAGATCAAGATGTATGCGACGAAGAATTCGGGAAACGAAATCGTGGTCAGCGTCGAGGCACTCACGATTTTATCATAGTAGGTATTGCGATAGAGCGCTGCCGTAATTCCCAAGAACAGTGCAAGGGGAACTGCAATGATCGCCGTCATACCGGCCAAGAACAGTGTATTCCACAATCGTGGGGCTATTAGCTCTGCGACTTCTCTTGATCTATCCACACCTGAAGCTGCTCTGCCGGAAAAGGAAGTGCCCAGATCTCCTTGAAAAACTCCAGCGATCCATTCGAAGTATCTAACATAGGCAGGCTGATCTAATCCAAGTTCGCGTCTAAACGCTGCTACCGTTTCTTTTGTTGCAGCCTGCCCGAGCACTGCTTCACCAAAATCGCCTGGTAACATTTCAATAGCTGCAAATATAATAACTGACACGATAATAAGTGTGACAACGCCCAGAAAAAGTCGTTGCAACACTGTCAAAATTATTGGGTGCAAGGTTAAATCCTCATAATAAAACACCGCACAGGTGGTCTGAGCGGTGTTTATCGTTAATTTTATCTTATGC
>JBMTQO010000007.1:0-70589 GCA_049446275.1 Paracoccaceae bacterium | reverse complement strand
CATTTCGAAAATCCGCCACCATAACTAGTCCGTCTGAGGGTCTTTATCGAGTGCATTATGGGGACCACCCCCTTGATTTTGCCGAAAGCGATGCCGCGTTATCCTTTATCAAAGATGCGCTATACGCAGCTGCGCTATCAGATGCGCAGGATGCGGGTGCCGAACAAATTGAAGTGATATTGGATCAAGACATCAAAATGGCCAAAATCGAAAGCCGTGAAGTTTTTGTCGAGGCGTTAGTAACAGCCACGGCCAAGGGTCGCCCGCGCGTTGCGCATTAAGCTGACTTGGCGCGGTCAGTGGCTTAATTTAATATATGCGTTATCCCATTATCTATTGCACTCTTGACTCATTGCAGTGTCAAATGGAACCAAATGAACGGTCAAATGATGATGAATACGCAATTTGGAATGAAAAAGATTGGTGCAATGTGCCCAGAGTTAGCAGTATGACGGCGGTCGGTTTGGACTTGGGCGGGTCCAAAATTGAAGCGCAAATTTTTGACGCGGATTGGACGTTAACGGACAAGCGCCGTGTTGATACGCCAAAGACCTATCATGAGCTATTGAATGCGATTGGCGATCTTGTTTCGTGGTCCAATGCGGATCAAGCCAATTTGCCGATTGGAATCGGCGCAGCAGGGGTACTGTCTGCGGATGGGCGCGCGCTGACCGCGAATTTACCTGCAACAAATCACAGGATTGTGCATGATATTCACGCGCAAATTGATGATAACATTGTCTTCATAAATGATGGACGCGCATTTGCTTTGTCTGAGGCTGTATTTGGCGCGGGATGCGGGCATGATATGATGCTTGGACTAATCCTTGGCACGGGCGTTGGTGCGGGCATGACATGGCGTGGTGAACTTATTGGAGAGCCGCATTCAATTGCAGGCGAAATTGGGCATGTAGCAGCTCCACTCTCGGTATGCAAAGACCTCCCTTCAATAGAATGTGGATGTGGTCGTTGTGCCTGTTATGAGGCCTACGCCTCGGGTCCTGGACTGTCACGTTTAGCGCTGCACTATTCTGGCGAAACACTTTCGCCTATGGACATCGCTGGCCAAAAATCCGAAAAAAAATCGGTACAAATGGCTTGGGAAAAGTGGTGCGAAGTCGTTGCTGAAATGATCATCACCTCGTCATTTTACATCGCACCTGACGTTGTTGTGTTGGGGGGTGGTTTGTCAAAGATTGACGGTGTTATAGACGATCTGGCTATTGCTGTTGATCAGCGCGCGTTGGCAAATGTAAACCGCCCGAAAATTGTATTGGCGGAGGCCGGAGACGCAAGCGGCGCACGTGGTGCGGCCTATGCCGCCTATTTGAAAGGTCGGGTTGGATGACGTCAGGCACATACATAATCCCCACCGCAGTCTATGTGAAAAAAGCATTGAATACATCGCATGCCGTACATGTCATGAATGATCGCACGAATTTGGTTCCGCGCGATTCTATACCCAGTGATGCAAGGGTCAATACGATTGACGGCATCGTGGCACCAGGGTTTCTGGATCTGCAGGTGAACGGTGGCGGTGGGGTCTTGTTTAATGATGACCCATCGCCACAGGCTATTGACCATATCCGTAATACACATGCCCGATACGGAACGATTGGGATTCTGCCGACCGTAATCACGGACGCGCCAGATGTTATAGATAGCGCAGCGGACGCTGTCATTTCACATGTTCAAACGGATCATGTTCTGGGGCTTCACATTGAGGGACCACATATCTCGCAGGAACGCAGGGGAACGCATTCATCGGAATTTATTCGCCCATTTGATGAACGCACCTTTGCAACATTATGTCGTTTGCGCGACGCGAATATCACTACGAAAATTACGCTTGCCCCCGAGGTGGTTGATCCCGAAACTGTTCATCGCATCGCGAAATTAGGTGTTATTGTTTCTATCGGACATACGGTTGCCAGCAATGCGCAAACATGGGCGGCAATTGATGCGGGCGCCAGTTGCGCGACACATTTGATGAACGCAATGCCACCGTTGATCAATCGTGATCCAGGACCCGTTGTTGCGATTATGAACGCAGGTCTTGCCTGTGGCATTATCTGCGATGGGATCCATGTTCACGAAGAAATGATCAAACTGGCGCTTCGGGCGCATGCACATCCCGATCGAGTTTTCTTAGTTTCAGACTCGATGCCAACAATTGGTGGGCCAAATCAATTTGAACTTTATGATATGACTGTGCAATTGACAGAGGGCCAATTAATCAATTCAGAAGGATCCTTAGCGGGGGCACATATCACACAGGCCGAGGGGGTTGCCCGTCTGGTTCAGGCGATTGGTCTCAACGTTGTGGATGCACTGCATATGGCGATTGATGCGCCTGCAAACTTGATCAGACGATCAGATCTGGCAAACGTGGATGGACGTGCGATTAGCGATCTGGTTGTGTTGTCGAATTGTGCAAGGCAAACAACGATGTTGTCTGACATCCTTGAAAAAGAATGGGCCGGCGAACCGGCCCAATAAATCAATTATGCAACGTCAAACTGAATTGGCTTGACCTGTTTAAATAATCCCGTCGCTTCTAGGTCCTTTAGGACGTTGTTTTTGATCGGTTCGTCCACATATAGCAATGCAATCGCCTCACCACCTGCATCTGCGCGTCCAAGGGTAAAGTTGGCGATGTTTACGCCGTTCTGACCCAACGTCTGACCCAATGTGCCGATGATGCCTGGGACGTCTTCGTTCGTTGTATACAGCATGTTTGCGCCGACTTCGGCATCGATGTTGATGCCTTTGATCTGAATGAAACGTGGTTTTCCATCACTGAACACGGTGCCGCCGATAGAACGTTCGCGTTCTGCTGTGACGACTGTGACTTTGATATAACCTGCGAAAACGCCTGATTTATCTTGGTTCGTGGTACTGATCTTGATGCCACGTTCCTTGGCAATTACGGGTGCGGACACCATGTTCACGTCTGGATTGGCCTTTTTCATAATGCCTGCAACAACGGAACAGTTGAGCGCATCCAAATTCATTTCGGCAACGGAACCGTCATAAAGTATATTAATCGCTGTGATCGGTTCATCCGTCATTTGGCCCACGAAGTTGCCCAAGTGATCTGCCAATTTGACCCACGGGCCCATGATTTTGGCCTCTTCCGCGGTCATGGATGGCATGTTCAGTGCGTTTTCAACGGCCCCTGACAACAGATAGTTTGACATTTGATCTGCGACTTGTAGTGCCACGTTTTCTTGTGCCTCTGTCGTTGCGGCACCCAGGTGAGGTGTGCAGACAACATTTGGTAGATTGAATAATGGGTTTTCCGTTGCAGGTTCAACCGAGAACACGTCAAACGCAGCGCCTGCAACATGCCCTGATTGCAATAATTCAGCCAGTGCCACTTCGTCAACTAAGCCACCGCGCGCGCAATTGATGATGCGAACGCCTTTTTTGGTCTTGGCTAAATTCTCACGGCTTAGGATGTTTTTAGTCGTTTCTGTGAACGGAACATGCAGCGTGATGAAGTCAGCAACAGCCAACAATTCGTCCAATTCTACTTTTTGAACGCCCATCTGCTTGGCCTTTTCGTCGCCAAGGAAGGGATCATAGGCCATGACCTTCATCTTCAGGCCGCGTGCACGGTCGCAAACGATCCCCCCTATGTTACCTGCGCCAATCACGCCAAGCGTTTTGCCCGTTAGTTCAACGCCCATGAATTTGGATTTTTCCCAATTTCCCGCGTGCGTAGATTGAGAGGCCTCAGGAATTTGGCGCGCAACGGCGAACATCATTGCAATTGCATGTTCGGCTGTGGTGATCATATTGCCAAAGGGGGTGTTCATGACGATGACACCCTGTTTTGACGCGGCTTCTTTATCGACATTGTCCGTTCCAATACCCGCGCGGCCAACCACCTTTAGATTGGTAGCATGCTTCAAAATTGTAGGTGTAACTTTGGTTGCGGATCGGATGGCAAGACCATCATATTGTCCAATGACCTCGGCCAATTTTTCTTTGTCTTTGCCTAGATCAGGCATGAAATCCACGTCGATCCCGCGATCCCGAAAGATTTGGACAGCTGTTTCGCTTAGTTTGTCAGATACAAGTACTTTAGGTGCCATTATTATTCTCATTCTGTGGAATTGGTATACGTAACCCCATTTGGGGGATGCTGATTATTCAATTTGTCTGTAGGTTACTGCGCTGCGATTTCTTGTTCGAAGGCCCATTCCAACCATGGAAGCATCGCGACGATGTCCGATGTTTCGACTGTGCCACCACACCACACACGCAATCCCGCAGGGGCATCACGATACGCGCCGATGTCATAGGCTATGTTTGCGGTTTCCAACCGCTTGGCAACCGCTTTGGCGAATTTTGCGCCGTCTTGAATGCGATCATCTGTAAACTTCAAACACACAGATGTATTTGAACGTGTGGCGGGATCAATCGCCAAATTGTCGATCCAATCACGTGTTTCACAGAAATTCCAAATCGCCTGTGCATTGGCCGTTGCACGCGCAATCAAGCCGTTTAGACCACCAACATCTGCGGCCCAGTCTAGGGCAGAAATATAATCCTCAACCGCCAACATGGATGGCGTATTAATTGTTTCGCCGACGAAAATACCTTCGATCAGCTTGCCGCCTTTGGTAAGGCGGAAGATTTTCGGCAGCGGCCAGGCAGGTGTATATGTCTCTAATCGTTCGACCGCACGTGGTGACAGGATCAACATTCCATGCGCCGCTTCACCACCCAGCACCTTTTGCCAGCTGAATGTAGTGACATCCAATTTGTCCCATGGCAGATCCATTGCGAAGGCTGCTGAAGTGGCATCACAAATGGTTAGCCCCTGACGATCTGCGGGTATCGCATCCCCATCGGGCATGCGCACGCCAGATGTGGTGCCGTTCCATGTAAACACAACGTCCGTATTGTAATCTACCGCGGTCATATCGACGATTTCGCCGTATTCGGCTGTGCGTACATCTGCATCAAGTTTCAGTTGTTTGACAACATCTGTGACCCAGCCTTCGCCAAAGCTTTCCCAGGCGACCATAGTCACAGGGCGCGCGCCCAACATGGACCACATCGCCATTTCAACCGCGCCAGTATCAGACGCAGGAACAATCCCAATGCGATAGTCGGCTGGGATGTTCAGAATCTCTCGTGTTTTTTCGATTGCTTTCTTGAGCTTGGCCTTGCCCACAGCCGCACGATGCGAGCGGCCCAATGGGGCATCTGCCAATTTATCCAAAGAAAACGTGGGGATTTTGGTACACGGACCAGAAGAAAAACGCGCGTTCAACGGCCGCGCAGCCGGTATATTCATAGCCATCAATGCTACCCTTTCAGATATGCGCCCCTCGTTGGGGAGGGGTGTCCCACGTACCGAAATAGAGAGAGAAAGTTGGTTTCACAAGCAGAAAAAGGTCTATATAGCGACATTCAAGAATAATTTTGCGACGCATATGTCCCTTATAGGAAACAGAAATCATGTATCAGGTCACGCTTATCGGTGCGCCAAACCAAGAACGAGTGAATTTGACAGTGTTGGATTCCTTGCGCCATGCATGGGGCGGGGGCGATACGGTTTGGTTGTCGCATGCAGAGGCCGCAGAGTTTCCGATTGAAACCGTTCCGAGCAATCAGTGGCAGGTATGGCAAGAGTTTCAAAACATTGGCGTCGATATGATTGTTCAAGCTGCATCTGAGCGGCGCAAAAAGATGTTATTGGCGGATATGGACAGCACCATGATCCAACAGGAATGCATCGATGAATTGGCCGATGAAGTTGGTGTTGGGGATCGTGTAAAAGAGATCACAGCGCGGGCCATGAATGGTGAATTAGATTTTGAAGCGGCGCTGGATGAGCGCGTTGCGCTGTTGGCGGATCAGCCTGCGCATATCATTGATGAGGTTCTGAAAGAACGCATAAAATTTATGCCTGGTGGGTGCACATTGATCGCGACCATGAAGGCAGACGGGGCCTATGCCGCATTGGTGTCGGGGGGGTTCACGGCTTTTACACATAAGGTTGCGGAGACCCTTGGATTTGATGAGCATCACGCCAATACACTCTTGGTGGACGGGGATAAATTAAGCGGTAAAGTCGCACGCCCTATATTGGGCAGAGAGGCCAAAGTAGAGCAGTTGGAAAAGATCACTGCCAAGTTGGGATTGTCAGAGAATGATGTGATCGCTGTTGGGGATGGTGCCAATGATTTGGGCATGTTGGGGCGTGCAGGAACAGGTGTTGCACTGCATGCAAAACCCGCGGTTCAGGCGGAATGCGATGTGCGTGTGAACCACGGCGATTTGACCGCCCTGTTGTTTTTGCAAGGCTATTCTAGGGACGAATTTTGCGGTCTGTAAAACGTCGGTATTACGTCGGTATTATGTCGGTGCGCGAGCGTTCAGGCGTGCGACGCTCGTGCAGGGCAATTCGCTCCGCCCACCTTCCCGTAACGGGTTGTTGATGGGTTCTTGATGCTTGGTGAAATTCGCTTACCTTATGAGGCAAGCGAAGAGGAGATCATCATGAGTGCAGGCTATTTCAAAGATCCAAATGCCATCGCGCGATTAAGCGATGAGGAATTTTGGGTGACCCAAGAAAGTGGGACGGAGCGGCCCGGGACAGGCAAGCTTCTTGATAACAAAGAGTCCGGAATTTACGTTGATATTGTCTCAGGCGAACCCCTATTTGCATCCTCTGATAAGTATGAGAGTGGATGTGGATGGCCCAGTTTTACCAAACCGATTGAAGCGGCACATATAAATGAGTTGCGTGATACAACGCATGGCATGATCCGTACAGAAGTGCGCAGCACGCATGGGGATAGCCATTTGGGCCACGTATTCCCAGATGGCCCCCAGGATCGTGGCGGATTGCGCTATTGCATCAATTCCGCATCGCTTCGCTTTGTGCCGAAGGATGAGATGGAAGGTGAAGGTTATGGCGCCTATTTGGACCAAGTGGAGGACTAAGATGGAAACGGCGGTATTTGCAGGTGGATGTTTTTGGGGAATGGAGGATTTAATTCGTTGCATCCCTGGGGTTCACAAAACGCGTGTTGGGTACACAGGGGGTCATGTGGACAATCCAACATATCGATTGGTCTGCACAAAAACCACAGGGCATGCAGAGGCGGTTGAGATCGAATTTGATCCATCGGTGGTCAGCTATCGAAAATTGTTGGAATTCTTTTTCCAAATACATGACCCGACAACGATTGACCGCCAAGGAAATGATATTGGCGACAGCTATCGGTCTGAAATTTTCTATACAAGCGATGCGCAAAAAGAGATGGCCGTGAAAACAATTGTGGACGTGAACGCCTCTGGTTTATGGCCAGCTCCTGTCGTGACCAAGGTGTCGCCTGCGGTTACATTTTGGGAGGCAGAACCAGAACATCAGGATTATTTGGTGCGTCACCCGAACGGCTATACCTGTCACTTCCCCCGTGCGGATTGGGTTTTGCCAAGCGTGGGCGCAAAAAACTAGGGTAACACAATGACCGTTGCGTTTTATCTGGCGCGGCGGTCATAAATCCACGCTTTGGGCCAGCGCATAGATTGGCGCGAGCATATAGCGGCGAAACCGCCCCAGCGGAAACTGCGTGGGAATGCGTTGAAATGCCTTGGAGTAGGGGCGCGTGTCAATCTGATCCAACACCACATCACAGAGAAGTGCACCAGCATAGCTGGCCATCGCGATGCCATTCCCGTGATAACCAAACCCCGCATAGCCCCCCGCGTATCCCGGAATTTCACCGATAAAGGGCGTTTCAGATCGGTTAAGCGCCACAAGCCCTGACCATTCATAATCAATGGTCACATCACGCCATGCAGGAAACATCCCAGCAAAATCGCGCCTGATTTTTTGACGGATCCGTGCGTTAGAACGTTCGGTGTAATGCAGTCCACCACGCATGCCAAACAGGAATCGATTGTTCGGCATCATTCGAAAATAGTGTAGCAAAAACCGACTGTCATACGCCATTTGCGCGCTGGTCCATCCTTGCGCCGTTTGTTCCTGATCCGTGATCGGACGCGTGACGATGACAGATGACTGTACAGGCAAAAAGCGTGCGCGCATCCATGGAAACATATCCTCGGATGAATAGCCATTTGTGGCGATGATGAATTTGTTGCAGGATACTGTCCCGTTTGGGGTCTCGATGTCGTATCCTGATGTCGTTGGCACAATGCGCTGGGCGGGGGTGTTGGCATAGATTTTGGCACCTTTAGTTTGTGCCATTTGTAATAATCCGCTGGCATATTTTTGGGGATTCAATCCAAAGCCAATGGGGGTTGTGATTGCGCCATGAAATGCGCCGCCCAACCCGTTTTGGCGAAGTTCCTGTTTTTCCAAAATCTCGGCGGTGACGCCGTAGTCGCGCCGAATTTCGGCCTGAATCGCGGGAAAGTCCCGCGCATGTTTTGGTTTGTGGGCCAAGAGTGTTTCGCCATTTGAGTGGCGATCGACATCTAAATCATGGTCGGAAATAAATTGATCAACCAGATCGACAGCGGCCTTTTCCGCTTGGCGGTATAATTGTCGTTGATCTGATCCATAAAGCCTATCTAAACGTGCAATTGAAATTTTCCCGCCGCCCAAACAGCAGAATCCACCATTACGTCCCGTTGCGCCGAACATGGGATGTTGTGCATCCATCACGGTAACATCAACACCTGCCTGTCCCAAATGATAGGCCGCGGACAAGCCCGTAAATCCAGCACCTATGACGGCAACATCGGTTTTGTGCGATCCGTCTAATGTCGGCAATGTAACAGATGGAACTGTCGTTGACCAATAAAGGTCCCGAATGGGATCGGGACCATAGGCTGCAGTTTCATAGACATAGCGCATTTAGGAACTCACGGCTTGCTGTTCTTCTAATCGTTGGCGCACCGCGGCGCGTTTCGAAATCAGCGAGGCCGAAATCACACCAATGGTCACCATCGCAATCATGATCGTTGAAAGCGCATTGATTTCTGGACTGACCCCAAGGCGCACGGCCGAGAAAATCTTGATCGGTAGAGTGGTGGCCGACGGACCAGAGGTGAAGGATGCGATCACCAAATCATCCAATGACAGTGTGAAGGCTAAGAGCCATCCCGAGATGACCGCGGGTGCGATGATGGGTAATGTCACCAGACGAAATGCCTCAAATGGGGTGGACCCCAAATCCAATGCGGCCTCTTCCAGTGACATATCAAAGGTCGCAAGGCGCGATGACACAACCACAGACACATAGCACATTGAAAAGGTGGTGTGGGCCAAGACGATCGTCATGACGCCCCGATCCAGACCAATACCAATAAATAGGAGAAGAAGGGATAGGCCCGTAATGACTTCTGGCATCACAAGCGGTGCATAGATCATCCCAGAGAACAATGTCCGCCCCCAAAACCGACCCGCGCGCACAAGAACATAGGCGGCCAAGGTGCCGAGAACGGTGGCAAAGGTTGATGATAAAACGGCAACCTTAATAGTCACCCACGCAGCGTCCAAGAACGCCTCATTCCGCATCAACTCGCCATACCATTTTGTGGAAAACCCAGCCCAAACCGTGACCAATTTCGATGAGTTGAACGAATAGATCACCAAAATCACCATGGGTAGGTAAAGAAAGGCAAACCCGAGTGTTAGGGATGTTGTGTTAAACCAAGTTAGACGTCTCATCCCTCCGACTCCCGTTGTTTTTGTTCATTTCGTTGGAACAAGATGATCGGAATGATCAGGATCAATAACAAGATAACGGCCACCGCAGAGGCCAAGGGCCAATCACGGTTTGAGAAGAATTCATCCCAAAGAACCTTACCAATCATCAATGTGTTTGATCCGCCCAAGAGGGATGGAATCACAAATTCGCCCAAGGTTGGAATAAACACAAGGAAACAGCCCGCGATGATCCCACCGCGTGATAATGGGAATGTGACTAACCAGAATGCCGTGATACGCGAACAGCCCAAATCCTCAGCTGCCTCTAACAGGCTATTGTCCAGTTTTTCCAACGCGGAATAGATCGGCAAAATCATAAACGGCAGATAGGTGTAAACGATTCCGATATAGACCGCGATGGGTGTGTTCAGAATGATGAGGGGTTCAGACGTCAACCCAAGGAACATTAGGGTTTGGTTCAAAAACCCCTCTTGTCCCAAAATGCCAATCCATGCGTAAACGCGGATCAGGAAGGATGTCCAAAATGGCAGGATCACCAACATTAACAGCGTTGGACGCCATTCCTCGCCTGCGCGGGTCATCGCATAGGCGATTGGATATCCAATCAGCAATGTCAAAAAGGTCGAGATCGCTGCGATTTTCAGACTGGATAGATAGGCTTTGTAATACAAATCATCCATCATCAGAAATTCGAAATTTTCGAAATCCAATGCACCTAAAAATTTGGTAAATCCTTCCCATCCTTTGGCAAGATCCAATTGGGGCAAATAGGGGGGTATTGATAGTGCGATATCCGACAGCGAAATTTTGAAAACAATGGCAAAAGGCACCAAAAATAGGGCCAAGAGCCAAAAATACGGGATGGCGATAAGGGCAAATCTACGCATGGCTACCGCTTTAACAGAACGCCAGCGGTGGCAGTAAAGCTAATCCAAACCGTGTCGTCCCATGTAATTGCGCGGCGCGAAAGACGGCGTGTATTTGCGCTTTGCGCCTTGATGATCTGTCCGTTAGGCATTTCAACGTGGTAGGTTGAAAGGTTGCCCAAATAGGCTATGTCCACAACCTTACCTTGGAATGCGTTGGGTGTATCGTCAGGTTTTTCGACACTGATGGATACCTTTTCCGGTCGGATGGCAAGATGAACCTGATCACCTTTCTCGAATGATGCGTCAGTCGTGCCGGTAATGTCTGACATGCCTTCCCCCCAGGCGATTTGAACTTGTTCGCCAGACGGCGTTGCGCGTCCGTCGATGATATTTACGTCCCCAATAAAATCGGCCACGTAAACGGTGTTGGGTGCCTCATAAATACGTGCGGGGGTATCGACCTGAATCATGCGTCCTTCATCCATGACGGCGATCCTGCTGGCGACTGTCATCGCCTCTTCTTGGTCATGTGTCACAATCACAAATGTTGTGCCTGTTTTTTCCTGAATATCCATAAGTTCGAATTGCGTATCCTGACGCAATTTTTTATCCAACGCGCCAAGTGGTTCATCCAACAACAACAACTTAGGCGCCTTGGCCAATGAACGCGCGAGGGCAACGCGCTGTCGTTGTCCACCTGAAATCTGGTGTGGTTTGCGTTTTGCAAATCGTTCCAAACGCGTCAGTCGCAGCATTTCATCGACACGACCGTTTAGTGCGTCACCTTTAATTCCCTCGCGCTTCAGGCCAAAGGCGATGTTTTCCCAAACTGACAAATGTGGAAACAACGCGTAGGATTGGAACATCATGTTTACGGCGCGTTTGTTCGGCGGGATCGGTGCGATGTCCTGACCGCTGAGTAATATTGTACCTTCGCTCGGGGTTTCAAACCCCGCAAGCATCCGCATCAATGTGGTTTTACCACAGCCCGATGGACCCAACAGGGCAAAAAATTCACGTTCAAAAATATCGATTGTTAAATCATCAATTGCGGTGAAATCTCCAAATCGCTTGGTCACATTTTTGAATTGGATCAGTGGTTTTTCGTCTGGATCATTCCAAGGGGCGAAAACAGGTCGAAGGGCTTCGGACATGGTGCATCCCAAATTTAAAAACAAAAAACCCGCGCAGTTTGTGCCGCGCGGGTTTTATATTTTGTGATTAAGTGCCTGACTTAATCTTTGTCCACATACGTGTTACGACACGCTGAACACGTGCATCGTATGGGCGTGTTGTGAACAAATTCGCAAGCGTTGCTGCATCTGGGTAAACCGCTGGGTATTCAAGGATCTCTGGATCAATAAATTCCTGTGCGGCTTTGTTACCACTGGCATACCAAACATAGTTTGTTGCCGCTGCAGAGTTTTGCGCATCCATGATAAAGTTGATAAATTTATGCGCTGCATCTGGGTTTGGTGCGTCGACTGGGATCGCCATTTGGTCAAACCACATTTGTGCGCCTTCTACTGGAATAGAGTAATCAATTTCATTCCCATTTTCCGCTTCTGCTGCGCTGTATTGCGCCTGGAACACATCGCCTGACCAACCAACTGCAACACAAATTTCACCGTTTGCAAGAGCATTGATGTACTCTGAGCTGTGGAATTTACGGATGTATGGGCGAACTGCTGCATATACGGCTTCTGCCTTGGCGATCACTTCTGGATCATGGCTATCGGGGTCTTCCCCGATGTATAGCAGCGCTGCTGGGATCATTTCAGCTGGGGCGTCAAGGAAGTGAACACCGCAATCCGCCAATTTTTCCATGTTTGCAGGATCGAAAACCAATGACCAGGAATCAAGCGGCGCATCAGCACCCAGTGCTTCTTCTACTTTGCCGATATTATAACCAATGCCGGTTGTTCCCCACATGTAGTTAATGGAATACTCTCCACCAGGGTCATATTGATCCGTCCGCGCTTTAATTTCGTCCCACATGTTGCCTGCGTTCGAAAGCTTAGCGCCGTCTAGCTTTTGGAAAGCGCCTGCTTGGATTTGACGCTGCAGAAATGTGCCAGAGGGCACAACAACGTCATAGCCAGAGCCACCTGCCAGTAGTTTTGTTTCAAGTACTTCGTTGCTGTCAAAGACGTCATAGATTAGATCGATGCCTGTTTCAGATTCGAATTTTGTTAGCAACTCTTCGTCGATGTAATCGGACCAGTTGTAAACACGCACTTCCTCGCTAAAAGCGCTTGAGGCGATAATCGCCAAACCAGCTGTTGCTGATAAGAGATTAGTTTTCATGTCTCTCTCCCATTGAACCACGGGGTTTTCCCCGTTGGCACATAATTTGATCAAAAATTGCGCATGTGGCAACACCTATATGTTCCCACGCGATTGTCGCAGGCGCAAGAGAAGTCGTGTAATTTGCTGCAAGATACTCTAAAGTATGCAATAAATGAGGATTTGCAGGTAATGACAAAGTTGACGTCAGTAGGGTTACCAGCACATGAAATGACCTATCGTGCGCTGAAAGAGTTGCTGTTATTTGGTGAAATTGCACCTGGCCAAGCGGTGACAATTCAGGGTTTGGTAGCCCGTTTAGAAGTGGGGATGACTCCTGTTCGCGAGGCGCTGCGCCGGCTGATTTCGGAAGGTGCTCTGGAGTTTCAGGGAAATCGCCGTGTCAGTGTGCCTGTTTTAACACCCGAAAATCTGTTCGAATTGAAGTTTGCACGTGCGATGATCGAACGTGAATTGACGCTTAAAGGCTTTTCAAACATTGATGAAAATGGTCTAAAACAGCTTGAATCATTGGATTCTGGCCTAGACTCGGCAATCGCGCGCGGTGATATCGGCGCATACTTGCGGCACAATTACGAATTCCACAAAACGCTTTATTCATTTGCTGAAGCACCCATTTTGGAATCGTTGGCAGATAATCTATGGCTGCGCTATGGACCATCGCTTCGGGTTGTCTGTGGTCGGGTTGGAACGCAGAATTTAGTTGATCATCATCAACAGGCGATTGCTGCCGTACGTATTGGTCAATTTGACGAAGCCGCCGCCGCCATGTCGGCTGACGTGAACGAAGGTATAGACTACGTAATCGCCGAATTTTCACGTTAAGCACAGGCAATCTGATTCGATTGACAAAATAAAATTTGATCATATTTTGGGATCTGACCTGCAAACACGCGTTTATTCCAGCAAAATGGATCAAAATTATGAACCAGATTTTCAACCACGCCCCCACCCATGAATTGCAAGCGCGCGATGCAGCGCATCACATGCATCCGTTTACAGCACAGGGACAATTGGCGGAAAAAGGTGCGCGCGTCATCACCGCGGCGAATGGCGTATTCGTTTACGACAGTGATGGTGAAAAAATCTTGGACGCGATGGCGGGGCTATGGTGTGTCAATATCGGTTACGGCCGAGAAGAGCTTGCTGATGTGGCGCATCGTCAGATGAAACAGCTGCCCTACTACAACACCTTCTTTCAAACTACTCATATCCCAGCCATTGAATTGTCTGAACGCATTGCAAACCTTGCACCAGCGGATTTGAACCATGTTTTTTATGCAGGTTCCGGGTCCGAGGCTAACGATACAAACATTCGCATGGTACGTCATTATTGGGCGATGAAGGGGAAGCCGCAAAAATCAATCGTTATCAGCCGCAAAAATGCCTATCACGGGTCGACCGTTGGGGGTGGATCGCTTGGCGGGATGAGTGCGATGCACGAACAAGGCGGCATGCCAATCCCTGACATTCATCATATCAATCAACCTAATTGGTGGAGCGAAGGGGATGATATGACTCCCGAGGATTTCGGTCGCGCCCGCGCCGCCGAGTTGGAAAAGGCAATCAAGCAACTGGGGACAGATCGTGTCGCCGCCTTTATCGCCGAACCTGTCCAAGGGGCGGGCGGCGTGATCGTTGCACCAGACACTTATTGGCCCGAAGTCCAGCGGATCTGTGACCATTACGGTATTTTGCTTATCGTGGATGAAGTCATTTGTGGGTTTGGCCGTACAGGAAATTGGTTTGGGTCCGAAACCCTGAACATTCGCCCACAGATCATGACAATAGCCAAGGGGCTCAGCTCGGGCTATCAGCCGATCGGTGGGTCCATTGTCTGTGATGAGGTTGCCAAGGTCATCGCAGGGGACGAATTCAACCATGGCTACACCTATTCCAGCCATCCTGTCGCTGCAGCCGTCGCCAATGAAAACCTACGCATTATGGAAGAAGAAAACGTTGTCGGCTACGTGCGCGACACAGCCGCTCCCTATTTGAAGCAGAAATGGGAGGCGATGACGGATCACCCCATGGTTGGTGAAGCTAAAATCGTTGGCATGATGGGATCACTAGCACTGACCCCGAACAAAGCCACCCGCGCGGCGTTTAAGGCAAATGCAGGAACGGTTGGTTACATTTGTCGCGAACGCTGTTTTGCGAACAACTTGATAATGCGCCACGTTGGAGACCGCATGATCATTTCTCCTCCCTTAATCATTTCCAACGATGAAATTGACCTGCTGATCGTGCGCGCGCGGAAATCACTGGATGAAGCAATGGAGATAGTCAAAGAACAAGGTTTGTGGGAAGAGCAATGTGCTTGTTTCTAGCTAGATGCAATTAGACAGTTCATCCTGCTTCAAACGCAGAACGGACCAAAAAATTCGCTCAAAACGCAAAAAGCTTGTTGCACCATAAGCGGTTGATATGTTTACAATTGCGTCAACAACGGCACAAGACCGTAGGAATAAGGGAGCCTAGTTTGGCCTTAGACATAACAAACAATGCATTCGTTCGATTTGATCGGGTGCAAAAAAGCTATGACGGTGAATCCCTCGTCGTCAAAGATCTTAATCTAGACATTCCAAAAGGTGAGTTTCTAACGATGTTGGGACCATCTGGTTCTGGTAAGACAACTTGTCTTATGATGTTGGCTGGTTTTGAAACAGCCACGCACGGTGAAATCCTATTGGACGGTGTGTCGATCAACAATATTCCACCGCATAAACGTGGGATTGGCATGGTTTTCCAAAACTATGCTTTATTCCCGCACATGACAGTTGTGGAAAACCTATCGTTTCCGTTGGAAGTGCGGAATTTGGGTAAATCTGAACGCGAAGCCAAGGTTAAGCGCGCACTTGACATGGTTGAGATGGGTGATTTCGGTGGTCGTCGTCCCGCACAGCTTTCTGGTGGGCAGCAGCAACGCATCGCATTAGCGCGTGCTTTGGTTTTTGAACCCGAATTGGTTCTTATGGACGAACCATTGGGTGCCTTGGACAAACAACTGCGCGAAAAAATGCAGTTTGAAATCACGCGTCTTGCGCACAACTTGGGCATTACCGTCGTCTACGTAACGCACGACCAAACAGAGGCCCTAACGATGTCAGACCGCGTTGCCGTGTTTAATGATGGTGTGATTCAACAGATTGACGCACCAGATGTTTTATACGAACAACCTAAAAATAGCTTTGTTGCGCAGTTCATCGGTGAAAACAACACGCTAGACGGTGTCATCGAAGAAATTAAAGATGGGATAGCCCTTGTAAAGCTGGACAATGGCGATGTGATTGACGCCAAGCCCGTCAACGTCAGCGCGAAAGGAGAGCGAACCCGCGTCTCCATACGCCCTGAGCGCGTAGAGTTTAGAAAAGATCGCCTAAAAGAAGGCGCACATCTATTAAACGCAGAAGTTTTGGAAGTGATCTATATGGGTGACATCCTGCGGACGCGTTTGAATGTGGCAGGCAACACAGAATTCATCGTGAAAACACGGAATGCTCCGGATCAGACACGTCTGAACGTCGGAGAAGTAATTGAGATCGGGTGGCAACCGGAAGATTGTCGTGCGCTTGACGCATGATTATCTGAGCATTTTGAAATTGCCCTCGTGTTGTGCGTGGGCGTGTAAACCAACTGGGAGAAAATAATGAAAACTATCATGTCATTAACAACGGCAAGCGTTCTTGCGATCAGCGCAGGTACTGCATTTGCCGAAGGTTCCATCACTGCCGTTTCTTGGGGTGGTGCATACACAAAATCGCAGGTTGAGGCGTATCACAAGCCTTGGACAGCCGCGACTGGTAACACAGTTGTATCAGAAGACTATTCAGGTGGTTTGGCAGAAGTCAAAGCACAGGTTGAGTCCGGTTCAGTAACCTGGGATATCATTGACGTGGAAAAGTCAGACGCCGTTCGTGGGTGTGACGAAGGTCTATTCATGGAAATTGACCATTCATCATTGCCAAATGGTGCGGATGGTTCGGCTGCGGCTGATGATTTCATTCCTGGATCATTCACAGATTGCGCTGTTGCAAATATCGTTTGGTCAACAATTTTCGCGTATGATTCCTCTGTCATAGCAAATGGCCCAACATCTATCGGCGACTTCTTTGACCTTGATGCCTTCCCAGGCAAGCGTGGTCTGCGTAAGTCACCAAAAGCGAACCTAGAAATGGCGCTTGCAGCGGATGGCGTTGCAGCAGCTGATATCTATGAAGTTCTAGGTACAGATGAAGGTGTTGATCGTGCGTTTGCGAAACTAGATACGATCAAAGACAGCGTTGTCTGGTGGGAAGCTGGTGCGCAGCCTCCACAATTGCTAGCGGATGGCGAAGTCGCAATGACAACAGCATACAACGGCCGTATATTCAACGCGGTTGCATCAGAAAATAAGCCATTTGAAATCGTTTGGGACGCACAGGTTTTTGACGTTGACATGTGGGCAATTGTTAAAGGTGCACCAAATGCAGACTTGGCAATGGACTTCTTGAAGTTCTCAACAGAGACTGAACAGCTGGCAGCGCAAGCATCATACATTTCATATGGCCCAGCGCGTAAATCATCCGCGCCGTTGGTTGGTGCGTACCACTCAAACGCAAGCCTAGCAATGGGTCCACAGATGCCAACTTCACCAGAAAACTTCGCAACAGCGATTTCAAATGATTTTGAATTCTGGGCGGACAACCAAGACGAGTTGAACGAACGTTTCAACGCATGGTTGGCAAACTAATCACGACTTGGGTGCGCGAGGCTTTCGCGCACCCTTTCTATTTTTGGATAAAAAATGTCTGATACCACAATACCCATTGTCGCCGCTGATGGAACACCGCTGAAACGCAAGTTAGCGCAGTCTTTGATAAGATCGCGAGCACGTGCATTTGGTTTGGCCTTTCCACTGTTGGCCTTCATTTTGGTGTTGTTTGTTTACCCGATTGCGAATTTTTTGACCCAAGCTTTTTACGATGAGCGCTTTGCGACATTGATGCCAGGAACGACGGAAGTACTAAAAGATTGGGATGCAGTTAGCGAGCCCACCGAAGAAATGGCGGCAATGTTGGTTGCTGATTTGGTGGTGGCGAAAGAAGAAAAGACCATTGGCAAGGTTGCAACGCGTGTTAACCGTGAAATGTCTGGAACACGCAGTTTGTTCACCAAAACCGCTCGCTCTGCCAAAAAAATGGAAGCACCATTCATGGAAGCCCTAATCAAGAAAGATAAAGATTGGGGTGATATTGAGGTGTGGCAGGCCATGAAAACGGCTTCCCGCATTTATACGCCCGCCTATCTGGCAGCTGCTGTGGATCTAAAGATGTTAGCTGACGGCACGATCGTTCGACAAGAGGAGGAGCGTCGTATTCATGTGATCCTGTTTTGGCGAACGCTCGAGATTTCGTTTCTTGTCACAGTGTTTTGTTTCCTGCTGGGCTATCCCGTGGCCTACATGCTATCGACACTGCCTACGCGTACCTCTAACCTGTTGCTTATTCTTGTTCTTCTGCCGTTTTGGACGTCTCTTTTGGTTCGAACGACGGCGTGGATCGCAATGTTGCAGGCGCAGGGTGTTATGAATGACCTCTTTGTTGTCTTTGGTTTGGCTACAGATGAAGATCGGTTTAGTCTGATTTACAACAAAACCGGTACCTTAATCGCGATGACGCATATCCTTTTGCCGTTTATGATTTTGCCTCTATATTCCGTGATGAAAACCATCCCACCCAGTTATGTGCGCGCTGCAAAATCAATGGGTGCCACGAATTGGACAGCATTCTGGCGTGTTTATTTCCCACAGACCGTTCCTGGGATTGGAGCAGGTGCGTTGTTGGTATTCATCCTGGCAATCGGTTACTACATCACGCCCGCATTGGTTGGTGGCCAGGATGGTCAGATGATTTCAAACTTCATCGACTTCCATATGCGTAAGTCATTGAACTGGAACCTAGCTGCGGCCATGGGTTTGGTGATGCTTGTGTTTGTGTTGTTCATGTTCTGGATTTATGACCGCATTGTCGGCATTGATAATATGAAATTGGGTTAGGTGATGTCAGGTCAATATAAATACATACCCCCTCAGCCACCGCTTGGTTTTACTCTGGGCATTATCGGCGGTTTTGGGGCGCTCACAGGGCTTTTGACGGCCCAAGGTGATGTAGTGCTGATGCCACTATATTTGGTTGTCGGATCATTGTTGTTTTCGGTGTTTGGACTAGCGCTCTTGAAGTCGGGCGTTGGGCGTGGTTTGTCCGGTTGGGTCGGTGTCCTCGTCTTTTTAGCTGTGGGCAGTGGTTTGATCAGCTTCCCATTTGGTGTGCTCATGGCTCTCTGGGGATTTGTTATTGGACGCATGGTTTTGTGGCTGGATAGCGGCCGCTATCGCTTGCCGCTACCACCCTATGCGACTTCAAAAGAAGTTCTCTGGTTTTATACATTCAGGACAATCTGTGGCGCAATATTTGTGTTCTTGATCACACCAATCATTATTCTAATTCCGTTGTCGTTTAACCAAGAGCCATATTTTAGTTTCACGCCAGGTATGCTGGCACTAGACCCTGCAGCGTTTTCGGCACGCTGGTATTGGGATATTTTGCAAAACGGCATGGTGGATCCCGAGGCGATCACAGGCTGGTGGTCGGATGTTTGGAACAATGCGCAATGGGTGCGTTCAATCCGAAACTCATTTTACATTGGAATTTTGGCAACCATCCTGTCGACTTCCCTTGGGACACTCGCTGCCATTGGCCTAGCTTCGAGCGATATGCCATGGCGCCGCCCGATTATGGCGCTGTTGATTTCGCCTATGATTGTGCCATTGGTTATTACCGCTTCGGGGTTGGCATTCTTCTTCGCTGACATAAATTTGGTCAAAACCTATTGGGGTATCATCCTTGCGCATGCTGTATTGGGGACGCCTTTTGTCATTATCACGGTCACGGCGACCCTATCAGGGTTTGATAAATCACTAACACGCGCCAGCGCGAACATGGGTGCGGGACCTATACGTACGTTTTTCAAAGTGCAGATGCCTCTTATTTTGCCGGGTGTGATTTCGGGCGCGCTATTCGCGTTTATCACTTCATTTGACGAAGTTGTCGCAGTGCTGCAACTTGCCGACGTGCGACAACGAACCATTCCGCGTCAAATGTTCTCAGGTATCCGTGAACAGATTTCCCCTACGATTCTTGCAGTTGCTACGATCCTTGTGATTATTTCTATTGCGCTTCTGACGGTTGTTGAACTGTTGCGTCGCCGCTCTGAACGGTTGCGCGGCATGTCCCCTAGCTGAGCAGGGCCGGGGCCTTTATGAAAACCGCCTTGATCACTCACGCGGATTGTTTGGATCATGATACACCTGCTGGTCATCCTGAACAGGTTGCCCGTCTGGAACATGTTTTGCATGCTCTCGCACCACTGGATTTAAAACGCGTCACTGCTCCAATGGCAGCAGACGATGATTTGCTGCGTATTCACCCAAAGTCATACATCGATGAAATCAAACGGATGCGACCAGATTCGGGGACGTATCAGGTTGATGCAGATACGCACATGTCGCCTGGATCAGTCGACGCGGCGTATCGCGCGGCTGGTGGAACATTGCGTGCTATCGATATGGTTCTGAACGGCGAGGCAAAGAATGCGTTTGTGGCAGTGCGTCCGCCTGGACATCATGCAGAAACCGCAATGGCGATGGGCTTTTGTCTATTCGGAAACGTGGCCCTGGGCGCAAAACATGCCTTGGATTATCATGGCCTGAAACGGGTTGCAGTTGTTGATTTTGATGTGCACCACGGTAACGGGACGCAAGATATTCTTTGGGACGAATCCCGCGCGCTCACTATTACATCGCAACAAATGCCTTTGTGGCCGGGGACGGGTGCTGCGACTGAAACGGGTGAATACAACAACGTATTGAATATCCCATTTGAACCTGAAGCCGACGGTGCTGCAATGCGGTCAGTATATACACAGAACGTGTTTCCTCGGCTGCGTGATTTCGCACCAGAGCTCATTTTGGTTTCAGCGGGTTTTGATGCCCATAGGGATGATCCATTGGCGCAACTGAATTGGGAAACCGAAGATTTCCAATGGTTGGGGCATGAATTATGTGCAGTGGCGCACGAAATATGTCAGGGGCGTCTGGTGTCTGTTCTGGAAGGCGGTTATGATTTACGGGCCTTGGCAGCATCCGCTAAGGTGTTTGTGAACGAATTGATCGAGGCCCCCAAATGAGTGAAACACCCGTCGAAGAAATGACATTTGAACAAGCAATGTCCGAACTGGAGCGCGTTGTCGGGCAACTTGAACGTGGTGACGTAGCATTGGATCAGTCGATCGCACTTTATGAACGTGGTGCATTTCTGAAAAAGCGCTGCGAAGCGAAATTGAAGGAAGCTGAAGAAAAAGTAGCCGCCATCACATTAGATGCGACTGGCACACCGACAGGTACCACTCCGCTTGATGGTGCGTGATGGATTTTTACGAACGCATTTCTGCGAATGCCCTCACGGTTGAGGCGCATTTAAACGCATATCTTGATACATATGCACAACAGCCAGTTGTTGATGCAATGCGTTACGCTGTTCAGGGCGGCAAACGCATGAGGGCCTATATGGTTATCGAAAGTGCTGCTATGTTCGGTATTACAATCGAACAGTCGATTTGGCCCGCAACGGCGATAGAGGCATTGCATGCATATTCTTTGGTACATGATGATATGCCTTGCATGGACAATGATGATATGCGCCGTGGGCGTCCAACTGTGCACAAGGCATGGGACGAAGCAACAGCAGTGCTTGCTGGTGATGCGCTCCAAACGATGGGGTTTGAACTAGTCTTGAACGTTCATGCAGGTTCGCCGGATGTGCGTGCCGAACTGGCCAAAACATTGGCAAAGGCTTCCGGCGCACATGGAATGGTCTTAGGGCAGGCGTTGGATATTGCTGCGGAAACCGCGGAAACACCCCTGACGCTCAAGCAAATTGAACACCTACAAAATGGAAAAACAGGTGCATTAATTGAATGGTCTGCGATCAGTGGTGCGATCATGGCTGGCGTTGATATTATGCCCCTTTCAACTTACGCTCAAGCCGTTGGTCTGGCATTTCAAATCGCCGATGACATCCTGGATGTAGAAGGAGATGAGGCCAAAACGGGTAAGCGTTTGAATAAAGATGCCGATGCAGGCAAGGCCACATTTGTTTCCTTACTTGGTTTGCGCGGTGCGAAGCAACGAGCACGCGCCCTTGTTGAGCAGGCGGAAGAGGCTATTTCATGTTATGGAAATAAGGCGCAAAACTTGCAGGATGTTGCGCGCTTCGCTATTTCTCGGGAAAATTAACCCAAGGCGCCTTTTGTTTTATGTCACATCGTCCGAATACTCCACTGCTTGATCGGGTGCAGTTGCCCGAAGACCTGAAGCGTTTTTCAGATGCAGACCTAAAACAAGTAGCCGAAGAATTGCGCCAGGAAACCATTTCTGCCGTTTCTGAAACAGGTGGGCATTTGGGGGCTGGATTGGGCGTAGTTGAACTAACGGTTGCGCTTCATGCGATCTTTGATAGCCCGCGCGATAAAATCATCTGGGACGTCAGTCATCAGGCCTATCCACACAAAATCCTGACAGGTCGTCGAGATCGTATCCGCACCTTGCGCCAACAAGATGGCCTCAGCGGATTTACTAAACGCGCCGAAAGTGCGTATGATCCTTTTGGCGCGGCGCATTCAAGTACATCGATTTCTGCCGCCCTTGGGTTCGCGGTAGCGCGCGATTTGGGCGGTGCTTGCGATACGGGGCATGGTGATGCCATCGCCGTGATCGGTGATGGATCAATGAGCGCTGGCATGGCCTATGAGGCGATGAACAACGCAGGCCATTTGAAAAAGCGCCTGATCGTTATTTTGAACGATAATGAAATGTCGATTGCGCCGCCTGTTGGTGCCTTGTCCTCCTATCTATCACAACTTTATGCAGAAGCTCCGCTACAAGATCTGCGGGATGTTGCGCGTGGAGCCATTGGATTTTTACCTGCACCTTTCCGTGAGGGGGCCAAACGTGCCAAGGAAATGATCAAGGGGATGACCGTTGGCGGCACCCTGTTTGAGGCATTGGGTTTTTCATATGTCGGGCCACTGGATGGTCACGACATGAACCAACTTTTGCCCGTTCTGCGCACGGTCAAAGCACGCGCAGATGGGCCCGTTTTGATACATATTGTCACCAAAAAAGGCAAAGGGTATGCCCCAGCGGAGGCCGCGCGGGATAAGGGTCATGCAACGGCCAAGTTTGATGTTTTAACGGGGAAACAAGTCAAATCACCTTCGAATGCGCCCAGTTATACCTCTGTTTTTTCGGATGCATTGTTAAACGCTGCGGCAGCTGATCCACGCATCTGCACTGTGACAGCAGCGATGCCTGATGGAACAGGGCTTGCAACTTTTGCGCAACGCTATCCAAGCCGCTGTTTTGACGTTGGGATTGCGGAACAACACGGTGTGACATTTGCGGCGGCTTTGGCCGCAGGCGGTTTGCGCCCGTTCTGTGCCATTTATTCAACGTTCTTGCAGCGTGGATATGATCAGGTTGTGCATGATGTTGCGTTACAAAATCTGCCTGTGCGTTTCGCAATTGACCGTGCGGGTTTGGTTGGTGCTGATGGTGCAACACATGCAGGCAGCTTTGATACTGCATATCTAGCGAACTTGCCGAATATGGTTGTTATGGCTGCTGCAGATGAGGCGGAATTGACACATATGGTGGCGACTGCTGCCGCGTATGATGATGGCCCAATCGCGTTTCGCTATCCCAGAGGTGAAGGAGAAGGCGTAGAAATCCCTGAAACGCCTGAAAGATTGGAAATCGGTAAGGGGCGCATCGTTCAACAGGGTTCTGGAGTTGCCATTTTATCATTTGGGACGCGCTTGGGTGAGGTTCAGAAAGCGTCGGAAAGCCTGCGCGTGCTTGGAATAAAGCCTACTATAGCCGACGCGCGGTTCGCAAAGCCCTTGGACCGTGACATGATCATGAATCTTGCGTCGTCGCATAACGCGATTATCACGATTGAAGAAGGTGCAGTGGGCGGTTTTGGCAGCCATGTCCTACAATTGCTTGTCGATGAAGGTGCACTTGATACAGGATTGAAGGTGCGCACGATGCAATTCCCTGACGTCTTTATCGATCAGGCAAGCCCGAAAGCCATGTATGACATTGCAGGGTTAAACGCATCAGATATCGAGAAAAAGGTGCTGCAGGTATTAGGTGTCGATGTGATCGAAGCAAAGAAGGCCTAGCGACCTTCTTCTAACCTGACAAGCGCATCAAGACCTGCTTTGTAATCTGGATATTTCAGTGCGACTCCCAATTCTGATTTAATGCGTGCATTCGCGACGCGTTTGTTTTCGGCATAAAAACTTTTGCCCATAGGGCTTAGGTTTGCATCATCAAAGGCGATTGCAGGTGGAATGGGTAGTCTAAGCAATTCGGCAGCATATCCAATTACATCTTGTGGCGGGGCAGGATAATCATCACACACGTTATATATACCATCATTTGTTCCCGCGGCGATAGATGCGCATAGAACCTGCACAATGTCTTCTACATGGATACGGTTGAAAACCTGACCCTTTTTGATTATGCGTTGAGCCTTGCCTGATTTCACTTTGGAAAATGGGCCGCGCCCCGGGCCGTAAATTCCCGCCAATCTGAACACGTGTAGAGGTAGATTTCGTACCTCAGACCAGGCTTCCTCGGCCAATTTACGTTGCTGACCGCGTATCGTGGTAGGATGTAGCGGAGTGTCTTCGTCGACCCATTCACCTTCGGTTCCTCCATAAACACCTGTGGTAGACAGGTACCCAACCCAATCAAACTGATTCGAAACAAATACTGATCGATGTTTATTTAATGTTGGATCCCCATTTTCTGAAGGTCCCGCTGAAATGAGCACATGTGAACAAGATCTAAGCCGTACTGATACTGATGGATCATCGATCAACAGGGGGTGCGCGCCTGATTTTGCAATTTCATCAAACCGTTCTTGACGTCGTGTCGTTCCATAAACGGTCCATCCCTGTTCCGATAGTATTTTTGAGAGAAAGCCTGCGGTATACCCCGCGCCGAATATAAACATTGATTTGGTCATGCTTCTAATTTGTATGACAGGTAGTAAGTTACAAGGAGAAAATGCCCAAATATGACGACACGTTCCAACTGACATTGTGGATGAGTTCAGCATAGTGGGCACATCAAATTGAAGGAGCGAATATGACCGATATCGTTATTTTGGATGGAGCACGGACAGCAATCGGCACGTTTGGTGGATCACTGGCAACAACACCCCCGATTGAACTGGGCGCTGTTGCTGCTAAAGCCGCGCTTGAACGGTCTGGTGTCGAAGGTGGGCAAATTGGACAGGTTGTATTCGGTCATGTGATTAATACCGAGCCAAAAGACATGTACCTAAGCCGTGTCGCGGCCATGCAAGCTGGCATTCCAGAGACCACACCCGCAATGAATGTGAATCGTCTTTGCGGATCAGGTGCGCAGGCGATTGTATCGGCGGTTCAGGCGCTTGTGCTGGGGGATGCTGATTTTGCTCTCGCAGGTGGTGCTGAGAATATGAGCCGTTCGCCCTATATCGTGCCGGATCAGCGATGGGGTGCAAAGATGGGTGACATACGCACATTGGATATGATGCTGGGGGCACTGAATTGTCCCTTTGGCACAGGTCATATGGGTGTGACTGCTGAAAATGTAGCCGCAGAACACGATATTTCACGTGTGGCGCAAGATGCGTTTGCACTGGAATCGCAAAATCGTGCTGCGGCGGCGATTGAGGCTGGATATTTTGACAGTCAAATCACACCTGTGAATGTCAAAGTCAAACGACACATGGTTCCATTTCTACGCGATGAGCATCCAAAGTCCACAACGGCCGAAGGGTTGGCGGGACTTCGACCCGTCTTCCAACAGGACGGTTCTGTCACAGCAGGCAATGCAAGCGGCATCAATGACGGTGCTGCTGCGATTGTTCTGGCAACCGCAACAGCTGCGGAAAAATCAGGACTGAAACCACGCGCGCGCGTTCTTGGGTATGCACATGCCGGCGTCCGTCCAGAGGTGATGGGCATTGGTCCCGTTCCAGCGGTAGAAAATTTGATGGCGAAAACGGGTCTATCGATAAGTGATTTTGATGTCATCGAGAGCAACGAGGCATTTGCAGCACAAGCCTTGGCCGTGAACAAAGGTTTGGGAATTAACCCCGCAAAAGTGAACCCAAATGGCGGTGCGATTGCACTGGGTCATCCTGTTGGCGCAACGGGGTGTATTATCACAATCAAAGCGCTCTACGAACTTGAACGCATCGGCGGTGGCAAAGGACTGATCACAATGTGCATAGGTGGGGGTCAGGGAATCGCGATCGCAATCGAGACACTTTAAAGAATTTTACACTTTGGTTGGACAAATATTTCATGGGGTCTTTATCCGCCGGAGTGACCTATGATTATTGCCACGCAACTTGCTGAATAATGCAGTGCGCGTTTGGCAGCAGAACATTAGTTTGTCTTGAAAGAGGCTGAGCTTTCACACTTGATTGCTTTCTAAAATGTGAAAAGTAATAAAAATTTTGAAATCAAAAAACTGGCCCAATTGGGCCAGCATTGTGTTTTTTGAGAACTTAGCCTTTCATCGAATCCCAGAAGGATTTAACAGAAGAGAAAAAGTTTGAGCTTTCGGGGCTATTTTCTTCGGAAAGTTCCTCGAACTCTTGCAACAGTTCTTTTTGCTTACTGGTCAAATTGACGGGTGTTTCCACTGACAATTCAATAAACATATCTCCAGTCTGACTGGAGCGAACCGCTGGCATACCTTTGCCGCGTAGGCGCATTTGACGGCCAGATTGGCTACCCATGGGCACTTTGACGCGGCTGCGGCCGCCGTCGATTGATGGGACATCGATGTCGCCTCCCAGTGCGGCAGTCACCATTGAAACAGGGACACGGCAATAGAGATTTATGCTATCGCGTTGGAAGATTTCATGTTCATCCACCTCTATGAAGATATAAAGATCACCTGTGCTACCACCACGTAATCCTGCTTCGCCTTCACCGGATAATCGAATGCGTGTGCCCGTTTCGACACCAGCAGGGATGTTCACACTAAGTGCTCGATCTTTTTCTTTGCGGCCCTGACCGTGGCAGGATTTGCATGGATTTTTAATAATCTGACCAGCACCTGAACATGTTGGGCAGGTACGTTCAACTGTGAAGAATCCTTGGGTTGCGCGTACTTTACCCATCCCTGCACATGTTGGACAGGTTGCTGGTTCTGAACCACCTTCGGCACCACTGCCATTACACTCGTCACAGGCAACAGATGTTGGAACATTGATCGTTTTTTGCAAACCGTTGTATGCTTCTTCCAATTTGATGCGCAGATTGTAGCGTAAATCTGCACCACGTGTCGCTCGGTTGCGGCCGCCGCCTCGACCTCCGCCCATAAAATCGCCAAACAAATCGTCGAAAACATCTGAGAACGCGCTTGAAAAATCGCCTTGGCCAGGGCGTGCTCCACCACCACCCATGCCACCTTCAAATGCAGCATGGCCATAGCGATCGTAGGCCGCCTTTTTGTCCGTGTCCTTTAGAACGTCATAGGCTTCATTTGCTTCTTTGAATTGCGCTTCTGCGTTTGGATTGTCAGCATTGCGGTCAGGATGAAGTTCTTTGGCTTTTTTACGAAAGGCTTTCTTGATCTCATCTGCTGACGCACCTCGCGCGAGCCCAAGCACATCGTAGTAATCTTTTTTAGACACCGATTGCGCCTCCTTCAGAATACTTGCGCCGACCTGGTGTGATCAGGCCGGCGCTTCGTTCGATCAATTCCTTAGCGTTTGTCGTCGCCGAGGTCCTCAAAGTCCGCATCAAGGATGTCATCATCCCCGCTGTCCTCATGGCCCATATCCATTGGACTTTGATCATCGCCTTCTTGGCTTGCTTTGTAGATCGCTTCACCTAGGCGCATGGACGCTTCGGTTACGTTCTGAATGCCAGACTTAATTTTATCGGCATTTTCATTCTCAAGCTCGTCCTTCAACGCTGCAACTGCCAATTCAATCGCTTCGATCGTGGATGGATCAACCTTATCGCCATGCTCTTCGATTGATTTTTCAGTTGCGTGTATCAAGCTTTCCGCCTGATTCCTGGCTTCTATCAATTCGCGACGTGCCTTATCCGCATCTGCGTTTTCTTCAGCTTCGCGAACCATGCGATCGATGTCATCATCTGACAATCCACCTGAGGCTTGGATCGTAATGTTTTGCTCTTTGCCTGTTCCCTTGTCTTTCGCAGATACGGACACGATGCCGTTTGCGTCAATGTCAAAGGTCACTTCGATCTGTGGCATACCACGCGGTGCTGGTGGGATGTCTTCTAGGTTGAATTGGCCCAAGATTTTGTTATCAGCGGCCATTTCGCGTTCGCCTTGGAAAACGCGAATTGTTACAGCGTTTTGGTTATCTTCAGCTGTTGAGAACACCTGTGATTTTTTTGTTGGGATCGTTGTGTTACGGTCAATCAGACGTGTGAATACGCCACCCAAGGTTTCGATACCCAACGATAATGGGGTTACATCAAGCAGAACAACATCTTTGACATCGCCCTGCAAAACACCTGCCTGAATTGCCGCGCCCATGGCGACAACTTCATCAGGGTTCACGCCCTTATGTGGTTCTTTGCCAAAGAACTTGGACACTTCTTCCATTACCTTTGGCATACGCGTCATACCGCCGACCAAGACGACTTCGTCGATATCTGATGTTGTAAGTCCCGCGTCCTTCAATGCTGCCTGACAAGGCTTGATTGACGCCTTGATCAGATCGCCAACTAAAGATTCTAGCTTTGCACGAGTCAGCTTAAGAACCAAGTGTAGCGGCTGGCCAGTTGCACCGTCCATTGAGATGAACGGCTGGTTGATCTCAGTTTGACTTGCAGATGATAATTCTATCTTGGCCTTTTCCGCGGCTTCTTTCAAACGCTGAAGGGCCATTTTGTCTTGTGTCAGATCAACGCCATTTTCTTTTTTGAACTCTTCCGCAAGATAGTTGACGATGCGCATGTCAAAGTCTTCACCACCCAGGAATGTGTCACCATTCGTTGATTTTACTTCAAATAGACCGTCATCGATTTCCAAGATGGTCACGTCGAATGTACCACCGCCAAGGTCATAAACTGCGATTGTTTTTGTTTCTTTTTTGTCCAAACCATAGGCCAAGGCAGCGGCTGTCGGCTCGTTGATGATACGCAGTACTTCTAGACCCGCGATTTTACCCGCATCTTTTGTTGCCTGACGCTGCGCATCGTTAAAATACGCAGGCACTGTGATTACGGCCTGTGTGACCTCTTCACCCAAATAACTTTCGGCTGTCTCTTTCATCTTTTGCAACGTGAAAGCAGAAATTTGTGAAGGAGAATACTTTTCGCCGTGTGCCTCAACCCAAGCATCACCGTTACCACCGTTGATAACGTTGTAGGGGAGGTTCTTCAGGTCTTTTGCCAAATCTGCGTCATCCACGCGGCGGCCAATCAAACGTTTCACACCAAACACTGTGTTTGATGGGTTTGTAACGGCCTGACGTTTTGCAGGCTGACCTACGAGGCGTTCATCATTTGCGAAGGCAACGATTGACGGCGTTGTGCGTGCACCTTCTGCGTTTTCAATCACACGAGGTTGAGAGCCATCCATGATAGCAACACAGCTGTTTGTAGTACCTAGATCGATACCAATAACTTTTCCCATTTTGATCCCTTTCTTAATTAGGCGATGTCATGCAACGCGAACCCGTTATGGCATTTGCGTCGCGTTATCGTATGTCTGGACTTTTTGAACGTTCAAACCACGACAGCGGGTATATAGGCAGGCATTTAAGCAACTGCAAGCGTTGGGGCATGTAGTTTCTGGGTTAATTGGTGAAATTAAACTTACACGATAAATTTTCTGGGGTAAAAATTCAGCATATCGAAATTTAGCCAACAGCCGTCCAGCATTTCAACACGCGTTTGTTTATTTTATATTGCGCGATTAAGCCATTGAATACATGAGCAAGTATCAGTTTTAACGGATGGTCTAGATTGATGTTGCGCGGCAGGTAGTTGATGAACGTTTAATCATGTACTTGGTCAATCACATAAAATGACAGGGCCCAATCGAAGATAGTCGGCGTTGTACTGGGCAGAGTATTTGCAACAAATATTTTATATGTTTCTAGCAGATTAGCATACTGGTATGCGGTTTCCGTAATACCAATAAACCTAGGAACTCGAGGCTTGAATGCATACACAGTAATGTTAATTGCGCACCCTTACCCTCACGCGAGTGAAACGATACCCTGACATCGTAAACAAGCAATATACAGCTCTAGGCCACGACCCATGTATACAGAGTAGAGATCAACGCAGCGCACAGACTGATGATTGTTTTCATTGCTGTATGTTACATCGTAGGCGATGTGAAACTTTTTCTACCTGAAACGCCACCTACCGTTTGGGCGCGGACTTGGAGTAAGAAAACACCGCGCATTCCCAACATGTCGAAAATTAATGGAAATGCCAGTACGAATGACATGGTGCGCAAAATCGACGAAAAGATAGAAATCAATGGAATACGATACGACGGGCGAATTTTCCTAAACGCGTTGTGGAAGACCAGAAGTGACAAATCCAGCGCAGAGCAAAACGATGATCATTCTTTAGTCGTTGCAAACATGAGTTGCCTTAATTAGTCCTTGCACGATTACGGCGGAAAACTCTCCATTTATTGAGCACAGAGTAAGCCCGCTGCCTTTCTTATTAAACGGTAACGAGGGAATTAATTAAAAGGAGTTGCAAATTGGATTACTCAAATACAGTGCCAATCATTCGCGATACTGCTTTGAAAGCGGGTCTAGAAATCATGCATGTTTATGGTTCGGGTGATTTTGGAGTGGATACCAAGTCCGATGATAGCCCTGTCACACGAGCCGATCGCGCTGCCGATGACATTATTTATGCGAGTTTAAAGGCCTCTTTCCCTAATATCGCGGTTGTCACGGAAGAGCAGGCTGAAACCCATAACATAACCGCCAAGACATTTTTCATTGTAGATCCTTTGGACGGAACTAAAGAATTTATAAACCGTCGCGGTGAATTCACGGTGAATATCGCACTTGTTGAGAATGGAGTTCCCACCTTGGGTGTTGTTTATGCACCTGCGATCGGTCGATTGTTTTATACAGATGAAAATGGTCAGACGGTTGAAGAATTGGGAGGCCATCGGGTTGGGCAGATTGGTGAAACCATTAAACTTTCCGTGAGTGAGGCCGATAATTCGGCTCTGACAATTGTTGCTTCCAAGTCCCACCGTAATCAGGCAACAGATAACTACATTTCAAAATACCAGATAAAAGATATGACTGGGGCAGGATCATCGCTCAAATTCTGCTTGGTTGCCTCAGGTGAAGCAGATTTTTATCCTCGACTGGGGCGTACTATGGAATGGGATACAGCAGCCGGTCATGCGGTTGTTTTGGGAGCTGGTGGTCAGGTTCTGTGTTTTGACACACATGCCCCGCTGACATATGGCAAAGATGGGTTTGAAAACCCCTTCTTTATAGTCATGTCACCAAAGGTTGAATTGCGTTAATCCATGGGGTCCGAACCGTGTTTTTTGCTTGCTTAGCAATTATGGCTCAAATTGTGCCACCTACCATAATTTTTTGGTGAAATGAGTTGCTATTAGCGTTTGCATTCATCGTATAAACCCAACTGCAACCCACAATATCATTCGTTGATCACTCTAAGCCTTCATTAGCTTTGACGTTTGACTAAGTTTATTACCGAGCCTTAAAATCCAAAGTAAAGGCGATTTACAGTAATTTTTGGGTTGGTGATTATGCGGCCTGAGTACGATAAGCTTCGGTCAAAATCGTATACAATGTTCCAGGGTCTGTGTTCGCGCGTAGTTTAGAACAGATGCCATTATCGCGCAGTGTTCGAGACACAAGAGCTAACGCCTTTAGATGTTCAACACCCGCGTTTTCAGGCGCAAACAGTGAAAATACGATGTCGACTGGTTGGCGATCAGCTGCACCAAAATCCACTGGCTTTTCAAGCAAGACAAATGTCCCACATACGCGGCTTGCAGCTGCGAGGCGAGCGTGAGGAAGTGCAACGCCATTGCCAACACCTGTTGGACCCAATGACTCACGTTCAACGAGTGCGTCCAATATTAGTGACTGCTCAAACCCGTACGCAATATTTGCAACTTCACTCACATCTTGCAAAAGTCGTTTTTTGCTCGAAGCGGCGGTGATTACCCGTACCGCTTCAGGCTTTAGCAAATCAAACAATTCCATAGAAACTCAATTCCCCTCAGCGTAACTATAGATAGGTTTTATGGTTCTATCCAACCTACGTTTCCGTCATCGCGACGGTAAACGACATTTACGCTCTGTTTGCCTTCGTTCTTAAAAACTAAAAACGGAGCGCCTAATAATTCAAGCTGCATAACCGCTTCGCCAACAGAGATAGAGGGAATTTTTGTCTCCATCTCAGCGATGATTATGGGCTGCAGTGAATCGGGCTCCGAATCCTCGTTTGCGTCATCTGAGGCGAGGATATACGAGGAAGCTTCCAAGAGTTCAACTGGGTTTAGTCGTTCTTTGTGATGATCTTTTAATCTGCGTTTGTAACGGCGCAGTTGTTTTTCCATTTTCTCGCAGCAGCTATCAAATGCGGAATATATTTCTGGATTAGACGCTTTGGCCTGTGCAGTTAGGCCAGTCGATAAATGTACCGTTGTTTCACACACATATTCATGGCCGCTTTTTGAAAATACGACATTTGCGTCAGTCGGTCGTTCGGCGTATTTGATGACCGCATCATCAAGTTCATTTTTGACATGGGTTTGTAGGGCTTGACCGATATCGATATGCATTCCAGAAATTTGATAACGCATTGTAACTCCTTTAATAATTCACGAAGCAACCACTTGCCCAAAGGCATCACTACATGGCGGGCGTAGTGGACGTCCGTATCAGGAAATGGCAGAGAACAAGAGGGGATGTTTACATCCGTTTTCTTAGCAAGAGACTCGCTTAGAAAACTTCTCTACACATTCATAGAAGGCGACGAAGTGGCCTTGTGTCAACCTTAAGATCAAATTTTTGTGACATACATCAAACGATTTTAAAATTATCGCCTAGGTAAACACGTTTTACGTTTGCATCTGAAACAACTTCGTCTGCCGTGCCAGACATGAGAACTTTTCCATCATGTAGGATATACGCTCGATCCACGATTTCCAAAGTTTCTCGCACATTGTGATCTGTAATTAGCACTCCAATATCACGCGTTTTTAGATCAGCAACCAAATCACGAATGTCACTGACTGAAATCGGATCTACGCCAGCGAAGGGTTCGTCCAACAATAAATATTTGGGCTTTGCAGCTAGGGCTCTCGCAATTTCAACGCGTCGGCGTTCTCCGCCAGATAACGCGACAGCGGACGTTCTTCGTAAGTGTTCAATTGAAAATTCGCCAAGTAACTCTTCCAGTCGCTCACGGCGCGTGTGCCGGTCTGGCTCTGACACATCCAAGATCGCTGAAATGTTATCTTCTACACTTAGCCCACGGAAAATCGAAACCTCTTGTGGTAGATACCCAATGCCAAGTCTTGCGCGCCGATACATGGGTAGTGTAGTGACATCGACACCATCAACTTTGACTTGGCCTCCATCTGGATTGACCAAACCTGCAATCGAATAAAAAGTTGTTGTTTTGCCTGAACCATTTGGCCCCAGCAATGCAACAACTTCACCACGATGCAGTTGCATGGATACATCATGAATCACGGTGCGTTTTTTGTAACTTTTTCTTAGGCCTTTAATGGTTAGGCCAGAATCTGATGACACTTCGTTTAATGTTGTTTCGGTCAACGTCAATTACCCCCTGGGATTAACGTCGTGGACACGCGACCTGTCATCACAGCTGATCCAGTTTCTGTGTTCAATTTAATGTTTTCAGCATTCAGCGTGTTGTTCTGCTGTAGAAGCATTGCGTTACCATGTAGATGAATCATCTTTTCAGACAAGTGATACGTCGCTTCGTCACCTTTGGCGACGTCACCAGAACTTTCTAAATAGACAGATCCAGATGCATAAATTGTTTTTATGTTATTTTGATCCTCGGTGTATTCAATCCGAACGAATGCAGCGGTCAATTTGGTTAATCCTTGAACGATTTCAACTGTTCCCGACATCTGTATTTGCCCAGTTGCTTCGTCGATTTCCATTTTGTCAGCCTGCGCCTCAATCGGTCGATTGCTGTCTTCGGCCAACGATCCGAATTGTCCCGAAATATCTTGGGCTACGACGAATGTGGTCGTGAAAATCAGAACCAATATTGTGCGAAGAAAAGTCATAAAGTGTCCAACTCGTTATTGCTCAGGATTGTACAACAGTTTCACGTTGTCAGTAAAAACAAATCTACGAGGCGAAGTGGAAGATTGGCGAAATACCTCCAATCTCTCGGATGCGATTGAGTTATTTCTATCAAGTAAAAGTACTTTTCCATTAAAGATAGAAACGGTTGTGTCGTGATTTATGATCAATTTTGTAGCACTCACCTGTCGCATATCACTATCGGTCATCACAACATCACCAACGAACTCAATGGTTTTTCCTGCTGTGTCTAGGTGTGCTTCGTTTGCTGTAATTCTGACCAGGGAAATTTGGTCATCAATAAAGTCTGCACGGACGGTCGTAAAAGTCGCAACTTGTTGATCGCCTTGTGCGGGTACCAGCCTTTCGGCGGATACCCTGACTTCAGTGCCGTTTTGTGTCGAACCGATATAAAGAGGGTTTGTGATAGCCTGATCGCTTAGTCGCTTGCTAATTTCACGAACAGAAAAGGGCAAGTTATTTTGAGCGGTTTGCCCACGTGATAATGCAAAAACACTAATGATTAGTAGGATTGCAAGTGCGGGCAGAATGATCTTCACAACAAAAATAGTTTGTGAATATGTCAATTTACGACCCGCCATTGTTCTTTAATGCGAGAAGATATCTTCGTCAGGCCATCCCTTTAAATCAAGCAATGCGCGCTGCGGTAGAAAATCGAAACAGGCTTGCGCGATTTCGGCGCGTTCTTCTCGTTCCAACCTTTTATTCAAGACGTCGCGCAAACGATGGAGATAGAGCACGTCTGAGGCCGCGTAAGATACTTGGGCATCAGAAAGCTTATCAGCACCCCAATCACTGGATTGTTGTTGTTTAGAAATGTCGACATCTAACAATTCGTGAAGCAGGTTTTTCAACCCATGCCTATCGGTATAGGTACGTACCAACTTGCTTGCGATTTTTGTGCAATAAACTGGTGCGGTGAGGGTGCCGAATGCATGATACATCACTGCGATATCAAATCGACCAAAGTGGAATAATTTTAGAACGTTTGAATCCTCTAGCAATTTGCACAGATTTGGGGCAGATGTTTGTCCTTTGGCAATCTGGACAAGATGCGCAATACCGTCACCGCCAGATAATTGCACGACGCATAAACGATCACGATATGGCTTTAGACCCAATGTTTCACAATCGATTGCAACGACGGATCCTAAATCCAAATTGTCAGGTAAGTCACCTTGGTAGACGTGGTTTGCCAACATTCAAAACCTTTTTGCTTAGTTTTAACTGACATACGTGGGTTTTAAGTCCTTCGCAACTCTTGCCGAATAGGAAGATGACGTTACGGCGATAAACAACCTACTAGACCATGTTGGATTGTTTTTTCATAGTTTTGGAAACGAAAGGAATGAACATGACTCCAACTGCGCTTTTTGGATTGAATGGGAAAACGGCTCTGGTCACTGGTGGGGCCACTGGCATTGGGCGGATGGCGACAACAGCAATTGTAGCGGCTGGTGCAGATGTTTTTATCGCATCGCGGAAAATCGAAGCGTGTCGCGCAACTGCCGATGAAATCAATAGATTGGGTTTCGCTGGCAGGGTGTATGCCATGCAGGGTGATGTTGGCACAGAAGACGGCATCGAGCGGTTAATCAGAGACTTAGACGCCAAAACTGACAAACTGCATATTTTGATGAATAACGCGGGCCGCACTTGGGGTGCGCCACTGGGAGCATTTCCCCATAGTGCTTGGGCAAAGGTCTTTGATCTAAATGTAGCTGGAATGTTTCATTTAACACAGCTTTTAATCAGTAAATTGGCAGGATCGTCAACGCCTGATGATCCTGCACGCGTCGTGCATGTAGGATCAGTGATGGGTGAAATTCCGATGGGCGATGGTGCCTATTCATACGCGACATCAAAGGCTGCGGTACATCAAATGACTAGGATTTTGGCGAAAGAACTTGCTGATCAACATATCACGGTAAATGCATTGGCACCTGGTCCATTTCAGTCAGGTATGACCAAATTCGCGATTGGAGAAGATAGCGGAGTAGATCGTGTTGGAGAACGTGTGCCATTGGGCCGCGTTGGGCGTCCAGAGGATATTGCAGCGTGTATGCAATTCCTATGTGGCGCCGGTGGTTCCTACATCACGGGGGCAATCATTCCAGTGTCTGGTGGCATCAATGTAATGACGGGTCCAAGCATTTTTGGAGAGGATGAATGACAAAACAGATGACCATTACGGAATATCACGAGCGTGTTGGGACAAGTTTTGGCGTGAGTGAATGGTATTTGATTGACCAAGCGCGCATTGATGAATTTGCAAAAAATACCGAAGATTTTCAATTTATTCATATCGACACAAATCGTGCAAAAGACACACCATTTGGAACGACCATCGCGCATGGTTTCCTAACATTGTCCATGTTGTCTGCAATGTTTTACGATGTTGTACCAAACATTATTGGATCAAAAATGGGCGTAAATTATGGGTTTGATAAAATCAGATTTCTTGCCCCTGTAAAAGCGGGCGCACGCATTCGCGGCCATTTCACCCTACAAGAGTTACGTGAGTCGCGGCCAGGTGAAGTGACGAACGTTTGGGAAGTTAAGGTCGAGATAGAAAACGAAGATAAGCTTGCATTGATTGCAAAATGGATTGGCCGCGACTACGTGGGAGAATAAGAGTGCCTAAGATCATATTTGTTCGACACGGTCAGGCACAATTTGGCCAAGCGAATTACGATAAGTTGTCCGAGGTTGGACATGAACAAGCAGTTGCGCTAGGCGCAGCACTCTTCGAACAAGGGATCACAATAGATCATTGGGTTCGCGGGGACATGGTGCGCCATGCTGAAACCCTCAAAGGTGTAACCTGGGGAATGGGCACGCAGGTCAAAGACCAGATCATTACGCCAGATTTAAATGAATACGATTTTACAGGTCTATTGGACGCACGTTTTGCCGGCGGCAAAACTCCTGCGGGAATACATACGAATCGCAAAACGCATTTTCGCTTACTGCGAGAAACTATCGCTAAGTGGCAGAACGATGAAATTGCTAACCCTCCGGAGTCCTGGACCACGTTTGATACACGATTGAAGCGGGCGCAGCAGACGATTTTCGAACTAGAGGGCGATACAATTTTGGTTGTGAGCTCGGGTGGTGCAATTTCAAAGATTGTTGCTAATGCGCTAGGTGCTGCACATGCAAAGCAAGTTGATCTTCAGTTGCAAATCAAAAATGCTTCTATGTCGACATTCATCTACTCACGTCGAACAGGCGGTTTTTTTCTAAACGCGTTCAACGAAACCCCATTTGTTTCTGCGAAAACGCAGCATCTGTTAACCTATAGTTAGGATGTTAGATTATGGACCATGAACTTGTTAATCCCCTGAAATTGGAACCCTGGCTTAAGGAACATGTTCAAGGGTTTCAGGGACCTTTTGATATCATCAAGCTGGCTGGTGGACAGTCCAATCCGACATTTCGACTAAATGCGCGCAGTGGATCCTATGTTCTTCGTCGCAAGCCACCAGGCGTGTTGCTTAAATCAGCGCATGCAGTTGACCGTGAATTTCGGGTGCAGAGTGCTTTGTCAGAAACAAATATCCCTGTCGCTAGAATGCATGCACTTTGCGTGGATGACGATGTGCTTGGAGCCGCATTTTATGTGATGGATATGATTGATGGGCGGAGTTTTGATGACCCGCAGTTGCTTGAGGTGAGTTTAGATCAGCGCAAAGCTGTTTATTCTGAGATGAATCGAGTTCTAGCTAATATTCATGCGGTTGACCTGATTGCTACGGGTCTTGACGATTATGGTGCACCTGGAAATTATTTTCAGCGTCAAACTGACCGATGGTCAAAACAGTATAAGGCTACAGAAACTGAAAGTATCCCAGATATGGATGATTTGATGATCTGGCTGGATCAAAATATGCCCGACGACGACGGCCAAAGAAGTTTGGTTCACGGTGATTACCGGATAGACAATTTGTTATTTTCAAAGAATGGACCAAATTGTGTTGCGGTTCTTGATTGGGAATTGTCTACGTTGGGGCATCCATATGCTGACCTTGCGGCCGTCATCATGCAGTGGCGCATGCCTGTGGGAAAAGATGGACGTGGTCTGGAAGGAGTGGATCGTACAGAAAATGGATTGCCGAGTGATCAGGAATTCATCGATGAATATTGTGATCGCCGTGGGATCGTGGGCATTGATAATTTTGGTTTTTATTTGGCTTTTTGTTTCTTCCGAATGGCGGGCATTTTACAGGGTGTGAAAAAACGCGCATTAGACGGCAATGCGGCTGATCCGCAACGAGCATTACGATTGGGAAAATATGTTGATGGATTTGCACGCCAAGGCCTTGCTGCGGCAAAAACGGTATCAACATGCACAGTGTAGACTTAAACGAAGCACTTAGTGGCTTTCAAAAACACATGGGCTATGAATTGGTAGAATGGTCCGAAGGGTTCGCAAAACTCATCATGCCGATCGGTCCGCATTTGTTAAATCGTGAGGGTATTCCGCATGGTGGGGCGCTCGCCACTGTACTGGATACGGCAATGGGTTTTGCAGGATCGTACACTGGTGACCCAGATAACCCGCATATTGTCATGACACTTAATCTATCAGTGAATTACATGGAAAAGGCCACTGGAAGTCGTTTGACCACGACCGCCAATTTAACAGGTGGCGGTTACAAAACGTTTTTTGCTGAAGCGAGTGTTAGCGATGATTTGGGTGCAGTGGCCGCAACGGCCACTGGCGTCTTTAAACGCAAGATTTGAAAATCAAAGCCAACCTTGTAGGTTTCGACTTATAATCTGAGTCAGCGCATCGATATGTGCATCATCATCGTTCAGGCATGGAATATAGGTGAACTCTTCACCGCCTGCTTCTTCAAAGCTTTCTTTAATTTCTTCATTAATTTCTTCAAGTGTCTCAATACAGTCTGCCGAAAACGCAGGTGCAATAACTGCGATTCGCTTCTTGCCATCTTCTTCTGCAAGCCGCGCGACTTCTTCCACAGTATATGGTTTTAACCACTCTTCTGGGCCAAACTTGGATTGGAATGTTGTCACGATATCTGTATCAGCCCATCCCAAACGCTCTTTCAGAAGTCGTGTCGTTTTTTGACATTGGCAATGGTAGGGGTCACCCTGCATCAAATAGCGTTTTGGCACGCCATGATATGAACAGACAAGCACCTCTGGTTTATTTTCTGTCTTTGCATAGGCTTGTTCGACGGATTGAGCCAAAGCTTCAATATATGCAGTGTCATCAAAATATGGTTCAATAACGCGCGCAATAGGTTGCCATTTTTCATCCATCAAAGCGCGGAAAAATTGATCATTTGCTGTCGCAGATGTCGCACCAGCGTAATGGGGATACAAGGGAAAGAATAAGATTTTTGAACATCCCTTTGCCACCATTTCGCGGACCTTGGACTTGGTCGAAGGATTGCCATAACGCATGGCGAAATCGACCACGACTTGATCGCCATACATTTCATTCGCGCGCTCTTTGATCTTGGCTGTCTGCGCTTTGGTAATCGTCATCAGCGGGCTTTCACCCTCTTCTTCATTCCAAATTGATTTATAGGCCGCGCCCGAACGGAACGGGCGAGATGTCAAAATAATCAATTGAAGAAGTGGTTGCCAAAGGTAAGCGGGATAATCAATCACGCGTTTGTCTGATAAAAACTCGCCCAGGTATCGACGCATCGACCAATAATCATAATTGTCTGGTGTTCCCAAATTCGCAATTAGGATCCCAACCTTTGGTTGAGGTACTTTGGGATGATCCGGCGCTGCGTGCACAGGGCAACTTAGGGGAGTATTTTTATCAAACATTCTTCTGTCATTCTGTTAGTCCAACCAGACATAAGGCAATCATGCCTGTGGTCAATCTTTCAAATTGTGTTCTGCGACACCAAGGGCATCTGCAAGTCGGATTTTTGCCGAACCTGGGCGTAGTGGCTTTTGTTGACTTTCGTCTGGCGCCCATCCGGTTAGGAAAATCTGTTCGAAGGTTGCGATCAACTGTTCATCAGAGTTTGCAAATTCTGCTTTGTAGATCGCCTCTGCCCGCTGGAAGAGGCTAGAGGGCGTGAAGCGTCGTGAACGATCGGTCATAGGGTTGGCTTCACCCATCGCGCGCAGATCATCCATCAATGCATATAAATCTGAGTAGGTGACTTTTTGTGCGGCACTATCTGCCACGGGCAACGCAAGCTTCGCACGTTGAAGCAATGCTCCCAAATCCTGAAGGTCAGCCATGGGAAGGACGCGGGGCGATAGCCCACCCATAATCTGGCTTTCTGCTGTTGCCAAAGCACTCCTAAGCTCTTGCAAGGTCTGACCACCAAAGCATATTGCAATAAACAAACCATCTGGGCGCAGGCTGCGCGCGCATTGAATGATTTGTCCAAGTGGATCGTTCGCGCAGTGCAGGGCCAATGCATTAATGATCAGATCACAACTTTGCACTGATAAATCCAAGACATCAGTGTCCTCAATCACACGCGCTGCTGGAAAGGCAGCGGCCCATGGATCTGCCCAACCTGTAATGATCGCAACTTCCTTAAAAGATTTGTTAACCATCATCAGCCTATCCTGCACATCAGCGATTGCTAGGTCGTGCAAAAACGTTCCCTGTTGTGTCATACGACGTGCGCGGTTTCGCAAAAGCGCGTTGCGGTCAATTAATTGGTTTTGTCCTGTCATACTGATCAAATATGCTGAAATCGCGTGTTATTCAAACCGCTATGCATCTGATGCATCTAGCGCGGCGCATTTTGTGTCGTGGACACCTGGAATCTGAAAATGCGCTGTGTGCTTCATATTGGCGTAAAATGCCTTTTAATGTGGATTGTGCATGTAAACGGTTCGACACGCCAGTGATGGAAAACACTGAAACCTTGGGTGCGGAGTGCGACGTCTGTGTGCAAAACCCGCCTCTTTTGGGGATGGGGGTGGACAGTGTCTTATTGTAACTACTTGTCGCTCAAAATGCTATTTGAATTGAAGCATGGAGATCGAACAGAACTTGCCGCACCTACCGAAGGTTGGATGGCTCAAATCGGGGCTGATTTACTGACAGAATCGACACTCATCATCACAGCGCCCGTATATTAGTAGTGATCTTTGAAACACAAATATAATCAGTCCGAAGTTCGAGCAAAATATGTTTAGAAAAATTCTGAGCCGATTTGAAACCTGACCTTCTACTGCGTCCAATAAAAACACTACCGTTAGAGGAGGTTAATCGAAGAGAAAGTCTTTCAATGTTAGAAAATGTTTTTGATATAACTTCTCAGCAAGCGCAGAAGATAAAAGATCGAAACATCGTCTTGATTGACGATGTTATGACCCCAGGCGCTATGCTTAGTGCTGCTGCAAAAACGCTTATAAAGGAGGGGTTGAGTTATATTTGTGTTCTTGTACTGGAAAGAGTGACAGAAAACGCCTAAGTGATTTGCAAAGGATAGAATGAGATGAGCATTCAAATTTATACTAGCCCGTTCTGTGGTTACTGTCATGCTGCAAAACGTCTTTTGCAAAGCAAAGGGGCTGAGTTTGTGGAAGTTAACCTAGCAAACGAACCAGAGCGTCGAGAAGAAATGGTCCAACGATCCAATGGCGGTCGTACGGTTCCGCAAATTTTCATTGATGAGCATCATGTCGGCGGGTGTGATGATCTTTATGCGTTGGAACGTGCGGGAAAACTTGCCCCGCTGTTGCAGGCATCTTGATGAAAGTTGCGGTCCTGCAGCTATGTAGCTCTGACGATCCAGTTGCGAATCTTGATATTACATTGTCGATGGTTCAGCGGGCATCTGAAATGGGTGCGCAGTTTGTTGCGACACCGGAGGTGATCAACTGTGTGTCAAATTCGCGTCGTCAGCAGAATGAAGTTCTCGCGCTACAGGATGATGATCAAACCCTGGCAGGATTACAAACTGCGGCCACTCGGTTTGGAATTTGGATTTCTGTTGGGTCACTTGCTTTGAAATTGCCTAACGAAGATCGATTTACAAATCGATCTTTCATTATTGACCCAGCGGGTCAGATCGTTGCGCACTATGATAAAATTCATATGTTTGATGTGACGCTTTCTGAAACGGAGCAGTACCACGAGTCCGATGGGTATCGACCAGGTGATCAAGCGGTTATCGCAGAAACCTCATTCGGAAAAATCGGAATGACGATTTGCTATGATATCCGCTTTCCTCATCTGTATCTTGGGCTTGCAAAATCGGGGGCATCAATATTGCTTATTCCTGCTGCCTTTGCACTTCCAACTGGCCGCGCACACTGGGAAGTATTGCTGCGTGCACGCGCGATTGAAACGGGTTGTTTTGTTATTGCGGCTGCACAAACTGGTGAACATCAAACCAGTGAAGGACGCCCTCGCAAAACATATGGGCACTCGATGATTGTCTCACCCTGGGGTGAAATATTGGCAGACGCAGGAGAAGATCAGGGCATAATTTATGCTGATTTAGATTTATCACTTGTTGAAACCACGCGTGCGCGTGTACCATCAATCCTGTCAAATCAATCATTTAGAGAGCCATGACATGGTTGATAGTGAAAGTGCCCTAGCAATTGCATTGTTCGGCGAAATCCTTACGGTGCATCAACTCATACGTAATCAATTGGACCGTGTATTGCCGAAGGGCATGGAGCTTTCACATTTTTCGGTATTGAATCATCTTGCGAATACCAAGGGCGAAAAAACACCTGCCCAATTGGCTAAAAGTTTCCATGTCACCCGTGGGGCTATGACCAATACATTGGGCAAATTAGAAATTTCTGGCTACATACACATCCGTCCTGATTGGGATGATGCGCGACGTAAGTTGGTGGCGATCAGTCCCGCAGGCGTGGGTGCTCGTGATGCCGCAATCGCCTTGGTCGCCCCAGTAATTTTAGAGTTAGTACGCGACTCAGGTGAGGATGAAATAAAGTCTGTTTTGCCTGTTTTGCGAAATCTAAGGATGCATTTGGAATAGGCCGCGCATTTTGAAAGAAAATGGTCAAAACTGAAATAAAAGATGCTTATGTAAACCACAGTGCACAAAAACAATGCGTTTCGTGTCGATGATATCCATGTGTATGGAATAAAATGCAATATTGGGGCAATCTTATTTGTCCAAGTGGAAAAAATGCTTTATGTCAACGAGGCTGATCGAGCAGACGAGTGAGGACACACACATGTATCGCGTATGGAATTTCTTAACCAACTATTCCCTACTTTTGATCATTGGTGCGATCATCGCACTAATTTGGGCGAATATCGACTACAAGAGCTACCACGATTTTGTCGAATTCAAGATTTGGGATCACGCCCCTATTGGGCACTATCACGATGGGCATCGCACGCTGACCTTGCACTACTTGGTCAATGATATTTTAATGGCATTGTTCTTTGCTATTGCTGCCAAAGAAGTTTGGGAAGCCGTCGCGTTGAAAGATGGCAGTTTGCGTGGCAAAAAGGCAGCGACGCCTCTCTTTGCAACGTTTGGCGGCATGGTCGGTCCGATTTCGATTTATTTGGGTGTTGCATATCTTATGGGGTCGACAACTTATGATGCGGTTGCCAATGGCTGGGCGATCCCAACTGCAACAGATATCGCCTTTAGCTATCTTGTCGGTCGGATCGTTTTTGGTGCAGGGCACCCGGCGGTACGCTTCTTGTTGCTATTGGCGATTGCAGATGACGCAGCAGGCCTGATAATTTTGGCAATTTTCTATCCTTCCGGCGAATTAGCACCGATCTGGCTGTTGTTGTCATTTGGCATCGCTGCGGTTGCCTATGCGCTATTCAACTGGCTGCCACGCAGAATGGATCGTGGCGATCAATTACGCCGTAAATCAACTTGGGTGCGTAAATCACTATCGTTTTGGCCATATGCGATTGCGGGCGCGATTAGCTGGTACGGTTTCATGCGCTCAGGCTTGCACCCTGCTTTGGGTTTGCTACCGATTGTGCCAGCTATCCCACATGCGGATCGTGTGTTTGGTATCTTTAACCAAGCTGATGAACATTTACATGACCTTTTGAACACAATGGAACATGCATTGAAGCATCCTGTTGAGGTTGTTCTGTTCTTCTTTGGTCTATGTAATGCAGGCGTTAAATTTGAGGCGATTGGGGACGCGACTTGGTTGGTTCTTCTTGGTTTGATCGTTGGTAAACCGGTTGGCATATACATCTTTGGATGGATTGCCGCGGTACCAATGCGTCTAGGCATGCCAGAAGGTATGCGACTGGTTGACCTAATTGTAATTGGCTTTGTCGCTGCGATTGGCTTTACCGTTTCATTATTTGTGGCATCGGTTGCATTTGAACCAGGGCCTGTACAGGATGCGGCCAAAATGGGTGCATTATTCAGCTTTGGGGCAGCGCTACTTTCAATTATAGCGGGCAAAATGTTCGGAGTTCAGAAAAACGAGCTGTAGAAACCAATATAGATTTGCAATTAAGCCCCACCGCTTGGCGGTGCTTCATTTTTCCTAACCAAGGTTGGCATCAATTGATGTCAACCTTGGACTGAAATTTGATAAAGAACTTAACGAAGCCTTAACTCCTCCCAACGAGGATCGTTGTGCTTCAAAATATTAGGTCAAGCGTCCATGACAATGCTTGAATTTTTTACCTGACCCGCAAGGACAGGCTTCATTCCGACCTGTTTGTTCCCAGCCTTCTGGCAGTTCAGACACATCCAATGCATCGGCTTCTTGTTCGGCTCCCACTTGCTGTGCACCTTGGGCTTGAATTTGCTGAGCCAACATTTGTTGCATCATTGCTTGCCGCTCTTCTTCTGTCAGTGGGCGCACACGACCTATTTGTTGTGTTACATCTACACGTAACCCATTCAATAGCGACTCAAACAGCTGGAACGCTTCATTTTTGTATTCGTTTAATGGATCGCGTTGTGCATATCCGCGGAAACTAACAACGCTACGCAAATGTTCCAACATCAACAGATGTTCGCGCCATTTACTGTCAATTGTGCTAAGCAAAACTTGGCGTTGCACTTGGGCAAAGCTTTCTGCGCCAAAGGCTTCTTGTTTTTCGGCAAGCTGCTGATCCGCCGCTTCTTCCAGGCGCTCGCGCAAAACATCATCGTCTACACCTTCTTCTGCAGCCCAAGCAATGATAGGCACATCCAGGTTCAGGTTTTCGATGACCGCTGCGTACAACCCTTCTGTATCCCACTGGTCGGCATATGAGCGTGGGGGCATGTAGGTTTCGATCAAATCGTCTATAACATCGTTGCGCATATCAACAATGATTTCATTTAGATCTTCGGATTGCATGATGTCCAAGCGTTGTTCAAAAATCGCCTTACGCTGATCATTCATGACATCGTCAAATTTTAGGAGCTGTTTGCGGATGTCAAAGTTTCGGCCTTCCACCTTTGCCTGAGCACGTTCCAATGACTTGTTCACCCAGGGGTGTTCGATAGCTTCGCCCTCTTGCATGCCCAAAGTACCTAAGATTTTATCAAGCCGCTCTGATCCAAAGATACGCATGAGGTCATCATCAAGGCTTAGGAAGAAAGACGAGCGTCCCGGATCACCCTGACGACCAGATCGACCACGCAACTGGTTATCAATGCGGCGGCTTTCATGGCGTTCTGTGGCCAATACGAACAAACCACCTGCTTCTTTGACCGCTTGCTCATCTGCTTTATGCACTTCTTCGATTTGCGCGCGAATTTCGTCTGGATTTCCATCAGGGTTGGCCGCGATAGCGTCCATGATTTTGAATTCGACATTGCCGCCCAGTTTGATGTCCGTACCGCGGCCTGCCATATTGGTTGCGATCGTAACGGCACCCAATTTACCCGCATCTGCAACAATTTGCGCCTCTTGTTCATGTTGACGCGCATTTAGGACGTTATGTTTTATTCCAGAATTAGTCAGTTGCTGGGATAACAATTCCGATTTTTCAATTGAAGTTGTCCCAACCAAAATTGGTTGCCCCTTCGCATTGGCGTCTTTGATTGTTGTGACAATTGCATCGTATTTTTCTTGGGTCGTACGATACACTTTGTCGTCTTCATCTAGGCGCGCAATTGGGCGATTTGTAGGGATTTCTACAACACCAAGCTTATAGATTTCCATGAATTCTTCGGCTTCTGTTGCTGCCGTTCCTGTCATGCCGCCTAATTTGTCATACAGGCGGAAATAGTTTTGAAACGTAACACTTGCCAGCGTGACATTTTCGGGCTGGATTTGGCATCCTTCTTTGGCCTCGATCGCTTGGTGTAGGCCATCAGATAAACGGCGTCCTGCCATCATACGTCCGGTAAATTCATCGATCAAAACTACTTGACCGTCACGTACGATGTAATCTTTATCACGGGTAAAAAGTTTGAATGCGCGCAGACCCTGGTTCACGTGATGGACGATTGTGGTGCTTTCTGGATCATAAAGTGACTGACCCTCGGGAAGTACGCCATGCAGTTGAAGGATTTCTTCTAGGAAATCATTGCCTTCATCTGTAAAACTTACATTCCGTGTCTTTTCGTCTAGCGTGTAGTGTTCGTCTTTTAGCTCTGGGATTAACTGATTGATCTTAATGTAAAGGTCTGACCGATCTTGCGATGGACCTGAAATAATCAACGGAGTTCGCGCCTCATCAACCAGAATGCTGTCTACTTCGTCAACAATGGCAAAATGGTGATCGCGCTGGGCCATTTCTTCGATACTCCCACGCATATTGTCGCGCAAATAATCGAACCCCAGTTCGTTGTTCGTGGCGTAGGTGACGTCACAGGCATATGCATCAGATTTTTCTGCCTCTTCTTGCTGTGGATAAACAACACCTGTTGTCATCCCAAGGGCGGTGAATACATTTGACATCCAGTCTGCGTCACGCTTGGCAAGATAATCGTTCACGGTAACCACGTGCACGCCGCGCCCTGTCAAGGCGTTCAAATAGGCTGGGAAGGTTGCAACCAATGTTTTACCTTCGCCCGTTTTCATTTCTGCAATGTTGCCTCGATGAAGGAAAATTCCGCCGATCAACTGAACATCAAATGCGCGCAGACCCAGTGCACGTTTTGCGCCCTCGCGACAGTTTGCAAAGGCCTCGGGCAATAGGGCATCAAGTGTTTCACCACTTTCATAACGTGACTTGAATTCGGCAGTTTTCTCAATCAATTGTGCGTCACTAAGAGCTTCAAATTCAGGTTCCAGCGCGTTTATCTTGTCGATCATTGGACGAACAGACTTTACTTTGCGGTCGTTTTGTGTGCCAAACACCTTGCGTGTAATTGTTCCTAGACCAAACATAGCCACTCCGTTCATCTCGCACTATTTTTACATTCCTCACCTTGCTAGGCGTTCTTGCAAAGATTAGAGAGGGATAGTGCCTATTTATATTGCTCTTAGCGATGTAAAGGGGCGCATAATAAGTGTCAACGGCGCGGGTTATTCCATAGGGCGAATAAAGGAGTTTTCGATGAAACTATTGCAGATAATGGCCAATTTAACGCTTGCAGCAGGCCTGATGAGCAGTGTGGCGCACGCGCAGTCATCAATTGACTCGGATGTCGTTGTCGCAACCGTGAACGGCGAAGAGATTAAAATGGGGCATGTCGTGATGGTTTATGACACCTTGCCACAGCAATATAAATCACTTCCTGCTGAACAGGTATTCCAAGGCATTGTTGAGCAGATTATTCAACAAACCGTGCTTGCCCAAGCTGCCGCCAGCCCGAATGCGAAATACATAGAATTTGCAGTAGATAATGAGCGGCGCATTCTGACAGCATCACAGATGATCGATGAAATCACGACAGAAGCGACCAGCGAAGATAAGCTGCGCGCCTATTACGATGCAACCTATGAAGCTGCTGATTTAGGGCGTGAATACAATGCATCGCATATCTTGATTGAAACTGAACAAGAAGCAAAGGATTTGATTGTCAAACTTTCTAATGGTGCTGATTTTGCAGCATTAGCGAAAGAATTTTCAACGGGCCCTTCTGGACCCAACGGTGGGGGGCTTGGTTGGTTTGGTCAGGGTCGGATGGTTGCTCCTTTCGAACAAGCGGTTATGAGCCTTACAATTGGTGAGGTTTCCCCGGTACCTGTGCAAACACAATTCGGTTGGCATGTGATCATTCTAAACGATATGCGCGCACTCCAAGCGCCTGCTTTTGAAGAAGTTAGGGGAGAAATCGCGGCTGAGCTTCAGCGCGTTGCGATTGAGGAACGCGTCAAAGTTATGGTTGATGGCGCAGCAGTAGAGCGTGTTGATCCAACAACCTTGGACGTCAATGCGGTTAAAACAGATATCTCAGAATTGGACTAATACATGGCCGTTATCACAAAGGTTTCTCCACTAGCTCCAAAAGCATTTCCTGATTTGCCTGTGATCAAGGGCGTTCGTTTTGCAACTGCGGCTGCAGGTGTCAAATATCAGGGTAGAACAGATGTCATGTTGGCGGTTGCAGATGCAGGGAGCAACGTTGCGGGAGTTTTCACAAAATCAGCAACACGTGCCGCGCCAGTGTTGGATTGTCAGAGCAAAATCGGAAAATCCAGCGATGCGGGTGTTGCTATTTTGGTTAATTCTGGAAATGCAAATGCGTTTACTGGCAAATTTGGTCATGCATCTGTAAAGGCAATTACCTCTGCTGTGGCTGATACAACTGATTTGCCCACAAATTGCGTTTTCACATCTTCAACAGGTGTTATTGGTGAACCATTGCCGCATGATCGCGTCATCGACGTGATCGATGAATTAAAGGACAATCTGTCCGAAAATGCGCTTGAGGAGGCAGCCCGCGCAATTATGACAACAGATACCTACGCCAAAGGTGCCTGTGCTGTCGTTGAGACGCCAGCGGGACCTGTTAACATTGCGGGGATTGCCAAGGGCTCAGGCATGATTGCGCCGGATATGGCGACAATGCTGGTTTATATTTTCACAGATGCAAAAATTGAGCAGTCTGTTTTGCAACGGATGATTTCGTTTATTACCGACAAGACATTCAACTGCATCACAGTTGATAGTGATACATCTACGTCAGATACGCTTTTGGCGGTTGCAACGGGTGCGAGTGGGATCGCGATTGTGGAATCAGATAAAGACTTTAGTGACGCTTTGAATTCGGTCATGTTAGAACTTGCGCACCTGGTCGTTCGAGACGGAGAAGGTGCCACCAAATTTGTTGAAATCAATGTCTCAGGCGCTGCAAATGATGCTGATGCGAAAACGCATGCGATGGCCATTGCAAATTCACCTCTAATCAAAACTGCGATTGCAGGCGAAGATCCCAATTGGGGACGCGTTGTTATGGCAGTTGGTAAATCGGGCGCGGCGGCCGATCGTGATCGTTTGTCAATCTCATTCGGAGATATCTTAGTAGCGAAAGAAGGCTGGGTTGCGAATGGCTATCGCGAAGAAGACGGTGCAAACTATATGAAAAATGATAACATCGTACTGAATGTTGATGTTGGAATTGGTGATGGAAAATCGACAGTATGGACCTGTGATTTGACTCATGTATACATTGAAATTAATGCGGATTACCGGTCATGAAGATTATTTTGGTTTCTGCTGTCGCACTAATCGACCCCGATGGCCGCGTTTTGCTGGCACAACGACCCGAGGGTAAATCCATGGCAGGGCTATGGGAATTCCCAGGCGGCAAAGTTGAGGCTGGTGAAACACCTGAGGATGCGCTTGTTCGAGAATTACACGAAGAATTGGATATCAACACATGGACCAGTTGTTTGGCACCCCTCACGTTTGCGTCGCATACCTATGAAGACTTTCATCTATTGATGCCACTATTTGCCTGTCGCAAATGGGATGGCATTGTTCAGGGAAAAGAAGGACAAGAATTAGCCTGGGCGCATGCAAAAGATCTAAACAAATATCCAATGCCTCCAGCGGATATTCCAATCATTACAATATTAAGAGACTGGTTATAAAAAACGCCCCAGATAAGGACGCTTTTTAATTAATCTAGTGTACGTGCAACTTCCTCACGTTCAAAGATTTCGATTACATCATCAGGTCGAATATCGTCATAGTTTTCAAACGCCATACCGCATTCTTGACCAGACTGAACGTCTTTCACTTCGTCTTTGAATCGTTTCAACGTTTTCAGCGTTCCTTCGTGGATCACAACGTTGTCGCGCAGTAGGCGTACACCTGCACTGCGACGCGCAACGCCTTCAGTTACGATACAACCTGCAACTTTGCCAACACCAGTTACTTTGAAGACTTCTTTGATTTGTGCGTAACCAATAAAGTTTTCGCGAATTTCTGCAGACAAAAGACCACTTGCCGCTGCACGCACATCATCCACCAAATCGTAGATGATTGAATAGTAGCGGATTTCAACTCCTTTTTGGTTTGCAGAATTCCGTGCCGATGCATTCGCACGCACGTTAAAGCCGATAACAGGCGCGCCGGATGCTTCGGCCAAACCGACATCCGTATCTGTAATCGCACCCACGCCATAGTGCAGGACGCGTACACGCACTTCATCATTGCCGATTTTTTCCATCGCCTGTACGATCGCTTCCGCAGAACCTTGTACGTCCGCCTTCACCAAAATTGGCATTTCAGTTAGGTTTTCGTTTTCTTTCGCCCGTGCCATCAATTGTTCAAGTGTTGTGGCGGCACCTGCCGCGGCACGTTTTTCTTTCGCAAGATCGATGCGATAATCGGCAATTTCACGTGCTTGAGCTTCTGTTTCAACCACATTCAAAACGTCACCGGCTTCTGGTGTGCCGTTCAGGCCAAGTACCTCTACAGGAACAGATGGACCTGCTTCCTTCACGCGTTCGCCTTTGTCGTTGATCAATGCGCGTACCTTACCCCACTGTTCACCAACAACGAAAATGTCGCCCTGTTTCAAAGTCCCTTTTTGAACCAAAACAGTTGCAACTGGACCGCGTCCCACATCCAACTGCGCTTCGATTACGGCACCCTGTGCCGCACGTTTTGGATTGGCTTTCAATTCAAGGATTTCCGCCTGTAGCGAAATCGCCTCAAGCAATTGATCTAATCCTGTTCTGGCCAATGCTGATACTTCAACATCTTGGACATCACCTGACATCGCTTCGACGATCACTTCGTGCTGTAACAACTCTGTGCGCACGATGTCTGGGTTTGCATCTGGTTTATCACATTTGTTAATTGCGACGATCATTGGAACTTTCGCGGCTTTGGCGTGATTGATCGCCTCAATTGTTTGGGGCATGACGCTGTCGTCGGCCGCAACAACCAAAACTACAATGTCTGTTACTTGAGCACCACGAGCACGCATCGAAGTAAACGCCGCGTGACCAGGAGTATCCAAGAAGGACAAAAGTGATCCATCAGGTGCCGTCACCTGATACGCACCAATGTGCTGGGTAATGCCACCAGCTTCGCCCGATACTACATTCGCCTGGCGGATCGCATCCAGTAGCGATGTTTTACCGTGGTCAACGTGACCCATGATGGTGATCACTGGCGGACGTGGCTTCAGATCTCCTAAGGCGTCTTCTACTTCGTTGATGACATCTTCAACATCCGCATCAGAAACACGAACAATTTTGTGTCCAAATTCTTCGATAATCAATTCTGCAGTATCTGCATCAATGGACTGATTTTGTGTTACCATCATGCCCATTTTCATCAGTGATTTTACAACCTCTGCGACGCGTTCGGCCATCCGGTTGGCAAGCTCAGAAACCACAATCGCTTCTGGAACTTGCACTTCGCGAACAATCTTTTCACGCTCTTGGGATTCACCCATCGCTTTTTGACGTGCGCGTTCTTGCTTCCGGCGCATAGACGCCATCGAACGTTGACGACCGCCTTCTCCACCGCCCAGCGCCTGAGAAACCGTAAGCTTGCCAGAACGGCGGTTTTCGCCTTCGCTGCTACGAGTTCGGGCGCGACGATTGTCGTCTTCTTGCTCGCGTTTGCGTGAAACTGGGGCCGCTGGTTTCGCAGTGCGAGCATCGTCGGAACGTGGTTTTGCAGGCTCTATTCTGGCAGCGTTCTCGACTGCTTCGCGTACTTTTTGTTCTTCGGCTTCTTTTTCCGCAAGCTCTTCCGCTTCGGCTTTTGCTTTTGCGCGCTCTTCTAATTCACGCTGTTCGCGCTCTTTGTTTTCTTGCTCGGCGCGGCGACGTTCGCGCTCTTCCACGCGCGCTTTTTCTTTTGCTTCACGTGTAGCAACTTCTTCTGCTTCGCGCGCTTTTGCGGCTTGCAACGCTTTTAGTCGACGCTCCATCTCAGCATTTTGTATGCTGCCCGCGCTAGATGAATCGCCCGCACCCGCACTACCAGCTATAGGTTTTGCTGCGCCCGGTTTTGGCACGACAATGCGCTTACGCTTGGTTTCGACCACGACATTTTTGGAACGGCCGTGGCTAAAGCTTTGCTTTACGTTCCCAGAACGTGGACCGCCGCCACGAACACCTAATGTTTTTTTGCCGTCACTATCGCTCATCTAGCTGTCTTTTCCTTCCCGGGAGCAGTTTTGCCACCGTTATTTTCGCGAAGACCCTGTAGTCGTTTCGCATCATGTACTACACGTTGCGTCAAACCGCCAGAGGCGAGAGCGCAATGTATTACCGTTTGTCGCCCGAAGGCCGCGCCCAATTCATCGGCTGTTAACCAACCAATGAAGGAGCCGCCATATGGCGTGCTTAATTTCGATTTGCCCCGCTCTGACCCATTAGATGCTTGTATCAGCACTTGAGCCTCTTCTTTTAAAAGCCAATCTTTAACTTTTTCATAACCCGCGACTGCACGGCCAGATTTGCGCGACAGGCTAATTAATTCGACCACACGACGTCCCATGTTATCGATCAAATCAGTCAACAGGTTGGGATGAACGCTCACAGGTTTTTTGGCTCCACGGGAAAAAAGGCCTTTGCGAATTGCGGTTGAAACGGCATCGCTTGTGGAACTGACCCAAACACCCCGACCCGGCAATTTTTCGGCTAAATCAGGTACGATTTGGTTATCGGAAGATACGACAAAACGGATCAGCCCATGTTTGGGCTGAACTTCTCCTGTCACGACGCATTTGCGTTCTGCAACATCGGACTTCATATGTCTTTCGCCACGACCCATCAGGTGCCTTAGTCCTCTTCGACTTCTTCGGCTGCATCTTCTGAAACCAATGCCTCTGGATCAACCCAGCCCAACATGACGCGTGCGGTCATAACCAAATCCTGTGCTTCTTCTAAAGAAACGTCGAACTCTTCCAATAGACCTGTGTCTTTTACGCGCTCTCCGTCAACTGTTGTCCAACCCCCGGCCAGTTCCCAGTCAGCACATGTTGCGAAATCTTCCAGGGTTAAAACACCATCTTCTGCCAATACTTGTAGCATCTGTGGTGTTAGACCTTCGAAGTTGATTAGGCTATCTTCGACGCCAAGCTCCTGCGCCCGCTCCAATGCAGCTCGTGCTTGTGCTTCTAGGAATTCACGTGCACGGGTCTGTAATTCCTCTGCGGTTGCCTCATCAACGCCGTCGATAACAAGTAGTTCATCGATTTCGACATAGGCAACTTCTTCCAGATTGGTAAAGCCTTCGGCAACCAACAACTGTGCAAAGAATTCATCAACGTCCAATGTTTCCATGAACAGATTTGTACGTTCTTCGAATTCCTTCTGACGGCGCGCTGATTCTTCGGCCTCGGTCATGATATCGATATCAAGTGCTGTGAGCTGGCTAGCAAGGCGCACGTTTTGACCGCGGCGACCAATTGCGAGCGATAGTTGTTCTTCGGGAACGACAACTTCGATTTTGCCCGCTTCTTCATCCAAAACAACTTTTGAAACTTCTGCTGGCTGCAATGCGTTGACCAAGAATGTTGGCTGATCTTCGTTCCACGGGATGATGTCGATTTTTTCACCCTGAAGCTCATTCACAACGGCCTGAACACGGCTGCCTCGCATGCCAACGCAGGCACCAACGGGGTCAATTGAATGATCGTTTGTATAAACTGCGATTTTTGCACGTGATCCAGGGTCGCGCGCGACGGATTTTATCTCAATGATGCCTTCATAAATTTCGGGCACTTCCATTTTGAACAATTCCGCCATGAATTCTGGCGCTGTACGTGAAAGGAAGATTTGTGGACCACGCGCTTCGCGGCGTACTTCTTTGATGAAGCAACGCACGCGGTCATTTGGGCGATAGCTTTCACGCCCGATCTTCTCGTTGCGGCGCAGTATTGCTTCTCCTCGGCCCACGTCAACGATGACATTGCCATATTCTTCACGCTTAACAACGCCATTGATGATTGTGCCAGCGCGATCTTTGAATTCTTCGTATTGGCGATCACGTTCTGCTTCACGTACCTTTTGAAGGATAACTTGTTTTGCAGATTGTGCTGCAATCCGGCCCATATCGACTGGTGGGATTTCCTCGATGAATTGTTCGCCAACCTGTGGGTTTTCCATGTACTTCTTGGCCTGTTCAACGGTCATTTCCGCCTGATAGTTTTCAAGCAATTCGTCTTCAACAACCGTACGCACACGTGTGAATGTTGCGCGGCCCGTTTTACGGTCAATCGAAACACGGATGTCCATTTCTGAGCCATAGCGAGATTTTGCAGCGCGGGCCAAGCTTTCTTCCATTGCGGATACGACCAAACCAGGGTCAATCATTTTTTCACGCGCAACGGCTTCTGCTGTCTGTAGCAATTCTAGTTGGTTGGCTGAGGTAATTGCCATTCTTATTCCTCCTCGGACTGTTCGGTCACGATTTCATCGAAATCATTTTGGTTGATATCGCCCAACGCTTTGCGTTGGCGTAGCATTTCTTTGATGAGATCATCGGTTAGGATCAGCTTGGCTTCGGATAGCCAGTCAAACTCTAATCCGATTGTTCCTTCTTCAACGTTGATCAGAACTTCATGGCCTTCAACGCCTGCAAGTTCTCCACGAAAACGGCGGCGTCCATCTATCATGTCCGCTGTTTCCAATTTAACTTCGTACCCTTCAAAGGTTTCAAAATCTTTCAACCGTGTCAGGGGGCGATCGATCCCAGGGCTTGATACCTCAAGTGTATAGGCATCTGTGATTGGATCCTCGACATCCATGACCGCGCTGATCGCAGTTGAAATGTCGGCGCAATCATCCACCTCAATACCGCCATTGGGTTTGTCTGCCATGATTTGCAGCGTTTTCGTTTGGCCGCCCATCAAACGAATGCGCACCAATTCAAATCCCATATCTTCGATGACGGGATTGACGATTTCGGCGATCCGCTGATCCATCGCTGTTTTTGCAATCAAGCTATTCGTCATATGTCCAAACACAAAAAAACGGGCGCGCGGCCCGTGAACTATTTTCGGTGGAGTGTTGTTTCCAACAAACCGCTGTTGGGCGCTACATACGCTTCTCGATCCGAATCTGCAACCCCTGAATCATTTTGTTGTGATTGCATCTGAGTAAATGTTTTGAAACTATAGTGCGTGAAACAGATCGGCAGGCAAATGCTATATTTCGGTGAACAAGAATTGGCGGCGATTTTGCTATCACTAAAGATCGCCATTTGGGCAACTTTTTTATCTCTGCCATTCGCCGTATGGGTTGCGTTTTTGCTGGTGCGCCGCCGATTTTGGGGGCGTGAGGTTTTGAATGCTTTGGTCCATCTGCCATTGATTTTGCCACCCGTTGTCACGGGTTACCTCTTATTGATGTTTTTTGGTCGTGCGGGGTTTGCGGGGCAAATCCTGAATGACTATTTCGGGATCACGATAGCCTTTCAATGGACGGGTGCGGTCTTGGCGGCGGCAATTATGGCATTCCCGCTGGTTGTACGTTCCGTGCGGCTCTCGATTGAACAAATTAACCCCGATTTGGAGCACGCTGCCCTGACGCTAGGGGCCCGTCCAATTGCAGTGTTTTTCACGATTACGCTGCCCATGGCGCTACCAGGTTTTGTTGTTGGTGCCATTTTAGGCTTTGCCAAGGCATTGGGGGAATTTGGGGCAACGATCACGTTTGTGGGCAATATCCCAAACCAAACCCAAACGATCCCTTCGGCAATATACGGGTTTTTGCAAATGCCGGGCAAAGATCAGGGTGCGCTTACGCTGGTATTTGTATCTATTTTTATCTCGGTGACTGCTTTGTTGCTGTCTGAGTGGTTGGCGCGGCGTGTTCAAAAACGAGTGCATGGTCAATGACACTAAATGTTTCCATAAGGCACCAATTTTCTGGGTTTAACTTGGACATCGCGTTCAGTGCAGGATCGGGCGTCACAGCATTGTTTGGGCGCTCTGGAGCTGGAAAATCAACGATTGCGCAAGCGATCTCAGGTGCTTTTGCACCGACGGAAGGGCATATCGCCCTGAATGAAGAAGTTTTGTTTTCCAGTGAACAACGGGTCAACCGACCTGCACATCGCCGTGGTATTGGGTATGTGTTCCAACAGGATTTGTTGTTTCCGCATTTTTCAGTGCAGGGCAATTTGGAATATGCACAACGATACGGCCGCAGCCAGACTGGCACAACTAACCTGTCCGAAATTTTGGATATCTTAGGCATTGATCATCTGTTTCATCGTCGACCGGCGGGGTTGTCGGGCGGAGAACGTCAGCGGGTTGCGATTGCACGCGCGCTGCTATCAAACCCGTCGCTTTTAGTAATGGATGAACCGCTGTCTGCCTTGGATGATCCAAGAAAGGCGGAAATCCTCCCATATATCGAACGTCTGCGCGATCATTCCCAAGTTCCGATTCTGTATATTAGTCATTCGGTTTCCGAGATTGCTCGATTGGCAGATCAGGTTGTGGCAATCGACAATGGGCGCGTGATCAAAACGGGATCTGCGACAGATGTATTTGCTGATCCAAATATTGTGCCCCAATTGGGTCTTCAATCGGCGGGGGCCTTGTTAACGGCGACGATCGAAAAACATGAAGACGATGGCTTGAGCAAGCTGCAGAGCGCATCAGGACCTATTTATCTACCCAGACTCGACGCTGAAATTGGACAGTCTGTGCGCGTACGTGTATTGGCACAAGACGTCATGCTATCCACTGTGCAGCCCGAAAATATATCGGCTTTAAACGTGATCCAAGGACGTGTAAGCGCGATTAAATTGGGGCGTGGGCCCGGGGCGATTGTCTCCATCGAAAGTGCAGGAAACACCATACTTGCACGCGTCACCCGCCGATCGGTGCAAGCATTGAACCTGGAAATTGGCAGTTCATGCTTCGCGATCATAAAATCCGTTTCGGTTGCCCCAAACCAGATTGGACGCGGTTAATCCTGACGATCAGTGCGCGAATAAATCCCTTCGGGCAGAGAAATGGCCGCGGCCAAATCTTTCATCTGGGTGATCGACATCGTGACCTTTTGCATGCCATTCGTCTTTGGGTCAAACTGTTGAATTGTGATGCAGTCCTCAAACCCATTGATAACAACGTCCTCTTGTAGAAACCCGTCGCCTTCGTCCATTAGAGTGACGACAGTGCAGTCAAATTCGTGTTCGATGGTAAACATAATGTTATTTTCCCATAGCTTGCAGAAATCGTGTTCGTTTATAGTATGGTTGAAATTCCGTTTTCTACAAAGACAAACTCAAATGATTTTACGAATTTCTGTTCTTGCTGCATTGATCTTGACTTCTTGCGCGCCAACGCCACAAGTTAAGCAAATACCCCGGGTACAGGCACAGCCTGCGGTTATTTCCACTGGTAACGAAGATTTGACTTCGATGACAACGATGCGCCAAATTGTTTCGCGGGTTGAACCCATCGGCGAACAGATATGTCGTGACACGGGCCGTGTATCGAATTGTGATTTTAAAATTCAGGTGGACACAAGTACGCCAGATGTTGTGAATGCCTATCAAACCCTTGAGAAAGATGGGCGTCCGTTGGTGATTTTTTCGATTGGCTTGTTGAAGGCTGCGCGAAATACGGATGAGGTTGCCTTTGTTCTGGGGCATGAAATGGCACACCATATTGCAGGACACATTCAGCAGCGGCGCGGTTCTGCGGGATTAGGTGGCCTGATCTTGGGTGGTCTGATTGCGTACTCTGGTGGTTCTGCGCAGAATGTTGATAGCGCATTTGACCTTGGTGCGGCTGTGGGGTCGCGCGTTTATTCAAAGGATCACGAACTACAGGCAGACGAAATTGGGACCTTGATCACGTATTACGCAGGATACGATCCCGTACGTGGTTCAAAATTCTTTACACGTATTCCTGATCCAGGTGATAAATTTCTGGGATCACACCCGCCCAACGCGGCCAGAATTGACCGCGTGAACCGCACGATGGCACGCGTTCGTTAGGGTTTGCGCGCGATCAAGAATAGATTGTTCGCGGGCATTTCGATCACATGCACCATTTCGAGCCAGCAATTTTCAATCAAGTCGATGATATCGAAATCGTCCTTGTATCCGATTTTGGGGTCTTGTGTTTGCAATGTCGCATGAAACTCGACATCCCCTTCGCTTGTTAACTCACCACCGCGCATAAAGGGTCCGTAGATTGCCAAAATACCATTATGTTTAAGCACTTTGGCCGCACCTTGGATGAAGGAATTTACCGTGGCATCAGGTACCAGATGCAGCAGGTTGGACAAAAATATCCCATCGCGGTTGTTTACTGTTTCTGACCAATCTATGCGCGAAATATCCACGGTTATGGCCGAACACAGATTGGGCAATTGGGATGCACCCCGATATGCATTGATGCTTTTGATCCGTTCGGGATCAATCTCACTCGGTTGCCATGACCAATCAGGGCGTTGCGCGGCAAAGTGTACGCAATGCTGGCCTGTGCCGCTCGCAATTTCCAACACGTCCGCGTTTTGTGGTAATACTTCGTTCAAAACATAGAAAATAGGTGCCTTGTTTCGTTCTGCATAGGGCGCGAACATCCGTTCATCTGAACCACGCTCTGCGGTTTCTGGCAGGCTTAAGTAATTAGTCATATCGCACCTTTGTCAAATAAATAGGGCCCCGATAATCACCGATTATCGAGGCCCCAAGATGTCATTACAATCCTTATTGTGGGATTTTGCCAGTTAGGCCTTCTACATAGAAGTTCATGCCCGCAAGTGTGCCATCGTCTGCTGTTTCACCAGCCGCCAACCATGGTGTGCCATCTTGCTTGTTCAATGGGCCTGTGAATGCGTGGTATTCACCAGAACCCAATGCATCACGCAGTGCTTCTGCTTCTGCTTTGATGTCTGCTGGAACCGCAGATGAAATTTCACCAATTTTCACCATGCCTGGGCCGATACCGTCCCACGTGTCCGTTGATGTCCATGTGCCATCTAGAACTGCTTGTGTACGTGCAACGTAGTAGGGGCCCCAGTCATCAATGATAGATGAAACGCGTGGTAGTGGGCCAAATTCAGCCATGTCAGATGCCTGACCGAATGTGATAACATTACCCGCTTTTTCTGCTGCCGCTTGTGGGGCTGTTGAGTCTGTGTGTTGTAGAACAACGTCGCAGCCTTGCTCGATCAGTGCGTTTGCTGCGTCTGCTTCTTTTGCAGGGTCAAACCATGTGTAGGCCCAAACGATGTTGAATTCGACATCTGGGTTCACTTTTTTCGCGTGGATATAGGCAGAGTTGATGCCGCGGATAACTTCTGGAATTGGGAATGAACCGATGTAACCAATTTTATTGGTTTTTGTCATTTTACCCGCGATGTGGCCTTGCACTGCGCGACCTTCGTAGAAACGTGCAGAATATGTTGAAACGTTGTCTGCGCGTTTATAACCAGTTGCGTGTTCAAATTTCACATTTGGGAATTTCTTGGCAACGTTGATGGTTGGATCCATGTAGCCAAATGATGTTGTAAAGATCAGGTCAGCACCCTGAAGTGCCATTTGTGTCATAACGCGTTCTGAGTCAGCACCTTCTGGAACGCTTTCTTGATAAATCGTTTCGACGCGATCGCCGAAAGCTTCGACCACAGCTTTACGGCCTTGATCGTGTTCGTATGTCCAGCCGCCGTCGCCCACTGGGCCAACATAGACAAAGCCGACTTTGATATCGGCGGCAATTGCGGCTGTGCCCAAAGCGAAAGCTGCGATTGCAGATGTGAGGATTGATTTGAGTTTCATAGTTTACTCCCTAGTCAGGTATGGACCTCAGTTTGAGGCGTGGAACGGTCGACCCAGTGAAGCAGGTGCACCCTGGTTTCCTCTGGCCGATATAATCACAAGCACCGCAATAGTTATCAAAAATGGCGACATGGACAAGTACTCAACTGGTATAGCAACGCCTGCAGCCTGTAAATTTAGCTGTAAAACGGTGATTCCGCCAAACAAATAGGCACCAATCAACGTGCGCCAGGGTTTCCAGCTGGCAAATACAACGATGGCGAGTGCGATCCAACCTGCCCCTGCGGTCATGCCCTCAGTCCATTGCGGCACGCGGACAAGGCTTATATATGCGCCTCCCAAACCGCTGCATGCTCCGCCAAACATGATGGCAAGAAAACGAATACGGATAACTTTGTACCCAAGTGCATGTGCCGCGTCATGGTTTTCGCCTACCGCTCGCAATACCAAACCGACACGTGTGTATTTCAGAGTGTACCAAACCAAACCGACGATCAGGATTGAAACATACACCATCGCGTCATGAGAAAATAACATGTGCCCAATGATGGGAATGTCCGACAAGATCGGGATATCCAATGATTGAAGGGTTGGTGATTTAATCCCTTCATAGGGTTTCCCAAGCAAGGCTGAAATCCCTAAGCCCACCAAGGTCAGGCCAAGACCTGTCGCGACTTGGTTTGACTTTAGATACAGGACCAATGTTGCAAAAATGGTCGATAATAACGCACCAGCGATTGCAGCAGTCACAAATCCGATGGCTGGGTTTGCGGTATTCACAGCGGTGATAAAACCCACGACCGCACCGACGATCATCATGCCCTCAACGCCCAAATTTAGGACGCCAGATTTTTCAACGACAGTTTCACCAATCGCGGCAAGGAGGATTGGCGTGGCCGAAACCATCAGGGATGCGATTAATAGAACAGGATTAATTCCTAACAAGTCCATCATTTTGCCCCCCCGATGCGAATGCGATAATTGGTAAAGATATCTGTTGCCAATAGGAACAACAGCAGCATCCCCTGAAACAATTGGATGGATGCCCCAGGCAGGCCCAGCATTAATTGTGCAAGTTCGCCGCCAATGTAGGTAAGCGCCATCAACAATCCCGCAAGCAAAATTCCGATGGGGTGCAAACGCCCCAAGAATGCTACGATAATAGCAGTGAACCCATAGCCCGAGTTGAAATCGATAGTGATTTGTCCAGATGGACCCGACACTTCGAACATGCCCGCCAGACCAGCAAGTGCACCTGATATACCCAAGCAGAACACGACCAAACTTGTGGTTGAAACGCCCGAAAAACGCGCTGCTTTCGGCGCCTCGCCCATAAGGCGCACTTCGAAGCCACGAATGTGGCGTGTCATCATCACATAGGCGCATGTCACAGCAATGAATGCGCTAATCACGCCCCAGTGCATACCAGAGTTTGCGAACACTTCTGCATTGAATGCGCTGGGGTATTGTTGCAGGTTGCGTGAACCAGGAAAGCCATAACCTTCTGGATTCTTTAACAGTCCCTGCGCGACAGACGCCAAAATCGACTCAGCGACATAGACCAACATCAACGACACTAGGATTTCGTTTGTGTTGAATTTGGCTCGCAGGATTGCTGGGATCATTGCCCATAACCAACCGCCAAAGGCACCCGCGACCACCATCGCAGGAAACAACAAAACAGAGTCTGCTGGATAGGCCGCCAAGGCCACTGCGGCCCCAAAAATGGCGCCCATTATATATTGACCTTCTGCGCCAATGTTCCAAATACCTGCCTTGAAACCAATCGATAACCCAATCGCGATTAGGATTAGTGGACCCGCTTTCACCAGCAGTTGTGGGCGCGAATAGGATGCAAAATTTGGATCGAACAAAGGGTCCCAGAAAATAATTCGGATCGCCTCAAGTGGAGGTTTACCCAATGCGGCGAACATAATGCCACCTGCAATCATGGTTAGCATCACAGCGATAATTGGCGTTACAACTGTGGTTATACGGGACGGATTCAGGCGTTTTTCAAAATGTATCATGCGTACGCCCCTTCTTGATCTGCGGTTGCACCACCCATCATCAAACCGATTTGGTCCATTTCCAGTGTTGAAGTTGGAACGATAGTGGACAAACGGCCTTCATTGATTGCGCAGAACCGATCGCTTATTTCCAATAGCTCATCCAAATCCTGACTGATGACAATCACGCCCGCGCCATTGTCGGCCAGATCCAAAAGTTTCTGACGGATGGACGCCGCTGCCGCCGCATCAACCCCCCATGTCGGTTGGTTCACAACAAATACTTTTGGATTTTGCAAAACTTCACGTCCAACCACGAATTTCTGCAAATTGCCGCCAGATAATGATCCAGCAGGTGTATGCGTTCCTGGGGTCCGTACGTCAAAGTCGGCAATAATGTTCTGCGTGTATTGATCCGCGGCGGTCCAGTCGATGAAGCCGTTTTTCAATAAAGATTTTCGCTCTGCCGCTGTGATGACAGTGTTTTCTCGCAACGACATTGCAGGTGCTGCCGCATGACCCAAACGTTCCTCTGGCGCGCTCAGCAATCCGATTTTACGGCGTGCCGTTGGACCTTGTTTGCCGATTGCTTGTCCATCAAAAATAATCATCTCTGAAGCGACGGTTGTTTCGCCCGAGAGGGCGGCCAATAATTCATCCTGTCCGTTACCAGCAACGCCACCGATCCCAAGGATTTCACCCTCTTTCAGATCTAAACTAATACCCTGAAGCGAAGTTCCAAATGCCCCTGCCGAAGAAGCGGAAACATTTTTTAATGACAAAATCGTATCGCCCATTTCACGATTTGCTTTGATGGGGTTCGCAAAACTTGCGCCGACCATCATTTCGGCCATTTCCCGTGCGGTGGTGGTTGCCGGAATACAGGTATCAACTTTTTCACCGTGACGCAGGATAGTCGCCGTGTCGCACAGGGCACGAATTTCCTCCAGTTTGTGCGAAATATAAAGGATAGATGTGCCTTCGCTCTTCAATTGTCGCAAAGTTTTGAACAGCACTTCAACTTCTTGGGGCGTCAAAACGGATGTCGGTTCATCCATGATTAATAATTTCGGATTTTGCAGCAGGCAGCGAATGATTTCAACACGTTGGCGTTCACCTGCAGACAGGGTGCCGACAATGCGATTTGGTTCCAAAGGCAGGCCATAAGCATTTGAAACCTGTCGAATGTTCTTGGTTAGATCCCGTGGTTTTGGGGCATCGTCCATGCCCAATGCAATATTTTCGGCAACGGTTAGCGCGTCAAATAGCGAAAAATGCTGAAACACCATCGCAACACCTGTGCCACGTGCGGCGTTTGGCGATGCGGGTGCAAATTGTTGGTTCTGAAAGGTCATTGATCCGCTGTCAGGTTTGACCAGACCATAGATCATTTTAACCAATGTGCTTTTGCCCGCGCCATTTTCGCCGAGCAATGCGTGCACTTCACCAGGGCGAATTTGAAAGGAGACATTGTTGTTTGCCACGACCCCAGGATAGGCTTTGGTCAGGCCGTTGATGTCCAGTAATATGTCTTTCATTTCGCTACTCTACCCCCATAGGTATTGGCCCCTTCGTCACCTAGTAAATTACAGAGTATGCCGATGGCAATCTCTGATGGGTGCTTTCCATATTCTGGTCGTCCAATTGGGCAGGTGATACGTTCAATATCACTCATCTCAAGTCCCGCATCAGTTAACCGTTTTCGAAACCGTGACCATTTTGTGTCGGAACCAATCAGGCCCGCATATTTAAAGTCATGCTTTAGCAACGCAAGACACAGCGCCAAATCCACGTCATGTGAATACGTTAAAATAAAATGATGCGCATCTGCCGGCGCATGTGGGACCAACATCGGCATCTCGGCGGCCTGAATAACGGTTGTGGATGGGGCTGTATCAGAGGGAAAGCGGCCTTGATCAAAATCAACCCACGTCAGGTCAAATTGAGGCAAGGTTTGCAGTATATGTACCAATGCACGACCCACATGACCCGCGCCCCAAATCCAAATTGGTTTGCCACTTGGGTGCAGAGGTTCATGGATTTCACCATTTTGGACTGTTAAATTGGAATGATTGATGGGGTTAATTTGACTGGGTGCGGGACGCTTCACCACATCTGCCGATGCAACAGGTAATGTTGTGTGATCAAAAACTTCGCATAAAATCCCCACGGAGCCCCCACAGCACTGTCCCAAATTTGGCCCAAGTGGATAGGTATGTGCCCATGTGCGTTGTTCTTTCAGCGTCTGTTCTGCGGCATTCGTCACCTGATATTCCAACGCACCGCCGCCGATTGTGCCGTCTTGTCCGTTATCCCAAACAAACATTTCAGTGCCAACCGTGCGTGGTGTTGATCCGCGAACATCGGTAATAACAATGCGCGCGACCCGTCCGTGGCGATCAATCAATTGTTTCAGGCGCTGCAAATCAAAGGCCATGCCGAACCCTTCCAACGGCCTTTAACACCCGTTCTGGGGTTGCGGGTGCATCAAGGTTTGGATAGGCGGGCCCACAGTTGGAAATCGCATCGGATAGCGCCAACCACGCGGAAATACCCAGCATAAATGGTGGCTCACCAACCGCTTTTGATCGATAGATTGTTGGCTTTAGATTTCCGCGATCCCATAGATTTACATTAAATTCTCGGGGTCGATCTGACATTGCTGGGATTTTGTATGTGGAGGGTGCATGCGTGCGCAGGCGGCCTTGGTCGTCCCAGATTAATTCCTCGGTCGTGAGCCATCCTGCGCCTTGAACATAGCCGCCTTCAACCTGCCCAATATCAATGGCTGGGTTCAAACTGTTTCCAGCGTCGTGCAGGATATCGGCTCGCAGGATGCGATATTCCCCTGTCAGGGTATCAATCACAACTTCACTGACCGCCGCGCCATAGGCAAAGTAATAAAAGGGGTTTCCAACGCCACGTATACGATCCCACTCAAGATCAGGCGTTTTGTAAAATCCCGTCGCCGACAGACTGACACGTTGTTCGTAACAGGCCTTGGCCGCATCGCCAAAGGATAGCACGCGGCGCCCGATATGAACTTCGTTCTTGGTGAATGCGACGTCATCGGGTGATTTGTTGTATTGCGCGGCCAACAGTGCGGCCATGCGCGACTTGATCTTTTCACAGGCAACTTTGATTGCCATACCGTTCAAATCACTGCCCGAACTTGCCGCTGTGGCTGATGTATTGGGAACCTTGGCGGTGTCTGTTGCCGTAATTTTTATGGCATTGATTGATACACCAAATTCTTCTGCTGCGACTTGGGCCGTTTTTTGAAACAGGCCTTGGCCCATTTCAGTGCCGCCGTGATTGATCCGAATGCTGCCATCAGAATAAACATGCACCAATGCGCCTGCCTGATTTAGGTGGCTAAGGGTGAATGAAATCCCAAATTTCACAGGCGAAAAGGCAATTCCGCGCTTCATGGTATGATTATCAGCGTTCCACCGTTCAATCGCTTGCTTTCGGTTTTCAAAATCACAATCTGCCAACAATTTTGATGTCATTTCCTGCAGATTAAAATCCTGTACAGACATGTGATAATGGGTTGTATCATGCTCTGCTGCCACTGCGGGGCGGTAATAGTTCAATTCACGAAATGCGATGGGATCGGTGTTCAGATCGTACGCTAAATGATCCATTATGCGTTCCATTCCCAAAACCCCCTGCGGCCCACCAAACCCGCGAAAGGCGGTCGCGCTTTGCGTATTTGTTTTCAGGCGGTGGCTCTCAATACGGACATTGGGCAGGAAATAGGCGTTATCCGCGTGCAACATCGCACGATCCGCAACGGGCAGAGATAAATCCTGCGCCCATCCGCAACGGGCATAATGAACCACTTCAAGTGCGATGATTTTATTGTGTTGATCAACGCCTGCCCGATACGTGATACGGAAATCATGGCGTTTGCCTGTAATTAACATGTCGTCGTCACGGTCATAACGCATTTTGCAGGGTTTGTTCGTGCGATGTGCTGCAATGGCGCAAGCCACTGCCAATGCATTGCCCTGACTTTCCTTACCACCAAAACCGCCACCCATTCTGCGCACTTCGACACGTACGTCGTTAAATTGCACGCCAAGTGCTTCGGCAACTTTATGTTGCACCTCTGTAGGGTGCTGGGTCGATGAATGCACAACCATTTCATCGTCTTCTTGGGGAAGGGCAAGTGCCGCTTGACCCTCAAGATAAAAGTGTTCTTGCCCCCCAATTTCAATCGACCCTTCAACAATCTTGGTAGCCTGTTCATATCCCCGCTTTAGATCCCCGCGGTTCCAAATGCGGGGGCCTTCCTCAAACCTTGAATTCGCGGTAATGGCATCTTCGATGCTAAGGATTGGGCTGTCTTGTTGATAGGAAATCTTAGCGCGACTCGCGGCTTTGCGCGCTTGAATATGTGATTTGGCAATCACAAGGAAAATCGGCTGACCCAGATAATGGATCGTCCCATCTGACAGCAATGGTTCGTCATGAATGCTGGGTGATACGTCATTCGCATGAATAAGGTCGCTGGCCTGAAGAACATCAATGACACCGCTCGAATTTCTGACAGGCGTCAGTTTCAGTTCCTGAATACTTCCACGCGCGATTGTTGATGTTCCAAAGCAAAGGTGCAGACAATCATCGGAGACGGGCAAATCATCGATATAACGCGCTCTGCCACTGACATGTAATTTTGCGGCATCATGAGGAAAAGGTTTGTTCACACTCATGCGGACACCTCTTGAATTGTCGTGGGATTATCTGACAGATCGTAGAAATACCGCGTCAATAAATTCCGCGCGACGGATAACCGATAGTCCGCTGATGCCCGCAGATCTGTTAGCGGTTTAAAGTCCTGTGACCACTGGTCATGAGAGGCTTTTATCGAATTCATATCCCATTTTTGTCCTGTCAAACAGGCTTCTACGTGCTTAGCCCGTTTTGGAATCCCCGCCATACCGCCAAAGGCGATGCGCGCGCTTTGAATCACACCATCCGTTATATTCAGATTAAACGCCCCACAAACAGCCGAGATGTCTTGGTCAAAACGTTTTGAAATTTTGTAGCAGCGAAGATTGATTTGGTTTTTTGGGACGTGGATTAATTGGACAAATTCACCGCTTTGCAAATCTTGTTGACCGTAATCGATGAAGAAATCGTGCAAATCAATAGTTCTTTTCGTGTCCTTTTTGCGAAGGACCAGCTTTGCACCCATGGCAATCAATGCGGGCGGGCTATCGCCAATCGGGGAGCCGTTCGCGATATTCCCGCCCAAGGTCGCAGAATTGCGAACCTGTGTGGATGCATATCGCGTCAGTAATGGCGTAAGGCTTGGTTGCGCATCAACACTCCAGGCTCGCATTTTTTCGATGGTGACATTGGCCCCAAACTCCCAATGATCTGGGTGTTCGGTGATATGTTCCATATCCTTGATGTGGTGGATAAAGGCAATTGGCGCGATGTCGCGCATATCCTTATTTATCCATAACCCAACATCCGTCGCGCCTGCGATCAATGTTGTTTCGGGTTCTTCCGCTAGAATATTTGCCAATTCATCAGATGTTGTAGGGAGTTTTGCATCCACAGACTGCGCAAGCGTCCTTAGATCGCTTTGATCGTCGTGAAACCACTTTGGTGCTTTCGTTCCTTCACACGCCTGCGCTGCACGAAAAATGGGTGCATATCCTGTGCAGCGACACAGATTGCCCGCCAATGTCACATCGTGATCGGCATCATTATTGATCTGTGCTGCAACCATCGAAGTGACAAATCCAGGCGTGCAAAATCCACATTGACTGCCGTGGTGGTCGATCATGCATTGTTGTGCGGGGTGTGGGGCGTCAGGTGTTGAAATACCTTCGATCGTACGTAACGCTTTATTTGCGATTTGGGGCAAAAATAAAATACATGCGTTGACCGCACGCGCACCGTTTTCGTCGATCACGATCACCGTGCAAGCGCCACAATCGCCTTCGTTGCATCCCTCTTTCGTTCCGGTCAGGCGTTTATTTATGCGCAGCCAATCCAACGCAGATGTCGTAGGTTCCACATCTTCAATGACTTGGGGTTCTCCATTTAGAAGAAACGATAATTTCATGAAACTATTGCACCGCGGTACCGAATGCTCATAGTAACCCCACCTTCGATGCGGCGTAGAAAGTAGGGAGCCGTTGATAAAACTTTAAGCCTGAGGAATAGTTTTTGGCAACAATTTTCTATTGCCGCTGACGTCATTGGATCACTATAACCTTGGGATGACAGGTTTTATTTAGCGTAAGGCAACTTTGTTCAGCATGTCCCGTTTTATCCATTTACGCGTTCACACGGAATATTCGCTTCTTGAGGGCGCAATACGTCTTAAAAAACTCGCGGGGTTTTGTGCCGATATGGAAATGCCTGCGGTTGCGGTCACAGACACAAACAATTTATTCGCAGCTCTTGAGTTTTCGATCTACGCGGCGGATGCGGGTGTGCAACCCATTATCGGATGTCAATTCGACCTTGCCTTCGAAGATCCCCCCGCACCAGATAAACCAGCGCCGTTGTCCCCGATTGTGTTGTTGGCACAAAGCGAAGTTGGGTACGAAAACCTGATGAAGCTGAACAGTTGTCTTTATGTTGATAAAGGCGGTGCGTTACCACAAATCACCTTTGAACAACTGACCCAGCATTCAGAAGATGTCATTTGCCTGACGGGTGGTGCGTTGGGACCCGTTGGTGAAATTCTGCAACGTGGGACCCGTGCAGCGGCTAAGGCAAAGTTGCAGCAATTTTTGGATATTTTCCAAGATCGCTTATACGTCGAGCTTCAGCGCCACCCAGGTGAAAATGGAATGCCCGAAGCCGAGCAATCGACCGAGCGTGGATTTATCGAACTGGCCTATGAACTGGATATTCCATTGGTCGCAACCAATGACGTCTATTTTCCAAATTCAAAGATGTACGAAGCGCATGACGCTCTGATTTGTATTGCGGAAGGCGCCTATGTCGATCAACAAACACCGCGTCGTCGCCTAACAGCGCAGCACTACTTTAAATCGCCCCAAGAAATGGCAACACTTTTCGCGGATTTACCCGAGGCGTTGGAAAATACAGTCGAAATTGCCCAACGCTGTGCGTTTATGGCGTACCGTCGTGATCCAATTCTGCCAAAATTCGCGGAAGACGAGGTGCAAGAATTGCGCCGTCAGGCCAAGGCGGGATTGGAAAATCGATTGACCGTTATCCCCCATGCGACCAGTGTTGAGGAATATGAAAAACGCCTAGAATTCGAACTGGATATCATCGAGGGCATGGGGTTCCCTGGGTATTTTCTAATTGTTGCGGACTTTATCAAGTGGGCAAAGGATCACGACATTCCCGTGGGGCCGGGTCGTGGTTCGGGGGCGGGTTCGTTGGTTGCCTATGCATTGACGATCACGGATTTGGATCCTTTGCGCTATTCGCTTTTGTTTGAACGGTTCCTAAACCCCGAGCGGGTTTCGATGCCTGACTTTGACATCGACTTCTGCATGGACCGTCGAGAAGAGGTAATCCAATACGTTAAGGAAAAATATGGCCGTGATAAGGTGGCCCAAATTATCACATTTGGTGCGCTTTTATCTAAGGCAGCGGTGCGTGACATTGGGCGCGTTTTGCAAATGCCCTATGGCCAAGTTGACCGCCTGTCAAAAATGATCCCTGTTGAGGGTGTCAAACCTGTAAGCATTGAAAAAGCCTTGGAAGATGAGCCAAGGCTCAAAGAAGAAGCAAAAGCAGAAGAGGTTGTTGATCGTCTATTGACCTATGGTCAGCAGGTCGAAGGGTTGCTGCGAAATGCATCGACCCACGCGGCGGGTGTTGTGATCGGTGACAGACCGCTTGATGCGCTGGTACCTCTTTACCAAGATCCGCGATCTGACATGCCAGCCACCCAATTCAACATGAAATGGGTTGAACAAGCGGGGCTGGTCAAATTCGACTTTCTTGGATTGAAAACTCTAACTGTCATTCAAAACGCCGTTGATTTGATCCTGAAATCGGGCCGTCAGTTGCACATCACGGAAGATGGTCGTGAACTTTATAAACCTGCTGAGGGTGCGGAGAACCAAATCAACGCAATCCCATTAGATGACGAACCCACCTATGATCTGTATTCAGCCGCAAAAACCGTCGCGGTGTTTCAGGTGGAAAGTTCGGGTATGATGGATGCGCTAAAGCGTATGAAGCCTACCT
>JBMTQO010000006.1:0-70770 GCA_049446275.1 Paracoccaceae bacterium | reverse complement strand
TGGGCGCGGGCCGCATTGCGGGGGTACATGCAACGGCGATTTCTGGGCATTCAGGCAGCACGTTAGTGGCGGTTTCAGACTATTTTCCAGAAAATGCGCAAAAACTGGCTGCAGCATATGGTGCAGAGGCGCGCACAACAGATGAGATTATTGCAGATCCATCAATTGATGCAGTTTTGATTGCAACCTCAACCGATACACATTCCGATTTGATTGAGGCTGCGACAGCGGCGGGTAAAGCAGTTTTGTGCGAAAAACCAGTGGATCTAAGTCTAGAGCGCGCACGCACTTGCTTGGCTAATTCGGTTCCAACAGGAAAGCCCGTGATGATTGGGTTTAACCGCCGATTTGATCCAAACTTTGGCGCGATGAAAGCGGCCCTTGATGCAGGGGAAATTGGCAAGGCAGAACTGTTGTCGATTACCTCATTTGACCCGGCACCGCCCCCGATTGCATATGTGAAAGTATCGGGTGGTTTGTTCCGCGATATGATGATCCATGATTTTGATATGGCGAACTTCATGATGGGTGAAGCACCCGTATCCGTCATGGCAACTGCCAGCTGTATTGTAGATCCCGAAATCGGGACGGCGGGTGATGTTGATACTGCGGTAGTCACATTGACGTATGCCGATGGCCGCATCGCCGTAATCAAAAATTCGCGCCGCGCAGTTTACGGCTATGACCAACGGGTGGAACTACTGGGGTCCGCGGGATTGTTGCAGGCACAGAACATGTTGGAAAACACTGTCGTCAAATCAACCACCAATGGCGTGACAGGCGCCAAGCCAACCTACTTCTTCCTGGAACGGTATATGCCTGCTTATGCGGCGGAATGGAGTGCATTTGTTGATGCGTTGCTCAATGGTGCTGATATTCCAGTTACTTTGTCAGATGGCATTGCGGCATTGGCTATGGCCGAAGCGGCGACGCAATCCGCAAAAACAGGCATGCCAGTGAAATTGGGTGACGTATAATGACATCTTTGGACTTAATCACCATTGGTCGATCATCCGTTGATTTATATGGCGCACAAATTGGTGGGCGTCTTGAGGACATGGGATCTTTTGACAAATATATCGGCGGCTCGCCTACGAACATCGCATGTGGAACATCCCGCCTTGGATTGCGCAGCGCTGTGATTACGGGTGTTGGCGATGAACATATGGGGCGCTTTATTATTGAACAGCTTCAACGCGAGGGCGTTGAAACATCAGGGGTCAAGATTGATCCTGATCGTCTGACGGCCTTGGTTTTGCTGGGCATTCGAGATGAAGAGCAGTTTCCATTAATATTCTATCGTGAAAACTGTGCGGATATGGGCCTTTGTGAAGATGACATTGATCCCGATTATATCCGCTCTGCTCGCGCGGTTGTGGCGACCGGCACGCATCTAAGCAATCCGCAGGTAGAGGCGGCAACAATTAAGGCGTTACACATAGCGCGTGACGCAGGCATGCAAACGGCACTTGATATTGATTATCGTCCCAACCTTTGGGGGGTTGCGGGACACGGAGACGGCGAAAGCCGCTTTGTGGAAAGTGCTTCGGTGACGCAAAAACTGCAAAGCACGCTACATTTGTTTGACCTGATTGTTGGTACTGAGGAAGAGTTCCACATCGCAGGGGGCAGCACAAACACGATTGAGGCCTTGCGTGCTGTGCGTGGCGTATCGGCGGCGACATTGGTCTGCAAACGCGGCGCGGCAGGGGCTGTTGCCTTTACGGGCGATATCCCTGACAGTTTGGATGACGGTGAGGCGGGGCCCGGCTTTCCGATTGAGGTGTTTAATGTCCTTGGGGCTGGGGACGGATTTATGTCTGGACTTCTCAAAGGATGGCTTGATGGGGAAACATGGCCAGTTGCGTTGAAATATGCCAATGCGTGCGGAGCCTTTGCTGTTAGTCGGCATGGATGCACGCCCGCCTATCCAAGTTGGGAAGAGCTTCAGTTCTTCTTTAAACGCGGCATTACGCGCCCCGATCTGCGCAATGATGCGGTATTGGAACAGGTACATTGGGCCACCAATCGGGCTGGGGATTGGTCCAGCGTGAAAACCTTTGCCTTTGATCACCGCATGCAATTGGAAGAGATGCCTGGATATTCGAAAGACAAAGGTGGCGCGTTTAAAGAACTGTGTTTGCAGGCGGCCCTTGATGTCCAAGCGGGACATCAGGGTTACGGCATTTTGTGTGACAATCGCATTGGACGGGCAGCGCTTCATGCGGCTTCTGGCTCTGGTCTTTGGATTGGTCGCCCAACCGAATTTCCAGGATCGCGACCCATTCAATTGGAACCTGAACTGGGTGCAGATTTGGGACAACTGCGCGAATGGGCGCGCGAGAATGTAGTAAAACTGTTGGTGTTTTGTCATCCAGAAGATGACGCTGCCACGCGGGCAGAGCAAGAAGAGGTGGTCAAACGCCTTTGGCATGCAAGCCGCCGCAACGGTTTGGAATTTTTGTTGGAAATTATCCCGTCTAAGGTGGGGGCAGTGGATGACATGACCACAGCCACTTTGATCCAGCAGTTTTACGATGTGGGTGTCTATCCAGACTGGTGGAAGCTAGAGCCGTTTAAATCCGCGGCTGCGTGGCAGAATGCAGTAGATGCGATCGAACGCAATGATTCCTATACCCGTGGGATAGTTGTGTTAGGTTTGGACGCACCTGAGGCAGAATTAGCCGCAAGCTTTGCCATGGCGGCAAAGCAACCCTTGGTCAAAGGGTTTGCAGTGGGGCGTACGATCTTTGGGGATGCCGCACGGGCCTGGATGGCGGGCGACATAGGCGATGCTGAGGCGATTGACATGATGCGTGGGCGCTATCAACGTCTGTGCGAAATTTGGGATCAGGCGCGCGCTGCGGCGCATGCCGAAAATTGAAAACAATGGATGTTTGATATGAGCAAAACACTTCGACTAACCGCTGCACAAGCAATGGTGAAATACATTGCCGCACAACGCAACGAACAGGGTGAAACACTGATTGCGGGATGTTGGGCAATTTTTGGCCACGGCAATGTCGCAGGATTGGGTGAGGCGCTGTATCAGGTGCAAGAGGACTTGCCGACCTATCGCGGACATAACGAGCAAACCATGGCGCATACGGCCATTGCTTATGCCAAACAGTTGGGTCGCAAACGATCCATGATGGTGACATCCTCGATCGGACCAGGGGCGACTAATATGGTGACGGCAGCTGCACTAGCACATGCTAATAGATTGCCTGTGTTGTTTGTACCCGGTGATGTCTTTGCCAATCGTGGACCTGACCCTGTGTTGCAACAGATTGAGGATTTTGGTGACGGGACCGTTTCAGCCAATGATGCATTCAAACCCGTCAGCCGATATTTTGATCGCATCACACGAGCTGAGCAATTGCTTACGGCATTGCCACGCGCCTTCCGCGTTTTGACCGATCCTGCGGAATGCGGACCAGTAACATTGGCCTTTTGCCAAGATGTGCAGGCCGAGGCTTATGATTATCCAGAGGCGTTTTTTGAACCCAAAGTTTGGCGCCAACGACGTGTCCGGCCTGATGTAAATGAACTGGTTGATATGGTAGATGCCATTTGCACCGCAAAACGCCCTGTTATCGTTGCAGGAGGTGGCGTGCATTATTCAGATGCAACAGCGGAACTGGCGGCATTTGCCGAGACGCACAATATTCCTATTGCAGAAACGCAGGCGGGGAAATCCGCTCTGCCGTGGGACCATCCGCTAAACTTGGGACCGATCGGTGTAACGGGGGGCGAAGCGGCTAATTCGGTTTGTGCCGAGGCGGATTTGGTGATCGGCGTTGGAACACGTTTCCAAGACTTTACAACAGGCTCGTGGAGCCTATTTGCCAATCCTAATCGTAAAATCGCCTGCCTGAATGTTGCGGCCTATGACGCCATGAAACATGGCGCTATGCCGTTGTTGGCAGATGCGCGTGTGGGATTGGGTGAGCTGTCATCTGCACTGGGGGATTACACATCATCCGCCTCAATCGACGGATTGAAAGAGGATTGGTTTGCCAAGGTTGACCCGCTTACTGATGCCCCATCTGAAAGCAATGCATTGGCCACCGACATGCAGGTGATTGGCGCGGTGCAGCGCAGTGCAGGCGACAACAGCGTGGTCATGTGCGCCGCGGGCACGATGCCGGGCGAGTTGCACAAACTGTGGAAAGCAAACCGCCCTATGTCCTATCATATGGAGTATGGCTTTAGCTGTATGGGATATGAAATCGCGGGCGCTATGGGTATTAAAATGGCTGAGCCTGAACGCGATGTTTTATGCTTTACGGGCGATGGAACCTATATGATGGCCAATTCCGAAATGGCGACTGCGGCCATGATGGGCGTATCCTTCACGGTGATTGTCACGGACAACCGCGGATTTGGCTGTATCAACCGTTTGCAAATGGGCACAGGCGGGGCAGAGTTTAATAACCTGCTGAAAGACGCTGTGCACGAAACACCATCAGCCATTGATTTTGCGGCACATGCGGCATCCATGGGGGCAACATCGGTCAAGGTCTCTTCGATCAGTGAACTGGAAGAGGCACTGGCCAAACGTGGTGCTATCACTGGCCCTTATGTGATCGTGATTGACACAGATCCCTATCCCAGCACACCACATGGTGGTTCCTGGTGGGAGGTTGGTGTGCCAGAGGTGTCTGTGCGTTCAGAGGTCAATGATGCATGGGAAACCTATCGCCAAGGCAAAGCCACCCAAAAAACGGTATAACGGAGGTTACGCATGTCTGATCTGCTGAAAAAACCCTTTGGTAAGCGTGGCAAGGTCCACCAAATCACACCCGAAAGTGCGGGCTGGCGCTATGTTGGATTTTCCCTCTATCACCTAAAGGCGGGGGATAAGGCGGCCGAGGTGTCAGGGGATCGCGAAGTGATCCTTGTATTGGTCGAAGGTAAGGCCGCAATCACGGGCGCAGGTCAGGATTGGGGTGTTTTGGGGGATCGGATGAATGTGTTTGAAAAAACACCACCCCATTGTTTGTACCTGCCCAACGGCACCGAATGGAGCGCGGTTGCAGAAACCGATTGCGTTTTGGCAGTCTGTTCCGCCCCCGGAATGGGTGGCCATCAGGCCCGCCGCATTGGTCCAGATGGTATTACCCTGACAGAACGGGGCAAGGGGACAAATACGCGTCACATCAACAATATCGCTATGGAAAATGAGGATTACGCCGACAGCCTATTGGTGACAGAGGTGTTTACGCCCGCAGGCCATTGGTCATCCTTCCCCAGTCACCGTCATGACGAAGATGACTATCCTCGCATCACCTATCTTGAGGAAACATATTATCACCGCCTGAACCCTGCAAATGGATTTGGCATTCAACGAGTTTATACCGATGACGGTCAGTTGGATGAAACCATGGCGGTTTCTGATGGGGATGTGGTTTTGGTGCCGCGCGGGCACCACCCTTGTGGTGCGCCATATGGCTTTGAAATGTATTATCTAAACGTCATGGCAGGACCTTTGCGCAAATGGCGCTTTGTCCCGGCACCTGAAGTCGAATGGATTATGCAGCGGGATGCAGATTAACACGCGCTCTGAATGGTTTTACCATTAAGTCGAAGTCGTGGATCAACTAGGTAAAAGGTGCTTGTTTTCACAGGATCGCGTGGCCCGTTTGCCCTTGCACATGCATTCAAGGGGTTTAATCACAAAGAATAAGGGGCGTATTTAATTGACAATGAGTTGAAATAAAAAACCTTTGCAATTCAACGGCATTTGATTACGTTATATCGCATAACAATTACATGACAGGGAAATGTAACATGGACAGAAGATCATTTATCAAAGCAACGGCTGCCACTGCTGCGGCGGGTGCGATCATGCCAAATCTTGCAAGTGCTGCCACCAGCCGACTAAGAGTCTCAAATTGGCTTCCTGCACAACACCACATGAATTCACACGCCCTAGTAAATTGGGCTGCTGCACTTTCTGATGCGTCAGGTGGCACGCTGAAATTGGCGGTTGATCCTGCGCCTATCGCACCACCACCCGCGCAATATGACGTTGTGCGCGACGGTGTGGCCGATATTGCATATCACGTGATGGCCTACACACCCGGTCCATTTGAGATCGTTCGTGGCGTGGAACTTCCCTTCCTATCTCCAAACGCAGAAATTGGATCACAGGCTGCTTGGGATTGGTATGATCGCAACGTGGGGTTTGATAAAGAATTCGACGATGTAAAAGTGTTAACATTGTTCGTGCACGGCCCTGGTGCGGTGCATTCGAAAAAGCGCATCACCACCCTTGAGGAATTGGCAGGCGTGAAACTTCGTGTTGGCGGCGGCGGTGTTGCGATGTCCGAGGCACTGGGAGCAACTCCCGTGGCGATGCCAGCATCCAAAGCCTATGAAGCGATCCAAAAAGGTGTTGCAGATGGTGCGATGTTCCCATGGGAGTCGATTAAAGGCTTTAAATTGGGTGAGCTGTTGTCACACCATTTGGAAATTCCAGGTGGGCTTTATACAACGCCATTCGCGGTCATCATGAATCGCAAGAAATACGAAAGCCTGTCCGATGATCACAAGCAAGTCTTGGAAAATGTGGGCGGCGCAGTTGGTGCTCAAATCCTTGGTAAAGCATGGGATGATGCCGATGTCGCGGGGCGTGCTGTCGCCGTTGAAAAAGGGTCTGAGATCAATTCTCTTGGCGGCTCCGAGCTTGAAAGATGGGCAGAGCGTGTCGCGTTTATGAACGATGGATGGATTGAAAAAGCTAATGCGCGTGGGCTTGATGGCGCGGCATTGCTTGCGGACCTAAAAGAGACAATCGCCAAATACTCATAAATGTTTGATTTGAAAGAGGGCGCAAATTGTGTCCTCTTTTTCATTGGGACTGTATCAAATGAAACTTACTGCGATTTGGATGGCGCTGTTTTCGGGCGTATGTCTTTTGGTAATAATGCTGATTATGTTTGTGGATGTTATTGGCAGATATCTGTTCGGCATGCCGCTTACGTTTTCAGTTGAACTTGTCGAATTGTTAATGGGGTGCGTCATTACCTTTTCGCTTGCCTACACGACAATTGTTCGCGGCCATATCCAAGTCGATATTTTGAACCAGTTCATGGGTCAAATGCCGAAAAAAGTGCTGCTGATCTTGGCTGATTTGGCCACCATGTGTTTTTTGCTGGCCGCTAGTTGGCAATTGTTGCGCAAGGCAAATTTAAACATGAGCGATGGGTCCTATACACAGATTTTGGAATGGTCCGTTCATCCGTGGCTGTACATGATGTCTGCGGCCGTCGTTTTCAGCGTGCTGGTCGTCATGCACCAAATTTACAAACTTATATTTAGGTAAGCCTGTCATGTTTTATGATCCATTACTTGTCGGAGTTACCGCGTTTTTGGTGCTAGTATTCCTATTGGCGATCACTGTGCCGATTGGCGTGGCTATGATGCTGTGTGGCGTTGGTGGCCTGGCGATGATCATTGGCTTGGTGCCCTCACTTTCGTTATTTGGCACGACTGTCATGCAAAGTGTGGTGACCTATGATTTGTCGATCATACCCCTCTTTATCCTGATGGGCGCGCTGGCCTCGCGATCTGGGCTTAGCCAAGAACTTTACGATGCATTTAACGCATGGTTAGGCGGTTTTCGGGGTGGATTGGCGCTTGCAACTGTGGGGGCATGCGGCGCATTTGCGGCCATTTGCGGATCCTCTGTTGCCACTGCGGCCACTATGTCCAAGGTTGCCTTGCCTGAAATGAAAAAATACCGCTACAGCGATAGTATGGCCACAGGCTCTGTTGCGGCAGGTGGGATTATCGGCATTCTGATCCCGCCATCTGTCATCCTTGTGCTTTATGGACTGCTGACCGAGTCCTCGATTGGTGATTTGTTCATTGCGGGTTTCTTGCCAGGTATTTTAACGATCCTTGTTTTCATGATCGTTATATCAATCGTGACCCGCCTGCACCCAGAGTCAGGGCCCGCGGGGGAAAAATCTACATGGAAACAAAAGCTAAACGCCACTCTGAAAACATGGGCGATTATGGCACTTTTTGCGACTGTGATTGGTGGTATTTACTTTGGGGTTTTCACCCCGACGGAGGCCGCAGGTGTTGGGGCCTTTGGTGCCTTGTTTATTGCGTTTTCTCGCAAACGCCTAAACCGCGAGATGATGAAAGAGACGCTGCTTGAAACGGGGCAAACCTCTGCGATGATCTTTACGATTTTAATTGGCGCGATCACGCTAAACAATCTGGTTATTTTTTCGGGCCTTGCGAATGCTCTTGCTGATTTTGTCTCTGGCTTGGACCTATCGCCTGCAAGTGTGATGTTGATAATCTTGTTGATGTATCTGATTATGGGCTGCTTTTTAGATGCCTTGGCCATGATCTTGCTCACTGTGCCCATCTTTTATCCAATTGTATTGGATCTGGGATATGATCCGATTTGGTTTGGGATCATCGTCGTGATGGTTGTCGAATTAGGATTGATTACGCCTCCAATTGGCATGAACGTATTTGTGATAAAGGGCATGGTGCAATCGGTTCCTTTGGTCTCAATTTACAAAGGCGTTTTACCATTTGTGATTGGCCAAATGCTGTTGATTATTGCCGTATTCCTAATTCCCGACATTGCACTTTGGTTGCCTGAAACTGCGCGTGCCTTCCGATAAAAATATTTAATCTTTGTTAGATAAAGAAGTGTGAAAATATGCAATATAGTTTAGATCAAGAAGATTGCCCTCTACCCTATGCACCGTTTAAGTCATGCACTGTGCCGAGACCAATTGGATGGCTGTCCACTCGAAGTCGTTATGGAATAGATAATCTTGCACCATATAGTCAGTGGCAAAATATAAGTTTTGACCCTCCAATTGTTATGTTCTCAGCGAATCGCAATGGCAATTGATCAAGGAAAGATACAGCAATCAATGCGATTGAAACTGGTTGGTTCGTGTGGAACATGGCAACTTTTTTTCTTAAGGGATGCAGTGAATATATCGGCAATGGACTCTGGGTGCGATATCGATGAATTCGAAACGGCAAATTTAAAAAAAGCTGATTGTATTGAGGCACCTGTGTCGCGAGTTTGCGAAAGCCCAGTTAATTTTGAATGTAAAGTACTTTCGAATCTAGTGTTTAAAGGTAATAGCCCTCAAGGGACTGCAGATGTAATTTTTGCAGAAGTAAAACACATACACATAGACGAAAACTATATTACGTCTGAAGGAAAAATTGATATATTAAAAGCCAGACCGTTATCTCGGTTGGGCTATTATGACTATTCGTCAGTAACAGATGTTTTCGAAATGAAAATTCCAGATATGGCGGGTTCGTTACAATATGGGCTAGAAGGTAAAGTCGAATGAAGCCAGAAAAATTTCTATGAAACAAGCAGCTACCGTGTTACCAGATGGCCGTCCGTTTGTTGAATTACAGGCTTCCCAAACGGTTTGTATTTGGTGCATGTGCACACCAAGCGGACACCCTAATATCTGCCGAAACTTTAACGTAGTCTATTTATAGCGAGATGATCACCTTATGCAGGTTTGAGGCGTATTTTGAGTTATTCTGAGCAAGTTCCGGTTGTCATAGTAGGATCTGGTCCAACCGGGCTGACGGCTGGTTTGTTGTTAGCTGAATATGGTGTTCGTTCAATCATACTTGAAAAAAATGCGACACCTCTGGATATTCCCCGTGCCATCGTTTTGGATGATGAGGGATTGCGCACCCTCCAAGTTTTTGGGGCAGATCAGGTCTATTTGGACTTAACTGTCGAGGGCGACGGTGCCCAATACATCGACGACAATGGCGAGGTATTCGGCAAAGTTGGCGCAGGTCCTGAGAATTTCGGTTTCCCAAAACGGAATTTTATCAATCAGCCTGAATTCGAAAAAACACTCCGCGATTTTGTTGATGCCAGTCCGCTATGCACCCTGCATTACCATTCAAATGTAACGGACATTCAGCAATCCAAAGACACCGTGACAGTTCGGGTTCAAGATAGGGCTGAAGTCGTGCATGCGATTACTGCAAATTTCGTTATTGCCGCCGACGGTGGACGAAGTCCGATCAGAGAAGCTGCAAACATTCTCATGTTGGGATCAACATATGAGCAAAACTGGATTGTGGTCGATACGTTGAACGATCCAGATCAAGTTAGGTTCTCGCGATTTTTTTGCTCAAATCAACGACCACATGTGTCCATTCCCGCCCCAAAAGGTGGGCGGCGTTACGAATTCATGCTCTTGCCGGGTGAAACAGGTGATCAAGCATTGGCCGATGGATATGTTGAAAACCTGCTTAAACCTTATCGCGATATTGCGCCACATGATATTGTACGCAAAACGTTATATACCTTCCATGCGCGTATAGCGGAGAATTGGCGGGCGGGCCGGGTGTTCTTGGCTGGTGATGCGGCACATTTAACGCCGCCTTTTGCAGGGCAAGGCATGAACGCGGGTTTGCGTGATGCCGCGAATATCACTTGGAAAATTGCAACAGTCCTTAATGGCGTTGCAACCGACACGATCTTAAACAGTTATCAGTCAGAGCGTTATGATCCTGCTTGGAGCATGATATTACTTGCCGTTGCGATGGGCGATGTTGTTATGCCGATCAAGCCAGAACAAGTTGCCTTTCGAGAGCAATTGGTAAAATCCATGCAACCGTTCCCTGGGGTGAAAGACTATCTCTTGAAGATGAAGTTTAAACCCAAGCCACGCTATGATCGCGGTATGTTTATGGGACTTGATAAACCCAAATACGAGGCGTCATTGGTTGGTGAAATGATCCCGCAACCCAAGATTGAACTGGATGGCCAATCTGGTTTACTGGATGAATTTTTGGGCTCGGGGTTTGCCCTTATTGCCCAAGATAAGTCGGGCATAGAGGCGATGAACCGCCTTCCAATGAACGACTATCTTGGGCTGCCGCTGGCCAAATTGGCGTTGCCCTACAAAAGCGGTGCAGGAGCGCGCAGTGTTAGCCCTTGGGCGAAACCACTTAGAACACATCGTGATGAAATACTGTTGATCCGTCCAGATCGATATTGTGCGGCGGCTTTCGACCCCGCCGATTTGATGGATGGATTGCTGTCGTATGAAGAGCTGTTCTCCACACCTGAATAGGTCGCGGAAATAATGTTAAAATCAAATCCCAAGCGTCTGCATAATCAGTCTGTCGTATAAAAATCTTAGAGGAAAGTAACATGAAATTAGTCTCTTTTATCGACCCGAATGGTGTTGAAACCTATGGAACCATGACGGGTGATACGGTGCGCGATGCGGGTGCCACGTTGCGTTCAAAATACGCTGATTTACGCGCGGTTTTGGCAGCGGGCGCAATGGCGGAATTAGAAGGTATCGGTGCTGAAAGCGATGTTGCATCTGTCACCCTTTTACCGCCCATTCCGAACCCTGATAAAATTTTGTGTATTGGCCTAAATTACATGGCGCACATCAAAGAAACAGGTCGCGACAAACCAAAACATCCAGCAATTTTTATTCGTCATCCTTCGTCTTTGGTGGGACACGGCACTCCGTTGGTCCGCCCCAAGGCCAGCAAAGATTTTGATTACGAAGGTGAATTGGCGGTTGTGATCGGTATAGGAGGTCGTCACATTTCTACCGTAGACGCATTAGATTATATTGCGGGTTACAGCTGTTTTAATGATGGGTCCATTCGAGATTTTCAGGCGCATACATCACAGTTTTGGCCGGGTAAAAGTTTTGAGGCGTCTGGTGCCATGGGTCCTGCATTGGTGACCTCTGATGAGGTCAGTGATGTTACTAAACAAAACCTTACGACGCGTGTTAATTGTAACGTTGAGCAAAATGCTGGCATTGATGATCTGGCTTTTTCAATCCCTGAAATCATCGCCTATGCGTCAACTGTTATTAAACTGCTTCCTGGCGATGTGATTGCGACGGGTACGCCAGGGGGTGTTGGTAAGTTCAGAAAACCACAGCTGTATCTGGAACCGGGCATGACTGTGGATGTTGAAATCACGGTCGTTGGCACATTGACCAACGGCATCGTAGACGAGGTTTGATGCGTTGGTAAAATAAAACAAAGGCGCGTCCCGTGGCACGCCTTTTGTTATGATTTGCCCAGTTCTGCATAAAGCCAAGGGCAATCAACCACCTGAGGAGAGCGCAAACCGCGCGCTGCGGCATCCATCGCCATATCTTGCATACGTTCGCGCAAACCACCGCTTTCTTCTGGTAGATATAGCCGTTCGTGCCCCCAAAAACTGGGTCCGTCAAATGTTTCGTGGGGCTCCCATGTATCGACATCAATCAATCGTCCACCCCAGCCATTTTCAACAAAAAAACCAGAGGGCGTATGCGCATAAAAAGACGTCATCCAATCGTTCGTGTGACGTCCCAAAGAATAGGCAACACCGTCATTGCGCCGTGCAATATCATACCCTTGCCCAACGTCATCCAAGTTTTGATATTCGACCATAAAATGGTGAAATCCCCGTTGTCCACTGCCGATCATCGCAAATGTATGGTGTCGTTCATTTAAATGGAAAAAGTACAAACCATAAGGCGTTGTTCCGTAATCAGAGACCTTAAACCCAAGAACATCGCGGTAAAAGGGCATCATAATTTCAATGTTTTGAACGTGTAAAACGGCATGTCCCATGCCTAAAGGACCCGTTTTGAACCCATCAATCGGACGTCCTGGAATAAACGGATCACCCGCCAACATCGGTTTATAAACCAATTCATTACGGTTGCCCATTGGATCCAAAAACCAAATTAGATCCTGTACCAATCGCCGATCGGCTAATTCCCGAGTGCCTATGTGAACAGGCGTGCCCGCAGCATCGAGTTTTGCGGCAACCGTTTCCAAATCGGCACGTGCGCCGACTTCCCATCCGATAAAGGCAAGTGTTTCACCAGGCTCATCAGACACTAACAAACGCTGTTCTTGGTTATCCATACGGAACGCCATCGATTTACCACCCTTATCAATTTTCTGCATCCCCAACTGGCTACCGGCAAAACTTGACCAATCGTCTAAATTATCCGACCGAATTCCTAAATAAGACAGTGCTTTAAGTGTCATGAGTTCTCCTTGCGTTTTATTCTAATGGAAATCTCGGAGTTGTCGACTGTCTGATAAGTCCATTTCATAGGTTTCATGGGCACGTAAATAAGCGGCTAATCGCTAGTAGCCATGCTGCCAAAGTTGCGCGTCAGATAAACATCGTCGAGCAGGGAAGAAGCGAAGCGGGGATACGGACTGGGTATCTGGGTTTGCAGATAGTTGTAATGGTATATCGGTTCTCATCCTTTTGACTACGCGTTTGCGAGTGCACTGCGCCAACCCCATTTATTCGTTAGATCCAAACACTCTCTAACAGATTGAACACACGTATATGTCTCGACTGAGCGCAGAGAGGCCGCAGCTGAAGCATGCCCAAGTTTTATTGCATCCAATAGTGGCCAATTTTCATGGAATCCGTAAAAGAAACCAGCAGAGAATGCATCGCCTGCGCCATTCGTGCCCTTTATTAATTGGAGAGGAATATCAACAGAGGGTTGAATAATTTCTTTTCCATCACGCGTGACTAATATCGCGCCCTCAGGGAAGTGAACCAAAACAAAATCCATGCGCCCTTTTTTAAGCACAGATTTTGCCGCAAATTTTATCTTATCAATATTTGTTGCGTTATTTGACTGTGTTTGGATTCCTGTAATTGCGCCGATTTCGTGATCATTTACCACCAGGCTTGATAAATGTGGTAAACACGGAACGACGATTTCTTTCAACTTGGTTTCGTTGCCTGCAACCAATTCTAGGTTTGTATGTAGTCCATGTTTTTGAGCCTCTTTAAGTGAGGCAAGCCAGCCGTTTTCTTCACCCTGCCAAGACTGATCCATGGTTTTGTGCAAACTGGGCAGCCCGAAATGGGCGATTTTTGCAGTCGTGTTAGAGAAATCAAAATGTTCTGGCGTCAAAAAATCCGCGACGCCCGCGTAGAGAATATGTGTGCGTCGATTAGTTTCTTGTGAAACAAATGCGTCTGTCGTTTGTGTATCGCCCAGATCTGATCTTATTAATCCTGAACGTCTTATCCCAAATGTGTCGGCTATTGAAATCAGGAAATCAGCTTTTTCGCCGTCACCGATTAACCCTTGGGTCTCGACGTGCATTTCCGGGTCTAATTTTTTGATATTCACAGCAAAATTACACGCACTGCCTCCGCCAGCCAGTGTTATATGATGCACATGGGCTGCCATATCTTCATTCGGCCAAAAATCCAAAACGATATTACGATCTAGACACCATGTGCCGAGTGTAATAAACCCGCGTCGCATTAAACATTTACCTGCAATATTTCTTCGGTCAGCTCTAAATCATCTACCAATGCGCGTTTGGGTGTAATTCCTAATTGACTAAGATCATAGTGATACGCTTTTACACCCTCTATGCTGGAAATGTCTTGTTCTAAAACGCGCCGCATCGCCGTGATCATAGAAATTGAACATTCTGATTGATAAATTTTTCTGCCAAATAAGGCGACTCTCGCGCCATATTTTTCGGCCTGTCGTAACAATTCCAAACAGTCTCGTGTCGTGCCTGCGCCGCCGCCCAAAATGCCGAATACCAAATGTGCCGGATCATAATTGGAAATTTCTTCAGTTGCAGCCGGGCCGTTATATGCGGCTTTCAAAAACAATGGTCGCTCATATTGCGAGACACCAGCCAAGCAGCGTACAATCATGTCATTGTTGTATTTCCAAAAATCATCTTCAGTTTTAACCGAAATTTGTGGATTAAAAACCTCTAGAAAATGGTCAAATCCTAGTTCGCTCGCTTCGTTTCGAAATTCTTTGTAGTCATGTAATGTTTGCAAATCTTGTTCTAGATCATTGTAAAAGGTTACAGAATAAAGTCCCAATTCTGCGACTGCTTTGGCGCGTATTATTTCAGCGCTGCGAAAATTTTGCATCATATGCTTTGGATAAGTTCCCCCGCGCACATGCCAGATATCCGTTGTATCATTCAATCTTACGGCAGGTGTGGTTCTATGGGTTTCATAAAGATTGAGGCCTGATAGTATCTCTGCATTTGACACAGATGTTAACATAATGTCCACAAGTTCAGAACTGGCGACGCGAACAATGTCATCACGGTATGTCTTCAACGGAAGTGAAGCACCCTGATCATTCATACCAGCAGTCGCACACCCAAACGCCATGTCACCATCCTTGGCGTCGGCGATAATGAAATCAGCTTTAGCATATAAATTATTTTTAATTTTCGTGAGTTTGTCTTTGAAACTCATTTTAATTCATCCTTCTATTATTGCTGAGTTCTAGAAAGTGAAACGTAGCATCACAACGTTGACGTTAAACAAATTATTCAGAAAGAGAAACATTTACACAGTCGTCATTTTTTGAAGGGTATACAAAACATCTGCGGTCAGTCGATTATCAATCAGTTTCAGCATCTTAAAACCCTTTGGCGTTCATGTCGTCCTATGTTCCAGTGTTAAACTACAGACTGGTTTGATATGGATGAAAAGTCTAATTTTTTATCCATAACTGTTTCTTGCCTCAGACAAAAAGATTTGGAATCCTAAATCACAATGATACGTCATGTGGAGGAACATCATGAACCTAGCAACCCTTGCCGCCGAAGCTGAATCCTGCAATCGTCCCATTCGGGTTGGATTGATTGGTGCGGGTAAGTTCGGTTCGATGTTTTTATCCCAAGTGCCTACAATCGCGGGGATTGAAGTGACAGCAATCGCCGAATTGGATCATGCCCGCATGGTTGCAGCCTGCACAGCTGTGGGATGGGACACTGCGCGCATTGATGCCGTGTCTTATGAACAAAGCGGCGCAGAATTGGCCAAGCGGGATGATGTTGATATTGTGATCGAGGCCACGGGAAACCCGCGCGCGGGCACCGAACATGCGCTTGCCGCGATTGAGGCGGGCAAACACGTGGTCATGGTTAATGTAGAAGCGGACGTTCTGGTGGGACCACTCCTTGCGCAGAAGGCACGCGTGGCCGGCGTTTGTTATTCGATGGCTTACGGCGATCAACCCGCTTTGGTGTCGGAATTGGTAGATTGGGCGCGGGCCACGGGATTTGACATTACGGCGGCGGGAAAGGGGACAAAATATTTGCCGATTTATCATACTGTTACTCCTGATAACGTTTGGGATTACTATGGTCTGTCAGCGGATCAGGCGCGGGAGGCCGGTATGAACCCGCAAATGTTTAATTCCTTTCTGGATGGCACAAAAAGCGCCATTGAAATGGTGGCTATCGCAAATGCCTCTGGTTTGGATGTGCCTGCATCGGGGTTATCGTTTCCGCCCTGTGGCGTCGATGATCTGGCGCATGTATTGCGACCAAAGGAATTTGGCGGCCAGCTTGAAAAACGCGGAATGGTGGAAACCATTTCATCGCTAGAGCGCGACGGGCGTGATGTGTTTCGGGATTTGCGATGGGGCGTTTATGTGGTGTTTGAGGCCCCCAATGATTACGCCGCATCTTGTTTCAAACAATATGGATTGCCAACCGATAGCACGGGCCAATTTGCGGCGATGTACAAACCATTTCATTTGATTGGACTTGAGCTTTCTATTTCGGTTCTCAGTGCCGCGTTAAGAAACGAACCAACTGGTCAATCACGAGAAATGCGTGGAACCGTTGCCTCCATCGCAAAACGTGATTTAAAAGCGGGCGAGGTTCTGGACGGGGAAGGGGGATTTACTGTTTGGGGTCAGGCTTTGCCTTTAAGTACCGCTCAAAACGCTCTGCCAATTGGCTTGGCCCATGGTGTGCGATTGAAACGAAATATTTCGGCTGGTTCGTTGATAAACATTAGTGATGTAGAACTCGGTGTCGATAGGGCGTCTGATCTCTATCTAAAGTTGATCGGCTAGGGGTCCTTAAATACGTCCATGAAAGGACATGAAGATAAATTATTAGTGGTGGTCGAGCGTTTCTTTTCGGAACATGAAATATTTGCGCGTTTTGTTTTCGATTTTAGTTTACCATGTAAGTTTTCGAAAATTGGTAACTTTATTTAACCAAAATATAGAATCTGATTGACCCGTAGGGTTTATGCAATACATTGCACTGGCGATTATCGCACATTATTGGGAGGAAATAATGACTAATTCACTAAACCGTCGTAACTTTCTGCGCGGCTCTGCAGTTGTAGGAGCAAGCACACTTGCGGCACCAGCGATCGCAGGCGGCCACGGAACCACGCTAAAAATGCAAGCTGCTTGGGGCGGCGGTATTTTTCTTGAGAACGCGAATTCATATGTAAAACGCGTGAACGAGATGTCAGGCGGTTCCCTAACTATCGAATTGTTGCCTGTCGACTCAGTCGTAAAAACAAGCCAGATGCAAGACGCGGTTCACCGCGGCGTGTTGGATGCGGCACACTATGTTCCTGCATATTGGTATTCAAAATCAAAAGCTGCTTCATTGTTTGGTACTGGGCCATGCTTTGGCTGGTCCTCACAAGAAGTTTTGGGCTGGGTCTACTACGGTGGCGGTCAAGAATTATTTGACGAACTTATGGCGTCATTGGGCTTAAACGTGGTGTCATTCTTTAACTCTGCGATGCCAGCGCAGCCAATGGGTTGGTTCAAGGAAGAGATCAAAGACTCATCGCAAATGAAAGGTCTAAAGTACCGTACAGTTGGTTTGGCAGCAGACGTTCTGTTGGAAATGGGTATGTCAGTTGTGCAGTTGCCAGGTGGTGAAATTCAGCCAGCGATGAAATCAGGTTTGATTGACGCGGCAGAATTTAACAACCCAACATCAGACCGTGACTTCGGTATGCAGGATGTTTCCAAGCATTATCATTTGGGTTCATTCCACCAGTCACAAGAATTCTTCGAAGTGACATTCAACAAGAAGAAATTCGACGCCCTCGCAGACGAGCAGAAAGCTATTCTGAAATATGCTTCAGAAGCTGAAAACTCAAACTTCTACTGGCATAACACAAACCGTTATGCGGATGATTTGGACACATTGCGCAACGAACAGGGCGTTAACGTTTATCGTACACCGGACAGCGTTATGGCTGAGCAGCTGAAAGCTTGGGACATTGTTGTGGATCGTATTTCAGCAGAGGATGAATTCTTTGCGAAAGTGGTCGACAGCCAGAAAGCATATGCGAAACGTGTTATGGGTTACCTAAACCTGAACCAGCCAGATTATAAGATGGCATACGGACACTACTTCGGTTAATCATAACATAAACTACAAAAGCGGCGGTCGAAATTTCGATCGCCGTTTCTTCTACCCGCGTGCCAAAGGAGAAGGCATTGTTAAACTGGATTCATTATGTTGAAGGTCTCAGCCAATGGGTTGGTAAGGCTTTTGGTTGGTGCATTCTCATTCTGACGCTGTCGGTGTCATATGAGGTGTTTGTTCGCTATGTGTTAAATAGCCCCACCGTTTGGGCATTTGATATGATGGTACAGATGTATGGGGCGCTGTTTTTGATGGCAGGTGCATATACCTTGGCTCAGGATGCGCATGTGCGCGGTGACGTGCTTTATCGGCTATTCTCGGTTCGTTGGCAGGCGCGCGTGGACTTTTTACTATATATCCTGTTCTTCTTCCCCGGCATGATTGCCTTATTTTGGTATGGTTGGGAAATCGCTTCTGACAGCTGGAGATATAAAGAAGTGAGCTGGAACAGTCCGGCACGAATTCAAATTTACTTCTTTAAAACTCTTATTCCAATTTCTGGTTTACTTTTAATGATCCAAGGTACTGCGGAACTAGCACGCTGTTTGATCGCGATTAAAACGGGAAAATGGCCTGAGCGCATCGCAGATGTGAAAGAAACAGAAGACCTACTCATCGACGGAGATACGAACTGATGACTGATCCTCAAATAGCAATTTTAATGCTATGTCTTTTCATTGTGTTGGTTCTTCTCGGATTTCCGATTGCCTTCACACTGATCGCGATGGGTGTAGCGTTTGGATATTATGCATATTACGCGGGTGCGCCTGAATCTATCTCAGATATCTTTAACAACAATATTTTCTACCTTTTGAACCAAAACACCTATTCGGTAATGGAGAACGATACGCTTGTTGCGATCCCTCTTTTCTTGTTTATGGGGTATGTGGTTGAACGCGCGAACATCGTAAACCGATTGTTCTTCTCACTATATCAGGCGGCGCATAATCTGCCCGGGTCATTGGGTATTGCGGCTTTATTGACCTGTGCGGTGTTTTCAACGGCCTCTGGTATCGTGGGTGCGGTTGTAACACTCATGGGTCTGTTGGCCTATCCTGCGATGAACAAAGCGGGTTATGATAAGAGCTTTGCCGCTGGTATCATCTGTGCAGGTGGGACACTGGGTATTTTGATCCCACCATCCATCATGCTGATTGTTTATGCTGCAATAGCCGAACTTTCACCCTTGCGCCTGTATGCAGCAGCTTTGTTTCCAGGATTGCTGCTCGCGGGATTATATATTGTTTACGTAGTCATTCGGGTAACAATTAATCCAAGTTTAGCGCCTATGCCCTCTAAGGAAGATATTCCACCAAGGCGAGAAATTTACTTCAATCTTTTGATCTCATTTGTACCTTTAACAGTACTTATTATGCTGGTTCTTGGCTCTATCTTGGGTGGTTTGGCTACACCAGCTGAGGCAGCAGCGATGGGTGCACTTGGTGGCTTGGTGCTCGCGGCAATCTATCGTGAGCTAACATGGACGAAGGTCAAGGAAAGCGTGTTTCTGACCGCAAAAGCAACAGCGATGGTGTGTTGGTTGTTTGTGGGCTCATGGACTTTTGCGTCTATCTTTTCGTACCTTGGTGGACACGACGTTATCGAACACTGGGTTGTAGCCTTAAACCTTGAGCCATGGCAGTTCCTTGTGCTCGCACAGTTAATTATTTTCCTTCTTGGTTGGCCGCTGGAATGGTCAGAGATATTGATTATCTTTGTTCCAATCTTCTTGCCTATGCTCGAAACATTTGGGATCAATCCATACTTCTTCGCGATGCTGGTTGCGTTGAACCTGCAAACGTCTTTCCTAACACCGCCTATGGCGATGTCGGCCTACTACCTAAAAGGTGTTTTGAAGAACCAAATTGAATTGATCCAGATCTTTAAAGGGTTAATGCCATATTTAGGAATTGTGATTTTCTGTATGGTCTTGATGTATCAGTTCCCTGGTTTGGCGCTTTGGTTCCCAGATTACTTATTCGGAAAATGGGTACCTTAAGTGAACGACGATTTAACACTTCTTTCGGCGGTTGATGCCGCCGAAGGCATAAGGGCAGGGCGGTTCAGCTCTGAACAACTTGTGTCCCAATATTTGGCCCTTATCGACGCGACCAATGATGCAATCAATGCATGGGCCTACTTGGACCGTGATGGAGCTCTTGAACGGGCGCGTCAGGCCGATTGGTTCCGCAAATTGGGCCGTTCGCTGGGGCCGCTGCATGGTGTCCCGGTGGGGATCAAAGACATCATTGATGTACGCGGTATGCCGACGGGGTTAGGAAACGCAACACTGGGCCGTGATTTGCCTGCAACCAGCGCACGCGTTGTTGAAAACCTGCTAGAGGCGGGTGCCGTGATCATGGGGAAAACCACAACCTGCGAGTTGGCTTATTTGACTCCAACCATCACGGCCAATCCACACAACGAAGAATATTCTCCGGGTGGATCCTCTGCTGGATCCGCAGCGGCAGTAGCCGCGCGTCACGTTCCCATCGCGATTGGGTCGCAGACGGGTGGGTCGGTTATTCGCCCTGCGTCCTATTGCGGGACTTATGGCTTTAAGCCCTCTCGCGGGATCACTTCAAGAATTGGGTTTTTCCAAACCTCGGCCACATTGGATCAGGTTGGGGTTTTTACGAACCATTTAGAAGATGCAGCATTGGTTTCAGATGTGATAGGTAGCTTAGACCAGCGAGACGAGGCGAGTTACGATTGGCCACGTCCCGATATGTCCGTAGGTGTCAAATCTGACGTGCCAGTTGCGCCATCGTTTTGTTGGTTTGATATGCCCTATCATGAACAATGTGACACGGACGTTTTGTATGCGATAGAACAAATTGTCGATATGTTGGGGGATCAAGTAGATCGCTTGCCTGTTGCGCCAGAATTGGCCATGTTGCCAGTGGTTCATAAAACTATCTATGATTATGAAATCGCCCGAAATCTTGAACCGCTTATCACAAGCGAGGCAAGCAATCTATCTGTGGAGCTGACGGATGCGCATGAACGCGGGATTAAGATTACCAAGGTTCAATACCAAGATGCACTTGATGTTAAACTGTCGAGTGAACGTTTCTTCACTCAGCATTTTATGGACTATGATGCAATCTTGGCACCATCGGCTACTGGCATTGCGCCGCTGCGCTCCCTGGGAACAACGGGGAATGCGATCAACTGTTTGATTTGGACGCTGGCGGGTTTGCCCTGTATCACCTTGCCTCTATTTTTGGGCGAGAACGATATGCCGTTTGGATTACAATTAATCGGAGGCAAACAGCAAGATGATCGTTTGTTTCGAACATCTGCATGGCTTCAAAACTTTCTGCAAACTGATCTAAGCCAAGAGGGAGAAGAATAAATGTCAAAATCTGTTAACTTGATAACCGGTGTGATCGGCTTTGGCCTTTTCGCAGTGTTCATAATTGGTTTGTCGCATTCCATTTCAACGGGTTTCGCGGGTTTTATGGGCGGTTTGCCGTTCATGTGCATTGTGATTTTTGTTTTGGCTTTGGCACTCTATAACCTGTGGGAAGACACACTTGGCCGAAAAGGTTAAGAAGAGGGTTTCGGTCGCCCCGTTTGCAGTAATCTTATTGGGGATTGGTGTTGCGCCTGATATGATCGATGCGGCATCTTTTAGCTGTAGAGAGGCACAGCGCCATTCGTTTGCCGTTGAGTCGAGCATGACGCCTGCCTATCCCGGGCGAACGATTGATTTTACGATCAATGGGAGTGAAATCACTGCAGATGGTGTGTTCTTTCATACCTCTTATGAGGTCACATATCTCTCTGATCAGGGTGGAGAGCTTTCATTTCGGGCCCATGCAGCAGATGTGGATCGTGAAGACATCTTTTTGTTTCTGAAACAAACGCTTTATCACACAGCTATAGTGAACTACGGACGCGAACCCTCAATTCAATTAAACATACTAACATGTCAGACAAATGTTGGGTGATCACATCGCCCATGGGAGCTATGTAAAACGATGTTTTCCAAACTTGTTGATTTTGATCGGTTTTTTAGCCGCCGTATTGTGCCGGTGGCGATTGCTTTGATCATAACGGCAATTGTCAGCTTGTGGGTCGATCCACAGCCTAATGAAAGCAGCACAAACCAAGAAACAGGTCAGGATCAATAACCCTTACAAGGGTGTCGCATTTTTGCGTTCCGACAGTAAGAAATAGGAAATCGCTGTAATGACAATTGTGCCCCCTGCGATGGTCAGATTACTGGGGCGTTCATCAATGACCATCCATACCCACAATGGCCCCAAAACTGTTTCCAACAACATCAGCATACTGACATTTGACGCCGTTGTATAACGCGATGCACGGGAAAGCATCACAAATGAAAGTGGCAATATTATCAGTCCAGTAAGTGATATAATTAATGTGCTATTCAATGTAACATTTGTTGCAGTTGGAGAAAGCGAAAAGGCCGTCAAACCAGCAATCAGGGCGCCAATTCCCAGTGCGATTTCAAATTCAACACTTCGATCCTGTCGCACCACAATGAAATTGATGGCAAGGCTAAAGGCAACCGCCAATCCAAGCAATGCGCCCAATACAGTATGCATATTGAAATCAATATCGCCGCGTAAGTCACCATAAACGGAAATAATGATTCCCAACGTGACGGTCAGGATGATGCCCCAAGATCGCAGGCTGGCGTGTTCCCCCAAAAACAGTGTGCTGAGGATCACGGAAATGATCGGAACGGTGGCCACAGCCACCAAAACGATCGCAACAGGGGCCAGGGATATCGCGAATGCGAAAAAGCTCGTGTTTGCGATTTGAGAAAGGACAAGCGCGACAAAGCTTTTGGTAAAAATATGTTTGGATGTGTTGGTGCTGCGACCTCTTTTGTTCAGTCCGATCAATAGGAAAACCATACCTGCCAATGTTGCGCGCCAGGCCAACATTGCACTCCCATCCATCTGCGATAGGCGCATGAACAGGCTGTCTGGCGTTAAAATCAATGCCCCAATTAGGGCCAGAAGTATGCCGTATTGCGATTGCTGCATAGGGTATTTTTTCCAGTGTGGGATTAATCTACTACGCTTGGATGATGGGTGGGGTGCGAAATATCGCTGTTGCGAATTATGCCATCACAATGCAATCTTGCGCCTCATCTGACCATTGTTGACCAACGGGACAGAATTTGGACGGATCCGCATTGCCCCCTGGGCAACTTGGTAGATTTTGCGCAGTAAGTTGCAGGGTTGAGAATGCGAGTGCTGTGATGCTAGCCAGAATATATTTCATTCTAGATCAACTCCCAAAAATTTTGTTTTAAATGCTATTGCCAAATATTCCTTGGACGCGCGCAGATATTCTTTGCGTACTGCTTCGATTTGATCTGCGTGTTTTTCCTTGGGAGTATCACTTTCTGCTGTGACCTGTTCCAAGTGAGCTCGCGCCTTTAGATATTTGCGTTCTGTATCATCCAACAACGCGGCGCAGACTTCGTCAATATAGGTCATTTTGCTAATCATCCTGATTTCGGCACGATGCGATAGGTGTTATCGCCACGCGTTTTACATTCTCGACAGACCGCGCGTGATCTGACCGCGTGCAAGGTTTCGTCTTTCCCGACAACCAAGATCAAATTTGAGATTTCATGGGAGAATTCATGTTGGCACTGAGCGCAGGTCAAAAGCACTTTATCCCCTTCATAGTCCTTGAGTTTTTTGGATTTCAACATATTCGTGTGTCCAGTTTTAAACCAATCAAGAACAGCCCTCTTGAACAAATAGTTCGGAGCCAAAAGTGCAAATGCAATTAAAAATTACGAATTCTTATGTTCCATTTGCCCAAGTCGTCCGTGCGTGTTGCGTCGTTCATTTTACTCTTTGTCGTTAGAAGGGTGAGATAGCTTTGAGAGGTACCACGTCAACACGGGTAAAGTTGAAATAAAAAAATGCGACGGTGTCAACCGTCGCATTTCATTGTGTTTGAACCTTGATTTCGCTTATGTGCGTTTGCGCATCGGTTTGCTATCTGCGCCTTTGCCTGCCATTGCAGCGGCCTCGCGCCGGGCCTTATTTTTCTTGCTGTTGAATTTTCCTATTTTGGGCGCGCGCATGGGTTTGCTTGGATCACTTGCACCTTTGCGCAACTTGGACTTTGGTTTGGTCGTAGGTTTCGGTGCGCTGTTGCTTGGGGCAGGTTTGGCATCCTTCTTCTTGAAGGGCGCTACGACACCTTCGGGCAAATCCTTGGCACGTTTTGGTTTGGCTTTGAAATCCCGCTTTTCTGAATTCTTCAGGCGGTCATCTGATTTGCGACGATCTAAGCGTTGTTCTTTTGGGGCATCTCCAAGGGGGTGGAAATTTGATTTCCTTCGCGGCGCATCCCCATTTGAACGTCCGCGTGGACGTTCTGGTTTGCGGCTGCGATCAGCGAGTGGGATGTTTGGTGCCTCGCTCAGTTGTTTGACCATTGCGCCTTCGACACGGGCGTCTGGGCCAACTGATTTGAAAAATCCATCCACACTTGGGGCGCGCAGCTCGATGAAACTGTGATTGCCCTGAATACGGATCGCCCCAATGTCAGTTTTTGTGATGTTACCCGCTTTGCAGAGCATTGGGACAACCTGCCCTGGGGACAGGCCATCCTCACGGCCCTGTTCAAGGTGAAGCCACACGCTTTCACCGAAATCCTCATAGGTTTTCTTGGGCTGGCGGGTAGGGGCCTCGTAGACCTCTGAAATATCCTCAGGTGCGGACATTTTTTGGGTGTATGTTTCCAAAAACGCGGCGGCAACGCGTTCGGCGCCGTATAGGTCCAGCAGTTTTGATACCATATGTTCATGCGCGGGGTTTGTGACGCGTGTCCAAACATCGTCTTCCAAAATGCGTTCATGATCCTTCGCCAACACCTGATCCGCTGTTGGAGCTGATCCCCATTCGGCGTTCAGTTTCGCAGATTTCAGAACACGCTCTGCCTTGCGCAGGTTATTTGGTGGCACAATCAAAACGGATGTCCCTTTACGCCCCGCGCGACCTGTACGCCCAGAACGGTGCAAAAGCGTTTCGTGGTTTGAGGGCAATTCCGCATGGACCACCAAATCCAATTTTGGCAAGTCAATGCCACGCGCGGCAACATCGGTGGCCACACAAATACGCGCACGGCCATCGCGCATCGCCTGTAGCGCGTGAGAGCGTTCGGATTGTGAGAGTTCACCCGACAGACACACAACCGAAAACCCGCGGTTTGATAGACGAGTGGTTAGGCGGCCAACGGTGGCACGTGTATTTGCAAAGACAATCGCACTGGGCGCTTCGTGATAGCGCAGAACATTGATGATGGCATTCTCACCATCATGTTTACCCACGTTGATCGCCTGATATTCGATATCTGTGTGCTGCGATTTTTCCGCCAATGTTGTGATGCGAATGGCGTCACGTTGATATTTCTTGGCCAGTTGTGCGATCCCCTTGGGAACTGTGGCAGAAAACAACAGGGTGCGCCGTGTGTCAGGCGTTTCGTCCAGGATCATTTCCAAATCTTCGGCAAAGCCCAGATCCAGCATTTCATCCGCCTCATCCAAAACGACGGCGCGGATTTGTGATAAATCAATACTGCCGCGCATGATATGATCGCGCAGACGTCCGGGTGTGGCCACAACGATATGAGCGCCGCGGTCCAATGCGCGTCGTTCATCGCGCATGTCCATGCCGCCAACACAGGACGCCATAACAACGCCTGCCTCGGCATAAAGCCAATGAAGTTCGCGTTTCACCTGAATCGCCAATTCGCGTGTTGGAGCAATGACCAAACCCAATGGTGCGTCCGCGCGTCCAAATCCCGCATCATCGGGTAATAGGTTGGGCGCAATTGCAATGCCAAACCCAACTGTTTTACCAGAACCAGTTTGTGCAGAAACCAATAGGTCAGAGTTATCAAGTTCGGGTTTTGACACTTCTTGTTGTACGGGTGTCAAAACCTCGTATCCGCGCTTATCCAGCGCAATCTTTAGAGAGGTTTTCAATCTTATCTCAATTTTTGTTCCGGGGCATTTGTTCCCCCATGGAACCTTACCCTTTGGAGCGCTCCATCCTATAAAAACGTACGCTCTGGGGGCGCAGTAACGGAATTCATCTGCCTTGTACAGAGCAGGGCGCTGAGATTATCTAACCCGTCAAATTCCGTCATTGAAATTCGCGCCACATGGCGTATCGTCGAATTCAGTGGTGCAACACTATAAATTGTGACCCTGAGCAGTGGTTGAAAAAGGCTCATCTCAAAACAACATCGTGGAGTGTTATGATGGATATTCGCCCCCTAACAGGTAGCCTTGGTGCAGAAATCACCGGAGCCGACATCAAAGATGATCACCAATTTGAGGCGATCTATCAGGCCTTTGTTGATCATTCTGTTATTACAATACGTGGGCAGGATATAGTGCCCGAGGATCACTTGGCCTTTGCGCGCCGATTTGGTAGTATCAATGTGAATCGCTTTTTCACAAAGCTGGATAAGCACCCTGAAATTGCAATCGTGCTAAAGGAAAAAGATCAGAAAAAGGCGATTGGTGCGCGTTGGCACACAGATCATTCTTATGATCAGGTGCCTGCAATGGGATCAATTTTACATGCGATTGAGGTTCCCCCCTTTGGTGGGGATACGGTTTTTGTGTCTATGGCGCGTGTGTTTGAAAATATGTCTGACCCAGTGAAATCATTTTTGCGGGGGCTTAAGGCATGGCATTCATCGCGTCATGCCTTTGGTGCATCGCAAATGAATTCTGAGGCATCAAAAACAGGACGCATTGAAAACGCGCACCTTGCAACCCAAGATGCCCTACACCCTGTGGTGATCCGTCACCCCCTGTCAGGACGAGAGGGGATTTATGTAAACCCCGATTTCACAACACATATTGACGGGGTCAGCGAAACAGAGTCCCAGCATATCTTGGCAATGATTTACGATGAATGTCAAAAACCCGAGTATCAGGCGAGGGTGACTTGGTCACAGGGCGATGTCACAATTTGGGACAACCGCGCAACATGGCACAAGGCGATCAACGACTATGATGGGCATCGTCGATACATGCACCGCATCACGGTTGAGGGATGTGCATTATCAGGCGCAGATTAACCCGCGGATAGTAAGAGCGAGAGACCAAACACAACCAATAGGGCGATCACCCCATAAACGCGTGCGTCTGTGGACAAATGTTCAAATTGCGCACCACAGGATGGGCATTCTTCCATTAGTTGATTGGCGCTGATTTCGCAGGTGTTACAATCTTTTCTGCTCATTTGGTTTAAATAGGCTGTGTATCCGAAAAAGTCCAATAAATACAATTGTATACAATGAGATCTCATTGAAATATCGGCGGCAAAAATTTGAATAGAAAAATGGGTTTAGATCGCTTTCCGCTGCGCAAGAGTGATGATAACGCCAGACGCAATAATGAATACGATCCCAACAACACCCAGCGTATTTGGCGTGATGTCCCAAAAGAGCCAGCTGAAATAACTGACCGACAGTAGGTAGGCATATTCGAAGATTGCGGCATAGCTGGTTTGGGCCAATTGATAGGCACGCGTCATTAGGGACAGGGCCAAAGTTGCGCCCAATGCTATGATGAAGAGATAAAGCCAATATTGCGCATCAACTTCTTGCCATCCGCTGAACAAAAATGGGGCTGTTGCGATCAAATGATCTGAGGCAGGGAACACGGTGAACACCGACGTAATTAATGCGCCACTGATCCCAATTGTGACTAGAAAGCTGAACAAAATCGCAAATGCGCTTTCATCCTGCAAATAGCGAAAGGTGATAATCGATCCGATTGCGTAACAGGCCCCTGCCAAAATAGGCATAATTTGATAGACAGTCACGCCCTCGGCACCGGGTTGCAGGACGCACCACACACCCAGACTACCCACCAGAACTGCCAATATGCGGCGAAATCCAATGCGTTCGCCAAACAAGATTGCAGAAAACAACAACACAAAGATCGGAGAAGTAAAAAGTCCAGCCCCAGCCTCGGCAATGGGCATCATGGGCATTGCACCGAAATACAACAACATGGATGTGACCATGAAAACTGTGCGCGCGGCGATCGGTTTCCATAATTTCGCAAGTACAGGCATGCCGAACAGGCGGGCGACAATGGTGACCATGAACATGGCAATCACTGAGCGAGAGAAATGGAATTGCCCAACGCTGACACTATCGGATACCAGCAGGGTCAGGTTATCGGAAAACCCAAAGATCGAAATGCCGCTGACCAAAAATACGGCGCCTTTTGACGCGTCAGAAAGTCGATCAAACATTGATGTCACCTGTGCATGTTGCGCAAGATGTTGAAATACTGTTCACACAGCCAAGTCAAATATAATTTCCCATGCTTGCGCGTGTGCGATTTAAATTATTGAACTCTGCACATTCCTGCGTATGACTGTCATGCAGAAACTCTTGTAGATTGGCAGACGACGCAGAATGACAATTTTCAAAAAAATCGTGACAGATATTTATATTGTGTCTTGGGCCTTGTTTAAGGTTTTGATCCCAACCTTGATTGTTGTGAAAGTTGCCGAAATGGCGGGGGCGGTTTATTGGTTGAACGTTGCAATGGCGCCCATTGTGACGATGTTAGGATTACCTGCCGATATGGCGATTGTCTTAACAACGACCATGCTAACGAACCCATATGCGGGTTTGATGTTGCTAAGCGCGATGCCATCTGCCGCATCCCTAAGTGTTGCACAGACGACCATCATCGCATCCTTCATGCTGTTTGCGCATTCCCTGCCTGTTGAGGCGGCCATTACACGAAACGCCGGCCTACGGGTGGGGGTGACATTGGCGGTGCGTGTTGGGGCGGCGATTTTGTTTTGTGCGCTTCTGAACCTCTTTTTTCATCAATTCAATGTGTTGGGGGAAACGGCCCGCCTTCATCTGCCGCAGTTTGATGTGACACCCAGTTTGACGCAATGGGGCATTGATCAGATTAAGGGGTTGGTGTTTATCCAAGTCGTGATTGTTGTTTTGATTATCGGGCTTGAGCTGTTGCGCTCGATCGGCGTGGAACGGTTGATTCAAAAAATGATGCATCCCATTTTGGTTCTAGTAGGCATTGGCAGCCGTGCATCCACCATCGTGATTGTCGGACTAACATTGGGTCTGGGATTTGGCGGTGGCTTGATGATCAAGGACGTACGTCAGGGTATGATCCCCGCACAAGCTGCTGTTGGGTCATTGGTCTTGATCAACCTCTATCATTCGGTGTTTGAAGATACGGCAGTTTTGATGCTGCTTGGCCCATCACTGTTTTATATTTTGGTGGTGCGGGGAATATTTTCGCTGATCTTGACCTATGTTATTATTCGCCTGCTGGCTCTGTTATCTGAACCTAACTATGATCGGTTTGTTGTGAATACCAAGGCCTTTGGCGCGAACTAAAAATCAACCTCAATTGCGATACCGCGTTTTTGCGCCAAATCGACAACTTTTGCAGCTACCGCCAAATCCTGTAACCCAACACCTGTGCCATCGAAAATGGTAATTTCTGTGTCGCTGCTGCGCCCTGAGTGGGTGCCATTTATTACGGCACCCAGTTCGGTGATGTCATTGGATGTGATCAGGCCATCTGCGATGGCGTGCTGTGCTTCGCCAATGGAAATGGATTGCGCCACTTCGTCTGTGAAAACTGTGCCTTTGGCGATTAGGGCGGCTTCAACCTCTTGTTTGCCTTTTGTATCGGTTCCCATACAGGCAATGTGACATCCTGGCGAAACATGTTCCGCCATAAGAGAGGGCGAAAAGGCAGAGGTGATGCAAATAATCACATCCGCCTGCTGCATCCCATCAAGTGTGACCGCTTCAAACGGTAGGCCCGCTTCATTGGCAACCTTTTCAATATTGGGCAGCATTTCGGGGTGGTAATTCCATCCGATTACCTTTTCAAAGCGGCGCTGTTCAAGGGCTGCACGCAACTGAAACGTGGACTGATGTCCAGCACCAATCATGCCGATCACCCGCGCATCTGGACGCGCAAGATGTTTAATTGAAACCGATGATGCCGCCGCTGTGCGTAGTGCGGTCAACAAGTTCCCGCCCACCATGGCACTGGGCATGCCTGTATCAGGGTCAAACAGAAACACCGTGGATTGGTGATTGATATGTCCAAACTTTTCCAAATTGTTTGGCCAATACCCGCCCGCCTTTAATCCAAGCGTTAATCCCGCCCGATCAAAACCACCCTTAAATCCATAAAGGGCATCTTCATGCCCAATCGCTTCGCGAATGACGGGAAAATTATAGGCGTCTTTTGAGGCCATCGCGGCAAAGACGTTTTCGACGGCATCAATGGCCGCCTCGCGTGTCATCAGATTTGCGATTTCTCGTTCGGGTACAAGTAGCATGGGTGGTCCAATTCGGGTGTGTTAGAAAGGGCGCCAAATTGATCAGCGCCCTGTAGGTGTTTTCCAGTGGTTTTAAATTAATAGGCGTGTCCACGCGCCGAAATTGGCCAAACGCATTCCACCTTGCCATTGCGCACGCCCAGATACCAATCCTGGACATTGGCGGTCGGATCTCAGTGACCTGGAACCAATTTCAGTTTGTCGTTAATTTTCAAAACACCCGCAGTGTCCATCACAACGCCATGTTCGTCAGAACATTTGACGTATTCCACATCATTGCGTCCATAAATCACGGGCAGGCCGCTATCAACGGATTGTACCTTTAGACCTGCATCAACAATGGCTTTGTCCGCTTTGGCATGGCTCATGACGCTGGTTAGTATAAACATCGCGTTTTCCCATTCGCCTTGGTCGATGCGTTTGCCATCCTTATCCAAAATACGCCCATAATCTGCGTCCATGAATGCATAGGATCCACACTGTAATTCGTTATAAACACCAGAGGTGGATTCAAAATAATAGGACCCCGTGCCACCACCGCCAACGATGTCGCATTCCAACCCTTGGGTGCGCAGCGTGTCCACAGCATCCTTAACCATGGCAACGGCAATTCCGATTTTTTCTTTGCGCTCTTCATAGCTGTCTAAGTGCTGCATCGCACCTTGATAGGCTTGGATACCTGCGAATTTCAGGCCCTCTGCTGCATCAATGGCCGTTGCAATTTCAACAACCGCAGGTGTTGTCGTTACCCCGCCGCGTCCCGCGCCACAATCGATTTCAACCAAACACTCGATTTGCGTGCCGTGGCGCACGGCGGCCTCGGATAGGTCAGCCACATTGGTCACATCATCCACACAACATATCGCACGCGCCCCATACGTAGGGATACGGGCAAGGCGATCAATTTTAGCAGGATGGCGCACTTGGTTTGAAACCAATACATCACGAATACCGCCACGTGCGAAAACTTCGGCCTCGGACACTTTTTGACAACAGACACCACAAGCCCCACCAAGCTTTTCTTGCAATTTGGCGACATCAACAGATTTGTGCATTTTCCCATGCACGCGGTGGCGCATTCCCTGTGCGGCAGCATAATCGCCCATCTTTTTGATATTGCGTTCCAGTGCGTCTAAATCCAGCACCAAACAAGGGGTTTGAATGTCATCCTCTGACATTCCGGGTTTGGCAGGGATGTTATAGCCCACCTCATAATCGTCAAATGTGTTTAGGTCTTTCATCGGGGAGATCCTTTGGTTTTAGAAGTGTTATTTTATGCTGCGGCAGTCCAGGGCAGCTTGTCCAGATCAACGTTGCCCCCTGTGATAATGATCCCAACCCGTTTTCCACGAAACACATCTGGGTTTTTCAAGACCACAGCCAAGGGCACAGCAGAAGAGGGTTCCATCACGATCCGCAGATGCTTCCAAGTCAATTTCATCGCATCAATGATTTCCGCATCCGTTGCCGTGAAAATGTCGCTGACGTGATTGGATACGAAATGCCATGTCCGTTCTTTCAGCGGCACCAATAACCCATCGGCAATCGTTTTGGGAGCATCATCCGCGATGATGTAACCTGCCTTAAAACTGCGATAGGCGTCATCGGCCTGTTCGGGTTCCGCGGCGATGATCTGCGTTTCGGGGGCCAGTGTAGACAGCGTCAGGCAGGTGCCCGACACCATTCCGCCCCCGCCAATCGGGGCGATCACCATATCCATGCCATCGGTTTGTTCCATGAACTCCTTTGAACAGGTGCCTTGGCCCGCGATCACACGTGGGTCGTTGTAGGGATGCACGAAATCCCCACCTGTTTTGGCCTGAACTTCGGCGAACGTTGCCTCACGCGATGTGGTAGAGGGTTCGCATTCTGTAATGATGCCGTTGTAGCGGCGCACGGTATCCTTTTTGGCTTGTGGTGCGGTATGGGGCATCACAACATTACAGGGGATGCCACGACGCATCGCCGCATATGACAGGCACGAGGCATGATTGCCCGATGAATGCGTCGCAACGCCAAGGCGAGCCTGATCGTCGTTCAGGCCGAAAACAGCATTTGTTGCGCCACGCACCTTAAACGCGCCGGGTTCCTGAAAATTTTCGCATTTGAAGAAAAGCGAGGCGCCCGTCAGTTCATTCAGATAATCCGAGGTGCGCACGGGTGTGCGCCGAATGATCGGTTTGATCCGCTCATGGGCCTCTAACATATCCTGATAGGTTGGGATGTTATCAACGATATCCTTCATTCTGCAGCCACCTTTTGTTCGATCATCGAATGGTTGCGATAATATTGTTGGGCGGCCGCAACGCCTGATCCCAATTCAATTGGCAATCCCAAGTCTTTCATACACATTTCGGCAGTGGCGATCCCCGATAGGGCCATGACATCTGTCAGGCTGCCCAAATGGCCGATGCGGAACACTTTGCCCGCAACTTCGCCCAGACCAACCCCAAAGGCCACGCCATATTTTTCCGCAGCCAGTGTGACAATATCGGTCGCATTGAAATTTACGGGTGTTTTGATGGCGCTGACCGTGTCGGAATAAACGCTTGAATCACTTGCGCATAGGTCCATCCCCCATGCCTCAACCGCGTTGCGCACACCCTGTGCGATGCGATGGTGGCGGGCGTAGACATTGTCCAATCCTTCACCTAGAAGCATGTCACAGGCTTGGTTCAAGCCGTTCATCAACCCCACGGCAGGGGTGTAGGGATAGGCGTTGTTTGCATATCCCTTCGCCATATCATGCACATCGAAAAATGTTCTGGGCAGGGTGGCGGTTTTGGTGGCATCCATCGCCTTTTCACTGAACCCAACAATGGCCAGACCTGCAGGGAGCATGAACCCTTTCTGCGAACCAGTCACAGCAACATCGACACCCCATTCATCAAACCGAAAGTCGATGGATGCGATGGATGACACACCATCAACAAACAGCAGGGCAGGATGTTCAACTGCATCCATTGCGTGACGGATTGCGGCGATATCACTGGTTACGCCTGTGGCTGTTTCGTTGTGCGTGACCAACACGGCTTTAATAGAATGCGTTTTGTCTTGCTGCAGTATTTCTGCGTATTTTTGCGCCGAAATGCCTTCACCCCATGGTGTTTCAACAACCTTGACGTTCAAACTGTGACGTTGGCACATGTCAATCCAACGATGGCTAAACATTCCATTGCGTGCAGCCAAAACGGTATCGCCAGGGGACAATGTGTTGGTTAGGGCTGTTTCCCAACCGCCTGTCCCAGACGCAGGAAAAATAAACACATGCGCGGAACCGCTTTTCAAAATTTTACGTACGCCGTTGCGGGCAGGATGCAAGATTTGTCCAAAAAGCGGAGAGCGATGGTCGAGCGTGGGCATATCGCATGCTTTGCGCAAATGCTCGGGAATGTTGGTTGGACCAGGAATGAATACAGGATTTTGAAAACTCATCTAACTACCTTCGTAAATTTGTTGCCGGACGGTAAGCCATATCAATTTCGAATGAAACATTTTTAAATTTGATAAGTTGATGGTCAAGGAACAGTAAAAATACAGTATTTACAATGGAATAGATTTTTTCATAATGTGAAATATATTTTCATACTGATTTTTAGTTATCGGGGTGAACCATGGCTGACACACAAAATACCCGCAGATCACGGGGACGCCCGCGTGATTGGCACGACAAAACAGAACAAAATACGATTAAGTCACTGGATCGTGCGCTTCATGTGTTCAAACACCTGAGCCTGGGGGAAAGCAAACCTTTAACCGAATTGGCAGAAGAGACCGATCAATCGCCTGCCACGGTTTATCGCATCTTAATTACGCTACAGGGGCAAGGGTTGGTGGAATTCGATTCAGGAGATCAGGTGTGGCACATCGGTCCACAGGCTTTTGTCATTGGGTCTCGGTTTCTACGTCGCACCAGTTTGGTGGAACGCGCGCGACCCATCATGCGCAAATTGATGGAGACAACAGGCGAAACCGCAAACCTTGGGATTGAAAAAGAAGGCAAGGTTTTATTCCTAAATCAGGTTGAAACGCACGAAAGCATTCGTGCCTTTTTCCCACCCGGTACGCTTTCCGATATGCATTCTTCGGGGATTGGTAAGGCGCTCTTGGCGCATATGGATGTGGACCGCCGCCTGCGCATTATAAAAACGATGTCGCTAGAGAGTTACACAAAGTTCACGATTACAGACGCCGACGCCCTAGATCGTGATTTGGAGGACATCCAAAATCGTGGCTACAGCATTGATAATGAAGAACGGAATTTGGGAATGCGTTGCATCGCAGCACCTGTGTTTGACTTCAATCGGGAGGTTATTGCAGGCATCTCTGTCTCTGGGCCGACAAGCCGCGTTGGAACCGAAAATTTGCCCGCAATTAGTATCGATGTGGTGCACGCAGCAAAGGCATTGACCGAGGCGATTGCAGGCACATCACCCTTTGGCTAGTTGCCCGTATCCCAACTGCCTGCGGTGCGCTGTGACAATCAACTTGACACAAAAAATGTAGACAGAATGCGATTACAGGCTAATCTCGTACATGTGCAGCGTCTGTGAAAGTGCCTGTCGTCGAACCATTCTGCGACGTAATCTACACGATCCTGTGCTTGAATTTGGGTGCTGTGTTTTACGTTATGGCATCCACTTGGGAGGTAAAAAATGAAGAAAATAATTGGGACAGCGGCACTGTGTGCTGCGGTAATGGCTGGTGGTTCGGCGTTTGCTTTTGAATGTAAACGTGGGGAAGCATCCTTTGATAAACCCGGCGGGTTTCCAGAGCGTGCTTTGACAATGATCGTACCATATGGTCCTGCGGGTGGGTCGGGGCAGGTTGCTGCTGCAATGGCTGAGGCAGTTACGGAACTGACTGGCATTCCAATCAACCGCGATCACAAACCAGGTGGTTCTGGGACTGTTGGTATGACGGCGTATATGGCTGCACCCGCAGATGGATATAACGTGTTGGAGCACATCGATGATGCATCCTCTGCGCATGCGCTGGATTCATCGCTTCCAAACCCAGCTGAAGATTTGATCCCGCTGGTGGTAAGCCAGGTGACATTCAGTCAGGTCTATATCCGCACAAATGAGACACGCTTTAGCGATTGGCCATCCTTCGTAGAATGGGTCAAGGCGCAAAACGGCAAAGCAACCATTGCGAACGTCTCGAAAGAGGGATCCATGGAGCGCGTCACGATGGGCTTTATCACCGATGCAAGTGGTATGCAGATCCAGCAGATTTCATTCGACAAGGGCGCCCCACGTTACGGCGCATTGTTGGGTGGACAGGTGGATGCTCTGTTTGAACAACCGGGAGATGTGCGCAACTTCCTTGATGCAGATCAGTTTAAACCGATCCTAACAATTTTTGATGAACGCCCAGCGGCCTTTGCAGACACCCCAACACACCGTGAAATGGGGATGGATTTTGATCCACTGCTACGTTTCCGCGGATTCTATGTACATGCGGACGCACCAGCGGATCGTGTCGAATGGCTAAAATGGGCCTTCCAGCGTGGTTATTGTGAAGACAGCTATCAGGCATTCAATGACTCAAAATTCATGACTGTTATCGACAGCTATCGTGATACGGATGGTGCGAAAAATTTGATTGCCCGTTCAATCGACCAATATCGCGAAGTCTACAAGGCCATGGGCCTAGACGTAAAATAAACAAACTATAATCACTATATCATGGCGCCCTTGGCGCCATGTTTTAGGTTGCGAGCATGGGAATATACTGTGGGACGACTAACACTCAGTAATCTGATCGAGGCCGCGATCTTTTTTTTGATCGTCGGTATTTTTTACGCTTTTACGTTTGAATTTAACCAACCCATCGAAATCTATATCTTTGGGGCCACGGCATGGCCGCGGGTGGTGATTTTCTTGTTGCTCTTGGCGACCCTTGGCAACCTTTGGTTCCTTTATCGCCACGGGAACGCGACACAGGCGACATTAGGACAAACAGACGATAAAGCCGATTTTAGCGAGGCTGGAACCGTGCGCCGCATGGTTGCTGTTCTGCTGACACCTTTCGTGTTTGCCTATCTGCTGAAACCTGTCGGGATATATTTCAGCGCACCGTTTTTTATTGCCGCAATCATTTGGTTGTTCGGCGAACGCAGATGGAAGGCGATCTTGATCATGACGCTGTTCATATACTGCGTGTTCATCGGATTGTTCCTGATGATTTTGAATGCCCCATTGCCCCAAGGCAATGTGTCGCCCTTCTATGACTTCAGCGCATGGGTGCTGAAACTAAATGCCAAACTCCAAGGGATTTAACGCAAGATGATCGAGAATTTCTTAGCGGGTTCCGCAGCTCTTTTTGGTGATCCCTTTACGATAGGTATCTTTGTCTTTGGTGTTGTAGGTGGCATGTTGTTCGGGGCAATCCCCGGGGTCAGCATGCTAACATTGGCTGCGATTTTGTTGCCCTTTACCGCGGGTTTGGAACCTGCGCAGGGTGTGATGTTATTTGCGGTCATCTACTGTACTGGCACCTATGGCGGTGCGATCACCGCCATATTGTTCAATATCCCGGGGTCGGCCGAAAATGCCCCAACTGCGTTTGATGGCTATCCCATGACGCAAAAGGGTCAATCGGGTAAGGCCGTTGGCGCTGCAGTTTTATGTTCGGCAATTGGCGGGATTGCATCGGCCCTTGTCATGATGGCCGCAACCGAGCCATTGGCGAATTGGGCGATCCGCAATATTGGCCCCCCCGAAATCTTTGCGCTTGTCTTCTTTGGGCTTGTGGTTGCCTCTTCTGTTGGCGCGCGCACCATATGGAAAGGGTGGATGTCGGTCCTTATAGGTTTGTTGATTGCAACGATTGGCCAAGATCCCGTGGGCGGCATCAACCGTTACAATTTCGGCATGACTGATTTGGCGGCGGGCATCGCGTTTATACCCGCAATTTTGGGCTTCTTTGCCGTTTCTGAAATCTTTGTTCAGGCGGAAAAGAAAGCCAGCGGGAAATATCAGGCACCCAAGGTCAGTATGACTTTTCCGTCCGTTATCGAATTGTGGATGCATAAAATTGCGGTTTTACGATCCATATTGGTTGGATTTTTCTGCGGCATCCTGCCGGGAATTGGCGCAACATTGGCCGCATTCATGAGTTACGGCGAAGCTGTGCGGTGGTCCAAAAACCGGGAGGAGTTCGGCAAAGGCAAGCTTGAGGGTGTGATTTCCGCAGAAACCGCAAACAATGCAGCAACGGGAGCAGCGATGATCCCACTCTTGGCATTAGGTCTGCCTGGGGGCGCATTGACTGCGATGATGGTCGCCGTGTTCCAAATGCACGATCTGCAACCGGGTCCCTTGGTGTTCATGCTATCGCCCGATCTCATTTGGATTGTATTTGCGGCGATGTTCTATGCCAATTTGTCGATCCTGATCATTGGTGTTTTGGAAACCAAAACCATTTTGAATCTACTGAAAATCCCATTCCAATTCCTGGCGCCACTGATTTTGATGTTGGCCACAACAGGGGCCTATATTGGTCGGGGATTGGTTTTGGATGTGATGGTTATGTTTTTGGCGGGGATCATTGGGTATCTGTTGCGCCGCTCAGGATTTTCGATCCCTGCGATTGTGCTGGGCTTGATCCTTGGCAAAATTGGCGAACAGAATTTCGCCCAAGGTATGCAGATGGTGCATTATGATTTGGGGACATATTTTTCACGCCCGATTTGCGCAATTTTGATCGCCGCGGGTGTGATTACACTTGCATCAAACATGTACCGTGCGTTTTCCTCAACCAAGTCAAGTGCATAAGGTTGGGGCAACCCGAAACGGAGTTTATGGAATGACAGATACTGGCGTTCAGGAAATCGTCGCGCGTGCACGTACCGCGCAGGCGGAGTACGAAAAAAACGGATCGCAAGAGCGGTATGATCGTGCAGCACAAGCGGTCGCATGGGCGATAATGGAGCCTGCCCGCAATCAGCGTTTGGCAAAATTGGCGGTGGAAACAACGGGCTTGGGAAACGTTCCTGATAAGATCATCAAAAACCACCGTAAAACACTGGGCCTGATGCAAGATATTCAAAATGCAGTGACCTTTGGGGTAATGTCAGATGATCCCAAAACAGGGATCACGGAAATTGCCCGCCCCAAGGGGGTTGTGGGGGCAATCGTGCCCTCAACAAACCCTGCGGCGACACCTGCAAACAACATCATCAACGCCCTAAAATGCGGCAATTCGATTGTTGTGGCCCCGTCGCCCAAGGGCGTTGCCTGTTGCGAGTTGCTGTTGGAATACATCCATGCGGAATTCGCCAAAATTGGAGAAGATCCTGCATTGGTTCAAATGATCCCTGCACCGGGGTCTAAGGACAAGACGCAAACGTTGATGGATCAATGTGACATGATCGTCTGCACGGGTAGCCAAAACAACGTGCATCGCGCACAAACCACGGGCACCCCTGCGGTGGCTGTGGGGGCTGGGAACGTGACGGTGATTGTTGATGAAACTGCGGATTTGGACGCGGCGGCGGAAAAAATCCGCGCATCTAAATGCTTTGACAATGCCACATCCTGTAGTTCGGAAAATTCTGCTGTCGTGGTGGATGCGGTTTATCATGATTTTATCGCCGCACTCGCGCGTGCAGGGGGAGCGTTTTACGCGGATGAGGCGGCGTTGATTTCCAAACTGTGGCCCGATGGCCATTTGAACCGTTCGGTTATTGCGCAAGATGCGGATAAAATGATCGCAGCCCTTGATGTAGATGTGGCAGCGGGCACAGAGTTCTTGGTCGTGCCGACATCGGGAATTGGCACTGGTCATCCCCTGTCTGGTGAAAAGCTGAGCCGGGTTTTAGCTCTTTATCGTGCCTCTGATTTTGACGCGGCTGTGGATGTTGCACGCAATATTCAGATGTATCAGGGCGCGGGGCATTCGGTGGGTTTGCATTCGGCATTAGATGAGCGTGCTCACACCCTAGCAACGGCAATTCCAACCAGTCGGATCATTGTTAATCAGGCGCATACCTTTGCTACAGGTGGATCGTTTACCAATGGCATGCCCTTTTCCCTATCGATGGGCTGTGGCACATGGGGGGGGAATTCAGTGAATGAAAATGTGAATTACCGCCACTTCCTACAATCAACAAAAATCATTCGTGAAGTTCCATCGCGCGAACCCAAAGTAGAAGACATTTTTGACGGATATTGGAGCCTTGCTGGGAAATGAGATTTGATGCAACGACACCGCCCCAAGGAACGCTGCGGGATTGGATTGATGCGCGTGCTGAGCGCGGTGGCACAGCCTTTGTCTTTCCCGAAACGGGCGAAACCCTAACATGGCCGGAACTGCGTGACCACTGTGCAATGGTTGCGAGTGATCTAACCGCGCAAGGCATCGCCAAGGGCGAAAGTATCGCGGTGATGCATCCCAACGGATATGACGGGGTAAAGGCGCTGTTTTCTGCGCTATATGGTGGGTTTCGCGTGACAATGTTGAATTTGGCCGCGGGTCCAGATGCGCTTGGCTATGCTATGGATCATTCTGATGCGCGGGTGGCTTTCGTTCATGAAACGCAACTGGGTGTGTTTGATCAGGTGAAACCTGAACGCCTGAACCTGTATAAGTCTGCGATGCAGCAAGCAGAGCTGCATTCTGTTTCATCAGGCGATGATGCATTGCTCATGTATACCTCTGGCACCACGGGGCGGCCCAAGGGTGTTGTGCATACGCAATCCAGCCTGTTGGCTGGAGGTTGGACCGTCAGCGTGGCGCATGAGTTATCGGAAAACGATCGCGGAATGGGTGTTTTGCCATTCTATCACATCAATGGTCTATGCGTCTCTGTTATGGGCAGTTTGGTATCAGGCGGATCATTAGCCATGGTGTCGCGATTTTCGGCTAGCAAATTTTGGCAGCAGGCGGCAGATGGTGGGATCACGTGGTTCTCCGTGGTTCCCACGATCATCAGCCATCTATTACACGGCGCAGCGGAACCAAATGCAGAACTGAAATCACGCCTGCGTTTTGCGCGCTCTGCCTCATCCGCGCTGGCGGTGGAAACGCAGCGCGCGTTTCAGGATCGCTTTGGTTTGGCCATTGTGGAATCTTTGGGCCTGACGGAAACCGCGGCACAATGTTTGGTCAATCCACTGGATCCTAGCCTTCATAAGATCGGATCAGCGGGCAAGGCGATCAGCAATCAGGCGCGGATCGCTGATGGGGATGGTAATGAATGCGCCCACGGTATTGAGGGTGAAATTCAAATCCAAGGCCCCAATGTGATGAAAGAATACCTGCGCAATCCTGATGCCACGGCGGCGACATTCCATGGCGATTGGCTGCGCACAGGGGATTTGGGGCGCATGGACGCGGATGGATATGTCTTTGTCACAGGGCGGCTAAAGGAATTGATCATCAAGGGCGGTGAAAACATTGCACCGCGTGAAATTGACGAAGTTCTCTATGAACACCCCGATGTGGTTGAGGCCGCGGCATTCGCGCGACCCTGTCCGCAATACGGGGAACGGGTTGAAGCGGCAGTGCGGCTAAGTGAGACATCAAATGCCACTGCCGATGAATTGCGCGCGTTGTGTGAGGCCAAAGTGGGTGCATTTAAATCACCTGAAAAGGTGCATATTTTGCCTGAATTGCCCAAAGGGCCGTCAGGAAAAATCCAACGCCTTTATTTGAACGAAATGCTCTATGGAGCCTAGTTAAGTCAGGCCGTTGATGATCAGGCGCAGGCCCATGAAAAAAAACGCAATCAAAACTGCCTTGCGAAATAGCTCTTGGCTGACGCGGTGGCGCAGCATTTCACCAATGCGAAATCCGATTAGTACGACGATCAACGCAAGGCTGGATTTAATCAATGCGGGGCCTGTTAGGATACCTGCCACCAATTGACCCGCCCCCAGTGGCAAAACTCCAGCCAAAAATAGGAACCCTGTTGCCCCGATAAAGCGTTCTTTGCTGACATCGCGGGCAACCAAATACATGGCAACAGTGGGGGACCAGATCGAACTGATTCCGCCTAATACGCCTGATAACACGCCAAACCCCAAATGCCATCCGCGCCCTGGGCCAATGTTCAGTTTGATCCCAAACAATAGGTTTAATGAGAACAGCACCATGGCAATGCCAATCGCCACTGTTAGTAAGGCAGTGGGATAGGATGTGATGTACATCGATGTGACGAAAATCGACACCATGATTGCCAAAGCAAACAGCCAATATTCCCGCGCGATATCCAATTTGTTGGGGGCGTGTGCAAATTGGAGTGAGTTGGTTGCCAAGATCGACAACCACAACAGCGGTATCGCCTCTGTCGGGGGCATAACAAGCGTTAGGAACGCCATTGAGGCGGCAGGCAAGCCAATGCCAAGAAACCCTTTTACAATCGCTGCAAAGAGAAATATCCCGATTAGGATCAGCGTTTGAATCGGATCGAAATTAGATATTAAATCAATGATTTGCGACATGATCGTGAAGTGCCTTATCCATAAGAAGAGCAAGGTTCATCGCCTTACGCTCAGTTACATCCTTAATCTGACAGCGACAGGAAAATCCATCTGCTAAAACAACTGTGTCCTCGGGCGCCGCGCGTACTGTTGGGGCCAGGGACAATTCGGCCATCTGACGTGAGACCTCTGCCGTTTCCGCTTGATACCCAAACGATCCTGCCATTCCACAGCAAGAACTGTCGATCATCTGCGCATTGGCACCCAGCACAGTATTCACCGCATCAACAGTGTGTTGGGCGACACCCATCGCCTTTTGATGGCAGTGCCCATGCACCAAAACATCTATACCCGACATGTCCAATCCTGCGGGCGGGTTTTTCATGACATATTCCGCAAATGTCAGGATTTGTGCGCCATGTTCTTCACTCCACTCGGGGATAAGGTTTACTGCCTCATCACGGAACATGAGCGTGCAGGATGGTTCTAAACCCACGATTGTTTTTCCTGCATCCAGCGCCGCACGAAACGCATCTGTTGTGCGTTGTAATTCCTGTTTCGCGCGACCGGTCTGACCGGAGCTTAGGTATGTGCGCCCACAACATAAAGGGTGGCCAGGGGCAGATAAGACGCCAACGGTTTTTCCCGTGGCTGCAATGACCCGTTCAGCAGCATGCAATGTCTCCGGATCAAAATGACGATTGAACGTATCCGCAAATAACAACACATCACCCGTTTCAGGCCCTGAATAGGGTTTTTTAAAATCGGGCAGGCGGCGGGTTTTATCAAACCCAAACAGATGGCCGAATTTCAAGGCGAGGTTTGAAACAGGCGAAAAGGTGGATGCAATCGGGGCCATGCGGGGCAGAGCTGCAATAAGTTTATCGCGCATCGCAACACCATGTTTTGCGGCGCGTGCGCCCTGCACCTCAGTCTTCATTTTGGCCATGTCGATGGACATGGGGCATTCTGATTTGCATGCCTTGCATCCCACACACAGTGCCATGGCATCGGCCATGTCATCGGATGCGAAGGCATCATCCCCCAACTGGCCCGTTAAAGCTAAACGCAACACATTGGCGCGTCCCCGTGTCAGATCCTTCTCGGCGCCGGTGACACGGAAGGAAGGACACATCACACCACCAACGCTTTTGCGGCAGGCGCCATTGTTGTTACACATTTCCACTGAACCCGCCAAACCACCCGGCCATGCGGTCCAATCAAACACAGTATCTGGTGTTTGGGGCAGGTAATTTTCAGGCCATCGGGTAATGGCCCGTTCGTCCATTTTGGGGGATCGTGTGATTTTACCGGGGTTTAATACCGCATGAGGATCAAAGCGATCTTTGACCTTTTCAAAAATGTCGATCATTTTGGACCCATACATCCGTTCGTGAAACTCCGAACGCACGATGCCGTCCCCATGTTCACCTGAATGCGATCCTTTGAACTTCGCGACAAGATCAAAGGCTTCTTCCGCGATGGCCCGCATTTGACGTAATCCCAGATCCTGTCGCAGGTTCAAAACAGGACGCACATGCAACAAACCGACCGAGGCATGGGCATACCACGTGCCATCTGTTCCATGTTTGTGAAAAACATCTGTCAACTGGCTGGTGAAATCAGCCAGATGTTCCAACGGAACGGCGCAATCCTCGACAAAGGACACGGGCTTTCCTTCGCTGCGCATAGACATCATAATATTGAGCCCTTGCGTACGCACACCCCAAATACGCGCTTGGAATGCGGGATCTTCAACCTTAAATACACCCCCTGTGGCTTTGTTTGAGTCACTCCATGAAAAGCCGAGGTCACCCATCAATTCGACCAAAGCTTTGAGGCGTTTTTTGTTCTCCTCTAGCGTTTCGGCAAACTCCACCAAGAGAAGGGCAGCAGGATTTCCTTGGACGAAACTTTCAACCACGGGTCGAAACTGCGGGATGTCACGCCCCAATTGGATCATGTTGTGATCGACTAGTTCAACGGCAACAGGACCCAATTTCACGATATGTTGAGCGGCGTCCATGGCGGCATAAAATGTCGGGAAATGACATACGCCCAATGTTTTTGTCCCAAGAACAGGAGACAATTTCAAATCAATGCTTTTCGTAAGGGCAAGTGTGCCTTCGGAGCCGATCAGCAGGTGGCTTATGTTGGGTACATCACCCAAAAGGGCATCAATGTTATATCCCCCAACACGCCGCTGCACCTTAGGAAAGCGAGTTGTGATTTCATCCTGTTCTTGCAGAGCAAGCGCACGCATATCCGCATCTAATGCCTGCGTTGGATCTGCGTATTCAAACCGTCGTGTCGTGCCATCCACAGTCATCGCTGTCAGGGCGCGCACATTGTCCTGCATCTTTCCATATCGTATCGAACGTGATCCACAGGAATTGTTCGCCGCCATCCCGCCAAGTGTCGCGCGGGATGCCGTTGACACATCAACAGGATACCACCATCCATCAGATTTTATTTGGCGATTTAGATTGTCCAAAACCAACCCGGGTTGAACAGTGACCGTTCCTGCATCCGCGTCATAGTCCAGTATGGTGTTCAAATGTTTGGTAAAATCAATCACCATTGCATCATTCACCGTTTGTCCAGATTGCGATGTGCCTCCACCGCGTGGCAAAAGTGAAATGCCCTCAGCCTTGGCAAAATCCAGCGCGGCTTCAACATCTTGCCATGTTTTTGGGACCATGACCGCCTGCGGCATGATCTGATAAATCGAGGCATCCGTCGCATAGCGACCGAGATCAAAAGTGGACTTCAAAATGTCGCCTTCGATTTGTTTTTTCAAACGATCATAGTCTGCCATTTCACTTGACCTTTCCTAACATCACATTCACCTTTGTAAGAGTGTAGTGCAACTTTTTTCGGTTAACAGGATGAGAGCAGGACGTCACTTTCTTCAAATCCCCGGACCCACCAATACACCCGAGCGTATTTTGCGTGCGATGCATCGGTCGGTCATTGATCACCGTGGGCCAGAGTTCGCGGAATTGGGCCTAGGTTTGTTGAGAGATTTGAAACCCGTTTTCCAAACAGAGGGCCGTGTTGTTATCTATCCCGCCTCTGGTACAGGCGCGTGGGAGGCTGCTTTAGTCAATGTGTTAAAAGCTGGTGATCAGGTGTTGATGTATGAAACGGGTCAGTTTTCGACATTGTGGAAAAACATGGCGACCAAACTGGGGTATGATCCCATCTTTATCGCGGGCGACTGGCGACGGGGTGTTGATGCAAATTTAATTGCAGATGCATTAGCACAAGACACTGATCACAAGATTAAGGCGGTTTGCGTTGTCCATAACGACACGGCAACGGGCATTACATCCGATATCGGTGCCGTACGTGCGGCAATTGATGGTGCATCGCATCCAGCGCTTCTGATGGTGGATACGATTTCATCCCTTGGCTCTATTGATTTTAAAACAGACGCATGGGGCGTTGATGTTGTCGTTGCAGGATCGCAAAAGGGATTGATGCTGCCCCCTGGTTTATCCTTCAATGCCATTTCGGAAAAAGCATGGGCCGTTTGTCTGGCGGGTGGTGATCGTCGTTCCTATTGGGATTGGCGCGATATGATAAAACCGAATGACGCGGGTTATTTTCCATATACGCCCGCCACAACCCTTCTTTATGGATTGCGAGAGGCCTTGGATATGTTGGAAGAAGAAGGGTTGGAACAGGTGTTTGCACGTCATGCCCGTCACGCATCCGCGGCCCGCGCAGCAGTTGAGGCATGGGGGTTAGAGATTTTGGCAGTAAATCCAGAAGAACGATCAAACAGCCTTACTGCCGTTCTAATGCCTAACGGTCAGGGGGGCGATGCGCTTCGCGCCGAAGTCTTGGAGGGGTTTGATATGTCCCTTGGAACGGGATTGAACAAAGTCTCCGATAAAATTTTCCGCATCGGCCATTTGGGCGACTTCAATGATTTGATGTTGATGGGAACGCTAAGTGGGGTGGAAATGGGCATGATACGGGCTGGCATGCCCCATCAATCAGGTGGCGCGCAATGCGCTTTAAAATACCTTGCCGATCACCGCATTTGATTTAACCACGATCGAAATCATTACGATTTTTGCAGCCTACCTTTTTGCCGCCACCGCCAAGGGCGTGACAGGTTTAGGGTTTTCAACAACTTGCCTGCCGATTTTGGTGTTTACGATCGGTCTAAAGGACGCACTGTCACTGGTTTTGATCCCATCGATCTGTTCCAACCTTGTCGTGATGCGCCAAGTGGGACGATTTAAATCATCAGTTCTGCGGTTCTGGCCAATGCTGCTGGCAACCATTCCGGGCTTGATCCTGGGGTTATGGGCGCTTTCGGGGATTGACGGGGAGAGGGCCAAGGTTGTGTTTGGACTTGTGCTATTGATTTGGTGTGGGTTTTCATTTCTAAAACCCGACCTTCGCCTGCCTGTTGGATTAGAAGCGCGATTGGCGCCTGTTTCAGGTATCTGCACGGGATTTTTAAATGGGCTGACGGGGTCACAGGTAATGCCAGTGGTTCCATTTTTGATGTCGCTTCAACTTGGGCGCAATGCATTCATTCAGGCGGCTAATTGTTCCTTTACAATGTCCAGCTTGATCATGATGGCGGGATTGAGCCATCTAGGTTTGTTCACAGGAGTGGATGTTGTGATTTCGGCAGCAGGTGTCGTGTGCGTATTCTTCGGTGTGAAATTTGGTACCTCTATCCGCGAACATTTATCGGAAAGGGCATTTCGAAGTATCATTTTGGCAATGTTAACAATGATGAGCATCAGTTTGTTAACGTAATCATTTGTCGCGCCAAGTTAAGGAATTGATTTGGCGCGACCCTTGGATTAGCGATTATGCGCCGACTAATGTGATGTCGGCAGGCGCTTCTGATTTTGCGTATGTGGCGTCGATTTGCGTTGTCACATTCGCAAGAAAGGTCGCTTTTAGCGCTTCCATATCCTGAGGCTGTGAATAGTTCATGTGATATAGAGCGTTGTGCGCGCCGATCGATGCGCGCACCACTGCAAAAAGTTGGGAGAGTGCATTGAACATGATTAGCCCTACCCAATTAAATGTGAATTGCGTGAGATTTGTTAAAACTTGCGGCTGACTTTTCGCCTGATGCGACCATCCAGTTTACGAATGCGTTCCATAGCTTTTTCATAATGTCATTCCCTCTGTTTCTATTCTCTATTTAATGGGGAATGGCACAAATGACATCTATAGATCTGGAATTGCCGCTATGCACCAGAGTCATGCCTAACACAGATTTTTTGTGGGGTTTTAGGAGCGAGGCTTATTGTTCCAGCGCAACGACAACTTCGTTGGCACGATTGTCTTTAACATAGCGGCGGCCAACATCGGTTAGATATGCGTCAGCGTTCAAAAGGCCCGCTTTTTGGCCAATTTGGATGGCGGTATCAAAATCGTTAATTTCATGGCGCAGGGCAATATCCTCTAACAACCACTCACGCGCCCAAAAATCTGTCATGGTTCCCATAGAACCCTCCATGCTGTGGCGTCGTACAATCTCATTACGTGGGTGATCCGCAACCGGATCAGTTTTAGGTCGTGTTGCTGTGCCGTTGCACATGAAGGACATAGGTTCCCTCGCCAACATCGGAATGCGCTTCACGGCTTTTTTCATGGCGTTCAAATTTTTCACGTGCAAGGTGTTTGCCCAATTCTGTTAATTGGCCGCTCTCGTCCAAATATCCTGCTGTTTTTGCAATATCGACTATTCTGCTGACGTCATCTGTTTCGTGACGTTCTCCAGTGTCGCGAAACAGCCGTTCACGCGCCCAAAAGTCTTTCAAGGTTTCCATGAAACTATCCTTTTTGTTGGCGTCGTTCGAAGTAGTTTACGTTTTGCGCTTAGGAATGGATCACATACCTGCTCTCAGAGTGCTTACAGCCAGTCTAACACCACTCGCATGAACAAAAGGCTAGGTAACAACATGAAAAATGTGATGCAAAATCGTTCGGCAAGTTTGCCCCACCCATCAAAGGGATCTTGAAATTTATCTGACATATAAGTTCTCCTTGTGTGAGTGATAGGTAGAACTGCGTGTTTCGCGGTCAATACGTAACTCTGTGCAATAAAAGTTAGACAGAGTGTCCAGAAAACTTTACTTGTTAATCGCATGAACAATACTAATTTGCTGAGAAATAGGACTACCGGAAGGAGACGATGATCGACTATGGGCACAACGGATTGTTGGTATTCTTGTCCCTGCTTGTTGCCATGGTGGCGGGTTTCACGGGGCTTAGCCTGACCAAGGATCTGTCTTCTAAGTCTTTTTCGCAACGTAAAATCGCTGTGGCGCTTGCATCTTTTGCACTTGGGGGTGGGATTTGGTCAATGCATTTCGTTGCAATGCTTGGTCTGCAAATGCCCATTTTGTTCTATTATGATGCTGCGATCACATTGGTATCTGCATTGATCGCAATATTACTTGTCGCGGTGGCGCTTGGGCTGTTGCATTTCGCGAACCGTTCGCCTTTGACGATTATCGCCGCAGGCGGTATCACTGGGATTGGAATTTTGGCAATGCATTATGTTGGCATGGCGGGATTGCAATTGTGTCGAGCGGTTTACACTACGCAAGGTCTGTTGATCGCATCTATTGCCGCGATGTTCATGTGTATCATAGCCTTTCGCGTAGCCTACACGAACCGCAATGACAAAAACATCGTTATTGGAACGATCGGTTTTGGCGGTGCAGTATTTTCTGTGCACTTCTTTGCCATGTGGGGCACGAATTTTGTTGCGGTGGACCAGATCACTGAATTCGGGCCGTCAATCAGTAATGAGATTATGGCGATTGGTGTTATCTTAACCAGCTTTTTCATTCTTGGTGCCTTTTTATGGGTCAGCGCGACCTTTCTAACGCCGCCTACAGTCTCGGACGAGGAGGAGAGCGATGCGTCAATAACTAAACGTGTCGCCATGCCCTGTGAAAGCGATGGTAAGCGTGTCTTTATTCTGGCGCAGGATGTATCTTTCCTGCGTGCAGACGGACATTACACCCAGGTTTACACAGATGAAGGTCGTCTGTTTTGTGCATGGTCGATCACACAAGCTGCAACGCGCCTGTTACCGATAGGGTTTATCCAAGTCCACCGCAGCTATTTGGTGAACCCAAGCAAGATCGCACGATTTGAAAGAGGTAAGGACAAGGGTAGTATTTTGTTTGCCCAAGATCTGTTGCCACCCGTTCCCGTGAGTCGATCAAAAGTCAAAGACGTCCAAGAATTGATAGTGGCGCAGGTCAGCGCAATTCGTGCAAACTAACGCGCATTTCGTGAAAATTACCAGCTTTTAATGCATTCCACAGTGTTTTTGCTGTGCCATAATGTCTCAATCTTGCTAGCGTTGAACATTTGCTTAAAGGGAGGAAAGCTAGTGATTCCAGCATCGTTTGAATATCACAGACCCAAGGATATGGCGGGGGTCCTATCCATATTGGAGGAACACGGGGATGACGCACGCGTGATGGCGGGCGGGCACAGTTTGATCCCAATGATGAAACTGCGTATGGCAGATGTGCCGCATTTGATCGACTTACAAGATGTGGGTGGATTGGCGGGTATTACCGTTAGCGACACAATCACCATCGGTGCCATGGTCACCCAATCCGACATCATTTTACATGACGCGCTTGCTGATGCGGCACCGATCCTGCGCGAGGCTTCATTGCAAATTGCAGACCCTCAAGTGCGCTACATGGGGACCGTGGGTGGCAATGTGGCCAATGGTGATCCGGGCAATGACATGCCGGGATTGATGCAATGTTTGGATGCCACGTTTACAGTTGTGGGTCCAAATGGCGAACGAAAAATATCTGCGCGCGACTTTTATGAAGCCGCGTATATGACGGGCCGCGAAGATGATGAAGTGATGACAGCTGTATCATTCGCTAAACCTGCGGGCGGTCACGCCTATGAAAAACAAAAACGCAAGATTGGTGATTATGCCACCGCAGCCGCTGCAGTTCAGATTGTCAAGGATGGCGGAACCTGTGCCAGCGCGTCTATCGCAATGACAAATCTAAGCGACACGCCTGTCTATTCCGCGGCCGCAGGGGACGCATTGGTGGGCACATCTGTTGATGGGGATGCGATTAAGGCAGCCGTCAGTGCCATGTTAAATGACATCGACCCAGTAGAAGATAACCGTGGCCCAGTCGCATTCAAACGCCACGTCGCTGGCGTGATTTTAGCCCGCGCGATTGAGCGCGCATGGTCACGTTCGTGAGGAGGAGACAATGACACAGAAAAACAACTACAAACTCAACGTAAACGGCCAAACCGTTGAAGTAACAGCCGAACCACGTGAATTGCTGATCTATACCTTGCGGGAACAATTGAACATCACGGGTCCCCATATCGGGTGTGAAACCTCCCATTGTGGGGCCTGCACGGTTACGATTGACGGAAAATCCGTCAAATCATGCACGATGTTCGTGGCACAAGCCGAGGGCAAAGAAATCACAACGATTGAGGGATTGGGCGGTCCAGACGCGCTGCACCCTTTGCAAGAAGCATTTAAAGAGCATCACGGACTTCAGTGTGGATATTGCACCCCCGGCATGATTACACGTGCCTCCAAACTTCTCGAGGAAATTCCAAACCCAACGGAGGAAGAAATTCGTTTTGGTATGGCGGGCAATATCTGTCGCTGTACAGGGTATCAGAACATCGTGAAATCAATAAAAGCAGCGGCCGCTGAGATCAACGCAGCGAAGGAGGCAGCACAATGAAGGACGAAGCAGTAACACGCGAAGATCGCGTCGCAAGCCTGAAGGGGATGGGGTGCTCGCGCAAGCGGGTCGAAGATGCACGCTTTACCCAAGGCAAAGGCAACTATGTCGATGACATAAAACTGGACGGTATGCTGTTTGGTGATTTTGTGCGTTCCCCATATGCGCACGCGAGGATCACAAACATTGATACATCCGCCGCAATGGAAGTTCCTGGTGTGTTGGCCGTTCTAACGGCTGCAGATTTGGCCCCCCTTGGGCTTCACTGGATGCCAACGCTGGCAGGGGACAAACAAATGGTTTTGGCCGACGGCAAGGTGTTGTTCCAAGGCCAAGAGGTCGCCTTTGTCGTCGCAGAGGATCGTTATGCAGCAGCCGATGGGATCGAGGCGGTTGCGGTCGAATACGAAGAATTAACCGTGATCGTAGACCCGTTTGAGGCGTTGCAATCCGATGTGGTTTTGCGCCCTGACACTGTAGGCGAAGATGGATCGCCAACAGATGGCGCACACGGTCCGCGCAAACACCACAATCATATCTTCACATGGGAATGCGGGGACAAGGACCCAACCGAGCAGGTGATTTCAAACGCAGAAGTTGTCGCAGAAGAATCCATGTATTATCACCGCACGCACCCATGTCCGTTGGAAACATGCGGCTGTGTTGCCTCTATGGATAAGGTGAACGGCAAACTGACCCTTTGGGGCACATTTCAAGCTCCACACGCAATTCGAACTGTTGTTTCACTTATCTCTGGGATCGAAGAACACAACATTCGTGTGATCTCACCCGATATTGGCGGCGGCTTTGGTAACAAAGTGGGCGCCTATCCCGGCTATGTATGCTCTGTCGTGGCCTCAATCGTGACGGGTAAGCCCGTTAAGTGGATCGAAGACCGCATGGACAATCTAATGACCACGGCGTTTGCTCGTGATTATTGGATGAAAGGGCGCATTTCTGCTACCAAAGATGGGAAAATCACAGGGTTGCATTGTCATGTGACTGCGGATCACGGCGGATTTGACGCCTGCGCAGACCCAACAAAGTTCCCTGCAGGGTTCATGAACATCTGCACGGGGTCCTATGACATTCCGACGGCGTTTTTGGAAGTGGACGGTGTTTACACGAACAAGGCACCGGGCGGCGTGAGCTATCGTTGTTCTTTCCGTGTGACCGAGGCTGTTTATTTCATTGAACGGATGATCGAAGTTTTGGCCATTGAATTGGACATGGACGCATCAGAATTGCGCAAAATCAACTTCATCAAAAAGGAACAGTTCCCGTATAAGGCCGCATTAGGTTGGGAATATGACTCGGGCGATTATCACACCGCTTGGGAAAAGGCGATGAAGGCTGTTGATTATGATGGTCTGCGCGCCGAACAAAAACAGCGTATCGAAGATTTCAAGGCTGGAAAAACACGTAAATTGCTGGGCATCGGTCTGACGCATTTTACCGAAATCGTTGGCGCAGGACCTGTCAAAAACTGCGATATTCTGGGTCTGGGCATGTTTGACAGCTGTGAAATTCGCATTCACCCAACAGGATCGGCGATTGCACGATTGGGCACCATTTCACAGGGCCAAGGGCATGCAACAACCTTTGCGCAGATTCTGGCATCCGAAATTGGTTTACCAGCGGACAGCATCACCATTGAAGAGGGTGATACAGATACGGCACCCTATGGATTGGGTACCTATGGGTCACGTTCCACACCTGTGGCTGGTGCTGCAACCGCGATGGCGGGGCGCAAAATCCGTGCAAAGGCACAGATGATCGCAGCGTATCTGCTTGAGGTGCATGATGATGATGTCGAATTCGACGTAGATCGATTTGTCGTCAAAGGCGCACCAGAAAAATTCAAAACGATGAAGGAAATCGCATTTGCGGCCTATAATCAAGCGATCCCGGGGATTGAACCAGGTTTGGAAGCGGTCAGCTATTATGATCCACCCAATATGACCTATCCGTTTGGGGCCTATGTCTGTGTCATGGAAATCGATGTGGATACGGGTGTGACCGACATCCGTCAATTCTATGCACTGGATGATTGCGGCACAAGGATCAATCCAATGATCATCGAAGGCCAAATTCACGGTGGCTTGACCGAAGCCTTGGCCGTCGCCTTGGGCCAAGAAATTGCCTATGATGATATGGGGAACGTGAAAACAGGTACATTGATGGACTTCTTCCTGCCAACAGCGTGGGAGGTTCCAAATTACGAAACGGATCATACCGTAACCCCATCGCCGCATCACCCAATCGGTGCAAAAGGTGTGGGCGAAAGCCCACATGTGGGTGGTGTGCCGTGTTTCTCAAACGCTGTGCATGATGCATTTCGTGCCTTTGGTCTGCGTCAAACCAACATGCCGCACGATCATTGGCGGATTTGGCGCACGGCAAACGAACTTGGTTTGCACGATTGATACAGAACACATTCCGCCCTGCGTTTACGTGGGGCGGATACATTATTCATGGAACGAACCTTGACTTATAACGACCTACAATCCGGAATGGCGGATCTTGGCTATATGGCTTCAGACGATCTTGCTGTTTCCATTCACTTGGCTCTTACACTTGGACGCCCATTGTTGTTAGAGGGGGCCGCAGGTGTTGGTAAAACCGAAGTGGCTCGTGTGCTGGCAGACATGCACGACACAGAATTGGTGCGCTTGCAATGTTACGAAGGTCTTGATGCCGCGCAGGCGATCTATGAGTGGAATTATCAAAAACAATTACTGTCTATTCGTGCCTCGGCAGAAGAGGGCACAACTGGTCAGGTGGCAGAGGAGCGTATTTTTTCGCGCGACTATTTGCTGGAACGACCGCTTTTGGCTGCGATCACCAAAGACAAAGCGCCCATTCTGTTGATCGACGAAGTAGATCGCGCAGATGAAGAATTTGAAGCATATCTTCTGGAAATTCTGTCAGAATTTCAAATAACGATCCCCGAATTGGGAACAATCAAGGCACAGCATCCGCCGATCGTGATCCTAACCTGCAACGGGACCCGCGATCTGAGCGATGCGTTGCGGCGTCGCTGTCTTTATAGTTATGTTAATTATCCTGACCCGCAGACGGAATTGGCGATCCTAAATGCACGCCATCCCAATTTGAATGCACAGCTTGCAAAACAGATCATTGGGTTCGTTCAAAAACTGCGGCTAGAGGAATTAGAAAAGGTCCCCGGAATTGCAGAAATGTTGGATTTTTCCGCGGCACTGTCGGGGTTGGGAATTGCGGATCTAAGCGATGACCCAAAACAGGTGCAGCGTGCCTTGATCGCGCTCTTGAAAACCCAAAGTGATCAGGCATCAATCACAATCGAAGTCACCCAACGCATCGCTGGCAAGGCCGCATGAGCCGTGTGACAAAATTCGCAGCCCAAGACGAAGGGCCAGCTGCTCGGGTCGCAGGATTCATCGCGCATTTGCGGTCCAATGGTCTGCGATTGGGTGCGGGGGAAACCATAGTTGCCCTTCATGCTCTAAACGCGATGAACGCCTATTCTCCCGATGAATGCCGCAATGCTTTACGCCCGATCTGCACAGGCTGCAAAGAGGATGTTGATCAGTTTGATGGTCTCTTTGATGCCTATTGGATGGATATGGGCCGAGTCCGCACACGGGCGGTTCCTAAATTGCAAACAAAGGGAAATAATGATGTCCATTCCTCTCGAGATGCAGTGGGCGAAGCAGGGGGGAGTGCAGGCAATAGCACATCACCCGATAGCGGTGTTGGTGAGGCCGAAAGTGATGGGGAAGGAAAGCTTATGGCAACTGAGGTGCAGAACCTCGCCCGAAAGGATTTGCGCGATTTGGTGCGACCAGAAGCGATTGCCAAGGCGGAAACGGTTGCGCGAAAACTCGGTGAAGCACTGCGGGATCGCAGATCGCGCCGCCGTATCGCCGCATGCAGGGGAGATCGACTGCATTTTCGCAAAATCATACGCCGCAGCTTGGCAACGGGGGGAGAACCCCTTCATTTGTTAAAAAAACGCCGTCCAGATCGCACGCGCAATATCGTCACCCTTTGTGATGTATCGGGTTCGATGAGCGTTTATGCCCAAGTCTTCCTTGCCTTTATCGCCGGATTGATGCGTGCGGATCAACGGGCGGACGCCTATTTGTTTCATACCCGATTGGTGCGGATCACCGAAACCCTGCGGGACAAGGATGTGATGCGTGCGATTGGGCGCATGTCGCTGATGACCGATGGATTTGGGGGTGGTTCAAAAATTGGGGCCTGCTTGAATCGCTTTGCCGCGACCTATGCTAAACGTTTCGTAGATGGTCGTTCGGTCGTTGTTATTATGTCGGATGGATACGACACTGATCAACCGCATGTGATTTCAGATGCGTTGCAAAAGCTGCGTAAACGTGGGTGCCGCATCATATGGATGAACCCGCTAAAGGGATGGCGTGATTACGCCCCTGTTACAGCAGGGATGAAGGCGGCGTTGCCCCATCTAGATCTATTCACATCTGCAAACACTCTATCCGATTTGGCAGCATTAGAAGGGGAGCTTAACCGCTTATGACACCTGCTGAGATCCTGTCGCCCGAATTAACAGAAAAGGTTGATGCTTTGCGTGCAGCCGACAAACCCTTTGCCTTTGCCACAATCGTGCGCACCGTTGGATCAACGGCGGCAAAGCCAGGGGCCAAGGCGTTGTTGGCCGAAGACGGTACGATCCTTGAGGGGTGGTTGGGTGGTGGATGCGCCCGTGGTGCCGTAAAGCGCGCTGCACTCACCGCGTTTCGCACCGCCGAACCACAGTTGGTTTCGGTGACGCCAGAGGAATTTTTGGCAGAGTTGGGCGTAGAAGCGGGCACACAGCACAGCGGTGTCACCTATGCGCGGAACGGGTGCCCGTCAAAAGGGACTGTTGATATCTTTATCGAACCCTCGCTACCCTTACCCGAATTGGTTGTGATGGGCGCATCCCCCGTTGCAAGAGCGCTGTGTTCATTGGCCGCGCAATTTCAATTTGCCATTCGTGCGGTTAAGGGTGATATGGAGCTAGCGCCTACATCCCGTCAACGCTACGTGGTGATTGCAACACAAGGGCAAGGGGATATGGCGGCCTTGAACGCCGCACTTGCCACTGGTCCATCTTTGATCAGTTTTGTGGGCAGTTCGCGCAAATTTGCAGCCCTTAGTCAAAAACTAATGGACGCGGGCGCAGATCCTGCAGCGGTGCGATCCGTCAAGGCGCCCGCAGGTTTAAACATCAATGCCGTGACCCCCGATGAAATCGCCCTGTCCATCTTGGCCGAATTGGTGAAACAGCGCCGCGCCGCGCGAGCAGAGGTGTAAGATGATGCAGTGTTTCAAGACATGGCTGTTTAAACGGTTGGTGAGCATTCACAAAAAATATGAGTTGACGCCCGAACAGGCAGATCAACTGGCAAAGATTAAATTTCCCTGTTGTTAAGAAAGGAACTGGCCGATGGAATTGGCTGATGAAATCATCATTAATGCGCCCAAAGATCAGGTGTATGCCGCGCTCAATGATCCTGAGGTGCTCAAGCAGTGTATCCCGGGGTGTGAAGAGTTGATCCAGCACTCTGACACCGAACTCGAAGCGAAAGTGGTGTTGAAAGTTGGGCCTGTTAAGGCGCGATTTGGGGGGGGAGTGACCCTTGATAAATCTGGCGCGCCTGATGCGTTTTCACTCTCTGGTCAGGGAAATGGGGGTGCCGCAGGCCATGCCAAAGGGGGCGCGGACGTCACACTGACCGCGGATGGCGATACCACGATTTTGAAATATGTGGCCAAGGCACAAATCGGTGGAAAGATTGCCCAACTGGGCAGTCGGTTGATCCAAAGCACCGCCAAAAAACTGGCGGGAAGGTTTTTCACATCCTTTGCCGAGGTGATGGAAGACGCCTAATAGGCAGGAATGCTTGGCACGAATGCGCGGGTGTGAGTGCATCCGCATTTTTATTTCGTTTATAGTGTTTCATCAAATACCTGGAGGCAAAATTCAAATATCTGTCCAACGTCATTCAACGACATGGACAAAACGAATTATGGCGGCGCAGTAAGATACGCGGGTGATCGAGCTTAGTACTGACCGATCTTTTTCGCACCCTTATAGAATATCTGTTTTAACGCCTCGTTCGCGTTGTCGCGAAAATCAACGTCATGCGGTTGCATCAATCCTGTGGGGCGGGGGGTGTGTTCATGGTATTTATGCGTGTCGCTGCCGCGCGCCTGTTGGACGTAAATTTTACCATGAACAGAATCCACATTTGCCCCGATATAGGATTGGATCGCAAAACCAATGCGCCGATGTTTTGATGTATTATGTCCTGACCCATGAACCACCCAAGGGTGATGCAGTGACAATTGACCGGGGTGCAGTTCGATGGGAACGGTGATGTCCTCGGGCACGTCCATAACGGTTTGCCCGCGCGTCAGAAGGTTATCTTTGCCATAGGTGTCGACATGGTCGCGTTGGCCTGCGTGGTGGCTGCCTTCCCACATGTACATACATCCGTTTTCCGTTGTCACATCGGATAGGGCCAGCCATGCGGTCACCCAGTTAAACGGTTCCAATCCAATATAACGAGCGTCTTGGTGCCAACTGATAAACCCCTTTTGTTCGGGCTCTTTCACAAACAACGTGGTGCCGCCCACCAAAATATTTGATCCGATCAGGCTTTCGACCGCATCAAGGATCTTGGGATTATGCGCAATCCGATCAAACAGGGGGGTCACATAATGCACATTGTTACGGTTGCGCCCTGCAACTGCGTCGGGATGTGAGGCCTCAAGCGCCTCAAGCTCAGCACGTAATTCGGCCGCTTCCTCGGGGGTGAAAATGTCAATCGGGGCAACATATCCGTTTTCATTATAAAATGAAATTTGTTCTGGGCTTAGTGCGGACATCTCGACCTCATTTAAATTTTTGCCGAGTGTTCCAGACAATGCCTATTCTGGCAAGCGATTTACGCATCATTTCTAGGCCGTTTGAACATGTCCTCTTACCAACCTGATAAATCTAGGATAGCGATATAGGGACAAATCTTTAGAAAGATATATTTCAGATGCAGCAGATACACGGCATTGGGTTGAAAATTGGCGCCATTGCATTGTTCACGGTGATGTTTGCATTGGTCAAGGCGCTGTCGGATACGATCCCCGCCGGGCAGGCTGTGTTTTTCCGATCCGCCTTTGCGATTCCTGTATTGTTTGCATGGCTCATGATGCAGGGCGAATTGGCAGGCGCGGTAACTGTCAAATCAAAGCGCGCGCATGTGTGGCGCGGCTTTGTTGGAACAGCGGCCATGGGGTTGAATTTTACGGCGGCAGGATTTCTTCCTTTGCCTGAAATTACGGCCATTGGTTTCACCACACCGCTGCTGATTGTTGTGTTCGCCTCGGTGATGTTGGGGGAAAGGGTGGGGGTTTACAGGATCAGCGCCGTTTTGGTTGGTTTGATCGGTGTTTTGATTATCGTTGAACCACGCCTCACCTTTGGCGAAATGGACCCCACCCAAGATGTCATGATGTTGGGCGTCATTTTGGCGATCAGCGCGGCCGCCTGTGCTGCATTGGCGCAAATTCAAATCCGAAAAATGGTTCAGGTGGAACGCACCTCGGCGATCATTTTCTATTTTTGCATCACGGCCAGTCTATTTTCCCTAAGCACTGTTGAAACTTGGGTGTGGCCCAATTTATCACAATTCTTAATTCTAATCCTGATTGGGATTTTGGGTGGGGTTGGGCAAATTATGTTGACCACGGCCTATCGTTATGCGCCCGCATCTGTGATTGCCCCATTCGATTATACGGCCATGATCTTTGCGCTTGGGATTGGCTATTTTGCTTTTGCCGAATTGCCCAGTGCACAGATGATATTGGGTGCGGGTATTGTAATTGCCGCGGGTGTTTTTGTGATCCTGCGAGAGGCCCGTTTGGGTTTGCGCCGTGGACAGGCACGCCGTGCGAAACCACCGCCAGCGCTGTAATGCCGTTTAGGCGGCCAGTTTACTTTCAAGCTTTGTCAGAAATGATAAACAGGCATCCAATTGCGATAGGTCAATAAATTCGTCGGGTTTGTGGGCCTGCTCAATAGATCCAGGCCCGCAGACCACCACGGACATGCCAAGGGCTGCAAAAATTCCTGCCTCGGTTCCAAAGGGAACGACATCGGCGTGGTTCTGGCCCGTTAATTCCAAGACGATGTCGCGGGCTTCATTTTGATCAGTCGGTTCCAACCCAACAACCTCTCCGACGATTTCGGTTGTGATGTTTGCGTTCGGATCGCGACGCTGCATTTCAGGGAGCAATGTGTCGCTGACATAGGTCGCAATTGTATTTTTGACATAGGAAAAGTCGGCATCTTGGACAGGGCGAAATTCCCAATCTAGGCTGCAATTTTCGGGAATCACATTGTGAATATGCCCGCCTGTGATCCGCCCAATGTTCAGGGTGGTCCATGGGGGGGCAAAACGACCGTTTTCTGGCGCACGCCCTTGCAAATCTTGTGCAATATCCATTAGTTTCGTGCCATAACGCATGGCGTATTCAATCGCGTTCACCCCAATGTCGGGCATGGAACCATGCCCTGCTTTCCCATGAAAATGTGTTGTGTATTCACAGCATCCTTTATGCCCCTCAATCGCTTTCATGCGTGTGGGTTCGCCGATAATCGCAAGGCGGGGTGTTATCCCCTGGTCCTGCAACAATTTGGCCAAACCTTGCGCGCCAATGCACCCCGTTTCCTCGTCATAGGTAAAGGCGAAATGCACAGGGGTCTTTAGGGGTAATTTCGCGTAATCCTGAGCCTTGGTCAGACAGGCGGCGATAAACCCCTTCATATCACAGGTCCCGCGCCCGTATAGCCGCCAATCACGTTCGACCATGTCAAAGGGATCATGGCTCCAATCCTGATCTGCAACGGGTACCACATCCGTATGGCCAGATAGCAATACACCGTTTTCATGTCCCTGACCGAGGGTTGCGAACAGATTTGCCTTGGTTCCATCGCGGGCATGGTTCAACAAAACATCCGCACCCATATGATCCAGATAATCCGCCAAATATTCAATCATCTGCAAATTGCTATCGGCTGAAATTGTGGGATAGGCAATCAGCTGCCGCAATATATCCTGTGTATGATCTAGATGATTCATCCTAAATCTCTTTGACAAAGAGTTTTCGTTCCATATTTGCCATCGGTTTTGCGGGTCCGTCTGGGGTGATCAATATGGTTTCTGTGGTTTCCAATCCCCAATCCTCCATCCAAAGTGCGGGCATGAAATGAAACACCATACCGGGTTCCAAAACGGTCTGATCCTCGGTGCGAATGGATGCGGTGCGCTCTCCCCAATCGGGAGGATAGCTTAGACCGATTGGATAGCCCATGCGGCCACTGCGTTCGATCCCGTGACGCGCCAAAACAGCCATAAAGGCATTGGCGATATCACATGTTCGATTGCCTGCGCGAGCGGCATTTAAACCTGCCTCAATCCCTTCTAATTGTGCGGCCTCAACGCGGCGCACCTCATCTGATGGGGTGCCCAAATACACTGTTCGGCACAGTGGCGCATGATAGCGCCGATAACAGCCAGACAGTTCAAAAAACGTTGCCTCATTCGCGCGCATCGGTGCGCTATCCCACGTAAGGTGCGCGGCGGTCGCATCCATGCCCGATGGCGTCAGGGGGACAATTGCGGGGTAATCCCCCCAATCATCCCCAACACCCGAGATGCCCGCATGCATGATATCGGCAACCAAATCATTTTTGCGCACAGCTGGGGCTGCGCGATCAATGGCGGTGGTGATCACCTTTTCCGAAATACGGGCGGCTTTTTCGATAAAGGCGATTTCATCCGCTGATTTGATAAGGCGTTGCCAATTCACCAATGCGGTGGCGTCGATCACAGTTGCCTTGGGCAACTCAGAGGTCAAAACCAAATGCGCCTTGGCCGAATAATAATAGTTTTCCAATTCAACGCCCAATCGCGCGGTTTCGTATCCCATGTCTTTGATAATTCGGGCCAGATCGGCCATCGGGTGAAACTCAGTCGATTGAATGAAATGATCGCCATACCCGATAATGTTTTCGTGCGACATCCAACAGGTGCGGCGTCCGCCGAACATATCCATCATGCGCCCCCACCAAATGGGATCGCGATCCAAGGTGACAATAACGCCCTGATGTACGTAAAACGACCATCCATCATATCCCGTCAACCAGGCCTGATTTGAAGGGTCTGTAACTAACAAAATGTCGATACCACGTTCTTGCATTGCGGTACGCGTCAGGGATAACCGGCGATCATATTCGGGTTTGGAAAAGGCGGGTTTGGTCATTTTCAGGCACCAAGTTGGGTCACTTTTCCCGACTTTGACGACCTTTGCGCTTGTGCGTCAAGACTTTGATTTCAATCGTTGTCGTGTCAGCTCGACAAACCAGTTCGTGCCATATGCCAAGGCATCGTCGTTAAAATCATATCCGCTGTTGTGCAAGGGTGCGCTGTCGCCATTTCCGATGATCACAAAGGCCCCAGGTGCAAATGTTAGGGCGCGTGCAAAATCTTCGGACGCGCCCATTGGGGCACCGTGTGCATTTACATTGTCGGCCCCAAAAACGGCAATTGCGGCGTTGACGCAATGATCCACAGAATCGGCGTCATTGATCAAGGGCACAAACACGCGATCATATAGAATTTCCACCGTGCACTCATGCGCCGCGGCCACGCCTGTTGCGATGCGTCTGATTGAGGTTTCTATTTTTTGACTAACCTCATCACTGAAATGGCGACAGTCCCCTTCAATTCGCGCGGAACTGGAAATCGCGTTTTTCACGTTATCCCCTGCAATGGATGTGACGGACACAACGGCCAAATCCGCAGGGTCAATGCTGCGCGACACAACGGTTTGCAATTCGCTCACAATAGAACAGGCGCATACAATCGCATCGCTGCATTCATGTGGGCGCGAGGCGTGACCGCCTGTGCCATGGACGGAAATTATAAATCCATCCTCGGCCCCCATAAAGGCACCCGCACGCGTTTCAAATTGCCCAACGGGCAGGCCAGGCATATTGTGCAGGCCATAGATTTCGTCAAATTTGATCGTGCTGCCCAAACCGTCTGCAATCATGGATTGCATTCCCTGACCCCATTCTTCGGCCGGCTGAAAGACGAAATGAACGGTGCCATCAAACCCACCTTCTGATGCCAGTCGCGCCGCAGCCCCCAGCAACATGGTGGTATGCCCATCATGACCACAGGCATGCATAAGATCGGGTTTTGTTGAGGCATAAGGCAGGTTTGTTGTTTCGTGGATTGGCAGACAATCCATATCCGCACGCAGCGCGATCGTGCGATCCGACGAGCCAAGGCGCAGCGAGGCGACAACACCCGTTTTCCCAATGCCTGTTTTGATATCTTTGATCCCAAACGAGTGCAGTTTATCAACAACAAAGGTGGCGGTTTCAATTTCTTGGTGGCCGAATTCGGGGTTTTGATGCAGATGGCGGCGCCAATTGCGCATTTGCTCAATCAAAACTGCCTCTGTCATGTGGTACCCTTTCATCGCGTTGGATAGGAATTGTTACACAGGTTCCATATCGTCTTGCAACCGCCTATACCATGAATTCATAAATGCATGCGCTGCTCTAAAAAATACTTGCCCAAATGCGCAGAATCTGGGCCACTAGCATCTGAATAAGGTCCGAGTGTTTGATGACGCAAAAACTGCTGTTGATTATTTTGGATGGCGTGCCCTATCGCAATTGGGTGCGGTTGTTTGGAAACCTGGAAGGATGGGTGAAATCAGGCGATGCGCAGCGCTTTAAAATGTCATCGGTTTTGCCCAGCACCTCTGCATCCTGTTATGCCTCAATCCATACAGGCGTTTCGCCACAAGTGCATGGGGTAACAGGCAATGACACGATTTTCCGACTGTCTCAGCCAGATGTATTTTCACATGCCCGAAAATCTGATCTGTTAACGGGGGCCGTGACCCATAGTTTTTGGTCTGAATTTTTTAACCGCGCGCCTTTTGATCCCCTGCGCGACATTGAATACGATGAACCCGAAAGCCAGAGCATCAATCATGGCCGATTTCATACAATGGCGGGATATGGTCATAACAACCAAATGACGCCATCTGATGCCGATTTATTCGCAACCCTAACCATGCTGTGTCAGCGCTTTGGTTTGGATTACGGAATATTGCATACCTGCACATTGGACAGCATGGGGCATCGGTTTTATCATGACAGTCCCGAAGTGGATCAAGCCTGTTTCATGATGGATTATATGTTGGCCCCATGGATCACAAAATGGCGCGATATGGGGTATCAGGTGATTGTCACCGCCGATCACGGGCAAGATGCACGGGGTCATCATGGCGGGCACGATGCACTGCAACAGGACTTTGCACTCTACTATTTCGGGGATGCGCAGGCTGTTGAGGTGGATACCTTGCTGGATCAACTACAACTTGCCCCAACTATTTTATCATTGCTGGGGGCGGCGATCCCTGACACGATGAGGGCGCCTGTGTTTCTAAAATGATTGTCGACAAGATGTCGGAGTTGCAATACTGACAATGGCCAAATCATCCAAATCCTCTGGCCAATCCGCGCATTTGAAATAGGGCCTGCGGGATTTCCCTACAAGCTTGAAGAGACATGGAATGGCCGTTTATGTCATATGTGCACCTATTCCTTATGCCTGAAACGTATTTGCGTATGTTTTGCGCAATTCGTTTTTTTGCACCTTGCCCATTGTGTTGCGGGGCAGGGCATCAACAAAGAACACCATTTTTGGGCATTTGAATTTTGCCAATCGCTGTTGCAACGACGAAATGATATGGTCAGCCTCCAATGTGACACCTGATTTGGGCACGACAGCAGCAACCACTGCCTCGCCAAAATCGGGGTGGGGAACACCGATAACGGCAGATTCGTTCACGCCGTCCAGTTCATCAATTTCGGACTCAACCTCTTTGGGATAAACGTTATAGCCGCCCGAAATGACCAAATCCTTGGACCTGCCAATGATGGTGATATACCCATCCTGATCAAACCTGGCGATGTCACCCGTAATAAAGAATCCATCATCACGGAAATCTTCGGCCGTTTTTTCAGGCATGCGCCAATATCCTTGGAATACGTTTGGCCCGCGAACCTCAAGGTTTCCAATCTCGCCCTTTGACAATTCATAGCCTGTTTCTGGGTCGACGACACGCAATTCGATATTGGGCAGGGGAAATCCAACCGTGCCCGCACGCCGTTCCCCGTCATAGGGGTTTGACGAATTCATTGTGGTTTCCGTCATGCCGTAACGTTCTAGAATGCGTTGACCTGTTTTGGCCTCAAACTCGTGGTGTGTTTCCGCCAAAAGTGGCGCGCTGCCTGACACAAACAGGCGCATATGTCCCAGATTTTCGGGGTTGCAACGTGCGTCTGTCAACATTCTTGTGTAAAAGGTTGGAACGCCCATCATCGTGGTTGCATCCCCGATTTTGTCCATCACGACGTCAATATCGAATTTAGGCAAAAAGATCATGGATGCCCCAACGTTTAGTGAAACGTTCACGGCCACAAACAATCCATGCGCGTGAAAAATGGGCAGCGCGTGTAATAATCTATCCTCTGATGTGAAACGCCACGCCTCTGATAGGCTCTCGGCATTTGACAGCAGGTTTTTGTGGCTAAGCATCGCGCCTTTGGATCGACCCGTCGTGCCAGAGGTATAAAGGATTACTGCCAAATCATCAGGCTCACGTTCTGCAACGGGACAATCTTTTGATGCATTTTGCGCCGCATCCATCAATGTCCCATCTGAATTTTCACCCAGCGTGAATAAGGTGGCATTATGATTTGCGCAGATTGGCGCCATTTGATCCGCGGCCTGCATAGACGATATCACAACAGTGGGTTCGGCGTCGCCTACAAAATAATCCATCTCGGCGGGCATATAGGCCGTGTTCAGCGGTAAAAACAGCGAACCGACACGCAAACATGCCAGATAAAGCGCCAAAGCCTCGACCGATTTTTCACATTGCATCGCGACGCGGTGCCCAGGTTCCACGCCTGCATCGCGTAAAACATTTGCAATCTGTCCGGATAGTGCGAAAAGCTGTTCACCTGTCACCTCTGAATCATCGGGACGGATCAATACTGCATCGCGACGCATTTCAAGCGGTGCCACAAGGGCATCAAATAGCATGTTCATATTTTAGGTATACCTTAGTGACCTTCAAACTTTTGTTTGTGTTTTGCCATGAATGCGCTGCCTCCTTCAATACAATCTTCGGGTGTAAAACAGGCAGCACTAATTCATCGCCTTCCGCAAAATCAAAAATAAACTATTATTTTTCATTGGCTTTCTTTGGAAATCAGCAAGTTCAGCGGTGCCCGCGATTGTCGTCAATGCAATTAGACCAGCTGCCAAGTTATTAATGATTATCACTTGAGCCTCTCATTTGATGGTAAATAAAAAACCGCAAAAGCAGTTGTATGTAAACAGTCAAATTTAACTACGTTGTATCAAACTGAATTATTCTTGTTTTATAAAATCAGATGAGCATAGTTTAGGTATCAACCAAGAAAAATAATCATAGGCTTGGTTTTTCATATTTTTTTTAATCTGGGAGGTATCTATGAAACATTTAACGAAATTTGTTGCAACACTCGGCATTGCGACTATGGCCGCAGCATCATATGCAGACACAAATCTCACAGCTGAAACGGCTAGCCCCGGCGGTGCCACGCACCTTTCGCTAGCACACATGACTGAGATAGCCGGAACTATGGGTATAGCAAATATCCAGCTGGCCGATGGTCAAACACTGACAAACTCTATTCAAAATGTTGCTGAGGGTAAAACAGATATTGCTGGAACTCCATATATTTTACCATTCTTGATGAACCGAGGTGTGGGCCCTTATGGCTCATTGGGTGCTGAAAAAGGTTCTGAACTAGCCGGTAATTTGAGAGCAATAAACCCTTTCGTGCTTGGTATTTTCTTTTTGTTTGCATACGACTCCAAGAATATCGATGGATGGGATGATCTGAAGGGCCGCAAAATTTATAATGGGCCGCCAAGAGGCGGAGCTTTAACCAATGCGCGTAGTATGATCCAAATCGTAGCTGGCTTGAAAGAGGGTGACGATTATGAAGGTATACAGACAAATTGGGGTCAGGGCGCAACATTGATAAGTAGTGGTGAACCGGATGCGGTAGTTTTGCCGGAGCTGTTTCCTAGTCCACGTCTAACAATTCCCAGCGCTGCAGGGAAAATGACTGGGTGGTCTATGCCAAAAGCAGTTTATGAAGGTGAAGCAATGCAAAAGTACATGAAGGCTCCCGGAAGTGCTGATTGGACTGCGCCTGTAGCGGATATAAAAGCAATAATGGGAGAAGATTGGACGTTTATCTCAGAAGACGACACGTTTCGCGCTTTTGCTACTATTGGCGGAAATGTAGTCCATAAAAACATGGATGACGCGTTGGTTTACGACCTAGTATCTGGCTACATCAAAACACTGGATAGTTTGATGTCTAAGGCGCCATATGGAACTACTGTAGGATACGATTTCCCTATGCAAGGTATGTGCGGTGCTAATCCAATTAAATATCACGTTGCTGCAGCTCGCGCATGGCGAGAGGCAGGGTATGCATTGGATGATTGCGCGGTTGCTGCAGACTAATTATTAAATCCAGAAACGGGCATCAATTCGGTGCCCATTTTTCGTTTGAAGGCGATCAGCTAACATACAGGTAAATTATGTCTGATACAGAAACGGTCGAACCCCGTGCGTCGGTTTTTCCAAACCGTGCACTTTATTTTCTTGCATTGGTTTTTATTTTCATCGGCCTGATTAATAGCACGCCGTTGATCCCAGGTTGGGATGCGTTGTGGCGGAGCATTACGGGTGTCGATGATTTGAAAACACGATCCTTTTCGACCGAATGGTTTTATCCAATTGTCTTCTTTTTGATGATGGTTGTGGTCTCGTTGAAACACTCCATGTGGCGCACATGGCAGGGTACAAGCCGCGCCGCCTTTGGTGCCTTGATGGATGGGGCCCTAGTTCTTGCGGCCTTTGCAATTTCTCTGACCTATCTAATTGAAATCGACAGCGTGTGTTTGATTGATGCGGTGACGGGGGAACGCGCCCGTATTATGGCCGAAACCCTAAAGGCCGAGGTTGAGTTTGCAGAAACCATGGGGTTGCCAATCCCTGATACAGTCGAAGACCCTAAATGCGTTCAAACCACGGGTGTGTGGTTGGTGGCCATTGTCGGCATCGCGATTGTGATTTTCTTAGGCTACAATATCAAAGTTTGGGGCCTGCCGTTGGTCTTGGTGTCAATCTTAATTGCCAGCTATACAATCGCCACTGTAATGGTTTGGTATTTTTATGGACCCGATGGGATCAATAAATATTTCGTCACAAAACTTGGGGGGGAGCCGCGCACATTCCTTGATGGTGTGCCCAATGTCCATGATGCTTTGGTAAACAGCGCCTCGGGCCTATTGGGGCGATTCATGAATGTAATCATGAACGTGGTGTTCCCCTATATTATTTTGGGATCGCTGTTTGGTAAATCTGCAGGCGGAAAAGTTCTGATCAAACTGGCCTTCCGTTGGACGCGCAACTTGCGTGGCGGTCCCGCGCATGCGGCTATCGTAAGTTCAGCGATGTTTGGAACCATTTCGGGGGGACCTGTTGTTAACGTGCTGTCCACGGGGGTGTTGACGATCCCAATGATGATCAAGCGCGGATTTTCGAAGGTCTTCGCAGGCGGTATGGAGGCTGCCGCATCCTCAGGCGGATCGATTATGCCCCCAGTGATGGGCGTTGCGGCTTTTGTTTTGGCGGCCATGACGGCTGTGCCATACAGGGAGGTGATCATCGCCGCAGCACTCCCCGCACTGGCTTACTTCCTGTGCCTGTTCCTTACCGCGTCGTTCCAATCGCGCAAACAGGGGCTCGAGGCATTCGGCGAATTTACCGAGGATATGCGCATTTCGCGCACGGAACTTCTGCACCTGTGTCAAATCGCGTTGCCAATATTGCTTATCTTGCTTTTATTGCTGACGCCCAAGGATTTGGTGGGCTGCGGTTTCCTTGGCTGGATCACGGGGGCAGATGTGGTGATGCAGGGTGATCGCTGCTCAGTCAGCAATCTAAACTGGGGCATGCAGATTTTTCAAAACGCGGCAGGGGATGCAGGGGCCACAGGGTGGTGGGCTACGCTCTTAGTTCTGGCACTCTTATTTCTGGATGTGGATTTCCGGCAAAAACCTCGCAAAATGTTGGATGCATTGGCTGAGGCAGGGATAACAATTTCCACGCTATACCTCATGTTTTTGGCTGTAACGATAATTGATGTTTGCCTTACTTTCACAGGCCTTTCCAAATTTGTGGCAATTGACGTGTTGCGGTTCTTGTTGTCCTTCGATCTGGCAGGTGGTGGATCAACCTTGTTCCAGTTCTTTGCACTATTGATCACGATGTCATTGGCAGTCCTGCTGGGAATGGGGATGCCCGCGGTTCCAGCCTATGTCAATGTTGCGCTGTTGATGGGCCCTTTGTTGGTGGGATTGGGCATTGCAACATTTACGGCGCATATGTTCATCTTTTACTTTGCGGTGGCCTCGGCCATTACACCGCCCGTGGCATTGGCTGCCTTTGCAGCATCGACGATCACCAAGGCCGAACCCATGGCGACAGGGTTCAGCGCCGTGCGCTCAGGCATTGTTATGTTTGCAATTCCCTTCGTCTTTGCGTTTTACCCAGAGCTGTTGTTGGTAGATCAAGCCCTGATTGATCCCTCCAGCACTGCGCGTGAACCGCTGCCTGGGTATGAGGATGGGATCAACTATGGAGCACTTGCATGGCTCTTGGTGCGCTTGGTCTTAGCCTTGTATCTGGTGGCCAGCTCACTTGCTGCCTTTGATGCCCGTGCCTTGACCCCGCTTTGGATCGCCGCGCGATTGATCCTCGCTGTGGGAATATTGATGCGTCCAGATCCCATTCAGTTTGGGGCAATCTTGGCAGGGTTCGCCGTCTTGGGGCTTCACCACTTCCGCGCCCCAAAACCTGCGTGAGGCAGATGTGTATGGTCTTGTGGCATGCTAGAGACCTTAGATCAGTTGGCGCAGATGTTAGAACGCTACGCCATAAACCTATTGGATGAATGACATGACAAAACGCCCCAATTTCCTATTCTTCATCACCGATCAACAACGCGCGGATTGGTTGGGGTGTTACGGGCATCCTGTTTTGAAAACACCCAATATTGATGCCATTGCGGAGCAGGGGGTTAGGTTTGAAAACTTTTACACGGCTTCGCCAGTGTGCATGCCAAATCGCGCATCACTTTTGACGGGGCGGTACCCGAGTTTGCATGGGTTGCGCTATAACGGCTGTATCTTGCCGGAAAATGCGGTGACATTTGTCGATTTACTGGGGGACACAGGGTATCACACAGCGGCAATTGGCAAAAGCCATTTGCAACCCTTTACGGGACTACCCCCCGTTGGGCGCAGCAAAGATGACAGTGTTGTTGAAGCATGGCGGGGTAAGCGCACAAAACCTTATGAAGAAGAACCAGAGGCCTATGAGGGCGATGAACGATACAACATAACCACCCCCTATTATGGGTATCAGCATGTGGATATGGTTACGTCACACGGGGACAGATGTGGGGGGCATTATCGACAATGGTTTCGTGAAAACGCCCCTGATTGGCAAGCGCTCCATGATCCCAAAAATCAATTGCCGCACAACTATTCCTGTCCACAGGCCTATCGCACACCAATTCCCGAAGAATTGTATCCAACGGCCTATATCCGCGACGGCGCGATTGCCTACCTAAAGTCGCGACAGGATCAGGATGCACCTTTTTTCGCCTTTGTCAGCTTTCCTGATCCCCATCATCCGTTTAATCCGCCTGGCAAATATTGGGACATGTATAGCCCTGATGATTTTGAGGTGACACTGCCGTATGACGCAAATCAAAATCCGACACCGCCGTTAAAATGGCTATATGACAATTGGAAGGGGGCTGGTGAACAAATGACCCCGCAAACGGCCATGATGCTGGATGATCAACAGATAAAAGAGGCAATGGCGCTAAGTGCGGGCATGATGGCCTTTGTTGATGATGCGATTGGAGATGTGATGCAAGGTTTGCGGGATGTTGGATTGTATGAGGATACGGTTGTCTGCTTTAACTCGGATCATGGCGATTATATGGGTGATTATAACATGATCCTAAAAGGCGCGTTGCAATATCGATCGATCACGCAGGTGCCCTTTATCTGGTCCGATCCTGAAACCCGTCAGTCAGGGGCCACCGATGCGATCTGTTCCACGGTTGACATCGCAGCCACCATTTTGGATCGGGCAGGGATTGCGCCGTTTAACGGCAACCAAGGACAAAGCTTTCTTTCCGCAACCCAAGGTGCGGAGGGACCCCGCGAAGAAGCCTTGATTGAATATAACGATGGGGGGCGGCGACTAGGGTTTGCAGAACCCGCGCGCGTGCGCTCCGTCGTGACCAAAGATTGGCGCTATAGCGTTTATCGGGATCAAGATTGGGGCGAGCTTTATGATCTAAAGTCTGATCCCAAGGAAACAAACAATCTATGGGATGATCCCGCCCACACAAAAACCCGTGCCTATTTTGCAGAACGGCTAAATAATCATTTGATCGCCCAAATGGATGAAAGCCCTTTGTCGGATAGAATTGCATGAATTTGATAAAATATCAAATTGATAACAAATAAAAATCACGAATAACACTTCTACTTTCATAGGACTGATATAATTCGGACCTAACGACTAACATCGAATTCTGGCCCCTTACGCTTCCCATAAAAGGCGCGTTGTGCAGGGGATCGTTTGCGTTCGGCAATGACATCTGCGGGGCTCATGGAGGTGCGTTGGGACAATCGGCGTGCCCATGCGCTTAGGGCTTCGAACATCTTTTGT
>JBMTQO010000005.1:0-73767 GCA_049446275.1 Paracoccaceae bacterium | reverse complement strand
TTTCATCTTGGAACGCATCCTGCGCTTTGCCCCTCGGGGTTTAAGAATGCTTTGTTATGCTTTTGCGACAGCTTTGTAACAGTTTTATGAACTCTGCGAGTTTGTGGAAAAATTGATCAATTTCGTACTTAAAAATAAAAAAGCGCCCCAAAAGTTGGAGCGCTTTATCGCGAAAGTACTATGGATTATGCGAGATCGAAACGATCTGCATTCATCACTTTGGCCCATGCCGCAACGAAATCAGTAACAAACATATCACCCGAATCTGCGCATGCATATTCTTCAGCAATGGCACGAAGCTGCGAATTTGACCCAAAGATCAAATCAGCGCGTGTTGCAGTCCACTTGGTTTCACCCGATGCACGATCACGACCTGCAAAGTGGTTTCCTGTTTCATCTGTTGCTGACCATTCGGTCGCCATATCCAATAGATTGACAAAGAAGTCATTGGACAATGCACCAGAACGATCGGTAAAGACACCCGTGGCTGAACCACCGTGATTTGCGCCCATTGCACGCATACCGCCAACCAAAACAGTCATCTCAGGCGCTGTCAGTGTCAAAAGTTGCGCACGATCCAGCAACAACTCTTCGGTTGATGAAGTATACGCACCCTTTTGATAGTTGCGGAAGCCATCTGCAATAGGTTCTAGTACAGCAAAGCTGTCAACGTCGGTTTGTTCTTGCACAGCATCAACACGACCAGCCGCGAACGGTACCGTCACATCATGACCTGCTGCTTTCGCTGCCTGTTCAACACCAACGTTACCCGCCAACACGATCAGATCCGCCATTGAAACTTGTTTAGAGCCAGCGCCGTTGAACTTTGCCTGAACACTTTCCAATGCTGTCAGAACCCTTGCCAGTTGCGCAGGTTCGTTAGCATCCCAATCTTTTTGTGGAGCCAAACGAATACGCGCCCCGTTTGCACCACCGCGTTTGTCCGAACCACGGAAAGTAGAGGCTGAACACCAAGCTGTCGCAACCATTTCAGAAACAGACAGACCCAGAGCAGCGATGTCACCTTTCAGTACCGCAACATCCGCATCATCGATTTGATCGTAGTCGGCTGCGGGTAGTGGATCTTGCCAAATCAAATCTTCTGCAGGGACTTCTTCACCCAGATACAATGACTTTGGACCAGAATCGCGGTGTGTCAGCTTAAACCAAGCACGTGCAAATGCATCTGCGAACACCTCTGGATTTTCATGGAAATGACGTGAAACTTTTTCGTACGCTGGATCCATACGCATCGCCATGTCCGCAGTGGTCATCATGATTGGAACACGTTTGCCTGAACCATCCACTTCCGGTGCGTGATCTTCTTCCTTTAGATCTTTGGCATGCCAAATATGTGCACCTGCTGGGCTCTTTGTTAGCTCCCAATCGTAACCGAAGAGAACGTCAAAGTAACCCATATCCCATTCAGTTGGCTTTGATGTCCAAGCACCTTCTACACCACTGGTAATTGCGTCAACGCCTTTACCCGATTTATGTGTGCTCATCCAACCAAGACCCTGCAGTTCAATCGCGGCACCTTCTGGCTCAGGACCAACATGGGCGGGATCACCTGCGCCGTGAGCTTTACCAAATGTGTGACCACCTGCAACCAATGCGACGGTCTCTTCGTCATTCATGCCCATGCGCGCAAAGGTTTCGCGAATATCACGGCCAGACGCGACTGGATCTGGATTTCCGTTTGGACCTTCTGGGTTCACATAAATCAAGCCCATTTGTACAGCCGCCAGTGGATCTTCCAAATCGCGATCACCAGAATAGCGTTTGTCACCCAACCATTCTGTTTCAACACCCCAATAGATGTCTTCTTCTGGTTCAAAGATATCGGCACGGCCACCCGCAAAACCGAATGTCTTAAAGCCCATGGATTCAAGCGCAGCATTGCCGGCAAGAACTAACAAATCGGCCCAAGAAATTTGCTTGCCGTATTTTTGTTTAATCGGCCACAATAGGCGACGCGCCTTGTCCAAGTTGCCGTTATCAGGCCAACTGTTCAATGGCGCGAACCGTTGCGCACCTGTGCTTGCGCCACCGCGCCCATCACCCGTACGATAGGTACCCGCAGCATGCCACGCCATACGAATAAAAAATGGCCCATAATGACCGTAGTCGGCTGGCCACCAATCCTGACTATCCTTCATCAATGCATACAGATCTTGCTTTAGAGCTTTCAAGTCAAGCTTCTTAAATTCTTCTGCATAATTGAATTCTGCACCAAGCGGATTTCCCGCCACCGGGTTCTGGTGCAAAACACGCAAATTTAATTGATTAGGCCACCAATCGCGGTTTGTTGTACCGCCAGAGGTTACGCTCGATTGTACATGCATGACAGGGCATTTGCCGGCACTAGGGGTATTTCCGTCCATGAAAGCTCTCCGAATAAAAAGTAAGACTCACCGAAGCACACCGCGCGCTTCAGATGGGCATTATGACTTTAAGTATGATAAAGTAAAATTTATTATTTTGTTTATATTCATTAGTTTTTATTATAATTCGAGATCTACGTTGAATTGAGGGTGATTTTCCCCTGTAAATTTTCTGCTACACGCCTAATGCTGAGACCGCATAATTAATTCTGCGGTAACACAAATCCATTTTCATGAAGAATTTCCGCAAATGTATCAGACAAGATGATATCGAAAAGGTTTTGCACGTCACCATGCGTCTCAGTTCCAACAAGGGCGACATGATATTCAATTGAACTGTGACTGCTTGCGGGTAATCGTTCGACAATTTGTACATCCTTCGATGCGACCGCATCACTGAGATAAACCAAACCAAAATCAACTTGGCCCAATTCCACAAGGCGAAGCGCAGAGCGAACATTGTCGGTTTGGACAACTTGATTTTGCAGTACTTCCCAAAGGCCATAGTGTTCTAATACTTCTTTTGCGTAAATGCCTGCAGGGACTGAGCCGATCATCGCTGTCACGATTAAGGAGTTTGAATCCCATCGCCCCTCCAAAACTGATACGTCACTGTCCACACCATTACGCGAGACCAAAACCATAGAATTTTTGGCAATCACTGAAACAGAGTTTGGGTTCAAAAGCTTACGATTTAGCAAATGATCCACCCAACTTTTATTTGCTGAAATGAATACGTCAGCGGGTGCGCCATGTTGAATTTGGCGAGCAAGCGTTGATGTTCCTGAGACAGAAATCTGGACTTTAATACCTGTTTCAGCGGTATAATTCTGAGCGAATTCGGTAATTGCATTTTGCAAACTTGCTGCAGCAAAAATATTGATTGGTCGTTCGGCCGCGAAACCAAAACTGGCCATGCAACAGAACCAAAACATCAAAGAATATATGCGCCTGCAAATACCCATTGTTCGCCCTAATTTTCCCCCGCGATATGCAATGCCGTCTTTGATGTTTCCAGCACCTGCCTTACGCGCTTATCTGGGTCAATGTCGGTGACAAAATGATCAATAGCCAATAAATCAGCAATCTTGATCGGTGCCGAACGCAAGAATTTGGAGCCATCTGCGACCAAAACCGATGTCCGCGCAGATTGCAGAATTATGCGACTTGCCTCAACCTCTTGATTGTCAAAATCAAACAGCTCGCCTTCTTCACCCAAGGCAGAGCAACCAATAATTGCGTAATCGAATTTGAACTGCCTGATCGTTTGATTGGTAAACGGACCAACAAGACCACCATCGCTGGGTCGCAGCGCACCACCTGTAACAATCACATCAACCTCTGGTGCATCCCCCAGAACCGTCGCAATGTTTATGTTATTTGTAACAACCAACAAACCTTTGTGATTTAATAATCGGCGCGCAACTGCCTCTGTCGTTGTGCCTATATTTAAAAAAACCGAACATTTGTTTGGGATCATTTGCGCACAGTGATCTGCAATGATTGATTTTGCATCACTGTTCAGGCGTCGGCGTTCGTCATAGGCAATGTTCACTGTGCCAGAGGCTAAAATTGCACCTCCATGCACACGTTCAATCCGCCCCATATCGGCAAGATCAGATAAATCGCGCCGGATGGTTTGTACGCTCACACCAAAACGTGTCGCCAATTCCTCAACTTCCACGCGGCCAGACGCTCTTATTAAATCAAGAATTTCGGGATGCCTAAGGGACATCGACATATGTGCAACCCTCTTTTTCAGCAGCATAAGCTAAGTTTGCCAAGCGTCAACATTCGAACAATATAGACAACATTATTTGCTTACATATACTCGCCGCGGAAAGGGAGTTGAAAGATGACATTTGTATTGGCAATCGATCAGGGAACAACATCAAGTCGCGCGATCTTGTTCGATCAAGACATGAAAATTTGTGGCATTTCGCAAAAGGAATTTACGCAACATTTTCCGAATTCTGGCTGGGTCGAACACGATGCGTTTGATTTGTTAAACACAACGTTGCAAACCTGTCGAAATGTCTTTGCGGACGTCGGAATAAACCCAGCTGAGATTGCTTCGATTGGGATCACCAACCAACGTGAAACAACAGTCATTTGGGACAAGTCAACGGGCCAACCCATTCACAACGCCATTGTATGGCAGGATCGACGAACATCTGAAATGTGCGAAACACTGCGTGCAGGCAATCATGAAGAAATGGTAACCGTGACAACAGGTTTGCTGTTGGATCCCTATTTTAGTGGGACCAAAGTTGCATGGCTGCTCGACAATGTTGATGGCGCACGCGATCGGGCCAAAGCTGGCGAACTCCTGTTTGGCACTGTAGATTCGTGGCTGGTTTGGAACCTAACGGATAGGAAATCACATGTAACGGATGCCACAAACGCCGCACGCACATTACTGTATGATATTCACAACGGAAAATGGTCTAATCAGATTTGTGATCTATTGGATATTCCAACCTGCATGTTGCCAACGGTGATGGACAGTTCAGCTGATTTTGGCATGGTGTCAGATGATGTGTTCGGCGCTGAAATCCCAATTCTGGGGATCGCGGGCGATCAACAGGCGGCAACCGTCGGTCAGGCCTGTTTTGAACCAGGTATGCTAAAATCAACCTATGGAACAGGATGTTTTGCGCTATTGAATACAGGGGATACCCCTGTTCAATCTTCAAACAAAATGCTGACAACAATTGCCTATCAGCTTGATGGCAAACCAACCTATGCGCTTGAGGGGTCTATTTTTGTTGCAGGTGCTGTGGTGCAATGGCTGCGTGATGGTCTAAAAATTATTGAACGTGCGGGTGAAACACAGGCACTGGCAGAATCCGCTGACCCCATGCAAAACGTGATCATTGTTCCTGCATTCACAGGACTGGGCGCGCCGTACTGGAACGCAGACTGCCGCGGCGCAACCTTTGGCCTGACACGCAATAGCGGTCCCGCAGAATTCGCAAAAGCAGCCTTGGAAAGTGTTGGATTTCAAACGCGCGATCTTTTGGATGCGATGAAATCCGATTGGGGCAGCAGCGGGGATCAGGTCGTACGCGTTGATGGGGGCATGTCTGCGTCCAACTGGACGATGCAATTTTTGGCCGATATCACGGGCGCCGTTGTGGATCGTCCAACAATCTTGGAAACCACAGCACTTGGAGCAGCTTGGCTGGCTGGGTATCGCGCGGGTATTTATCCAAATCAGGAAGAGTTCGCCAAAACATGGCAACGCGATGCGCAGTTTAATCCAAATATGGCAAATGATAGGCGATCCAAACGTTACGCGGCATGGAAACGCGCTGTAAACGCGACATTATCTGTTTAAAGCGGATCAGTACGATGCAGTGTCACCCGTTTTCCACCATGCGGAACGGGTGGAAGGGAAGGCAGAAACGGCAAACCCGTTGCCTTGGCCAATCCGCCATCTGTTGTCAGAACGCCGACTTTCCAACCCTTAAAGCGTGTTTTTAGTGTTTGACCCATCGCCCCGTAGAGCGAGAACAACATTTTGCGTTCGCCAATACGACCGCCATAGGGTGGGTTAATAATCACAATTCCCGCAGGTGCATCTGGCGGTTCAAGATCACTGATCGCGGCATGTTGAAACTGTATCATGTCGCCAACTTCTGCGCGATAGGCATTATCCTGCGAAAGGCGGATTGCACCCATATCGCGATCAAATCCGAAAAACCGGCCCAAAACTTGCGTTGGCTTTGCGTTTTGTTTCAGTTGATCCCATTTACCGTGATGGAATGAGGCAAGTTTTTCAAAGGCAAATGAACGCGATCGTCCTGGAAACAAACCCGCCGCTTGCTCGGCTGCCTCAATCGGAAATGTCCCAGAACCGCACATAGGATCAACTATAGTCTGTGATCCGTCGTATCCCATTTGTCGCAAAAATAATGATGCCAGCGTTTCGCGCATGGGCGCTTTGTTCAATGCTTCCTTGTGTCCACGAATGTGTAGCGCGGGGCCACTTGTATCGATCGAGAATGTGCAAAAATCATCAAAAATTCGCACTTTTAAAGCCAGCTCGGCCTCTGTTGAAATCTCAACACCTGCAGTTTCGTTTATGGCACGTTCAATACGCTGAGTGGCGGCGCCCGCATGATAAATCCTTGATTTTCGCGATGTTGTTTCAACACGAATTGGAACATCGGCACGCAAAAAATCACCCCACGGAAATTTGCGTGACCGTTTATCAAGTTGGGCCAAATGCATTGCCCGAAAACCACCCAACCGCACCAAAACACGAGTGGCACCACGCAAACATAGGTTTGCACGCCAAACGTCCTGCCAATTTCCATCAAATTCAACACCACCGCTGACGACTTCAGCGCTAGAAAAGCCAAGTTCAACGGCCTCTTCCAGCAGCACATCTTCTAGGGATGGGGGCGCCACCAAGAATATTTTCATCGCAGTATCCATGCGCGTCACCTAACAGGGTCTGCAGGAGTTGACGAGAGATAGTTAGTCAAACGTGATTGAAACACGACCAAATGCACCAAAATCTGCGTCAATCTTTGAACCAGAGGGGCATTCAATTGGTCGGATAAAGGATCCAGACAAGACAATATCACCTTTGCGCAGACCCTGACCATATTGCGCAAGGCGGCGCACCAACCACAACATGCTTTCAACTGGATCGTTTAAGACACCAGCACCCAGGCCTGTTTCCTCAACTTCGCCGTTACGATGAACAATGGCACCAACCCAGCGCAGATCAAAATCCGCTATGTCGTGTTTTTGCGCACCTAAAACCACACCAGCATTCGCGGCATTATCGGCGATTGTATCAAACACAGTGCGTGTTTTTCCCGTTTCTGGATCAATGCGTTTTATGCGTGTGTCCAAAATTTCCAAACTTGGCGCGACATAGTCGGTTGCCGCAATAATATCCTGTCTCGAAACCTCAGCACCCACGATATCATCTGACATCACAAATGCGATCTCTGCCTCAACACGCGGCTGTATGAAACGTCCCGCTGGAACATGTGCACCATTTTCAAACGCCATATCGTCAAACAAAATGCCACTATCAGGAATATCAATATTCAATGCATATTGCATCGCCTTTGACGTCAGTCCAATTTTCCATCCAATAATGCTGCGTCCAGATGCCTGTTTATGATCCACCAATGCGGATTGGATGGCATAGGCGTCATCCATATCCATTTCAGGATGTGCCAACGACAAAATGTCGATCTGTGACCGGTTGGTTTCTGCTTCGAAAAGTTGTTCGGCGGCGGCGCGAATTTCTGCGGGCGACATCATGCCTGTTCATCCGCAATCGTATTTGTCAGTGTGCCAATCCCTTCTGCAGTCACCTTAACAACATCGCCAGGTTTCAAAAACTGCGGCGGGTCTAGGCGGGCACCTGCGCCTGTTGGTGTTCCAGTTACGATAATGTCACCTGGCATCAGGGTCGTGAATGTTGAGATATATTCAATCTGACGTTTGATCGGGAACAACATACGGCTGGTGCGATCGTCTTGACGAAGTTCACCATTTACGTGTGTCATGATGCGGATATCATCCAGCTGCGATGGATGCGTAAATGGCACCAACCACGGGCCCATGGCACCAGAGGATTCCCAATTCTTACCTTGGGTGACATTGAATTTGGCATGACGCACCCAGTCGCGGATCGTCCCCTCATTACACAGCGTGATCGCAGCGATATGATCATAGGCCTGATCCTGCGGAATGCGACGCCCCTGTTTTCCAATGACAATCGCAATTTCGCCTTCGTAATCCAATTTTTCTGATTCAGGTGGACGGATCAGCGGCGCGTTTGCGGATGTAAAACTGCGCGCAAAACGCGGGAATAACGACATATTAGGCGGGGCCTCAACCCCGTCTTTGTATTCTGCGTTTCGATCAGGGAAATTCACGCCAACGCATATAATTTTTTCTGGGTGCGCCACGGGTAGTTCAAATCGAATATCATCTAGTTTGAAATCAATCTTGCGCCCCACCGCCGCCTTGGCCAAATCCTTTAGCGCACCTGAAACCACAACATCCTGTAGGGACGAAAATTGTGGAAATGCCGCGTTCATCGAAATTGCACCAGCATCGGTCACAATGCCAAAATGGAGCTGCGCGGCGACTGTAAAACTGGCAAAATGGGTCATGTTATATCCTTTGCAATCTGCAATATGACATCATAGGCGGTTTCTATGTCCTGTTTTTCGCAATCAAATTGACCAACCTGAAAACGAATAACCTTTTGTCCCTTGTGTATCGTTTGGGTCAGATAAATACGGCCGTCATCATTGATTGCATCGACGAGTTTCTGATTCAAAATGTCCAAATCCTGATCCGTGTCGGGGACATATCGGAATGTAAACAGGGACAGGATTGGATCTGTAACAACTTCGAATTCTGGTGTGTCACGGAATTTGTCCGCAATCTCACAGGACCAATAGACGTGATTGCGGATACGTTCGCGCAAAATTTCCAAGCCATAACTGCGTAGCAAAAACCAAATCTTCAGCGCGCGAAAACGCCGTCCCAAGGGAACGGACCATTCGGAATAATTGATCAATCCGTCCTGTCCGTGTGTTTTCAAGTATTCGGGTTGAATGGCCAGCGTACGGACCAAATCATCAGGATTGCGCAAGAAATGCGCAGAGCAATCAAATTGGGCACCCAACCATTTGTGAGGATTGAAAACAATGCTGTCGGCCAGTTCAACACCGTGCCACAGCGTTTGAAATTCGGGACAAATCATGGCCGACCCTGCCCATGCTGCATCGACATGAACATACAGATCATGTCGTTTCGCCACGGAAATCACGCCCGCAATATCATCACATGCGCCAATGCTGGTCCCACCCGTACAGGCGATCACGCCGATCGGGATATGGCCCACGGCAATATCTGTTTCAATTGCATTGTTGAGTGCATCGCAATCCATCGCGTAAAGGGGCCCAGCGCTTGGGATACGCACAATGTTTTCGGCACCAATTCCCGCAATCCACACTGCACGATCAATCGACGAATGCACCTGATCACTGCAATAAATCCGTAATTGACCCTTGTTGTTTAGGCCTGATGTATTACCCGTCCATGCGATTGCACGTTCGCGCATTGTCAACACCGCAGCCAAGGTAGCGCCCGATGCACTGTCTTGGATCACGCCCTGAAAGGCATTTGGCAAACCAATTGCCTGACGCAACCAATCAATGACCCGAGTTTCCATTTCGGTTGCCGCAGGTGAGGTTTGCCACAACATGCACTGCGCAGCCATCGTAGATGTAATAATATCCGCCAACATGGACGGTGGGCTGGCGTTTGCGGGGAAATACGCGAAAAAGCGTGGATGCTGCCAATGCGTCATCCCGGGCATCACAATACGTTCGAAATCAGACATGATTTCCGACATGTCAGTACCCGTTTCAGGCGCGCTTTTCTCTAATTGCTGTGCGATGTCACCAGGTTTCGTTTGGGCGCGCACGGGTCGATTCCGCAGCGTTTTATGATATTCTGCGCCCCATTCACCAAGGTATTTGACCCATTTTTCGTATTCATCCCAATTCATATCTGATCCTACGGCGCGATTATGGGTTGCGCTTTTAACACAGGGTCAACGGGAGTTGAGCCATCAAATAGGCTGCCCTCTTCAAACCAGGATTTCGGTGCGGCGGCACCCCATAAAGTTTGACGCTGCGGATCGGTTAAATCCCATTTAATGGGCTCCAAATCTGGATCAACGGTTTGATAATCACTGCAATAGATTTCAATGCGGTGGCCATCAGGATCTCGCACATACAAAAAGAAGGCATTTGAAATGCCATGGCGACCCGGACCGCGTTCAATGTTGGCGACATATCCCGTGGTCGACATCAAATCCAACAAATCAATTATGTTCAGCGGTGTCGGCACCCAAAACGCACTGTGATGAAGCCGGGGGCCGATGCCATTTGTAAATGCAATGTCATGCACGCCACCCTTACGGTGCATCCACGCCGCCCATAGACGACCTGTTTCGCTGTCTTCTGTATATTCAGTTACGCGAAAACCCATGTCGTTATAAAAATTTACGGATGCATCAACATCGCTAGCAAACATGTTGAAGTGGTCAATTCGTAAGGGTTTGACCCCCCGATACAGCGCATATTTTTGATGGATTGGGACCAAACGCTCCATCTTGGCATAAAACTCAAGCGGTATTCCCCATGGATCACGCGACCGTAGAATACGACCGAAAAACGGCTTTTCTATCCACTCAAAGGGCAGCCTGCGTTCCGTAAAAAAATCGCTTAAGCGGTCTAAATCTGCATCATCCCAAACCTTAAACCCTAAGACACCAACAGATGCCGCATCGGACTTAATCAGATGAATACAGTGGTGGCCACGTTCCTCCATCGCACGCAGGTATATGGCGTCCTCTGTTTCATGCGTGATTTGTAGGCCAAGGGTGTCCACATAAAACGCCCGCGACGCCGCAAGATCGCGTACGTTATATTCCACATGACTTAATCGGACGACATTGAAGTCGGGGTTTAAATTGGGTGCTGGTACGGGCATTACAGTTTTCCTAGTTTTGGGATAGTGTGCGATCCCGTGGCAAATCCAATATGTTTTTGTTCCATATAAAACTCAAACGACCAATCGCCGCCATCACGACCGATGCCGCTAGCCTTAACACCACCAAAGGGTGTGGGCAGGTGTCGCACGTTTTCCGAATTCACCCAAATCATACCTGCCTCTAACTTATCACTAAATCGCAGTGCTCGGGTCAGATCATTGGTCCAGATATAGCCCGTTAAGCCATAATTCACGTCATTGGCCATCTGTAACGCTTGATCTTCATCAGTGAACCGAATGGATGTTAAGACAGGGCCAAATATTTCTTCTTGTGCAATGCGCATGTCGTTTGTCGCATGTGTGAACAGGGTTGGTTTCACAAAAAATCCGATATCACCTTCACGCGCACCACCTGCTGCGATTGTTGCACCATCCGTCTTTGCAATATCAAAGTATGAGGAAACTTTGTCAAAGTGAGCGGTGTGAATAAGTGGGCCAACTTCGGTCGCTGGATTAAGTGGATGGCCAACCTTTATCGCATTTACACGTTCAATCAATTTCGCCTCGAACGTATCTGCAATTGTGTCTTGCACCAACAAACGGGACGACGACGTACAACGTTCGCCATTCAACGAATAAATCATGAATATCACTGCATCCAACGCGCGGTCCAAATCCGCATCATCAAATACAACGACAGGGTTTTTACCGCCCAGTTCAAAGTGAACACGCTTTAACGTATCTGCACCCTGTTTCATAATTTGGCTGCCCGTACGGCTTTCGCCGACAAATGCAATCGCCTTGATATCTGGGTGTTCGCATAGAGCTTTGCCGGCCTCTTCTCCAATCCCATTTACCAAATTCCAAACCCCATCTGGCAAACCTGCCTCCTTTGCAATCTCCATCAGAATGCTGGCCGTCACCGGACTTAGCTCTGCGGGTTTGTGAACAACGGTGCAGCCTGCGGCCAATGCGGGCGCGATTTTCCACGTGGACAGCATAAAGGGTGTGTTCCATGGCGTAATGACACCAATGGGACCAATTGGAACACGCGTTGTCACATTCATAAGCGTCGGCGAGGGCAGGCTTTGACCATCACGCGCCGCAGGTGCTCGATCAGCAAAAAACCGAAAATTTTCGGCCCCACGGATCGCAGCCTTGGCCATAAATCGAATAGGTTGACCTGTATCCCAACTTTCGCACAAGGCAATCTCTTCGGCGCGTGCAACGATGCCATCCGCAATCTTATGTAGGATTTTTTTCCGCTCGGTTCCCGTTAGATCACGCCATTCAGGGAATGCGTTTTTCGCGGCATCAGCTGCCAATGCGATTTCTTTGGCACCTCCTTTGGCAACATCGCAAATAAAGGATTCATCAACTGGTGAAACAGATTGAAACGTATCACCACTTTTGGACCAGAGATTTTTACCATTGATATGGTGCGAAACACCTGTCGATTTAAAACGTACGAGGTATCCAGATAGTTTCTCTAAATTCGAGGTTAAATCTGACATTTATAGCTCCAGGTATTTTCGGATTGATCCAGATTTGGGTGAAAGCGCTGCATCGATATCGCGCAATTCCAGGGACAGCGCCAGAGATCGGCGCTGAATAACATCGGCAACATATTCATTGGCTGCATCAAATATTTTTTGAGCTGCGTCTTGCTTTGTTTCCGGATCACGACCTTCGCGTATGCGAACGGAAATATCGATAAACCCATGCTCAGGATTTCCGTCTGCAATCGCATAATGGTCAACCCGCACTGCACGAACCTTTACCCCAGCCAATGGAAATGCATCTATTGACGCCGCGACGTCGCGCAGAGTGTTACACAATCCGCCTATGTCCACGTCTGGTTCAACATTCGCAGAATAGTCAATCATTAGGTGTGGCATAGAAATATCCTTAACATCGCAATCATTAACATGTTAAATATATTGCATCAATCGAGTCAATTGTTATTATACTCTTATGAAGCAGCTACCCTCGACACAACGATCACTACCAATTGCGCTTATTCGGGCGCGTGAGAATGTGATGTCCCCAATTCGTCAGATGTTGAGCGAAAGTGGTCTGACCGAACAACAATGGCGTGTTCTGCGTGTTCTAGACGAACACGGTGCGTTAGAACCCTCTCAACTATCCAAGCATGCAGCACTCTTACTACCCAGCCAGACACGGATCGTTCAATCCATGGCACAAAAGGGGTTCGTGTTGCGGCGCGAACACCACAATGATCGCAGGCGCACAGTGATCGAAATAACAGATATGGGTCAGGCGGTCATCAATGATAATGCCGCGAAAGCCGCCGAAATCGCTGAACAAATTCGCGATAGACTCGGTCCAAGGCGCTGTGAAACGCTGTTAGATATACTTGATGATTTAGGTAATTTAGATGTCAGATAAAACGATCCTGGTCATTGGAACATATGACACTAAAGATGACGAATTGAATTACCTACGCGATCGTATTTGTTCCCAAGGGGGCGGTGTCTTAACCATGGATGTCAGCGTCCTAGGTGATCCAAGTATTCCCACCGATATTTCCAAACATGAAATCGCTGAAACAGGTGGCAGCAGTATTGAGGCGGCAATTGCAAGCGAAGACGAAAATGTCGCGATGCAGATCATGGCAAATGGTGCTGTGGCCAAGGTACTGGAACTTTATTTTGCTGGTCAGATTCATGGTGTGATCATTCTTGGTGGAAGTATGGGGACAGACCTGGCACTTGATGTCTGTCAGGCACTGCCCCTAGGTGTTCCGAAATACATCGTTTCCACCGTTTCATTTTCGGCGATGCTACCTCCTGAACGTTTGGCGGCAGACGTACAAATGATCCTTTGGGCAGGGGGGCTGTATGGTTTAAATTCAATATGCAAATCATCTTTATCCCAGGCGGCAGGGGCCGTATTGGGTGCCGCCCGCGCGATTGAGGCACCCAAACGTGAAAAGCCCCTAATCGGGATGACATCGTTTGGCAAAACTATCCTGCACTATATGGTTACACTTAAGCCTGAGTTAGAGAAACGCGGGTTCGAGGTGGCAGTTTTTCACGCAACTGGAATGGGTGGACGAGCGTTCGAATCCCTCGCATCACAAGGGCAATTTGCGGCAGTGATGGATTTTGCACCCCAGGAAATCTGTAACCAAATTTTTGCGTCTGGGATCACAGCTGGACCCGATCGGATGACAAATGCGGGAAAGTCAGCGATCCCTCAAATAATTGCACCTGCATGCTATGATCTGGTGGATTTGATAGGCTGGCAAGATATCCCCGCACACTTCCAAAATCGCGAAAGCCATGCCCATAACCGCTTGATCACCTCAATAGTTTTAAACCATGACGAACGTCGCCAAGTTGCCCGTGAATTCAATAAGCGGTTGGCGGGGGCACAGAGCGAAACAACCTACATTCTGCCCACCCAAGGTTGCAACGAATGGGACCGAGAGGGTGCACCGCTACACGACAAACAAGGTTTAGATGTCTTTATTCAGGAAACGCGCGATACCCGCCCCAAAAATGTCGAACTCATTGAATTGGATTGCCACATAAACGATCCTGAGTTTTCAGAAACGGCACTCTCTATTTTGGATAATTGGATCGCCGCAGGAGTGGTGAAGGTAGCTTAAACATTTGAAACGCTATTTTTAATGCAAAATGTATATGCAATAATTTCACTATTTTACGACTTCTCTGTTTATTTTTTCCCAGGTTCCAATCTGATCCAAAACCGCGATGTAAACATCCCGTTTGAAGGGAACAATGGCATCGACCATTTCAGACTGGTCGATCCATTTCCATTCAACAAATTCTGGATGGTCGGTTTCAATATTCACCTGAGCATCCGAACCTAAAAACCGCATGCGGAACCATTTTTGTTCCTGCCCGCGATATTTTCCGCCCCAAAGTTTATCCAACAATTCAAGCGGCAGATCATATGCAAGCCAATCGTCGTTTTCGGCCTCGATCCGAACCAAATCGCGAGAAACACCAGTTTCTTCCTCGAGTTCACGCAGCGCGGCTTCTTTCGGGCTTTCACCTGGGTCAATTCCGCCTTGTGGCATTTGCCAATGTGGACCCTTCATATCAATGCGGCGCCCAACAAAAACCCTATCGTCAGAATTAACGAGCATGACGCCAACATTCTTACGATAGGGCAGTCGTGCAATTTCTTCTGGTGTCCGTGTCATTATCATTCCGCGCTGATTGCTGACATACCGCGCAAGATATCAATTGCATACGCCAACTGATAGTCATCATCGCGCAAACGGGCAGCATTTTCTGCCTTTTCACGATCTTCTTCCAGCTGACGAATTTCTTCTTCGCTTAGGCTGTCATTGGACAATGAACCACGCAGGTCTGCTTCAGAATTGAAACGAATACCCTCTTCTTCGTTTTCCGCAACTGGTCGACGGCGTGGCTGTTTCACGATAATATCAGGTGTCACACCCAAATTTTGGATCGAACGTCCAGAAGGTGTATAATAACGCGATGTGGTCAGTCGCATCGCAGCGCTGCCGCGTAATGGCATGACGGTTTGAACCGAGCCTTTGCCGAAACTTTGAGTCCCAACAATGATCGCTCGACGATGATCCTTCAACGCACCAGCAACGATTTCAGAGGCAGACGCGGACCCACCATTGATCAAAACAACAATGGGTTTTCCATCAATAATGTCGCCTGGTTTGGCGTTATAACGCTCACCCTCTTCTGGATTGCGACCGCGTGTTGATACGATTTCCCCTTTTTCTAGAAAATCATCCGCTACTTTGATCGCCTGACTTAGCAGTCCGCCTGGATTATTACGCAAATCCAAAACCAAACCGTTGATATTATCCAATCCACCTGCTTCTTCGACCTGCTTATTCAGCCCATCAACAATGTTTTTACGGGTGTTATCGTTAAAGGTTGTGACGCGCACCACGACAGTGTCGCCTTCAGTACGCGCACGCGCTGCGGTCAATTCGATTACATCGCGGGTGAGTTCCAAATCAAACGGCTCTTGTTCACCCTCTCGCACAATTGTGATAACGATATCTGACCCAACAGGGCCACGCATCCGTTCAACCGCTTGGGTCAATGTTAAGCCCAGAACGCTATCGCCATCGACATGGGTAATAAAATCGCCTGCTTCAACACCTGCATCAAATGCAGGCGTACCATCGATTGGGGAGACTACTTTTACAAATCCCTCTTCCATCGTAACTTCGATCCCGAGACCCCCAAATTCACCACGTGTTTGGGTTCGCATGTCTTCTGCAGCTTTGGGCGCAAGATAACTGGAATGAGGATCAAGTGATGTCAGCATCCCGTTGATCGCAGCCTCGATCAATGCGCTTTCGTCAACTTCTTCAACATATTCCGCGCGAATGCGATCAAAGATATCGCCAAATAAATCAAGTTGTTCGTAAATTTCCTTACGGTCATTTTCTGACTGTGCTAGAACAGGACCCGCCAACTGGAATGACGTTACAGCCCCCAACGAAATGCCCAGCCCAACTGCGATTAATGTCTTTTTCATCGTTTAACCCCGAATTCTTCGAACCACGTCAATGGATTTTCTGGTGCTTTGTTGACACGTACTTCTATATAAATCGTTTCACCGCGCAAACCACCAGTGTCCTTAAATGTTTCAATCAAATTTTTTTCATTAAACACTTCACTCGCACCCATAAGCCCGACAGGACTGCCCGCTGGCAATACTTCTCCAATATCGCCGTAGACGGTAGCTAGCCCAGCCAAAATGTAAAGGATGTCTTGTTGTGGTTCTAAAATCGAGACCAGTCCGTAATCCAAAAGTGGCCCCCGATATCGAATGGTAGCAGCGGTCGGAGTGCGCACTAACGCATTATCGGATGTTGCCACAACGATGCCAGGGCGCTTGATCCCCGCGGCATCTGCCTCATTAAAATATCGAATTACATTGCCCTGCACCGGCATCGGCAGCGTACCTTTACGTCTGGTAATATCCGGTAAACTTCCTTCTGCTTCATTCATTGCAATAAGAGACAAACCATCCGCGAAAATATCCAAGGTATCTGCTGCCGCCAATAAAATTGCTGTTTGTGCGGGATCTTCGACGAAACGCTTTGGCAAATCGTCACTGTCTGCAATTGCGCGTCCTAGTGCCGCGCGCGCTTCTTGTAGCGCCACCAGCCCAGCTTGGAGGTCCAGTGTGACTTGATATTGCAGATCACTTAAATAGCTTGCAGCCTCCAGATCCGAACGCAGTGATTGTACCTTTTCCTCTAGAGCGGGCAGTAGATCCGCAATTAACATTCCACCCCGTACTTTGGCCATGGGACCATCCGGGTGCAATAATTCTGCCTGAATCGGCGACTTATCAATTCTCAAAAGCACGCCTATCAATTCGGCATATGCGTCTTCTTCTACCAACAACTTTTGTTGCGCGCGCGCTTCAAGAAGAGAAATCTGACGCAAACTATCACGTGCTAGGCTCAGACTTTCTTCAAAACTTAGAATAGCATCGGTTAACGCGGAGATACGATCCTTTGCCGACTTGGATCGGTCTAATTGATCCCACGCATTATCAAGTGATAGCTGCGCCTGTCGTGCTTTTAATTCCAGATCATTTTGCGCAAATAGTGACGTCGCAGTCCATAACATTGCTGCGATCAAAATTCCTATGCGCAATGCGTCCTTCAAACTATCAAGCTTTCTCCAGTCATTTCAGAAGGCTTATCAAGCTGCATTAGATGGAGCAAGGTGGGCGCCAAATCGGCAAGCCTCCCGCCATCTCGCAGTTTGTTTTTTGCATCATCGCCCACCAAAACCGCTGGTACTAGATTGATGGTATGCGCCGTGTGCGGTCCACCAGTTTCTGGATCCACCATAGTTTCGCAATTTCCATGATCTGCGGTCACAATCATTGCCCCACCTGCTTTTTTCAACGCGGTCAAAACAAGTCCCAACCCTTGATCAACGGCCTCACAGGCTTTGATTGCTGCATTCAAATCGCCAGTGTGTCCAACCATATCTGGATTTGCGTAATTCGTAACGATCAAATCATAACCTGCCTCGATCGCTTTGACGAACTGATCTGTAACCTCACCTGCGGACATTTCGGGTTGCAAATCGTAGGTTGCAACCTTAGGCGATGGCGCCATGTAACGCACCTCGCCCTCTTCAGGCTGCTCTTTCCCACCGTTTAAGAAAAATGTAACATGCGGATACTTCTCTGTTTCCGCTAATCTGAGTTGTGTTTTTCCTGATTTTGCCACCCATTCACCCAATGTATTCACGATTTTTTGTTTTGGAAAACAGGTTTGCATATAGTCGTTGTGAGATGTCGAATATTCCACCATTCCCAACAACATCGACCACTGAGGACGGGTGCCAATATCAAATTCGCCGAATGTGGTTTCACCAATTGCTCGCAAGATCTCGCGAGCGCGGTCGGCTCGGAAATTCATACAAAAAAATGCGTCCCCATCTTGTGCACCTTGGTAGTCATCTAAAACCGTTGCAGGGATAAATTCATCGCTAACACCCGCGGCATAGTTTGATCTAATCGCTGCTTCTGCGGTGCCCACACGTATATCAGATACGCCATGCACAATCGCATTATAAGCGGTGGCGACGCGGTCCCATCTATTATCCCGATCCATTGCGAAATAACGGCCTGTTACAGTGCCAATTTCCACACCACCCGGCAGGTCAGCTAAAAGGCTATCTAAGAAATCCGCAGCAGATGTAGGCGCGACATCTCGGCCATCTGTGATAGCATGTAAGACCACTGGAACATCTACATCGGTTAAGATACGTAAAGTGGCGATAAGATGCGCCATGTGACCATGCACGCCCCCATCTGATATCAATGACATAACGTGCGCACGCCCACCTGTGTTTTTCAGCGACCTAATGTAACTCATTAACGCAGGGTTTTGTGCATATGACCCGTCCTCAATCGCCAAATCAATTTGCCCAAGATCCATAGCAACAACACGCCCTGCACCGATGTTAGTGTGCCCAACCTCTGAATTTCCCATCTGACCTGTTGGCAGACCAACGTCACGTCCGTGCGTAATAAGTTTAGTATTGGGGCACTGTTCCATGATTCGATCAAAATTTGGTGTATTAGCCAATGCAGGCGCATTCGCCTCTGCATTAGATCGCACACCCCAACCATCTAAGATACATAAAACAACAGGTTTTGGTGCCATATCATTCGCCTCTAATCTTTATGGGAGTTCTACGTAGCGAGGCAAATAAGAGCAAGAGCTAAGCGCGGTGATAGGGTGAACCCGCCAAAATTGAAGCAGCGCGATATAATTGTTCGCCTAACATAACACGAACCAGCATATGTGGCCAAACCATAGATCCAAAGCTGATCGACATATCAGCACGCGCACGCAGCGAAGGATCAATACCGTCAGCGCCACCTATCACAAACGCTAAATGACCCTGTCCCTGATCTCGAAAATTCGAAAGACACTCAGAAAATTCAGGCGAGGTTAACAGTTTTCCACGTTCATCCAATGTGATGATTTTTGCGCCACTTGGGACTGCACGATCCAACAGATCTGCTTCTGCCCGCATCCCTATATTTTTCTTATCCTCAACCTCAATAATATCTGCAGGGCCAAGTCCCATTGAGCGACCCTGTTTGTTAAAACGGTCAAGATAATTAGAAAGAAGCTCAAGCTCTGGACCCCGCCGAAGCCGGCCCACTGCACAAATCGTTACCTTCATTACTCAGCTATTATGCTTGCCCAGACGGCAACCACATTTTTTCAAGCTGATAGAATTCGCGCACCTCAGGACGAAATATGTGGACAACCACATCCCCTGTATCAATTAAAACCCAATCTCCTGCCCCTTTGCCCTCAACCTTGCACGCTCGCCCATGCTCTTGCTTTAGACGATCAACCAGTTTTTCAGCCATTGCCGTGACCTGACGGGTCGAACGACCCGATGCGATCACCATGTAATCGCCAATCGATGTTTTTCCGCGCAAATCAATTTGCACGATTTCTTCAGCTTTATCTTGGTCAAGTGAGGTTAAGATACGATCTAACAGCGCTTCGCTTGTTAAATCTTCTGCCGCGGAATTGGCAGATTTGTTTGCAGTGCGAACTGCTTCGACAGATACTGTCAGAACTATATCCTCCGTTAAGCATGCATTCATTGCATGTATGCCGAATCTAGCATGGGTTCGAAAAAATCTCAATGACGCGTAATTGAAATGCAGCTTAGCTGCAAGAGTGCAGCAACACTTGCGAGTATGAAGATTCAAGTGTATGCGAAACATCATGGAAATGATCTTTGACATGGATGATCGTTCGCGCCTGCCTTGGCGGTTTTATGGTGCAACGATGACAATTCTGGCACGCGGCTGATTTGCCGCGACAAAAGATTTGCACCAAACGTTCATCACAAAAATCGGAAGAGGATGGAAATGACCGCCCCCAAGACACTTTATGATAAAATTTGGAACGACCACGTCGTCCACGAAGCAGAAGACGGAACATGTCTGCTGTATATTGATCGCCACTTGGTTCACGAAGTGACATCACCGCAGGCCTTCGAAGGCCTGCGCATGGCGGGCCGCACTGTCCGTGCGCCGGAAAAAACAATCGCTGTGCCAGATCACAATGTTCCAACAACATTGGATCGTGCAAAAGGCATCGACAACGAAGAAAGCCGTATTCAGGTTGAGGCGTTGGACAAAAATGCAAAGGATTTCGGCATTCACTATTATCCGGTATCTGATGTACGTCAGGGGATCGTGCACATAGTTGGACCAGAACAGGGTTGGACCTTGCCCGGCATGACCGTTGTTTGTGGCGACAGCCACACAGCGACACACGGTGCATTTGGCGCATTGGCGCACGGTATCGGCACATCCGAGGTTGAGCATGTTCTTGCGACGCAAACTTTGATTCAAAAGAAATCAAAGAACATGAAGGTCGAGATTACAGGCAAACTGCGCCCAGGCGTCACAGCCAAGGACATCACACTATCCGTTATCGGTGAAACGGGTACAGCTGGTGGTACAGGATATGTGATTGAATATTGCGGTGAAGCGATCCGCGATTTGTCCATGGAAGGTCGCATGACCGTTTGTAACATGGCCATCGAAGGCGGCGCTCGCGCAGGCCTGATTGCACCAGATGAAAAGACGTTCGAATACTGCAAAGGCCGCCCACACGCACCCAAAGGCGCAGAGTGGGAAGCAGCCGTCGCATATTGGAAAACACTGTTCACTGATGAAGGCGCATATTTTGATAAGGTCATTACCATCAAAGGCGAAGACATTGCGCCCGTCGTGACATGGGGCACATCGCCGGAAGATGTATTGCCAATCACCAGTACTGTTCCACGTGCGGATGATTTCAGCGGTGGTAAAGTTGATGCAGCGCAACGTTCTCTGGAATACATGGGTCTGACATCTGGTCAGAAATTGACAGACATTGAAATCGACACTGTGTTCATCGGATCATGTACAAACGGCCGTATAGAGGATTTGCGCGCAGCTGCAGAAATTCTCAAGGGCAAAAAGATCAAAGAGGGCCTACGTGCCATGATCGTCCCGGGGTCTGGATTGGTACGCGCACAAGCCGAAGAAGAGGGGCTCGCAGACATCTTTAAAGAGGCTGGCTTTGAATGGCGTTTGGCAGGATGTTCTATGTGTTTGGCGATGAACCCTGACCAGCTGACACCAGGCGAACGTTGTGCGGCCACATCAAACCGTAACTTTGAAGGACGACAAGGTCGTGGAGGACGCACGCACCTAATGTCACCAGCAATGGCAGCCGCCGCGGCAATCACGGGCCGTCTAACAGATGTTCGGGAGATGATGTAATGGACAAATTTGAAACATTCAGCGGTATCGCCGCCCCAATGCCATTGGTCAACATCGACACTGATATGATCATCCCAAAGCAGTTTTTAAAAACAATTAAACGCTCAGGTCTTGGTGTGCATGCGTTTGACGAAATGCGCTATGATGATGACGGCAACGAAATTCCTGATTTCGTATTGAACCAAGCCGCCTATCGTGAGGCATCAATTCTGATCGCCGGCGATAACTTTGGCTGTGGATCATCACGTGAGCATGCGCCATGGGCCTTATCGGATTTCGGGATTAAGGTTGTTGTTTCAACATCATTCGCAGATATTTTCTTTAACAACTGTTTCAAAAATGGAATGCTGCCCATCGTACTTCCGCAGGAACAGGTCGATCTGTTGATGAAAGACGCCGAAAAGGGTGCGAATGCCCGGGTGGAAGTCGACCTTGAGGATCAAACGATTACATCTTCGGATGGAGATATAATCAAGTTTGACATCGACCCATTCCGCAAACACTGCCTGCTGAATGGGTTGGACGACATTGGTTTGACCCTTGAAAAAGCGGCATCAATCGACAGTTTTGAAGCCAAAACAGGCGCTGAGCGCCCTTGGGCATAAAATAGAATTACTGGCGTGCCCGTTTGGGCACACCAGTAATTTATGCTCAAGAACACCCAAAATAAATCAAACCTCGCACCCGAGTGAAACGCCTTGCTCGCTGCAAATGGCCTAAATTTCACGCACTTTCTTGACGATATACGAGGAAATCGCTAACCCGCTACGGACAGCATAACCCAAGGATTCACAGCATGAGCAACCCATCAATTCTTATCCTCCCTGGTGACGGCATCGGACCAGAAGTCATGGCCGAAGTTCGCAAAGTCATTTCATGGTACGGCGACAACCGCGACCTTGCCTTTGATGTATCCGAGGATTTGGTCGGTGGAGCGGCATATGACGCACACGGCACGCCATTGCATGACGACACAATGGCTAAAGCCCAAGAGGTAGACGCCGTTCTATTGGGTGCCGTTGGCGGTCCAAAATATGACAACCTTGATTTTTCTGTAAAACCTGAACGCGGACTTTTACGCCTGCGCAAAGAAATGGACCTGTTCGCCAACTTGCGCCCAGCGCAGTGTTTTGACGCTCTCGCGGATTTCTCATCATTAAAGAAAGATGTGGTCTCTGGATTGGACATCATGATTGTGCGCGAACTGACATCCGGCATCTATTTTGGTGAGCCACGCGGCATTTTTGAGGAAGGCAACGAACGTGTTGGCATCAACACACAACGTTATACAGAATCAGAAATCGAACGTGTTGCACGCAGCGCATTTGAATTGGCACGACGTCGTGGCAACAAAGTCTGTTCAATGGAAAAAGCGAACGTCATGGAATCTGGCATCCTGTGGCGTGAAGTTGTGCAAAAAGTCCACGATGAAGAGTATGCGGATGTTGAATTATCACATATGTACGCAGATGCAGGTGCGATGCAACTTTGCCGCTGGCCAAAACAGTTTGATGTAATCGTAACCGATAACCTATTTGGTGATCTACTTTCGGACGCTGCAGCAATGCTAACTGGATCGCTGGGTATGTTGCCATCTGCATCGCTAGGTGCCCCAATGGCAAACGGACGCCCAAAAGCACTTTATGAACCCGTACACGGGTCGGCACCTGATATTGCGGGCGAAGGCAAGGCGAACCCAATCGCCTGTGTCCTAAGTTTTGCAATGGCATTGCGCTATAGCTTTGATCAGGGCGCAGAGGCAGATCGCCTAGAACATGCGGTGGAGAAAGTATTGGCCGATGGCGTTCGCACAGCAGACCTGTTGGGAGAAGAGGGTGTGACGCCCGTTTCAACATCTGAAATGGGCGATGCGATTATCGCAGCCCTCAATGCATCATTATAAGAGTGTTTTAATTTAACACTTGCATGAATAGCCCGCAGTGTGATTTTGCTAGGTCACTAGCATTATTCCTGCGGGTTAATTTATGTCTGCTAACGCTAAAGGCGCACTTTTCGCATTACTCGGATTCGCATTATTCTCGGCACATGACGTGGCGGTGAAATATTTAGGCGGACAGTATTCAACTTTTCAGATTATTTTTTTCTCGGTCTTGTTCAGCTTTCCAATGGTATTTCTAATGCATCTAAGGGAACGCAATGCAGATAATTTGTTCCCAAAGCATCCTTGGTGGTCCCTACTGCGCGTCGTAGCAACCGTAGTCACCGGAATATCAGCGTTTTACGCATTTTCCGTTCTTCCCTTGGCACAAACCTATGCATTTCTTTTTGGAATGCCACTATTGATCACAGTTCTATCTGTTCCAATGTTGGGCGAACGTGTGGGCATACATAGGGGCAGTGCTGTAATTGTTGGCCTAATTGGTGTTTTGGTGGTTTTACGGCCCGGGTACGTTGAACTGGGATTAGGACATGCGGCTGGTTTGACGGCAGCCGTTGGCGCAGCAATTTCATCATTGATTGTGCGAAAAATCGGGAATGAAGAGCGCAGTACCGTTTTGATGATTTATCCAATGTTTGCCAATTTATTGCTGATGGCTGCTTTATTGCCCGGTGGATACGTTCCGATGGCACTCTTTGACTTGGCTTCCGTGGCGACTATGGCGATACTAGCGTCGCTTGCCTCACTATGCATTATTCTGGCCTATAAAAACGGTGAAGCCAGTGTCGTGGCCCCCATGCATTATTCACAAATGATATGGGCTATAATCTATGGATATTTCTTTTTTGCTGAGCTGCCCGACAAATTCACACTGATTGGGGCATGTATCATTATCTCAAGCGGCTTATATGTTGTCTTTCGCGAAAGCCGCGTCACAGTCTCAGAAAACACACCCGTCCTGCGGAACAAAAGCCGCGCAGAAACGGGAACCACGCCCAGGATCTCCACACTTATTAATTCAAAAGACTAAGCATCAAGGAACATCCGCAATTTTTGTTCCAATGTTTTAATTTCCACGGGCTTGGCGATGTAATCATCCATACCCGAGGCAAAACATTTATCGGCCTCCCCTTTAAGCGCATTTGCCGTGATCGCGATAATGGGTGTGCGGTTAATGAATTCAGCCTGTTCAATATCACGCAGTGCGCGCGACATTTCAAAGCCGTCCAGCACAGGCATATGGCAATCCGACAGGATCACATCGTAATCACCCTCTTGCCACATGGTTAAACCTTCTTGACCATTGCATGCGATATCCGCGTTGAAGCCCAGAATTTCCAACTGTTTCAACATAACGATACGGTTGATTTCGTTATCTTCTACAAAAAGGATTTTCTTTTCGCTACGCACTCGTACATCAGGCTGCGTTTGGACCGAATTGACAGGCAAATCAGTCGTGTTTTCTATTGTTATACGTCCTGCTAGTAACCCAAACGCCCGATGCAGTTCTGTTGGCAGCGCTGGATCTAACTGTGTTCGGAAAACGTCATCCTGCAATAGACCCAAACGCTCTACACGGTTGGTTGTCATCAACAGAAACCGAGGATTTTCAAAACGTTCACGCAGCTGTTCTTGCCATCTAACGGTGCGGTCAGGAGAGTCGCTGATCAGGACAAAAAAATTTTTGCTCCTGGATGGAATTTGCAAAGTGTTCAAATCACATTCTGTGTCATGCGTTTGTACATCAATGCCGCGCGCAGTCAGATATCGTTTAATCTCTTCGCTCTCATCCGCAGTCTGATCGGCAATCCAATCCACAGACAACTCTGAAATATCTACCAAATTTGATGGAGCGCAAAGGGACTCAAGTGGAAGAAAAACAGAAACCTCGGTTCCAACATCTGGTTCGCTAATCAATTGAATACGCCCATCCATTCGATTAATCAAATTAAGCGAGATCATCAAACCCAAACCCGTACCGCCGACGCGCCGCGTTGCGACAGGTTCACCCTGCATAAAAGGTTCAAACAGGTTTTTCTGTATGTCTTGGCTCATACCAATGCCATTGTCTTTGACATCAATCCGCATTTGGCCCGCTGACGTCATCGAAACACTTAAACGGACGTGACTGTCACGTTCTGTCAATTCATTCGCGGAATATTTTACCGCATTACTTAGCAGGTTCAGCATAACTTGCCGCAAACGCCCACCGTCAATCATACAAAATTCTGGAACCTTTGGATCGATAAACAGGTGTATTTTTACACCCAAATCATCTGCCATATGCTGCAGGGTTAGAGCCACGCCTTCAATTGTGGCGCGCATGTCAGTTTTTGATCGAATGATTTCAAGCTTGCCCGCATCAATTTTACTGGCATCCAGAATGTCATCAATGATCCGCAACAACGAAAAGGCAGAGTTGCGAATGATATCCAAGACACGCTGTTGTTCTTGGGTTGGGCGAAGGTTTTTCATGACCTCAACCATGCCAAATATACCATTCATTGGCGTTCTGATTTCATGGCTCATATTTGCCAAAAAATCACCTTTGGAATTCGCCGCCTCTTCTGCGCGCAGTCGCGCCCTGAACAGTTCATCTTCTGTCCGTTCTGACAGGATTGAAAAGTATGCAAGTTCAGCGATCAATAAAACTGCCACCGTTATCATAAGCAGATAGTTAATAATTTCCGTTGAAAGCGAATTTTGAATTGTGGGAATTCCGAATAATCGTTCTGAGCTTGATGCCAAATCGAAATAGATCACGCCAGCCCATGCAAGGGCGCTGTAAGCTATGAAAGCATACAAATAGATCCGCTCTGTTTTCCAAGAAAACACCAAAAATGGTAAGGCCAGAATAGGAAAAAACAGTAGGTCGACTTGTGTTCCATGCTCAGACACGATGATCCCGAGCACCATTGTCAAAATTGCATTTACCAACCAAAACGCACGGGCGATTGTGTCAAAACGAAACCAAAACAACAGCAGACTAAGACCATAAAGACCTGCCACGGATCCAGCGATGGCAAATCCCGCAAAATCGCCCAGCAAAATCATTATCATAGCCCAACAAGTCGTAACGATAACGATCGCCTGAACCGCAAGTTGACTAAAGCGCACACGGCGTTCGCGATCAATCTCGATCATGTTAGGAAGTTCAGAGACCGGCATCCACTCTACAACTCATAATATCGTTGAATCATCTGTATTCATGATCAACGACTTGCACATAAGTCAGTTTACATACAAATTCGCCATGAAATCTAGCGGGTTAACAAAAAATGAAAAACGCTCTTTTGATAATCGATGTTCAAAATGATTTTTGCCCCGGCGGATCGCTGGCGGTGACCGACGGCGATCAGATCATTTCAGGGATCAATGACATCATGAATGATTTCGATTTCGTGATATTGACCCAAGATTGGCACCCCACAAACCACAGTTCGTTCGCAAGCAATCAAAATGCCGATCCATTTAGCGTGATCGATATGCCATATGGCCCACAAGTTCTTTGGCCTGATCACTGTATCCAAGGCTCGTTTGGCAGCGCGCTCCATGAAAATCTAAACACAACACGCGCCGATTTGATTATTCGAAAAGGTCAGAACCCTAGCGTAGATAGTTATTCTGCGTTTTTCGAAAATGATCACACAACCGCAACTGGTCTGCACGGGTATCTTACTGAACGGTCCGTTTCCAAATTGACGCTTGTCGGATTGGCAACGGATTATTGCGTTAATTTTTCAGCACAAGACGCTATAAGATTAGGGTATGAAACAAATGTTCGCATTAATCTATGCCGCGCCATTGACCTTGATGGTTCATTGGATCAGGCACGTAGCGATTGGGATGCGTTAGGAATAGGAATTTCATAATGGTGGATATCGCGACACGCGTTTGGAACCACAAATGGCGCATCGATCCCATTGTCAGATCGCTCATCGACACGGATTTCTATAAACTGTTGATGTGTCAATCGATCCATCGCAATAAACCCGATACGCAAGTTACCTTCAGCCTGATCAATCGCTCAAAACATATCCGCTTGGCCGAATTAATTGACGAAGGGGAGTTGCGCGAACAACTTGATCATATTCGCAGCCTCTCACTAAGCCGTGGCGAAAGCACGTGGTTGCGCGGAAATACCTTTTATGGCAAGCGCCAGATGTTCAGATCCGATTTTATGGAGTGGTTTGAAAACCTGCGATTGCCCGATTACCACCTAGAAAAACGTGACGGGCAATATGAACTGACTTTTGAAGGCAGCTGGCCAGAGGTCATGTTGTGGGAAGTCCCAGCACTCGCCGTGTTGATGGAATTGCGTGGCCGTGCCGTGTTGAAGGACATGGGGCGTTTTGAAATCCAAGTTTTGTACGCACGCGCGATGACAAAACTTTGGGAAAAGGTGGAACGCCTAAGGCAGTTGGAACATCTGCGGATTGCGGATTTTGGAACGCGACGCCGTCATTCATTTTTGTGGCAGGACTGGGCCGTACAGGCTATGCAAGAGGGGCTTGGAAACAAATTCACTGGCACCTCAAACTGCCTGATCGCGATGCGCCGCGATATTGAAGCGATCGGCACAAACGCACATGAATTGCCGATGGTCTATTCAGCGCTGGCGGAAACTGATGCAGATTTGGCACAAGCCCCCTATCAAGTTTTGGCAGACTGGCATGAAGAGCATGATGGCAACCTGCGCATAATCCTACCCGACACCTATGGCACAGAAGGCTTTTTGAAAAATGCACCAGATTGGTTGGCGAGTTGGACTGGTATTCGTATCGACAGCGGCAAACCCGAACTTGCTGCGGAAACAGCAATTCAGTGGTGGAAGGATCGTGGAGAGGATCCAACACAGAAACTGGTCATCTTCTCAGACGGGCTCGACACCAACGAAATACAGACGTTATACCGACGTTTTACCGACAGGGTAAAAGTGTCCTTTGGCTGGGGCACAAATCTCACTAATGATTTCCGTGGATTGGTGCCTGATGCAGGACTCGAGGCCTTTTCATTGGTCTGCAAAGCGGTATCAGCGAATGGAAATCCAACTGTTAAATTGTCCGATAACCCGAATAAGGCAATGGGTCCAACAGAAGAAATTAAACGCTATAAACGCGTGTTTTCTGTTGGCCAACAGCTGGCTATCGACGTCACTGTTTAGGCTATAGGCCACCCCAGTAAATCATTGGTATTCTGCGTCATAATCGCAGTGAAAGGTAAATTTTATGTATCCATTTCTGAGACTTATTAAAGAGGTATTCAAATTTCGAAAGGCCCCGCAATTAGGGTTTGGCGACGTTCATGTCTCCCATCATATGTGTATGCCATGGGATTTGGACCCATGGATCGAATTGAATAACGGTCGTACACTGACCCTATATGATTTGGGACGCATCCCACTTGCCGCACGCTCTGGGCTATTGAATGTGTTGAAAGAACGCAGATGGGGAATGACCATGGCCGGAGCCTGCGTCCGTTACCGCCGCCGGATCCGTATGTTTGAACACATCGAGATGCGATCGCGCGCGCTCTGCTGGGACGACCGATTTATCTACATCGAACAATCCATGTGGAAAACCAACGGCGACTGCGCAGGTCATATCGTTTATCGCGGTGCATTTGTTGGACAGGATGGCATTGTTTCACCAGATCGGGTTTGGTCAGCATTAGGCGAAACAGCAGATCGACCCAAAATTCCTGAGTGGGTTGCAACCTGGATTGCGGCAGAAGATATGCGCCCATGGCCTCCCATGCAGGATTGATCAATTCGGGTCAAACCTCATTCTGGAACCACTTAATTCTTGACCCTCAATAAATACTTGCGTTTTGTAAGTAAAAAATGGGGGATCACATGTCTCAGAGAAAAACGATCTGGGGTTGGTATTGGTTTGACTGGGCATGTCAGCCGTTTTTTACTTTACTGCTAACGTTCATTTTCGCGCCGTTTTTTGCACAAGTTGCAACAGAATATTATGCATCTGGCGGGCTGTCTGAACAATCTGCGGATGCCCGCGCGCAAACGCTATGGTCTACGGGTATTACAATTGCGGGCCTGATTATTGCCTGTTCCGCTCCAGTTCTAGGTGCGATTGCGGACTCTGCTGGACGGCGCATGCCATGGATTTTCTTATTCACGGCTGCGGCAATTTTTGGGGCCGCCGCAACATGGTTTATGGATCCCACAGGTTCTAACTTGGTGACAATGTTGGTGGCATTTGTAATCTGCTACATTGGGGCCGAATTGGCATTCATTTTTGCCAGTGCACAGTTGCCAGACCTTGGGGATGACGGCAGTGTAGGTGGGATTTCGGGATCAGGACTCGCCTTTGGATATATCGGTGGTGTGTTGTCTTTGGTCATTGTGCTGCTGCTCTTTGTTGGTCAGGACAACGGCAAAACCATATTCCTAAATTTTGATCCACTCTTTGGATTCGATCCATCAGAGAAGGAAGGCACCCGGTTTGCGGGCCCCTTTGCCGCATTATGGTGTTTGGTTTTCTCAATCCCATATTTCCTATGGGTCCGTGAAGGGCATCTCCCCAATCGCAGGCCTAGCTTGGGTGGCGCAATGACAACCCTTTGGCAAGCGATCAAAGGCGTCTTGAATCGTCCTAGTCAGTGTAAATTCCTGATTTCATCAATGTTCTACCGTGATGCGTTAAACGGTCTTTATACATTTGGCGGAATTTACGCGGGACTCGTTCTGGATTGGAGCATAGTTCAAATTGGAACCTTTGGAATCGTAGCTGCTATTTCTGCAGGTGTGTTTAGTTGGCTGGGTGGTAAGTTGGATAATCGCATCGGACCCAAACCCGTAATTTACTTAACGATTTTCATTCTAATGGGAGTTTGCATTGTCATTATCGGAATGAGCAAGACACATTTCTTTGGCGTAGAACTGGCCGCAGGATCAACACTGCCTGATAACTTATTCATGCTGTGCGGATGTTTGATCGGGGGAATGGGCGGCATGTTGCAATCTGCCAGCCGCAGTTTGATGGTGCGCCACGCAATGCCCGGTAAAGAAACGATTGAATTCGGCCTTTATGGCCTATCGGGTCGGGCCACAGCATTCCTGGCACCATTGTTGATCACAATCGCCACAACCATCACCGACAGTGCGCGATTGGGTGTCTCACCTATCTTGATCCTGTTCTTAGTGGGTCTTGTGTTTCTAATCGGCGTCAATGCCAGGGGTGACGCACGATAGCAAAGTTTTACAATTGGATGAGAAATGTTTGGCCTGAAACCGCTTACTTGCTAGGATTAATCCAAAGGAATGCGTTTATGGTTTTCAGATTTCTAATCATATCTAGCCTGATCTGGTTATCCGCCTGTTCAAATTATGATCCCGACTTGGTGGTCCGTCTAAGTACCAAAGAAGCAAAACATTTATTCGGCGCCGTTGAACGCGGATCAGAACAGCGGCCCGCTCCCCACGGCAGCTATGCCAAAGGATGCGTAGCCGGGGCCGACCAACTGGCGGAAACAGGCCCGACTTGGCAGGCGATGCGACTGTCGCGCAATCGCAACTGGGGGCACCCAGTCGCGATTGATTTCATTCATGACCTGTCTGCCAAAGCGGAACGGGAATCTGGTTGGAACGGTTTATACATTGGCGATATCTCGCAGCCGCGCGGTGGTCCGATGTTAACAGGTCATGCAAGCCATCAAATTGGGTTGGATATCGATATCTGGATGCGCCCAGCCGATGATCTAACCCTGAGTGTGAAAAAACGCGAAGCCATATCATCAATTTCAATGCGCCGAGCGAATGGAGCCTATGTCAACGAAAAGTGGAGCAAACAACACCACAACATCATCAAAGCGGCCGCATCCGATCCACGCACAGCCCGCATCTTTGTTTTCCCAGGGGCCAAGGTTCAAATGTGTAAAGATGAAAAGGGGGATAGGGCATGGTTGAATAAGGTGCGCCCTTGGTGGGGACACCATTATCATTTTCATGTACGCCTATCCTGTCCGGCGGGTGCAACAAACTGCAAAAATCAGGCGCCACCACCCCCAGGCGACGGATGTAAGGACGCAGAACGTTGGGTGCGCGATATTTTGAACCCACCGCCCCCAAACCCCAATGCACCAAAACGGAAACCAAAACCGCCCCTGACATTGGCGCTGCTTCCACAGCAATGTGTCGGTGTTTTGCAGTCGAACTAAGTGGGCTTGTCATTTCATCCAAGTGACTTTAAACGCGTCTCGTTTCCAAATGGAAACCGAGTCTCCGAACACCTTCGATAAAAACGGATAAAGCTATGACAAAACTTCTTCCTGGCGTAATCGCCATGGCCACGATTGTGGTCGCCTCAAATATCCTTGTTCAATTTTTACTATTGGATGGTCTTCTCACATGGGGTGCGTTTACCTACCCGTTCGCCTTTTTGGTCACCGACTTGATGAACCGTATCTATGGCCCAGCAGCGGCGCGCCGTGTTGTCTTTGTCGGCTTTGTAACGGGTATCATTTGTTCCCTGATCGGTAGCCAGATCATGTTCGACAGCGAATACGGCCCCTATGCTGCCGTTGCGTTTCGAGTTGCAGTTGGATCAGGGATTGCATTCCTAACCGCGCAATTGGTGGATGTTGCCATCTTTGACCGTTTGCGGGGTGGCGCTTGGTGGCGTGCCCCATTGGCGTCAACAGTGATTGGATCTGCCTTAGACACTGCGATCTTTTTCACAATCGCATTTTCCGCATCCATTCCATTTTTCAACGACGCGCAAAATGCAGAAATCAGCTGGGCATGGGATAGTGTACCATTGTTATTGTTCGGTGGTGATGCACCGCTATGGATATCATTAGCAATTGCGGATTGGGGCGTGAAACTGTTGCTAGCGCTGATTGCGTTGGTACCATTCCGTGTCTTGGTCGCACGTTTGCAAGCAAATACAACATCTGCTGTGAATTAAAACATTTTGACTTTTCTAGAAATTGTGGCACCATCACTAGTAGTGAAACATAGTGAAAGGAGGTGGTCCAGTGTCTAGAGAGGTATTGGAGAGAGGTGTCGGAACAGTTTGGGAGGTCCTTGACTAAGGCAACCCTTGGTCGTTGACCAAACGAATTGGTGAAGCCTAACCGGCCCACCTCCGAAATTCTCGAGGGTCGTCCGCAACGGGCGGCCCTTATCAGTTAAAGATATGATAACGATAAACGATAAAATCAGCATTCAAGATTGGGAAATCACCGAGCAGTTCGTGCGTGCATCAGGTCCGGGCGGACAGAACGTAAACAAGGTGTCGACAAAAGTTGCCCTGCGCTTTGAAGCAGACCGTTCCCCGAATTTGAGTGCCGCAGTGAAGGCCCGATTAAAAAATATCGCAGGCAGCAAATGGACGATAGACGGTGCAATCATCATCCAATGTGATGCAACACGCAGTCAAATTCGCAACCGTGAGATCGCGCAAGATCGACTAAAAGATTTGATTAAGAAAGCTCTGGTGGTTCCAAAGCGGCGTCGCCCAACAAAACCAAGTCGTGGAGCTATAGAACGGCGGTTAAAATCCAAAAAGATAAGAGCAGAAGTGAAATCACTGCGTTCTGGGAAAATTGAATGAGGGGGTATTCAAATGCTCATTAGAGCCTCGATCGTAATCTCACTTCTCTGTTCAATCGCTGCTTCGCAAGAAGCAGGGCAAAAAGCACAGAATGCTTATCAGCATTTTTATTGTCATCATATTATCCCACTCATGGCTGATGCAGATGCTGCGAAACTATCGGAGCAACACGAAAGCCATGTTTGGGCCGGCATAAGAGAAGCCCGTAAAATGATCGCCGAGATCGAAAAGTTCAAAGGCGCAAACCAGAAAGATTGGTTGGAACACGCACCCGCAAATTGGGGATATTATTTGAATGCGGGTCCAAGTGAGGATTTTGTGATTGGGATGCTTTATGAACAAGTGAGGGGTGTCGTAGAACGACAAATCCTTCAAGAAGAAGATGGTCGCTATATAAGTGACATGGAAATTTATCAGAAAAATGCCCGAACAAGCTATAATCAAAATGGGTGCAAGGATCTGAAATGACAGGACGAGGATTGGATCACTACCAAAAATTAGATGTTGAAAAGCAGGACAATGATGATGCCCTACGTGTGGTTTATGATGAATGGGCCAATAATTACGATCACGATAACGGCGCAACGCTGGGCACGATATCCCAACCAAAAACAGTAGAAATTCTCTCAGCGGTTATTGCAAAACATTCAAAAATCCTTGACGCGGGATGCGGAACTGGGCTCGTCGGTGAACAGTTGGCAAAACGAGGATATGACGCGTTTGATGGCGTCGATCTATCAGCCGAAATGTTGCGACGCGCGAAGACACGTGGGTATACAAACCTTTTTCAATGCAGTCTAAATGATCCACTACCCATATCAGATGATGCTTATGATGCTATCATAAGTGCCGGGCTATTCACACATGGGCACGTCAAAACCGAGGCTATTCGTGAATTAATCAGGATTACAAAATCAGGTGGTTATCTATGTTTTACCATCAACGAGGGCGTTTATCACAGCCAAGGGTTTGATAAAGAAATCCAAAGCATCACCAATGATAAGTTGTGGGATATCAAAAAATTAGGCAAAGATGCCTACATGATAAAAGAACAGGTACAGGCCTACTATTGCCTTGCGCAGGTTCGTTAGGTGCTATTGGGCGTGTGTTTTAACCAGCATCTCAATCTGTTGTGTGGCCATAGCGCCTGATTTGCGAAATACCTCTTTTCCGTCACGATAACCAATCAATGTCGGGATACCGCGAATGCCCAATTTTGTTGCAACGGTTTGATATTGCTCGGTATTGAGTTTGGCCAATCGCGCCTTACCCGATAACTTTGATGCAGCCTTTTCATACTCTGGCGCCATCGCTTTACATGGCCCACACCAAGGCGCCCAAAAATCAACAACTAGCAAAGCGTCATCAAGGTTCTTTGCCTTTTCAAATGTCTTAGGCGACAACTCAGATACCTTAGATTGTATCAAGCCTGTGCCACAACTGGCACATTTTGGCCCTTTAAACATTTTCTCATTAGGAACTCGGTTACCCTGTCCACATTTTAGGCATGCAAGTTTGATATAATCCATGAGCGTCTTCCCTTATGCACTGTGCGCACATCCATAGGGCGTTTGCCACATCCTTGCAAATCTGCTTAATTCAGTGGTGCGCTTTCATGGTCGGCAACTCCATTCATAACTGGTGCTATTTGAGATACGACAGCCTGATCAGGACGCATAGTAGCGACCAACTCGGCAACTTTAATGCCAAACTTGCGCATTTCGGATCTGTTCAAAATCGCCCCATTCTCAGCCAAATATAACCAGTCCGTTACATCCAGCGTGTGTCCACCAGAATCTTTGGGAAGGACAATGCGATATTTCAATTGAATTGAAGATCCCGAAACTACACCTTGCGCGGTTCCAATAATGTCATCAGCAGTCGCGGTAAAAGTATTGCCTGGACCCTTTTTCAAAAACCACTTTCTTTCTTGGGTTTTCCCATTTGAATACGAAAAGCTTTCTGAGAGGATTCCGCTATCTCCGTCCCACGTCCCCATCATGTTGGCAACAAAGGTCACACCCACCTTGCCGTCCGGACCATAAATGATGCCTTCGGATAAGATGGGACCATTCAAATGTTCATCTAAGACAAATAATGGACCAGTTTGCGAATAATCTTTGGGTGACTGAGAAGAAAAACTAAAGAAACGCGATTTGATACCGATCGCGGCAAATAAAATGACCAATAAAATCGTAAGCAATTTCATCGTTACGATACTCCAATTTGACTGTGGCTACAAAGTCGTCTGCTAGGGAAGTAGGCTGATCACCGTTATATTCAAGCGTTCTCAGCGTGCGCCATCTCAACCTGTACAACTTGTGTGTGACCTACAGAGAATGCCGCGGCGCAGATATCTAGGTAAAATTTCCAGTGTCTTAAGAATGGATCGCCGTAACCTAGACTTTTTATCTTATCGGTTTTGGCCACCAAGCGTTCGGACCAGGTTCGACAAGTCAACGCATAAGATTGGCCAAATTCAAAGTTATCTTTTACAGTCAAGCCAACATTTTTGGCCTGTTGCGCAATATGCCCACTTGAGAGCAACAATCCCCCTGGAAAAACGTGCTGACGAATGTAATCTGAACCCTTAACGTAAAAGTCAAAAGCATCATCAGGAACAGTGATCGCCTGAATCAACGCACGTCCACCTTCAGCCAAATTCTCTTTAATCGCACCAAAATAACTGGGCCAGTAACGCTGGCCAACCGCTTCGATCATTTCGATTGAAACAATATTGTCAAATTTACCTTTCACATCGCGATAGTCACAAAGCTGGATGTCGGCACGACCATCTAAGCGAGCATCTGCATAGCTCCGCTGTGCTTTTGAAACGGTGATGCCCGTAACATGACGCCCTTGATCGGCCGCGCGTTCGGCAAAACCGCCCCACCCGCAACCAACTTCCAAAATACCCTCTTTATCAGTAAGGCGTGACAATGCGCGGTCATTTTTTCGATACTGCGTGGCGGTCAAATCATCACCAGGATCATTATAAATCCCCGATGAATACATCATCGTTTCATCCAGCCAAAGTTGGTAAAACTCGTTTCCAACATCATAATGCGCGTAGATATTCTTTTGTGATCCAGACTTGGAATTTGCACGCAAGATACGATCAACGATTTGATACTTTAGCGAATTAAACCACGTTGCATCATCAAAATCAGAAAATGTGTCGCGATTTGCCAGACCAACACGAATGATGCTTTCGATTGACGGGGTGTCCCAAAGCCTATGAACATAGGTTTCGCCTAGTCCAATTTGACCACGTGCGGCCATCGCACTGACCACGGCCCAGTCGTGAATTTCAAGCACGGCTTCTTCGCCCGCTGATCCAAAACGATAGGTTTCACCTTCAGGGGTTTTAATGACGACAATGCCGGAGGTAACCCCCTCACACGCTGACAGGAACCGAGACTTCAGCGCGTTGTCCGTGAATTTCATGGCGACCACCTTTCAATAGTTCTGACGCATTCATCGCGCGGATCACCCTCATGGCGCTTGCGATCCCATCTTCATGGAAGCCATGGCGGTTATAAGCGCCAGCAAACCATGTGCGATTTGCGCCTTGCATATTCTTAATCATAGTTTGCGCACGAATTGCTCCTGCGTCAAACAATGGATGCGCAAACTGCACATCATCATAAATCAACTCATCTGGAATATCGTTCGTCGGGTTTAATGTAACGAACAGTGGATCGCTTTCGGGAATCCCCTGCAATAAATTCATCCAGTAGGTGACACCGATATTTCCTTGTTGAGAGCGATAGACCCAGCTGGACCAACATGCACGTCGTTGGGGCATTTGCCGTACGTCCCGATGCAGCACAGCACGATTTTCTTGATATTGCACAGATCCAAGCGCAGTTTTTTCATCTTTCGTTGCGTCCGATCCCAGAATGCGCAGCGCCTGATCAGAGTGAGTGGCAAAAATAATCTCATCAAACCCATCAAAACTGTGGCCGCTGATATGCACCGCACTGTCCAACTGTCCACGTGTCACACCAAGTACTGGCGCACCCAACTGAATGTTTGCACCATTTTTCACAAGCGCAGTTTCGATACGTGACACATACTCACGACTGCCGCCATCAACTGTCCACCATTCATGCGTCTGACCACCCGCCAATAACCCATGATTTCGAAAAAACTGGACAAGCGATTTTGACGGAAATTTATCAATATCCGCTAGGGGCGTTGACCAAATTGCACCACACATGGGCAGCATGTAATATTCTTTGAACCACTTACCCAAGCGTAATTCGTCAATAAATTCTCCAATAGATTTGTCATCACTGGCGACATCCTCTGCCTGAGTACCAAAGCGAAAAATATCGCGAATCATTTTGTAAAACTGCGGACGAATAAGGTTGCGCCTCTGCGCCACAAGAGAGCCAATGCCGTTCATCGCGTATTCAAGACGACCGTTATCAATCGTCGCAGCAAAGCTCATATCGCTTTTCTTAATTGGGACGTCTAATTCATTGAACAAGCGCGTCAGGTAGGGATAGGTTGCAAAGTTAAAAACAATAAATCCCGTGTCCACAGGTTGATCACCATTGATCCCAGCAACTTTCGTACGTGCATGACCACCCAGACGATTTTCTGCCTCAAACAATATAACATCATGGTGTTTGGACAAATAATACGCACTAGATAACCCTGAAATTCCCGCTCCGATGACCGCAATTTTCTTGCGGGAAATATATGGATTATCAAACATGAGTGCCTCGTTTAGTTTACACTTTGATACGGTTATATCACTTAGACAGATCAATGTTTTTTACAAATAGGTAATAATAAACATTGAAACCACCCCAAAACATGATCCATTTGCCAAATAACTACGTAATATGAATATCATGTTGAAAATAATCTCAGGTCACACCTACCATGCACGACGCGGTGAAATAAAAAATGCATTTCACTATAGTGTCGATTATTTGTTACACGATTTTCGAAAAATACCCGACACTTGGTTGTTTTCATTAGACCGTTTTAATCTGTGGTCTTTGCGCACATCTGATCATGGCGGCATGCCCAAATCGGGCAAAGGTGTAAAATGGTTTGAACAAATCCTGACCGAAAATGGGTTTGATCCTAAAACTTGCGATACATTTTTAGTAACTGCGCCACGTTTCTTGTGGTTTGAATTCAATCCCGTTAGCTTTTGGATCGCAACGCGAAACGGATCACCAGTCGCGATGGTTGCGGAAGTAAATAGCACTTTTGGTCAACGGCACTGCTATTATTGCGCTAAACCAGACCAAAGCGTCATCGCACCAACTGACAGTTTGAAGGCGCAGAAACTGATGCATGTTTCGCCCTTTCAAAAAATATCTGGCGAGTACATGTTTAACATGGATTTTACCCCTGAAAAATTTTCCATGCGGATTGATTATCGTGACGGCCAGCAGGGTGTATTGGCAACGCTGGATGGATCGATCACAAAGGCAAGTGACGCAAGACTAGCGTACGCTGCCCTTCGCCGACCGTTCGGCGCGATACGCGTGCTAACACTTATTCATTGGCAGGCGATCAAGTTATGGATCAAAGGGGCACCATTTTTGGGACGGCAAAATCCACCATCGTCGCTGGTATCAAAACGCGATGCGTAGTTTCGAGAACAAATCAATCTGGCTCATCGGTGCAAGTGAAGGATTAGGTAGAGAAGTTGCAAGGTTGCTCAACGCAGAAGGTGCAAAACTTTTCCTGAGCGCACGAAATGAAACATCATTGCGTGATCTGTGCCATGAAATGCTTGATGCGACCCCACTTCCTCTGGACGTCACAAATGCTGAAAGCATCCGCTCGGCTTATGCTCTGATCGAATATTTGGACGTCATAATTTATAATGCAGGCGCGTATGATCCAATGCCCACCCAGAATTGGGATACGGACAAAGCGTTGCGCATGATTGATGTAAACCTGAACGGCTGCCTACGCGCAGTTGGAGAAGTTCTACCTGACATGTTGGCAAATAGATCTGGGCATATAGTATTGATTGGTTCACTTTCTGCCTATGGCGGGCTTCCCAAAGCAATTGGTTATGGTGCAAGCAAGGCAGCAGTCGCCAGCATTGCAGAAACCATGCGACACGACCTAAAGGGAACGGGAGTCGAAGTTCAGTTGATAAACCCAGGATTTATCAAAACCCGCCTTACCGACAAAAACGATTTCAAAATGCCTCAATTATTAACACCGATCAACGCAGCAAAACACGTGATCAAGGGCATGCGGAAAAATACATTTCGGTATGATTTTCCATGGCCATTTTCAGGGATCATCAAATTATTCACGAGTTTACCAGATTTTATCAGATTCCACACCTAATAGTGAAAAAATACACTTGTTAAACTCCGAAACAGTTCACGTTACCCGAAATGCGCCGGTACACATTTCATGTGCCGTCTCTAGAGTTCAATCCGTAACACAAGGAACTTTTTTATATTTCCTAATAGAAACTATTTGCGTGAAAGATTCGCAGAACCTGACATTGCCAATACGCCGTCGTCACGCTTGATCCAAATTTCCACTTCTGACGAGGATATCTTACATCCACAAACTTCAAACTTCATCGTATCAAATACGGGTGCCAACGCGCGGAATTGAAAATATTTTACCACCGCATCGGGAAAATTTTGCCGGATCAAATCAAGCATCATAGTCGCGAGCAACGGACCATGCACCACCAATCCTTCGTACCCTTCAGTTTCAATACAAAAAGGTTGATCATAATGTATTCGATGCCCATTGAATGTCAGTGCAGAGTAGCGAAACAATAATATTGGATCAGGTTTTACCACATACGAAAACTCAGGCGATGTATCAGTTGTTTTGAAAACAGGCGCCGTTGCATTTATGTCGGGCGCGCTGCGATAAACAATGTCATGCTCCTCCTCGATGCAGCAGGTATCGTTTTGGAATACCTGATGCGCGACGGTAACAAATACCAAATCGCCAGACTTTCCAGATTTCTGTTGAATCGATTTTATAGTCGAAACCTTACGTGCTTCTGTCCCGATCGTTAGATCATATAAAAATGAGACACGACTACCTGCCCACATACGACGTGGCAGTTTCACAGGTGGCAAAAATCCACCAAGCGCTGCGTGACCATCATAATTTGCCTGATCTAATCGATAAATCGGCAAGAAATACAACCAGTGCCACAAAGGTGGAAGCACCGAACCATCCAAATACTTTACATCATAGTTCAACGTCGCCGATAGCGCATTGGCAGGAAACGCCACAATTTGATCCTGGCGCTCTTCGCTGTTTCCCAACCAATCTGTCAAATCAACCGCTGGCATTCTTATCCTTCGGGTATTGTTTTTTTGAATGCATCCAACCCCTGCATTTTAGCCTGCCACTCTGCCATTTTAGGATGCCGAGATTGCCAATCACGATCGCCGTGACGGAAATCGATGTAATCCAATGCACATGCAACCGAAATCTGTCCCGCATTCAACGGTCCCTGCAACTCTGCATATGCACCCGTTTCAAGAGACGCTATTGCGTGTTCCACTTTGGACCATTGCGCCTCAATCCAACTGGGTGACTGTTCATTTTCTTGGCGTAGACGTTTTTCATATGAAATCGAGACACCTGAGTCCATGATCCCGTCACCCAAGGCCTCAAGCGTCAGGACTCTCCAAATATTTTCTAAAGGATACATGCCCAAACCCGATAGATCATCCAAGTACCGACAAATGACACGACTATCAAACAGGGTCGAATTATCGTCCAATATTAACGCAGGGATTTTACCCAATGGGTTCGCCAAGCGAGCATCTTCAGCCACATTCAAAGCTGTTGTAGCGACTGGAGTGAACATAATTTTATCTGTCATATTTCCCAATTGTGTATATACCGCAACCTTGCGTACGAATGGGGATGCTGGTGAATAAATAAGCTTCATAATGCTCTCCGCTGTTTTTCGTGATGTTAGCTCAAACCAAACGAATTAAAAGATTTATTGCGGCAAATCTTTCATCAATTTCGCAAGTTCCGGAACGTGACCCACTAAGGCATTTGCAGCATCCAAACGTGCTTGCTCTTGCTTATTTTGGCCTAACTTCCATGTGCTGTGCAATTCAGAAATTTCAAACTTAAATGGTAATATATGACGCATCATTTTCAACTTGATGTCTTCTGACATCTTTTCCATCGTCCAAATTGGTTTGGGCAGTAATTGTGTTTCAAAATGATCCGATAGGCGAACCAATAACGGTTCTAAGGCTTGTTCATCCAATCGAACCAATTGACCCGTCAAATGGACAGCGACATAGTTCCATGTCGGCACTTGGTCGTCCATGCCGTACCAGTCTGGTGAAATATATCCATCTGGCCCATTTATAATCAATGTCGTGGGAATCGCTTCCCAAACGTCAACACGTGCCATTGGGTTGGATCGAACCAAGTGCAATTCGATAAACGATCTGCACGTCGATAGCAAAAAGGGTACGTGTGAAATTTTTGGAAAGCCGCTGGTTGATTGAACAAGTGTTCCAAAACTGGTTTTTGAAACCAATTTCCAACTATGCACGTCTGTAGTATTTCTAAAGCTTGGGTTTGGATGCATGCGAATGCTCTATGTCTGGTGTGGAAAATATGTTGGCGCATCCCCGTTCACCCATTTCGGATATTTATCCATAATTCTCGCGAACCGAGCCGAATCCTTGAAACTTTGTAACCATATCTTTGTTTTTTCCCAAGGTTGCGTAGAAAACCAATCCAAATCTACATGCGCGAATTGTCGAATAAACGGCAGTAGCGCAAAATCCGCTAATTTTGGGTCTGTGCCAAACAGATTACCATCCAAGCGCTGTTCCAATTCGTGAATAAAGCCTGACGCTGCATCACGGTTTTTAATTGAATCTTCACCGGGATACCGGCTTGGGTATTTGTATCGATCTAACGCTTGTTTAAACTCATCGTCGCACTTTGACATGATCGAATAACCCTCAATCGGCATTTGCATCAGGTTCTCGGGGTCATTCTGCCCCAGCGCCCAGGTCATGATATGCAAACTTTCATCAATAATACATTCATTTACCTTTAAACAAGGAACAGTCGCAGAGGGTGATGTTTCTAAAAATTCAGGCGCCTTATCGCGCAGAACGATTTCACGTAGCTCAACTTGAATTCTACTGCTTGCAATCGCAAGTCGCGCGCGCATCGCATAGGGACATCTGCGAAAGCTGTACAGAATAGGGTGGGTCATAATGTTATTGGCAGTGCAAGCAGCTTGCCATTAAGAGTACCTGTAATTCGAGCAGTAACAATTTCGCTTTCCACTTGCGCTGTCTCGAAACACACTTCTGTAAACTGCTCCGTCCGCCCAAAGTTTGAGTTTTCCATCAGGACGGTATGGACCTTACCAATCTGACTACGCAGATGGGTCTGCACTTTTTCATCACCCTTTTGGCGAAGTATCGCGGCGCGTTCCTTGACCAATCTACCATCAACAGCAGGCATACGTGCCGCTGGTGTTCCCTGCCGGGCGGAATAGGGAAACACGTGTAGCCAGGTCAGATCACACTCGTCCACCAACTTAACTGAATTTTCAAAGTGGGTTTCGGTTTCAGTTGGGAAGCCCGCAATGATATCCGCGCCAAAAATCATATCGGAGCGTAATTTTCGCGCCTCTTCACAAAATTGGATGGCATCATCACGCAGGTGCCGACGTTTCATACGTTTCAGGATTAGATCATCACCATGTTGCAAGCTTAGGTGCAGATGCGGCATCAAACGTGATTCCGTTGCGATAGCCTGCATCAGATTTTCATCAACTTCAATTGAGTCGATTGAGCTAATCCGAAGCCTGTTTAAATCTGGAACCAATTTTAAAATACGCATTACCAAATCGCCCAACTTTGGGGTCGCGGGCAGATCAGCGCCCCAACTGGTCAAATCAACACCCGTCAGGACAACTTCATTATATCCACTATCCACAAGCCGTTTGATTTGATCGACCACGACGCCCGCTGGAACAGAACGCGAATTTCCACGGCCAAAGGGAATGATGCAAAATGTACAGCGATGATCGCAGCCATTTTGAACCTGAACATATGCGCGGCTACGCGTTCCAAACCCATCAATCAAATGTTCTGCTGTTTCGGTGACGGACATAATATCGTCAACTTGGACGCGTTCGGTTTCACCAATAAAACCATTGGATAAACCACGCCAAGTATCCGCAGATAGTTTTTCTGTATTCCCAATAACTGCATTGACCTCTGCCATTTCGGCAAAACTATCTGGGTCAATTTGTGCAGCACAACCAGTTACGATGATTTGTTTCTCAGGAAACAGCCGCTTTTGTTTTCTAATCTCTTGTTTTGATTTTCGGACGGCTTCGGCTGTTACGGCGCATGTATTAATGACATAGACATTTTCTACGCCTGCAGTCTGCGCCAATTCCTTCATCGCCTCGGTCTCATAGGCGTTCAATCGGCACCCAAGCGTTGTGAAAACTGGCGCATCACTCATCATACGTCTGCCAAGAATTCCAAAGTGAACACACCGTCAAAAACATGCGCTGTCTGACCTGCCATCCAAACACCATCATCACGCCAATCAACCTGTATTTGACCGCCATCCAGATCAATTGTGACAGAACGGCCTGTTAGCCCGCGGCGTGCGGCCGCAACAGCAGTTGCACATGATGATGATCCTGAGGCAAGTGTTACACCAACTCCTCGTTCCCAAACACGCATACGAAGGTGATTGGGTGCGATCACAGAAGCAAATTGAACATTTGTACGCTCTGGAAATAACGCGTGATGTTCGGTTTCAGAACCACGACTTTCCAGGTTCACCCGTTCGGCATCATCGACAAAAAATGTGCAATGCGGGTTTCCCATTCCCGTAGCAGTAGGGGAGCCGTCAATTGGCAACGACAACGTATCGCATTCATACGCCAAAGGAACCTCATTCCAGTCTAACATAGGGTGTCCCATGTTCACGGCAGTGATCCCATCACCCTGATCGATAGCATGCAAAATACCGCGGTCGGTTTTCAGATCGAGCGTTGATTTCCCGGTTTCATTCATCAAAAATCTGGCGATGCAACGTGTTGCATTCCCACAAGCGGCTGATTTTGAACCATCAGAGTTATAAAAATCCAATTTCGCATCCACATCACTGGTCAAAATCACAGCAAGCTGATCAAAACCCACGCCTCGATGTCGATCCGCAATAGCGCAGATTAAAGAATCGGTTAATTCGATTCTAGAATCACGACCATCGACGACAACAAAATCGTTGCCGAGCCCATGCATCTTCATAAACGGAATACGGATCTTAGATTCAACTGACATACGCACGCATATACGTACCAAATCGACCTGAATCCAGAGATAACAACAATTAATTCACTTTCGGGGTTGACCCTACCCCGAGTTCTTTTTATGCACCGCGCCAGTGGGCCGTTAGCTCAGTTGGTAGAGCAACTGACTTTTAATCAGTGGGTCACAGGTTCGAATCCTGTACGGCTCACCACTTTCACCAAGTCGCAAACAACTGTCAGTAACAATCGTCGTTGCTGATCCAATCAATGTGCCTGTGCGTAATACCTGTTGAAGTAGGTGTGCATTAGGATGAAACATGTTTACGCGACTACTGTTTTCGACGTTCGTTATTCTCTCGCTGAGTTGGGGCAGTACATTGGCAGCTGATGACTTATCGACATCAAGAAATTGGGTTTATTTTGCAGACACCGTAATGGGCGGTAAATCAACTGGCATGGCGGAACGCGTGAACGTAGACGGTCGCGCCGCAATAAAGCTTTCGGGGATTGTCACGACTGAAAATAATGGTGGATTTGTTCAGGTTAGACGCGAAATAAAATCGGGGCAAGCATCAGATTTTGATGGATTATCCTTTGAAACAAAGGGCAACGGTGACACATATTACATACACATTCGAAATGGATCTTCTAGGTTGCCATGGCAATATTATTCGGCCAGTTTTCAGACTTCTGGCGAATGGCAAAAGGTAAAAATACCATTTTCTAGCTTTGAGCGATCAGGCACGTTTATGGCAAGATTACTAAATAGGGATACGGTGAATTCGATTGGACTTGTCGCCTATGGAAAAGATCATAAAGCGCTTGTGTTAGTTTCCAATCTCTCATTTTATTAACATATATTTATTGAAAAATGCGATACTTAACTGTCTTCAAAGCTGTGCTGGTTGCATCGTTAATTTCCCTGGTTCCAGAGTTTGCGACATCACAAACTAGTCATTGGATCAAGGAAGAGGATGAATTTATTAATCTTATCAACGGTAAGAAATTAAAACGATTTTTGATAGAATTATCCGTCGAAACAGACGGTACCATAACAGGGACAGGTGCGGGCACCAGTGTAACTGGAAGTTGGAGTTGGCAAGATAACTATTTCTGCCGCAACCTGTCATGGGGCAATCGCGATCTTGGCTCTGATTGCCAAAAGGTCGAACTGAGAGGTCAAAAACTATTCTTCACTTCTGATCGGGGTAGTGGATCAACTGCAGGATTCACTATTCGATAATTTGACTCTTGAATTCTGCAAGCACTAGCAAGCACCATGATAAACAGAAAATTCCCCGCGGTACTTGCGCATCGTTTGATCATCGTATAGCACCATTTCAATCTCCGGCGGGTTGGCGGAGTGGTGACGCAGCGGATTGCAAATCCGTGTACACCGGTTCGATTCCGGTACCCGCCTCCACAATATATTGTGTATTTCCCTTAAAAAGTTTCACCTGAAACAAGATGTTGTTCGCAAATTTTTGTGCACAATTTGTACACAAAATGTCAGTTTAGATTTGATATTGTGTAAATCGCTTGTTGCACAAATGTGACTCTGAATTTTTCATCTCGATATGAGACTCTAATGGAATCATTTTAAGTGGTACCAATATGTCTTCGGAGGCGAAATTATGTTTGCTTACAGCGAAGACGGACAACACTTTTTAGGGTATCGCATCACTTCATTTGGCAAGGTGCAGGTGGTGTATGAGTGTGCGGGTGCAAAGCATAAAGTTTTCACAGTCGAGACACCTGATGTTTCTGGACAACTGATTGGTGATGCTATCAAAGCGGCGATACGAACCAAGCGGGTGCTACCAACGTTCATATCTAATCTATCTTCACAAAAGATACACTTGCGAGAATCGCTGTAGACAGTCACCATTAGCGAGCTGCCCCATTAACCGCCGTGAGCGGAATGGTTACATTTAAGCGAGTGGCAGATGCAGTTAGTATTTGAGAAAGTGGAAGTCGTTAACCTCGAAGCAGATTTAAGAAAAATAGGATTGAGTATTGGCGATGAACTCAATTTACAATTAGATGAGCTTGGAAGTTGTCAGGCCTATTTCACACCAAAGCAAACATGGCTTGGGAAAATTTTTATTAATCGTAGAGACCAGAGATTGGGGGATCTGTCTAAAAATGATGCCCTGCATCTGGCTAAACAAGTGCAGGATGCATCAAAGGCTCGAGTAAGAGTAGTTGACGCAATCCCCAAGCATCTATCTTCTGAAAATAAGGACAGCGTTTTTATCTCTGTTTGGTTGAAGCGATGAATTTAGGATCAAAACTTACAAGCTCTTGGGGGAGATTTATATTTTTTGCTGGGCTTTTGCTCCAACCGACCGTTTCATTTTCTGATGCTACATTGATCTGTGCGGATAAAATCATGCAGGTGGGTTCCAAGGTGCGGATGCGATCTGCAGAAGTCAGCGTGCTCCCAAATGGTTTACTGCGGCATAATTGGTCTTCTGAGGAAATTGAGTGCGATACCATTGATGATCAAATCATAAACTTAACGATCAAAGGCAAGAAGATCCTGGAAAACGGGTTTTCAAGTGCAGAAGCAGAAGCGTTATTTAAATATATGCAGAGCGAAAATTCCAAGATGTTCGCTGAATGCAAAGACCGCTTTTATGGTACCAAGGAAACATTTGCGAACATCTATTTACCCAAGTTGCAATCTTTGGATGCTGATGTTGAGGAAATCAAAAATCAGTTTGATGAAAACTTTTCAAAAGTCAGTCGAGAATTCTTCATTAAGAAATACTATGAGCATAAAGAGCCTCTTGCTCGTCTAGAAACATACGAAGAACTGCTCAGAAATGATAATACTAACCCAATAGATACTGAAGAATGTATCGGTGTCGCCGACAGAGCCCTGGCACGTGAAACTGATTTTAAGAGGCGCATCGAAAACCTAGAAGCCCAAGTTACTCAAAAGGATGAAGCGCTCAGCCAAAAATTAATTGAAATTGCAAAATTGAGACAAGAAATTCAGAACTCAGAAGATATTCGTGCAAGCTTTGCTGCCGAACTTGCTCTTTATGAAAAGCCTCGTAAACTTAATAAAATCATTGATTTTATTAAAACCGCAGACTTTGACGAAGCCAACCAAATCTATAAAGAGATGAGCTCAAAGTTTACGCTCACTGCAAAAGAGCGAAAGAGACTGGAAATTATGACCATAGAAAGTGTCAGGCCCATTCCTGCGTCAGATAAATCAAGCAATCGGGCTGGGTACCTGTTCTTAATGAACTTATTTCCAGAGAATAAGTATTATCAGAGTAAATTAGCCTCTTATTCAGAGTGAGTGCTGCATCTGTACATTGGCCTTAACATGGTAAGGCGTCTATTATGGCTTAACTAATTCAATCCATCGGTCAAACTGGCGAGCAAATTTCGAACGCCTTTTGAAGAAAGTCGACATTCTGGGTGGTTTTCTAAGGTTAACGCCCATTCCGATGCTTAATCTATAACTCGCACTGCGAAATTTGATTTTCCAACTTGCTCAACCATCGCATACAAGACCGCTGCATTTTCTGGATGTAACCTGACACAACCTGAGGACGCTGGCACTCCCAGTCTACTAATCTGATCAGTTCCATGGATGGCAAAGTTACCGTGATAGAAAATTGAGTATGGCATTGGGGCATTATTATAGAGCGATGACTTGTGATGCTTTGAAAGCCACTGTGCATTCCATGTTCCTGTAGGAGTGACTTTGCCTTTTCGTGCTGTACTCACTTCCCATGAGTACTTTTTAAGACCGTTTTCATAGAGATGAAGTTTTTGATCTGACTTATCAACGACTGCAATGATGATTTCATCCAAGTCATCGACCTCGGCGAATAAGCCTTCCGTGCCAAGTTTCGTATGCGTTTTAGTATCAGATTTCTGTGATGGAATTTGAAAAGTTAATTGGTCAATCGTTGGACTTTCTTCAATTTCATTAGTGTATTGCAGCTTAGCTGGTGGGGTAGCAAACTCAATCTTTGAAGACGCATATCTCATTTCTGGTGCACTTGGAGCGCTAAGCGGCCAAAGTTCTGCCGTGGGTATGGTTAGAAGTGTTCTATCTTTAAATTCGTCACGAACTTGAAGGTTATCAGGGTTTTGGAGACGAGAATAAGTGAGCTTAAGATTAACTGATTGCGCACTAACAAACGGACCCAGATCATCAAATGTATCTGTTAACGGGTACAGAAAAAATAATGCAGCGCAAATGGGTTTGATAAATGTATGAAATCTTCTCTTTGAAGGTGTAGGTACCGGACAAACAATAGCCTCCCTGTTTAAAAAAATTAGGCGTTCTCTTATTTGCTCAAACTGGTTATCAAGATCTGGCTTCGCCATTTACTCCTCCCACCAAAGAGTAAACGGCACAGAGGAAAAGTATTTAAGTCTCCAAAGTTATTAGCTCACGATTTCCCAACTTCCATCTGGTTGTCTGCAAGCGGTCCCATAGCCCGCTTGCTTCTGACCCCCAATAATAATCTCTTGAGTATACTCACGGCAGTATCGGCCACTCATGGTGTAAGTACGGATTGGGGTGAAGCTACCAGAATTCCCGCTGTCTGGATTGATCCAGTCTGTAGAAACATCTGAACGGTTATATTCGAGGGCTTCATTATATGCGGATTGAGCCATCTGGCGATCTAACTCATCAAGCTGTGAGCCAATGCTTTGGCCCATGACGCCTCCAATAAAGGCTCCAAGCACTGTGGCTAACCCTTCATTCTTACTACCCTCAGCAATATCATTAGCTATAGCACCGCCAACGATCATACCGGAAATAGCTCCAATTTGCTCTTTTGGGCCAGGATCGCCTGAGGTCGTAGAAGTTGTCGATACGTTGCAAGCGCTCAGCACTATCATCAAGCCAGCTAGAAGAACTCTTTTCATGTTTCATACCTATGATCATCACTTGATTTTAATTTGAGAGCTTTTGGAACATATTACAAGAAACCCAAGACAATTTTTGATTTCCTCAAACTTAAACTTTCAATCTACGTACACAATAATGTAAACAGATAAAATATTACTATCTATCTTGTTGATTTTATGATGATTAATATGATGTTATTCTATTGCAAATCCGTGTACACCGGTTCGATTCCGGTACCCGCCTCCATAATATGTTGTATATTTCCCCTAAAAACGTCAAATTAAACAAGATTTTGTTCGAAAAATCTTGTACACAGTTTGTACACAGAATTTCGGTGTAGATTTGGCAATTCTGACGCTAAGCTATTTGGAGTAATAAGCGAAGCTTAGAGCGGTTATGGACAAAACGGTTAGTCGAACAAATTACAGCATTTTAGCAAAGATTTTTCACTGGGGCTTTGTTACCTTGTTTGCCTATGGAATTGCCAAACAGGTAGATGACATCACTCAGCTTGAAGATTTTGCCCTTCTGCGGTTTGAGCTTATCTTTGCGACAATAATGATAGTGCTTCTCGCTGTACGCTTTCGTTACATGCGTAAAACACAATCATCATCTTTACCCGATGAGACACATCCAATGCAAAAACTAGCCGCTCGGTTAGTGCATTTGGGAATGTATGCTTCACTAGCCGCCATCGCTGTCTCCGGTATCTTTGTCGGTATCGCTTATTGGGTTGGCATAAAGAATGGCTTGCTGATTGAAGGTATAATAGCGGTGCACGAATTATCAGTGACTGCGAGCTATTGGCTCATAGCCATACATGTCATTGCGGCGATATTTCATCGCTTCAAAAGCGATGGTGTTTGGAATTCAATGGTTCCTGTTTGGAGAGAACAAAACCATGCTGAAGTTGAATAGTTAGAGGATTTTGGCAGATGAATTATAAGTTTTACAATATCTATCATTTTTAAAAAATTTGTTGCGTTATGAACAGACTTTGGCATGTTTAGGATACAGGTACTTCACGGAACGGTCTGATGGAAAAATCTCCCGTCAAAGGTTGGAATTATGCGCCAAGTGTTCCAATCCAGGTTTCGCCGATTTTCACGTTGCCTTTGAAACCCTATGAAATCGTCAAATGGATTTGGAATTCGTGGTTTTTGATAACTGAAAAGCTTATCATCGTGGGTTTGGCATTTTGTTCATTTTATTGGTTTCAACCGCCATTGAGTGAAATGAGTACCCTATCCATGGATTGGGTACTCATGCTTTATCTGCGAAACATGGCACTCATGATTACAGTTGCTGGTGCACTTCATCTATATTTCTATACATTTTCAAAACAAGGCCAGGCTCTTAAATACGATAGTCGGCCACTGATGAAAAACGGCAAGCAATTTACGCTCGGCGGTCAAATTAAAGACAACATGTTTTGGACGCTGGGCAGTGGCGTTACGATTTGGACCGCTTATGAAGTGTTAATGTTTTGGGCGATGGGAAATGGATATGCGCCTATTCTAAGTTGGGCGGATCATCCGATTTGGTTCATCGCGTTATTCTTGATGATCCCACTTTGGGAAAGTTTTTATTTCTATTGGATTCATCGGATGCTGCACATCCCATTCTTTTATAAACACGTGCACGCCCTGCATCACCGTAATATCAATGTTGGCCCCTGGTCTGGACTCTCCATGCACCCTGTTGAACATATAATTTATTTAGGGACCATTTTAATTCACTGGGTGGTTGCGGCGCACCCCGTGCATATTTTGTTTCACATGCAGTACTACACTTTGACCGCGGCCACTACTCACACGGGATTTGCGGGAGTGTTAATGAAGGACGAAAACCGCCTGAAACTAGGGACGTTCCATCATCAGATGCATCATCGGTATTTTGAATGCAACTATGGTTCTCTAGAAATTCCGTGGGACAAATTTTTTGGGTCATTCCACGATGGCACACAGGAATGCGACGAGCGCATAAAAAAACGGCCCTTAAATTAGGGCCGTTTTCGTTTAAAAAATGGCTGGTATTTTATCCGAACATGTCAGACGTGATACCTGCGTACCAACCGATGGACTCTTCGTAAGTTGCCTTGCGTAAGGCCGCATCTTCACCTGTTTGCGAAACAAAGCCGTCAACTTTTGCAATCTTCTCATCGGTCGCTTTGTATGTCGCGCCCACTTTGATGCCATCATCGGTATCAACCAATGACCAACATGTGTTTGAGAATTTCGCAGGGAAGACTTTTGAGCCTGTCAATGCACCGCGAACGGCCATTGCGGCAACTTTCGCTTGGCTGTTAGCAGAGAAGCCAGATTTTGGCATATCGCCCTGTGCAGACGCGTCACCAAGAACGTGAATATTCTCATCAATACGAGACTGCATTGTATGCGCAGATACTGGGGCCCAGTTACCTTCTGTAATGCCAGCGATTTCACAGATACGGCCTGCTTTCATCGCTGGGATGACGTTACAAACATCAACTTTTTCAACGCTTCCATCGATCGTAACAGTCATAGCACCTGCATCTACGGAAACATTTTCACCACCGAAATCTGGGCCGATACGTTCGATCATGCCCCCGTAATGCTTTTGCCAACCTTCTTCAAACAAGCCCTGCTTTGAGAACTTTGGCTTAGGATCCGCGATCAGGATTTTTGCTGTTGGGTTAATCTGTTTCAGTAGGTGCGCCACCATTGAAACACGCTCATATGGCCCTGGAGGGCAGCGATATGGGTTGGGGGGTGCAACCATCGCGTAAACACCACCCTGTGGCATTGATTCTATTTGACGCTTCAATAGTTCTGTTTGTGAACCTGCTTTGTATGCGTGTGGCATCGCGTTTTGCGATGAAACATCCCAACCAGGAACTGAACCATCGATAAAGTCGATACCAGGTGATAGTATCAAACGGTCATAGTTCAATGTTGAACCGCCTGCCAATGTCACTGTTTTCGCGCCGCGATCGATACCAACGGCCCAATCATGTACAATATTGATGCCGTATTCAGCGGCTAATGTACCATAAGAATGGCCAATGCTGTCCATTGAGCGGAAACCGCCTAGGTACAAATTTGAGAAGAAACAAGTATAATACTGACGAGATGGTTCTACCAATGTGACGTCGATTTCACCCTTGCTATCTTTGGCGATATAACGTGCTGCGGTTGCACCACCTGCACCACCACCGATTACAACAACTTTTGGACGTCCATGTCCGCCAGCATTAACCAATGGCGCGCTGAGCGATGCCGCTGCAGTCGTTCCGATAAACGCTCTTCTTGTTAATTTCATAAGATCCTCCCTAAATGCCAGAATGGAAAACTATTCCAATCCTTCAAAATATGCAGCTAAAGCTGCAATCTCTTCATCACCCAAGCCACCAGCCATCATTTGCATAACTGGGTTTGGGCGAACTTTTTGTTTATACGCATGCATCGCATAAACAAATTCAACGCGTGGCCATCCAACGATCGATGGCACGCCACCATCACTTTCGCCACTAACTTGGTGACACGTTTGACAATCACTTGCCAAATATTCGCCATAAGCGACATCACCATCTATCGATAACGTTGCTTCGGAAAGTGCAACTTCACGTTCCTCTACAGGGGCCGCAGCAAGTGTATCAGTATCTGTAAATGTAGCCAAATATGAGATCAGATTTTCCCGATCGCTTTCTTTTTTCAGTCCCGAAAAACTCATCTTGGTTCCCGGCATGTACGACTTAGGTTTTTTCAAAAACTCTAAAAGTGCTGCTTCATCCCAGATTAAGCCACCATCTGCTTGCGCAGCTAACGCTTTGGAATATTTGTAATCCTCAACTGCTCCTGCAGCATTGCCAACAATATTATTTAGCTGTGGGCCAACTTTATTTTTTGCCCCGTCACCGACTGCATGACAGGCTTTACACTTCTTAAACACCTTCGCACCCTTCTCAGGGTCTCCAGCGGCCGCAGCAGAAGCGCAAATTCCAAACAAAACTGTAGCCGTCAGCGAAAGCAACGTTTTCATGTTAACTAGAATCCAGATTCAAATCTCGTTGTATTCAATGGTATTCATATACTTGAATTTAATCAATAGAATTATGTGGCCCCAAATTGCCATCAATAGAGACAGGTGGTTTATCACTTAAAATAAAGCTTAAGCTTGTAGTGGTTTAACGGTTAAATCGCCCTCATTCCGCGCCTTCATCGCCATCACAGCAGCAATCGCAGCGGCGGCAGTCGTGAAATAAGGAATCTTATCAAACAAGGCGACCGAACGAATCTCGCGACTATCATTGATGGACTGCGTACCTTCAGTTGTGTTTACAACCAATTTAATCTCACCATTTTTCAGGTGATCGACAATATTTGGTCGACCTTCGTAAACCTTGTTTACTTTTTCGCAAGGGATCCCAACGTCTGACAACCATTTGCTGGTACCTGAGGTCGCAACAATCTGAAAGCCCAGCTCTAAAAGGTTTGTCGCGGCTTCTTTCATCTCGTCCATTTTATCATCATCTTTGATAGAAAAGAAGACTTTTCCAGATTTGGGCAAATCCATCCCAGCACCCATCTGTGCCTTTAAGAATGCACGGCCAAAGTTACGGTCCCACCCCATAACCTCACCGGTTGAACGCATTTCAGGACCCAAAATTGTATCGACGCCAGGGAAACGTGCAAATGGCATTACCGCTTCTTTAACGCTGAACCATGGCAACATCGGGTCCGCCAATGTCATTGGGTCCGCTGATGGGATTTGTTCGTCATACGAAACATCACGATAAGGCTCACGCTTTGGGAAGTTTGAAAGAGGTTCGCCCGCCATCAAGCGCGCAGCAATTGACGCGATGGCGCTGTCAGTCGCTTTGGCAACAAAAGGAACAGTACGTGAGGCACGTGGATTTACCTCAATCAGGTAAACTTCATTATCTTTTACCGCAAACTGGACATTCATCAGACCAACAACATTCAATGCCTTGGCCAGCGCTTCGGTTTGTTCAACCAATTCGTCCGTGATCTCTTTCGATAAGCTATGTGGCGGCAATGAGCATGCGCTGTCGCCTGAATGCACACCCGCTTCTTCGATGTGCTGCATGATACCAGCAACATGCACGTTTTTCCCGTCACACAAGGCATCAACATCACATTCTACGGCACCAGATAGGTAACTGTCTAACAAAACTGGGCTGTCTCCAGATACCACAACAGCGTCAGAAATATATCGCTTTAACTGATCCATGTCGCGCACGATTTCCATGGCGCGGCCACCTAAAACGTAAGATGGGCGAATAACCAGTGGGAAGCCAATTTCTGATGCAATCTCCAGCGCTTGTGCATCTGTGCTGGCGATACCATTTTTAGGCTGTTTCAGGCCAAGCTGGTTAACCAATGCCTGGAAGCGCTCACGGTCCTCCGCCAAGTCAATTGCATCGGGTGACGTCCCAAGGATCGGGATGCCCTCGACCTCAAGTGCATTTGCAAGTTTCAATGGTGTCTGACCACCAAACTGTACAATCACACCATGCAGCGTACCGTTCTCTTGTTCTGTCCGCAAAATTTCCATGACATGTTCAAATGTCAGCGGTTCGAAATAAAGACGATCAGAGGTATCGTAATCCGTTGAAACCGTCTCAGGATTACAATTGATCATGATTGTTTCATAACCAGCGTCGGTTAACGAAAAACATGCGTGACAGCAGCAATAGTCAAATTCGATACCTTGGCCGATGCGGTTTGGACCACCGCCCAAAATGACAACTTTCTTTTTATCTGATGGACGCGCCTCGCACTCAACTTCACCCATCATTGGGGCTTCGTAAGTTGAATACATGTAAGGCGTTTGCGCCTCAAACTCTGCTGCACATGTGTCAATCCTCTTAAATACCGCTGTGACACCCAAACCCTGACGTGATTTACGTACATCTGCTTCTTTAAAGCCGGTTAAGTTGGCCAAACGCGCATCGGTGAAGCCCATCATTTTCAACCGACGCATATCTGCAGTCGCTGTAGGCAGACCATTCTGACGAACTTGTTCTTCTGCCTCGATAATTTCACGAATACGATCAAGGAACCATGGATCAAATTTGGTCACACCATGGATTTCATCATTGCTAAGACCATAACGCATCGCCTGAGCAATTGTGCGCATACGATCAGGTGTTTGTTTGCTAATTGCTTTGATTACGGCTGACTTCTCGGGCGCTCCTGCGATTTCTACCTCGTCAAAACCAGTCAGGCCGGTTTCCATCGACGCGAGCGCTTTTTGGAGGGATTCGTGGATAGTACGGCCTATCGCCATAGCCTCACCCACAGACTTCATTGCTGTCGTCAAATACGGTTCAGATCCTTGGAACTTTTCAAATGCAAACCGCGGGATTTTTGTGACGACATAATCAATCGTTGGCTCGAATGACGCAGGCGTTACCTTGGTAATGTCGTTGTCCAATTCGTCCAACGTGTATCCAACAGCAAGTTTCGCAGCGATTTTCGCAATTGGGAAACCTGTCGCCTTTGATGCCAAAGCCGATGAACGAGAAACGCGCGGGTTCATTTCGATGACAATCATACGGCCATCTTCTGGGTTGATGGCCCACTGAACATTTGAACCACCCGTTTCAACACCAATTTCGCGCAGAACGGCAATCGACCCATTCCGCATGATTTGATATTCTTTATCTGTCAGCGTCAACGCAGGCGCAACAGTGATCGAATCGCCCGTGTGCACACCCATTGGATCGACGTTTTCGATCGAACAAACGATGATTGCATTGTCCGCCCTGTCGCGCACAACTTCCATCTCGTATTCTTTCCAACCTAATAAAGATTCATCGACAAGGATTTGGTTAACAGGAGATGCGTCCATCCCTGTACGGCAATAATATTCATAATCTTCACGATTGTAGGCAACACCACCGCCTGTTCCACCCAGTGTGAACGCAGGGCGAATTATCGCAGGAAGACCGATTTCGTCCAACGCATCAACCGCCATGCGAACACCTTCATTCAAGTCGGTTGTTCCGTCTTCTTTCTTGGGTGCGGTTACAATGGTGGCCTTCGGATTCTCCAACCCGATGCGATCCATCGCATCACGGAACAACGCGCGATCTTCGGCCATTTCAATGGCATCGCGTTTTGCGCCGATCATTTCAACGCCAAATTTATCCAGGACGCCCATTTCCTCAAGCGACAGCGCGGTGTTCAGACCGGTTTGGCCACCCATTGTTGGCAACAGCGCATCTGGGCGCTCTTTCTCGATGATCTTTGCAACAATCTCTGGTGTGATGGGTTCAATGTATGTCGCATCCGCCATACCTGGGTCAGTCATTATTGTCGCTGGGTTTGAATTGACGAGGATGACGCGATAGCCCTCTTCACGCAGCGCTTTACAAGCTTGTGCGCCAGAATAGTCAAATTCGCAGGCCTGACCGATCACAATTGGACCAGCGCCGATAATCATGATTGACGAGATATCGGTTCTTTTGGGCATTGGGGACCTCGGTATGTAAGCAGCAACAACATCGCGCGCAAATATTCGCGCGCAAATTGTCCTGCGTTATACGCATCTAGATCCAAGGTTCAAGGCCAATCATCACAACATGAAGTGTTTCGCAAATCTTTCTGTATCTTTATGCGTTGTTCCAATCAATGCGGCAGGACTTATCCTTGACCCAAATGCAAAAAAAATATGCGCCAATTCCACACAAATAAACGTAACCTCTTCTGAGGAAAAGGCGGCAATTGGAAGGGATAAATCCAAGACATCCATTTCATGTTCGCCGAGTGATGCATATCGTTTGTCCTTGCTAATCTTAATTTTCGCCTAGATTTTGGGGCAATCCGGCGCACTGTATTTTCTGTGGATCAGTCATTGACAAACACGCCTTTCTTTCAAGACTATAGTTCCAGCTGATGACAAATAAATTTTTGAAAAAATCTCATCATCAATTTGCTTGTAAAGCAATTGATACCCGCCTTCGTCTTTAATACGCCTCTCCATCTTGACGATCACAGGGCGTCCTTTTAATTTCAATGAAGCAATAAACGGGGGCAAAGTTGCCGTTCTTATTACAAAGACGGCCTAAACTCATAGCAGGGATAGAATGCCAATTTATTTCGTTCGCTTGAGCATCCTTGCTTTATCGTATTCAATTTATCTTCCAAGGAATGCAAAGTGAATTTGTCGTGAATAGGGCGATAAGCACATTATTCATGTTACCTAAGGCACGATTTATTCGGAAATACTGCAATTCGCTTGACATCAATGCGACAACCTAGTGTATCCGTGCCAGCCGAAATAGTCATATGTCAAAGGGGCAAAGATCATGCACACCTATCGCAGTCATACCTGTGCAGAGTTGAACAGTTCAAACGTTGGTGACACCGTACGGTTGTCAGGGTGGGTACATCGTGTACGTGACCACGGCGGGGTACTGTTCATCGATTTGCGTGACCATTATGGCATGACCCAAGTTTTGTGTGATCCCGATAGCTCAGTATTTTCACAAGTTGAAAATGTGCGCAGTGAGTGGTGCATTCGTATCGACGGAGAGGTTAAGGCACGTGACGAATCTTTAATCAACACCAAACTTCCGACTGGTGAGATTGAGGTTTTCATTCGCGACATCGAAGTCTTGGGACAATCGAGTGAACTGCCACTTATGGTGTTTGGCGACCAAGAATACCCAGAAGAGACACGCCTGCGGTATCGTTACTTGGATCTGCGTCGTGAAGCGATGCAGAACAATATGACACTTCGTTCGGACGTTGTTGCGTCGATCCGCCGCCGTATGTGGGACAGAGGATTCCGCGAATACCAGACCCCAATTATTACAGCATCAAGCCCTGAAGGCGCGCGTGATTTCCTTGTCCCATCACGTTTGCACCCTGGAAAATTCTATGCCCTACCTCAGGCGCCACAGCAATTTAAACAGCTGATCATGGTATCAGGTTTCGACAAATATTTCCAAATCGCACCCTGTTTCCGCGACGAAGATCCACGCGCAGATCGCAGCCCAACAGACTTCTATCAACTTGACCTTGAGATGTCATTTGTCTCTCAGCAGGATGTTTTTGATACGATCCAACCCGTGATCACAGGAATATTCGAGGAATTTGGTGGCAATCGCCGCGTTGATACGGAGTGGCCCCAGATTTCATACAAGGATGCAGCGATTTGGTATGGCTCAGACAAACCAGACCTCCGGAATCCAATTAAGATGCAAATTGTGTCGGATCATTTCCGTGGTTCTGGATTTGCCATTTTTGCCAAACTGCTTGAACAAGAAGGCACCGAAATTCGCGCGATCCCCGCACCAAAAGGCGGAAGCCGTAAATTCTGTGACCGCATGAATGCATTCGCGCAGAAAGAGGGTCTGCCCGGAATGGGGTATATCTTCTGGCGTGACAATAATGGCGAAATGGAAGCGGCAGGGCCATTGGCCAAAAATATTGGTCCAGAACGCACAGAGGCTATTCGTCAGCAATTGGGTTTAACCGTCGGTGATGCGGCCTTCTTCTTGGGGGGAAAACCAAAAACATTTGAGAAAGTCGCAGGTAAAGCGCGCGATGTTATCGGTGAGGAACTAGGCCTTACTGATAAAGAACGTTTTGCGTTTGCATGGATCGTCGATTTCCCGATTTACGAAAAAGACGAAGAAACTGGTAAAATTGATTTTGAGCATAACCCATTCTCGATGCCACAAGGCGGCATGGATGCGCTACTTGGTGATCCACTTGAGGTTAAGGGGTACCAATATGACCTTGCCTGTAATGGTTATGAGTTGGTATCTGGTGCGATCCGAAATCACAAACCGGAAATCATGTTCAAGGCGTTTGAAATCGCAGGTTATGATGAATCTGAAGTGCGCAAACGTTTTGGTGGGATGGTCAACGCATTCCAATACGGTGCACCCCCTCACGGAGGATGTGCGGCGGGGATCGACCGTATCGTAATGCTATTGGCAGATACAGTGAATATTCGTGAGGTCATCATGTTCCCAATGAATCAGCGCGCGGAAGATTTGATGATGGACGCACCATCGGAACCGCTGCCAGAGCAATTAATGGAATTAAATCTGCGGGTCATCTCAAAAGATTAATCGTCCCCTTACTTGGTGAAAATAGTGGCGCCTATTTATGGGTGCCACTATTTTTATTCATATCCAAAGGCGATCTTCCAAAAAATGTATGGGACCATTACGACAATATCGCGGCCAGTCGACAATTTTATGTCTTCTCAATTGAACTAGAAAACAACGTGACCTACATCCGCGCGCACAACCCGGACATGAAAAAAGCAGATGCCATACTCTGGAAATGGAATTGATTGAGAACATAAACACCTTTACCTGCTTTTAGGGGGACAAAATTTGCCGGAGGCTAAGCGGTGGCAGAAGGAAAATTGGGAAATATCCTAAAGAATTGGAAAGCGCCTGAAGCGCCCAGTTTCACTGAATTGTCTGGACGGTATGTGAGGTTGGTTCGCCTATCGGCTGCCGATCATGCGGTGCATTTGTTCCAGTCTTACGATGGACACGATCATGTGTGGGATTACCTGCCATATGGTCCATTTAATTCTTCTGCTCAATATTTCCGCTTTGTATCAGAGCTCGCCAGCCAATATGATCCGTATTTCCTGGCTATTCAAAATAAACAAACGGGCCAATATTTAGGGGTTCAGTCATATCTACGAATTGAACCAAATGGAGGCAGCATTGAACTTGGCCATATATGCCTATCACCCGCAGCACAACGCACACCCATTTCAACAGAGGCCTTTTTTCTAATGATGAAGTGGGCCTTTGAAAATGGCTATCGGCGTTTTGAATGGAAATGTGATGCGTTAAACATGCCATCGCGGCGCGCGGCACAAAGGCTGGGATTAAGTTATGAGGGCATCTTTCGCCAAGCCACTGTTGTTAAGGGTCGAAACCGCGACACCGCTTGGTTTGCCGCTATTGATGGCGAATGGCCAGCACTGAAAGAGGCGTTCAACGCATGGCTATCCCCCTCTAACCTAGATGCAAATGGTCAACAAAAAGAAAGCCTTCGTAATTTAACGCGCCTGATCCTTGCCAAATCAGATCCGATGCAAGATCGTTAGAAAATAGAAATTCCGTGAATTCTCTGATCAATCTCAAATCCTCGATCGGTTCATTTTGTGCATCACCTTCAAAACGCGTGTCTGCAACACTTTTGGCAACTCCGATCAAAAACTAACATACCTAGTTAATCATTGGCTTCTTCGGATCACATTCAATCAAGGATTTCGCATTATAAAAATCATCCTACAGCGCGATTTTTTAGGATGAACCATATAGTTTGAAACCAATCGCAAACCAAATGGTTCTGAGGATGGAAACAAATCAAGCAAGTCAACATCAACGATAATCGCAGAGGGCATATACACCCGTAAATGACATTTCACGGGTTGAATGATATCTGCGCAACGTTATCGCGCTCCACAGCTCAGCGCCATGTATCGCATAGCTTCGCAAGAATATCGATCGTCTTCAGCGATCGAAATCGTCAAACCCAATAAGGGCCGATTTTGTGTTGGTTTCGAAATCAGGTTTATGGGATCTAGATCGTTATCCATTATCAGCTCCTATCAATTCCCAACCATATTGCGTTTTGAAGACGAATTAAGAATTAACAACTTTAACTGCGCGGAACTGTCCCCTTTGAAGTTATCAGAAAAGTCGGCATATAGACGAAAAAGAACGAGGTTACCATATGATCGGAAGATTGAACCATGTCGCGATTGCCGTTCCTGATTTAGAAGCGGCCGCAGATCAATATCGCAGCGCGTTGGGCGCGAACGTGGGCGCACCACAAGACGAACCAGATCATGGTGTAACGGTTATTTTTATTGAACTACCGAATACGAAAATTGAACTGTTGTACCCTCTTGGTGAAAACAGCCCAATCCAAGGATTCCTAGATAAAAACCCCTCGGGTGGTATTCATCACGTGTGCTATGAGGTTGATAATATTATAACCGCACGTGATCATCTGAAATCCACAGGTGCACGTGTGCTGGGAACCGGCGAACCTAAAATCGGCGCACATGGAAAACCAGTGTTGTTTCTTCATCCAAAGGATTTTAATGGCACGCTTATCGAACTAGAGCAGGTTTAAGGTCGGGGTATCGCTATGGCAATCACATCTGCATTAGTTTTGTTTGCTGTCATTTGGTTCATGACATTTCTAATTGTGATCCCATTTAATATCGAAACCCAAGGCGATCTGGGCGACGTTGTTGAGGGTACCCAAGCAGGCGCACCAGAAAACCACCATCTACGTAAAAAGGCATGGATCACAACAGGTATTTCCGCTGTGATCTGGGCAATAGTTGCAGGTATTATCATTTCAGGTGCAATTACCGTGGATGATTTAGATTTCTTTGACCGTTACGGTCCGCCATCCATCCTTGAAACAGATGAGTAAAACTTGCTGCGGCAAGGACTGGAACCAATAGGTTCAATAACGGAACACTCATCGGTAGGACTAAGGTCACGCCGCACATCCAAACTCGAAAACGATTTTCGCGAAATGCGGATAACGCATTTTCGCGCCCCACATAGCGCTTAGCGGCCATGTAAAAATACTCGCGCCCAATCAAATATCCGTTCAATGACCAAAAAATTATCGGGGCAAAAACGATAAATAATGCGTAAAATATCAACGCTATTAGATTTGCCACCAACATTATCCCCAGAAACCCAAGACTTTCTCTGACCTCTTCAGACAGTTTTGAACGATACTGAGATTGGGAATTAGGATAGTGGCGATCTTCAACGGCGCGGGCGACATCATCGACAAAAAATGCGGAGATCGCGGATGCAACTGGAACCATCAAGAACACTGATAATCCTAATATGATCCAAAATGCTCCCCATCCAATCAGTGTTCCGTTAAATGTGATCGTACCGATCCATGGTAGAGTTAAATCACCGCTGAACAGCCATCCCAAAACGCTGCCACCACCCGCAGCTAAGGCCCAAAGCGCGAATATCGCAAGAAATATTGACCTAATAACAACGCGTTGAAATCGACGATCAGAAAACTGTGAAATCGAGAGCACGATTGCGCGCACAATATGCGTCATTCCCAGCTCACAATGTCGTCAAGGTTTGGGCGCGGACGCTCTGGCGGTGCAGCGCGCTCTGTGCCCAGATAAATAATCCCCGCTACGCGTTCATTTTCTCCCAAACCAAAACCCGCCTCAACAAATCCGCGATCATGAGATGGCCAACCAGAAATCCAATTTGCCCCCCAACCAGACGCAAGTGCTGCGTTTAAAAGCGCAAGGCAAGCCGCACCAGCGGAATAGGTTTGTTCAATCGCTGGAATTTTCTCAGAATGTTTTTGAACCTCGATAACTGCGACAGCCAAATGCCCAGTGTTATAGGCACCTTGGGCCTTTTCAATTTTTTCTGGCTCATGTCCCAGCGCAGCACCACGATCAGCAACCAAATGCGCCAAACTGCGCAATTTATCCTTGGACAGAACGATAAAACGCCACGGCTCTAACTTGCCATGGTCTGGTGTGCGCGCGGCCGCCGTTAGTAGCGACAATAATTCTGTACGATGAGGAACTGGCAGGTCGAGCGTTTTCGCAGGGCGCGACCGGCGCGTCATCAAAAAATCTAATGCGGCTTGGTTTACTTCGGGCATGTCCACTCCTTTTTGGTTTGAACATATGTCGGAACGGTCATCTACAAAACAGCCAATTTCAACCTAATCAGATCAAAATCGCAACTTATCCATGATTGAAACCAGTTCTGAACTTATCTTGGGTTCAGACATTGCATGTCCTGCATATGGTATAATACGTAGGTCGCACCTTGGCCATTTCCGCGAAACCTCATGCGCCATTGCGGGAGGACAAATCATGTCATAGCGCCCCTGCACAATATACCCCTGAATATGGCGAACTTTGTCCATGTTGCTCAGAATTTTTTGATCCGGATTTAAAAAACCATCATTTATGAAATAATGGTTTTCTATCCGCGCAAACGTACGCGCATAGGCAGGTGGGCAATGCCCACCAAATCCATTGGATTGAAACGATGCCAGCGCATTTTCCCAATTTGTCCATGCAGTGCCGAACCGCATTTCTTCGCGCATATCCCCAGAAAACAACCGTCTATGGTAAGCAGCAATCAGGTCATCACGCTCTTCCTCTGGAATGACGGAAACAAATCTCTGCCACAGCTCGGGCCAGAATTTTCCTGCGCCCCCACCATAAAACCAATCCAGCTCAGGTTGCGTCATCAGGAACACACCACGTAAGATCAGGTGGCTGACACTTTCAGGATGGGTTTGTGCATAGATCAACGATAGTGTTGCGCCCCAACTACCCCCAAATACGGCCCATTTCTCCACACCCAAGTGGGTCCGGATTTTCTCCATATCGCACACCAAATCCCAAGTCGTATTGTGTTCGATGCTGGCATAGGGCAGTGATCGACCACATCCACGTTGATCAAACATAATGACCCGATATTTAGTCGGATCAAAATATCGGCGCATCGACGCACTACACCCAGCACCAGGTCCACCGTGCACAACCACCACAGGATAGCCATCCTGCGCGCCGGATTGTTCCAGATAAACCTTATGACCATCTCCGACATCCAACATTTCCTGAAAAAACGGGTCAAGTGGGGGGTATAATGGCGAATTTTCTGCTTTTTGCTCTGATCGGTTGTCCATATACGTCCTATATGTGATCCAAACCCAAGAAAACCAGACGGAGACGAAAATGCAAGCCTCAGAGACAACCGTTGATCCGGCAGAAGTTGCAAAATTTGAGGCAATGGCGGCAGAATGGTGGGATCCCCATGGGAAATTCAAACCACTACACATGCTAAACCCATGCCGTTTAGATTATATAACAACGCAAATTGCCGGAGAATTTGATCGTGATCTAAATACACCTAATCCGTTTCAGGGGCTGCGCATTTTGGATATTGGGTGCGGTGGCGGGTTATTGTGTGAGCCTATGGCGCGCTTAGGTGCAACTGTGGTTGGTGTAGATGCCGCAGCACGAAATATACCTGTAGCAGAAGCACACGCCCGCCAGTCAGGTTTAGAAATCGACTATCGTTTTGGAACAGCCGAAGAATTAGCTGAAAACAGTGAAGTCTTTGATGTCGTGCTGAATATGGAAGTTGTTGAACACGTGGCGGATCCGCTGGCCTATTTGACGGCCTGTCAAAAGCTGCTACGCGATGGTGGTTTGATGGTGTGCTCAACAATCAATCGAAACCCCAAAAGTTTTGCGATGGCGATTGTGGGGGCAGAATATGTGATGCGATGGCTTCCCAAGGGGACGCACGAATGGTCCAAGTTTATTACACCCAATGAATTGTATACACTGATATCAAACGCGGGGCTGGAACCTGTGGATCGCAAAGGGTTTGTTTTTAACCCAATCACTTGGGGCTGGAAATTATCTGATCGCGATTTGTCGGTAAATTACGTTACGGCTAGTATCAAACCCAGCTAAAATGAACTTCAGTATCATGTCAGCATAACGTCGATGCGTATGTTACCTAATCGGTAACCAACATATACCCGGCACCACGAACCGTTTGAAGGTAACGCGGCTCTTTTGGGTTAGCCTCCAATTTACGACGCAACCGTGTAATTTGGACATCAATCGCGCGGTCTTGGGCTTGGCTTTCGTCGCGACCCAGTTCCGATACCAGCTGAGCGCGTGAAACGGGCTCATTCACGCAGCCCCCAAAAATCTTCATCAGTTGATGCTCGGTCCCTGTCAATCGCACCAGTTGATCTCCCTGCCACAGTTCGCCACGAGAAATGTCATACCGACAAATCCCAAGATGCAGGATCGTTGGTGTGACTTGCGCAATTTTTGGTTCGGGGATGCGGCGCAAAATTGCGTTAATGCGCAACAATAATTCTTTAGGCTCAAACGGTTTAGCCAAATAATCATCTGCTCCCGCTTCAAGTCCCACAATACGGTCTTCGGTTTCGCCCTTTGCTGTTAGCAATAAAATAGGCGTCTGACGAGTTTCTCGGATGTGTTTTGTCAAGCTTACGCCATCTTCACCCGGCATCATAATGTCCAGAATAATCATGTCGAAATCCAAACCAGACAAGATTTTTCGGGCATGCATTGCATCGCGTGCGGCGCTGACCAAAAATCCATTGCGCAATAAAAATTGTTTTAACAGAGACCGGATGCGTTCATCATCATCAACAATAAGAAGGTGAGCGTTCATGTCTTTGTCAACTCACTGTCACGCAATTTCCAATAGGCGCGCTTCATCTCTGGGTCCATCATCGCCTCTAACACTTGGCGAAATCCTGAAACGGCATCTGCACCCACATCGCGATAAGCACTACGCATGCGTGCACGTTGGGCATTTGACAATTCTTGTTCCAAGGATTGTCCTGTTTCTGTCAGATACAAATGACGTTCACGACGATCCTTGTGACCGACGTGCACCTCGACCAATCCATCGTCAATCAAGGATCGAAGAACACGGTTTAAGGATTGTTTCGTCACACCCAAGATATGCAACAAATTATTCACCGTCGTCCCAGGCACGCAATTAATGAAGTGTATGGCACGGTGGTGGGCGCGTCCGTACCCATATTTATCCAAAATACGATCAGGATCAGCAGTGAATCCACGATACGCGAAAAACATGGCTTCGATCCCCTGACGTAGCTGTTCATCAGTCAAAAATAACAGGGCCTCGCCCGTGGAACGATTAGAGGTCGCCATATCCAGCATCCTTTTTACTAATCCGCATTTTATGTCAGTGTTGTTGACATTCCAAGTACGAACTGGTACCTATCCAAAGTTTTTGCGTAATATTATGACCGAAACGGACATAGTTTGTGAAAGATTACGAAAGATTGACCCACGAAACACAGCAAAAGGATAGTACGATGGCTGGCAGTTATGAAGATCGCGATGGCAAAATTTGGCTTGATGGTCAATTGGTTGAGTGGCGTGATGCGCAGGTCCACATTCTGACGCATGCGATGCATTATGCCAGCTCTGTGTTTGAAGGCGAACGTTGCTACGAAGGCAAAATCTTTAAAAGCCGTGAACATTCAGAGCGACTCATCAAATCTGGTCAACTGATTGATTTCAAAATTCCATACACCGTTGATGAGATCGAAGCCGCGAAACAAGCCGCTCTGGATGCCAACGGGTTAAAAGATGCCTATGTACGCGCAGTTGCATGGCGCGGCGCTGGCAATGATATGGGTGTCGCGTCCCGCGGTAATCCCGTTCGCATGGCTGTGGCAGTTTGGGCTTGGGGCAATTATTACGGTGATGCTAAAATGAAGGGCGCGAAATTGGACATCGCAAAATGGCGCCGTCCAGACCCCGCAACCGCCCCATCACAGGCCAAGGCAGCCGGCCTATACATGATCGCAACCATGTCCAAACATGCTGCTGAAGACAAAGGTTGTTCTGACGCGATGATGTTTGATTATCGCGGATATGTTGCCGAGGCGACAGGCGCGAACATCTTTTTCGTAAAAGATGGAGAGGTTCACACACCAACACCCGATGCGTTCCTAAATGGGATCACACGTCAAACCGTGATCGACATGCTGAAAGAAAAAGGCATTAAGGTAAACGAACGCCACATCATGCCAGAAGAGCTGGAAAGCTTTGAGCAATGCTGGCTCACTGGGACCGCGGCCGAAGTCACGCCCGTTGGCCAAATTGGCGATTATAATTTCGAGGTTGGTGCACTTACCCGCGATATTTCAGAAAGTTATGAAAAGCTGGTTCGCAGCTAAATTCGATATAAATGAGGGGTCTGCGGACCCCTTTGTTTGGGTTCGACCAGTTCATACGCGGCCAGAGCGAAAACCCCCGAACCGATCCTGAATGTCCTTAAGATCTGGAATAACATCCGCTGTACCCTGACGCGATACCATAATGGACGCCGCATGTAATGCAAGACGGATCGCCTGTTCCGTTGGCATACCGCGGTCCAGCCCCGCCAAAATATAACCCGTAAACGTATCCCCAGCACCTGTCGTATCAACTACATCTGTTCGGATGGCGGGATAATCATGAGCGCTGCCGTTTTGATTATCAAACCAACGGCACCCATCGGCACCTAGGGTGACGATCACATCGTCAACATCCAACTGATCAGGGTGCAGACCCAACGCGCTCGTTAATTGATCCGCCTCAATCTGGTTCATGATAAGCATATCGATATGAGACAAAACTGATTGAACAGCCACGGTATCAAACGGGGCTGCAGCATAGGCCACGCGCAACCCCAATCGCTTTGCCATTTCACAGGCCTGTGCCTGTGCGTTTGTTTCATTTTGCGTAATGAAAATATCACTTGTCTGTGCTTCTGACAGGCTGGCCCCAATCAGATCGGGTGTAATTTCGTGATTTGCGCCTGTGAACAATGTGATGGCGTTTTCGCCATCCCCAGCCACGCAAATAATCGCATGTCCTGTGCGGGTGCCTTCAGCAATAAACCGCGTATCAACCCCGTATTCTGTCAGTCGATCGCGCGTCCATGCGCCTTCGGGACCAATGGCACCAATATGTACAACACGCGCAGCACCACGGGCGGCAGCAACGGACATATTCGCTCCCTTCCCCCCAAGACCTATAGACATATGTCCCGCCGAAATGGTTTCCCCAGGCGCTGGGATGTGCGGCACCTGATAGAAATTATCGATGTTGATCGAACCAAGGTTATAAATCGCCATGGGCCGATATTAGCCGACTTTACACGCTGCTAAAACTGCCATGTTCAAAATATCTGTCGCTGTGGCAACGGATGGGCAAATTTGGATGGATTTATCAACCCCGGATAGGATCGGGCCAATCACGGTCGCACCTGCCATTTCCTGCACCAATTTCACCGAAATGCTGGCCGAATGGCGGGCGGGAACAACCAAGATATTAGCAGGCCCGCTAAGGCGTGAAAATGGATATTGCGCCTGCGCCTGCGCGTTCAGGGCAACATCAACCGTCATTTCCCCTTCGTATTCGAAATCAACGCCTCGTTTGTCCAACACACGTGGGGCAATGTGCATTTTTTCAGCCCGCTCTGAAACGGGATACCCGAATGTTGAAAAGCTAACAAACGCCACACGAGGTTCAAGGCCCAAGTGACGCGCCACGCCCGCAGCGCGTTCGGCGATATTTGCCAGGTCTTCCTCGTCCGGCCATTCATGCACCAATGTATCGGCCACCAGAACAATCCGTCCCTTATGCAACAAGGCGGTTACACCAACTGCACCATGATCCGCATCGGCATCAAACACGTGATTGATCAGGTTGAGAACATGAGCAGATTTGCGTGTCGCCCCCGTGACCAAACCGTCGCCATGACCATGCGCCAACATTAGCGCAGAAAACACGTGACGATCTCGCGAAGCAAGGCGATGCACATCGGCGCGGTCAAACCCCTTGCGCTGCAATCGTTTGTACAGGAATTCTTTGTAAGTATCCAAATGCTGTGTATTGGCGGCGTTCACAACCTCAAGCTCGCGCACAGCATCACCAAGGCCTGCAGCCTCAAGCTTGGCTTTGACATCGGCAGAACGACCCACAACTAACGCCTTACCCATACCCTGACGCTGATATTCAACAGCGGCACGCAACACGCGAGGGTCATCCCCTTCTGCGAAAATCATTCGCGCCTGTGCTGCACGGGCGCGGGCATTCAACCCACGTAGGATGCTGGCCGTTGGATCCATACGTGATTGCAAGGACACTTCATACCCGTCCATATCAACGATGGGTCGGCGTGCAGCCCCTGTTTCCATCCCTGCCCGTGCAACCGCGGGTGGAATGCGGTGGATCAGGCGTGGGTCAAAGGGCGTTGGAATAATATAGTCACGCCCAAACGTCAGTTTACGGCCATAGGCCACCGCGACTTCATCTGGAACATCCTCTCGGGCCAATTCAGCCAAGGCCTGCGCACAAGCGATTTTCATCGGATCGTTGATTGCGCGGGCATGAATATCCAACGCACCACGGAAAAGGTAGGGAAAGCCCAACACATTGTTGACCTGATTTGGATAATCGCTTCGACCTGTTGCGACGATTGCATCGGGGCGCACCTCATGCGCTTCTTCTGGCGTGATTTCGGGGTCTGGGTTCGCCATAGCAAAAATCACGGGGTTATCCGCCATGGATTTTACCATACCTTGCGTGACGGCTCCTTTAACCGAAACGCCCAAAAACACATCGGCGTTTACCATCGCTTGTTCCAAAGTGCGCAAATCTGTTTTCACCGCATGTCCAGATTTCCATTGGTTCATACCTTCAGTACGACCCTGATAAATCACGCCTTTGGTATCACAAACGATGCAGTTTTCATGGCGTGCGCCCATGGATTTCAACAATTCAATACAAGCGATTCCCGCAGCACCCGCACCGTTTAGGACGATTTTCACATCCTCAATCTTTTTCCCTGAAATATACAAAGCATTAATCAAGCCTGCAGCACAAATCACGGCCGTTCCATGCTGGTCATCATGGAAAACGGGGATGTCCATTTCCTCTTTCAGGCGCTGTTCGATAATAAAGCATTCAGGCGCCTTGATATCTTCAAGGTTTATACCTCCAAATGTTGGTCCAATCAGTTTAACCGCTTTACAGAATTCATCTGGATCCTCGGTGTCTACTTCGATATCGATTGAATTTACATCAGCAAACCGCTTGAATAGTACGGATTTACCCTCCATCACGGGCTTACTGCCCAGCGCACCCAAATTGCCCAAACCCAAAACAGCCGTGCCGTTTGAAATCACAGCGACCAAGTTGCCCTTGTTCGTATAATCGTACACCAGCTCAGGGTTTTCAGCGATTTCTTCGCAAGGAACAGCAACGCCGGGGGAATACGCCAGCGACAAGTCTCGCTGCGTGTTCATTGGGACGGTTGCGCTGACCTCCCACTTACCAGGTGTGGGTTCTAGGTGGAAATTTAGTGCTTCTTCACGGGTAAATTTAGATTTCGTCATAAATCGCGTCCTTTGTTGCGCAAAACCTCCTTACAGCGCAATTTTATTAGGCGCAACCTGATCGTTTTTGGCTTTTCTGTAAAGTCGCGGATATGTAAGTTTACAAGGTAAATATTAGGAGCAAGCCCGTGACACCAATGATGGCACAGTATCTGGAGATCAAGACAAGTTACCCAGATGCATTGTTGTTTTACCGCATGGGTGATTTTTACGAATTGTTCTTTGATGACGCGATTGCGGCATCAAGTGCCTTGGACATCGCCCTGACTAAACGCGGAAAACACAGTGGCGAAGATATCCCAATGTGCGGCGTACCCCATCATGCGGCAGAAGGGTATTTATTGACCCTAATCCGCAAAGGTTTTCGTGTTGCCGTATGTGAACAGCTAGAAAGCCCAACTGAAGCAAAAAAGCGAGGATACAAGGCTGTTGTGCATCGCGATGTTGTGCGCCTGGTCACACCAGGTACTCTGACTGAAGACAGTTTGTTAGATGCGCGGCGTCACAACTATTTAGCCGCCTATGCATTGGTTCGTGACGAAGCTGCGCTGTCATGGGTGGATATTTCTACAGGAGCGTTTCATGTCATGGCTCTCCCTTCGGTTATGCTGGGACCAGAGCTTGCACGCTTGTCGCCCAGTGAGGTGCTGGTTTCAGAAGCGACAGAGGACAGGTTCCGTGAATTGGTCGAAGAGGTAGGGGCATCATTAACCGCATTGGGCCGCGCCGCATTTGACAGTCAGAATGCAGAAATACGTCTAAAATCGTTGTTTAGTGTCGCATCATTAGAATCTTTCGGTGGGTTTGAGCGCGCTGAAATATCGGCAATGGGTGCATTGATTGAATACCTGGATATCACTCAAAAGGGTCAGTTGCCCCGCCTGCAGCGTCCAATTAAGGAAGTCCGTCAGCGCGTTATGCAAATTGATGCGGCGACGCGGCGCAATCTGGAAATCACGCGATCAATCCTGGGTGGCGGACGCGCTGGATCCCTGTTGGAAACGGTGGATGGCACCGTGACCGCGGGCGGCGGTCGATTGTTGGAGCAGCGGATTTCATCCCCCTCTATGGATATTGGGTTGATCAATAATCGGCTTGATTGCATCCAATACATGTTGGATCACCCAGCAGATGCCGACGCGCTAAGACAAGCCTTGCGTCAGGTACCCGATCTGGACCGCGCCCTATCGCGGATCGCACTGGACCGTGCAGGACCACGTGACTTGGTTTGCATTCGTTCGGGATTGACCCAATCGTCTGATATTTCAATGAAATATAATCGATGCACATTGCCTGTTTTGCTCAATGATGCGCTAAAAACTCTAAACGGGTTTGATGATTTGGTAGCACTTTTGCACAACGCGCTTGTCGATGAACCGCCATTACTGTCGCGCGACGGTGGTTTTGTGGCGACTGGGTATGATTCGGAACTGGATGAAACCCGTCAATTACGGGATGAAGGCCGCAGTATCATCGCGCAGATGCAGCAGGAATATATTCAACAGACCGAGATATCCTCACTCAAGATCAAACATAATAATGTATTAGGGTACTTCGTCGAAACGACCGCAACGCATGCGGACAAGATGATGGCACCGCCGCTAAACGAGACCTTTATTCACCGCCAGACAACGGCCAACCAAGTACGCTTCACAACGGTGCCTCTCTCAGAAATTGAAACTAAAATTCTGAATGCAGGCAATCATGCAATAGAGTTGGAGAAGCGCATATATCAGTCGTTAACAAAGGAAATATTAAGACTTTCCGATGAAATTTCTGGTGCAGCAAGCGGCCTGGCGGAATTAGATATTGCGACAAGCCTGGCGAAAATTACGCAATCAAATGCTTGGGTACGACCAACCGTTGACAACAGTAAGGCATTTGAAATCTCTGGTGGGCGCCACCCAGTGGTAGAGGCTGCGCTGCAATCGGATGGTGCGCGTTTTGTGGCAAACGATTGTGCCTTGAATGATGGTAAGATTTGGTTGCTGACGGGTCCAAACATGGCAGGTAAGTCCACATTTCTGCGCCAAAACGCTCTAATTGCTATATTAGCACAGGCAGGTTCCTATGTTCCCGCCAATCATGCACAAATCGGGGCCGTTAGTCAGCTGTTCAGTCGTGTTGGGGCGTCCGACGATCTGGCCCGCGGCCGTTCGACATTTATGGTGGAAATGGTAGAAACCGCAGCAATCCTAAATCAAGCGGATGATCGCGCATTAGTTATTTTGGATGAAATCGGCCGCGGGACCGCCACATATGACGGATTATCTATCGCTTGGGCAACCTTAGAGCATATTCACGACGTTAATAAATCCAGGGCGCTGTTTGCCACACATTATCATGAAATGACTGCCTTGGCAGATAAAATGGACAATGTTGAAAACGCAACCGTCACCGTGAAAGAATGGGAAGGCGATGTCATATTCCTGCACGAGGTGAAAAAGGGGGCCGCGGATCGTTCATATGGGGTTCAGGTTGCCAAACTTGCAGGCTTACCAAACGCCGTGGTTGAACGCGCACGCGTTGTGTTGGATGCGCTAGAACAAGGCGAACGCGAAGGGAGCGGTACGCCCAAGGCCATTATTGACGATCTACCATTGTTTGCGGCGACACCAACACAATCAGCGCCCACTACATCGCAGCCCAATAAAATTGAACAGATGCTAAGCGAAATACTGCCCGATGAATTGACACCGCGTGAGGCGTTACAAAAGTTGTATGAATTAAAAGGGGCGCTTAAATAAGCGCCTCTTTTACATTAACTTGCTGGTGTTGATGACACGCCAACCTGTGCAGGTCGCAACAATCGGTCGTACAACATGAACCCCTCTGCTGACACCTGAATAATATCCCCTGCTTTTGTTCCTGGCAAAGGAGCCTCAAACATCGCTTCATGCAGTTGAGGGTCGAATTTATCACCAACTTCGGGCGCGATAATGGTGATGCCGTGCTTTGAAAATACGTTCGAAAGTTCGCGCATTGTCAATTCAACGCCTTCGATTAATGCTGCAGCAGCCTCGCGTTGTTCGTCTCCCGCCGCCTCAATCGCACGTTTCATATTGTCATAGACTGGCAGCAAATCACGGGCCAGTTTCGATCCGCCGTAATTTTCAGCCTCTTTGCGATCTTTATCTGCTCGCTTACGCGAATTTTCAGCATCCGCCAATGCACGCATGAATCGATCTTTGTACTCGTCACGTTCGGCACGCAATGAATCGATTTCATCAAACTCTGCCGCGGCCTCATCGATGTCGATCATTTCATCTGCATCTTGCTCTGCTTCTACCTCCGCAATGTCATCCAAAAATTCTTGTTCTTTTGGCTCTGCCATCATTCACCTCT